>NZ_JBFTME010000005.1:0-375096 GCF_056396805.1 Rhizobium sp. 05N49
TGTCGGGCGAAATGAGAAATTGACCCCCTAACGAAACGTAGAACTGACCCCTCGTGTCAAACGAGGAGAGATGGATGACGACTGAGATTTCGGCGCATGCTGCATTGTCGCGAACGATGCAGGGCGGGGATATGCTTCAGGCTGATGAGGTGGTGGCGATGTTGCGGCTGCATGATCTTGGCTGGGGGGCCAAACGTCTATCGAAAGAGTTCGGCTGCGCACGCAATACTGTCCGGCGATATCTGCGGGAGGGCGGCGCAGCGCCTTTCAAAAAGCCAGCACGTCGTACTGCTTTTGATGGACTTGATGATTGGCTGCGTGAGCGTTTTTTCCGTCACGATGGCAATGCAGACGTGATCCGCCAGGAACTGGCGGCCGAGCACGGCATCGTCATCGGCCTGCGTTCAGTGGAATTGAAGGTTCGCCAATGGCGGCGAGAATTGAAAGTTCAAAAACGTGCGACAGTCCGCTTTGAGACGGCTCCCGGCCATCAGATGCAGATCGACTTTGGCGACACCAAGGTGTGGATCGGTGGCGAGCGGGTTCGCATCCATGTGTTTGTCGGAACGCTAGGTTATTCACGCCGTTTGCACACGCGAGTGTCGCTCAGGGAGCGCCAGACAGACTGGTTCGAAGGGATGGAAGGCGCTTTCCTGCGGTTCGGCGGAGTTACGGCGGAGGTACTGATCGACAATGCGAAGGCCCTCGTAGAGCATCATGATGCGGTGACGCGGGAGGTGAGATTCAACGAGCGTCTGCACGCCTTCGCTCGATATTGGGGCTTCACACCTAGGGCTTGCGCACCATATCGGGCACGCACCAAGGGCAAGGACGAGCGCGGGGTCGGCTACGTCAAGAAGAACGCGATCGCTGGTCGCCGCTTCGAGAGTTGGGCCGCATTTGAGGCGCATCTGGATCGATGGACGCGCGAGGTTGCCGACCAACGCGAGCACGGAACGACCGGCATCAAACCGGCAGATCGTTTTGTCGACGAGGCCAAGGCGCTACGCCCGCTGGCCGGTCGAGCCCCCTTCGGACAGTTGCGCGATCTGGTTCGCAAGGTTCAGTCCGATTGCGCGGTTGACCTCGACACGAACAGCTATTCGGTTCCCTGGCGTCTGATTGGCGAGAGTGTTCAGGTCGTGGTGCTGGCAGGCCGCGTTATCATACGACATGCCGGCCAGGTGGTGGCCGATCATGCCGTGTGCGAGGGACGACGACAACGGATTGTGGACCGGGCGCATTTTATCGGTGTTGCCGGCGCCGAGGGTCTCGTGCGAGCCGCCGCACCCATCGAGCTCCCGCCCTCCACCCTGTTGCGCCCGCTTGCGGAATACGAAGCGGTTGTCGGAGGAGGATGGTGATGGCCAACGTTGACCACGACCTGCTGATCGCGACGCTCGATCGCCTGAAGTTGACAGCGATCCGCGATCAACTGGATACCCTGTTGGACGAGGCGGCCCGCTCGAAGATGAACCTGCGCGAAGCATTGGCGTTCCTCGTATCGCGCGAGATTGCCCGGCGCGACGAGCGACGGATATCGATGTCGAGCAAACTGGCGCAGTTCCCGTTCGTGCGCGAATTGGACGGCTTCGACTTCGAGGCGCAGCCATCGCTCGATCAAGGACAGATCCGGGAGCTCGCGGCCTGCCGCTGGATTGCCCATGGCGATACCGTGCTATTCCTTGGACCGCCAGGCACAGGCAAAACCCACTTGGCTGTAAGCCTTGGCCGAGAAGCCATCCGTCAAAACTACAACGTCCAGTTCGTCACGGCGGCGACGCTGGTGGCAATGCTGGCGAAGGCCCATAGTGACGGCTCGCTCGATAAGCAGTTGACCATCCTGTCGCGGCCGAAGCTGCTGATCATCGACGAGCTGGGTTACTTACCCTTCGAGGCAAATGCCGCCCATCTGTTCTTCCAGCTTGTATCCCGGCGCTATGAGAAAGGCTCGATCCTGATCACCTCAAACCGTTCCGTGGGAGAATGGGGAAGCGTGTTTGGCGACCCTGTCGTCGCCACGGCGATATTGGACCGTCTACTTCACCACTCGACGGTGATCACCATCCGGGGCGACAGCTACCGGCTTCGCGAAAAGCGCCGTTCCGGCCTTCTGCAGAAGGCCGGAACGGCGCTCGAAACTAACGAAACCGCAAACCAATGAGGGGGTCAGTTCTTCAATTCGCCAAGGGGGTCAATTCTTCGCTTCGCTTGACATTCGGCGCTGGCGGCTTCGCAAATTGATTGCTGCCGAACGTTTTGAGGTGGCGCATGCGCACTTGAGCCCAGGCTGCAAGGCGCTCGCTACGGTCCAGGGGAGCGTTATCAAGATTGCGACTTTGCATGTCGGTTATAAGCCCAAGCAACATGCGCGATTGGACGGCATCATCTGCGTCAACGAAGCGCAGATGATGCGCATCGGGAACTATGCCGGCTATGCCGGCCGCATTCCGAACTGGCTTCCGGAAGTCAAGAAGACCGAACGCTTCGACCTTCGGATCAAGCTGGGATTACCTCCAACCGTCAGGATAATCGGTACCGTCGGTCGGCTGCACCCAAGCAAGGGAAACGACGTGCTGATCTCCGCTTTCTTGCGCGCTGCACCGGAAAATGCGGCGTTGGTAATTGCGGGCGTCGGTCCACAAAAGGCAGCGCTTGAGAAGCTGGCCGCTGGGGACGAGCGTATCCGCATGGTCGGTTATTGTGACAATGTGAGCGGCTTTTTGGCCAATCTCGACTTGTTCGTCTCGCCGTCACGCGAAGAATCGGCGGGTCTTGCGATCCTCGAAGCCATGCACGAGGGCGTGCCGGTAATAGCCTCGGCGACGGAAGGCCCTTCGGAATATCTCCGCAAGCATCCAGTACGCTTTGTCGAGCCTGGATCTGTCGAAGCTCTCGCTGATGCTCTGGCCGACGTTCTGCAGTCAGACGGCACCAGCCGTCCATGGCGCATCGACTACGATATGGTGCCATTCTCCAGAGCGACCGGCGTAGACAATATTTTGCGGTTTTACGGGGAAGTCGAGGAACGCCAGATCGAGATTCGTAACGTGACCGATGCGTCAACCATGCCTGCGCAGATGTGACCGATGCGTGTTAGACCCAGCAGCGATTTCTGGAAAGTCGGCATTGTTCCGGCGCCGGCGGAGGCACTCCTTGATGCCGAGACACTGACGGACTGCGCGAGCCGCATCACCTGGCTGCCTGATCCCGGACCCTGGCGGTATCTCGCCGATCCCTTCGGGATAAAGCACGGTGACGCGCTTCATGTATTCGTCGAGGCCTATGATTATCGGACGAAGCACGGCTTCATTGAGCGCCATGAGTTTGGACCGAATATGGAATGGCGGGGCAAAACTATTGCCTTGGCGAAGCCCTTTCATCTTTCCTATCCTTTTCTTCTCGAACAAAACGGTGATGTGCTGATGGTGCCGGAAAGTCACAAGGCCGGTGAGATCGCCCTTTATCGTGCCCACGCTTTTCCGGACCGCTGGATACGCGAAGTGGTACTGCTGGCCGATATTCCAGCAGCGGAGGCATGTCTCATCGAACATCAGGGAAGTTGGTGGATGTTCTACACTATCGTAGGGGCAGGTGCGCGCGACCAACGAGAGCTGCATATCGCGTTTTCGGAACGGCTGACAGGCCCGTGGAAGGCGCACCCGAGCAATCCGGTTTTGGACGATCGCGCCGGCGCGCGCCCGGGCGGAACGCCATTTGTAGGCGTCGATGACAAGATCATACTTCCAGTTCAAGATTGTAGCGTCAGCTATGGCGGAAGCATACGCTTCTTGCAATTTGATGAGCTGAATGCCACCCATGTCGCCTGTGAGCATCTTCCTCACCGGTTGACCGGCAATCTGGCCGAAGCCGATTATGCCGACGGGCTGCATACGTTCAGCACTTGTGGCGATGTTACGCTGATCGACGTGAAACGCATCTCTCGATCCTTTTCCCGCCACATCGTCAATTTGAAGCGAAGATCTGGACTGGTGCGCGTGAGGTCATTCGGCCAGTAAGGACAGCCTCAGCGTTGCGACTTTCGAGCACCTTTGTCGCACCGATCGCAATGTAAAAGCAATTTGGCGCAGGCTGTGCTCTCCGACAACTCCAGTAGCCGTCAGGGCGAGGATCCATGCTTTGCGACGCCCGGTCAGTCGAGCAGCAGCGCCGCGAGCAAAAAGCGTTTTCCTTGTACACGGATGGACCTGCCGAGGAGAGGGCGGATACTCGCAAAGATTTATGAGGTTCACACTCCATCGACACAAATCTTAATATAACAACATCCAGTTTCGTACCCGAATTCCTAATGTGGCTGAACTTCACATGAGGACAGCAACTGATGACAGACCAAGCCATCTTCTCTCCCGTTCTTGTCTATATATCGGATCAACGCGGCCTGGATCTTGCAGCAGAGATCCTGCGGACCGGCGGTTTCGAGGCCAACAGGGCGCGGAACCTGTCCGAGCTTGAATTGGCGCTTGAACGGCTAGAATGCGCGGTCATCGTCACGGTGACTGCCAAGATCGGTGAAGTCCGGGCGCTCTGTAATCTGCCGATCGTCAATATTCAGGCGTTTGTCTTGCCAAATGTCGAAAGGGCGGAAAACCAGCCGCGATCGATATTCGACAGAGGTGGTTTCCTCGATCGCGTGCGCCTCAATCACCGGGACCGGCCTGTCACGATGCGGCACACGCCGCGCCGGTTCGTATCATAGCCGTCGGCACTTTGTTCACGGGAGCAAAGGCAGCGTGCCGATCGCGAGCAGCCGTCGCTCCATGATGTCTCAGCGAGCCGCGATGGGTATGTTCGGCTGTAGCTTGGAGAGAAGGGCCTCGGCGCCCTTGTCTATTCCAACCTTTGACGCGCCGAGGGGGCCAAGGCTAGCGCTGAGGTCTAACGCGCTCGGATACTGCTTGGAGACATAAGCCAGGAGTAGGTCGTTCGTCGCGCTGTCGTAGACCTCAACGGAATAATTGATTGAACCGCTGAGAGTTCCTTCTTTTCCACGTGCGGCCTGGAGCCCGTTCACAGCCAGACCCACCGGCATCAATTTTGCCACGGTAGAGATCACGACGGCGTTGGCCTTTGCGCCAGTCAGTTCAAGTTTGAGCCTAAGCGTGCCGGGACCTGGGAACTTTGTAAGTGCGTATTTTCGCCTAAGACGGCTTTCGAATGACCGCTGCATGTAGGATGCAAGTTCGACCTTGTCCTTCTCGGCAATGCTGCCAAATTGATGATCGCGGTTTCGATAGATCTCCACAGGCTCAACGATTATAGCTGAGTACGCCCGAAAATCGACGGTCCCATGGGAGTAAATGAGTGGTATTCTCCCGTCCTTGTTTTGCGTATTGAACGATAGTTGCTTGGAAGATGCGATGCCCTGATACGCGATCGGATCGGTGCTCGCGCATCCAGTGGGAACAGCAACGAGCGCAAAGAGTGCAATGCGACAAAATTGAATCGATTTTGTAACCACGGGTGGCTCCTTCGTGGTGCGCAGAATGGGCAGGATTGAGAGAGCTTGGTCTCAGGCGAAGCGGTTGGAAATCCAATCAGAATCTTCGATCGGATGCGTCAGACTGTTATTCCGAAAAGTTTCTCTGCATTTCGGAATGCGATTTTTTCCTTAGTCTCGCGTGGCAGATCCACAGCCCTAAACCAGTCGGTTCCTTCCTTCATGTTTGCAAATGGGTAGTCGGTTGCAAACATCACTCGATCCACACTGATGTACTTCAGCAAAAGATCGAGCAGCTCATCTTGAAAGAATGCGCTGGTCGTGAACCAGAAATTGTCATGGAAGTATTGCTCGAAGGGCCTATCCAAAGTGCCTTCGGTCACTTCACCCATCTTTTCCACGATGCGTTTATAGAAGAACGGAAGGCCCTCTCCCATGTGGCCGACAATGATCTGTAGTTTGGGAAATCTGTCGAATACCCCAGATGTGATCATTCGGAGGCATTGCGTAACGACTTCCTGGTGCCATCCATATGCTGAGATACTGAGAACCTGATCCTGGAACTTCGCCTGATATTCCGGCCGCATATTGCTGTAGTAGATTTGGAAAACTTCGTCAGGTGGCAGGCCAGGATGGATATATATCGGCACATCAAGGGCTTCGGCACGCGCCAGCACTGGCTCAAAATCGGGATGATCGAGGAATTTTTTCCCGATGATTCCGTTGGTCAAGCATCCCAAGAAGCCATCTTTCCGAACTGCGCGTTCCAGCTCGTCCGCTGAAGCCTCCGGACTCTGCAGCGGCAAAGTCGCAAATGCTCGGAATCGTCCCGGATAGGTCGCCATCGGTCCATCGACAATCATCTTGTTCAGACGATACGCAAAATCGATGCCCTCTTGACCTGGGACATTCTGCACACCCGGCGTATGTGCGGAAAGGATTTGAATGTTGATCCCCGCCTCATCCATCGCGCCGATGCGGCGCGGGCCTATTTCGGCAAGTCCAGTGTCCTCGAGGAACAGCCTGTCGTTCAGCACCATCAGCTCATGGGTAGAAAAGGTCTCTTCGGTCCCGATAAATGGCAGGTCCCTGTCTCGCGAAGAGATGTCCAAAATCTCCCTGGCGGCGGCGCGGGAGACAATGGCGGGCGCGGACAGTCCGGCACCAACACCAAGTACAGCCGCGCCACTTAGAAGGCTGCGACGTCCCATTCCAAGTTGCTCTAGGGGCTTTGCGAGTAGCGTCATATCAGTTTCTGCTCCGATGTTTGTATTAAGCAGCATGGGGGCGGATTTCGCGATTGGCAGGCTGGCGCAATGCAGGCCCGGTGCTCAACAGGGTGGCTCCTGGCTGGCCCTGTTCCGAGAAGCGATAACCCAGAACCAGCATCGACTTCGGCTGTACCTTTTGCTTCACGAGAGGTCTGTCCGCGGCGTCGCTGAGAGATCGATGCTTTTCACGCCCGTACCCGGAACGTGCTGACCGAGCCGCGGTGACGCCAATGGTCTTGCCGAGGGAGAGGAAAACGCGGCTGGTCCATAATTCAACGTCGCCTTGGCGCGTGCGCGAAAACCAGTGTGATTGGAAGTGTTCCGGGCTGCGGACTTTAAAGGGGCTTGCGAAACATGAAGTCTCCGGTCCTTGCCTTCACACATTTGTCCGTCCGGAGCGAAATCTGAAAGGCGGTTTCAATGCCTCTCTTGTGCCACGGCGCGGACCGCCAGAATGTTTGATCGTGTGAAGTTTTGTTTCGGGCCGGCCCGAAACAGGCGAGATCTGCAATAAATCTTAATGTTCAAGCAGGTAAAAACACGCGCCGCCGTGCTGATCAGAATTGGGAAGGCCTCATAGGTGAAGGAACGGGCAGAATTCTGTTCCACGGGATACCCCTTCCACTCCAACCAAGGCGGCTGTGTTTCTATTTCAGATCAAGCGAGGGCCTCTTCGCCTCGCTCGGGGCCTTTGTATCGACATGGCTTGGGATCAGAATCTGAAAAATGAGCCCGCTCGGCGCGTTGTCTGCGAGGGAGACGGTGCCGCGATGGGCGTGCACGATATCGGCGACAATTGAAAGTCCGAGCCCGAAACCTTCCTGCCCCTGCGTCCGCGCATCGTCTCCCTTGAAGAACGGCTCAAAAACCCGCGTTCTCAAATGTTCTGGAATTCCAGGTCCGTTATCGGTGACAGAGATTTCGCAGCCCCCTTTGCCATCTCGTAGACCGACAATGACCTCGGTCGCGAACTTGACGCTGTTGTCGCAGAGGTTCGTTACCGCGCGCATGATGGCAAGTGGTTTGCAATCAGTAATCATCCGATTTGGCCCTTCGAACCGGACCGGGAAGCCGACATCACTGAACTCCGCGCAAACGGTTTGCAGCAGGCTGGCGACATCAGCACGTTGTATTGGTTCGGTCGCGTAGTCGTCCCTGAGATATTTCAGAACTTCGTTCAAGAGGCTGTCGATGCGCATGACATCAGACAACAGTCCCTCGCGCACCGGTCCGTCCTCCATGCGATCGGCGCGAAGCCGTAACCGGGTCAACGGGGTTCGAAGATCATGGCCGATGCCCCGCAGCATGCGTGTCCTTGATTCGACCATTACCCGTATCCGGCTTCGCATCGCGTTGAGAGCATGGGCGAGCGCAACGATCTCGACAGGTCCACGTTCTTCGAAGATCTCCGTGCTGTTTGCGATGTCCGAATGGGTGGCCGCTTCGGAGATCCGCTTGATTGGCTCGGTTATGACGCGAATGGCGAATATAAAAAAGAACGCGATCAGGACGACAATGGCGACGGAATAATATGGGCCCTCGTTCAGGATCGAACTGTTCAGGATCGTGTCGGGAAAGCCGGAAAGGATAAGGAGCGTGGCGTCGTCGACCTTTGATGCAATCACTCTCTCCCCGTTCCAGAAGGTACGCCAGCCTCCCACGGGTGGGCGGATGTGATCGGTTGGAAAGAGCCAGTCGATTGCCATGGCCAGCGCGCCTTCAGGTTCCGACGGTCCGGTGAAGGCCTCGCTGACCGAAAAGGGTTGCAGCGAGAAATGCCAGCCGGCAGCACGCGATGACGAGAGGATTATTTCGCGTGCGCCCGGTGTGGACGATTTCAGGAGTTCCGCCATCGTGTCAACGCGCATGACGATATCTTCTATGTCGGGCGCGGCATTCCTTGCCCACTGTTCCAACACTCTGCCGACGACGCTGACGAGGATCAGCGCCACAACGATGATCAGGGTGATCTGGCCTCTTATCGTGGTGGGGAGGAAACGCTTCAGCCTCATAGTTCCTCGACATTCGCTGTGAACATGTAGCCGCCGAGACGTACGGTCTTGATAACAACGGGGTCGCGGACATCATGCTCGATCTTTTGCCTCAGTCGGCTGATGTGAACATCGATGCTGCGCTCGATTGGACCGGCCAAACCGGCATGGGTGACCCCTAAGAGTTCCTCTCGCGTCAGAACGCGGCCCGGGTTCCGGCAAAAGGCAAGCAGGATATCGAACTCATGCGTCGTCAAGCCGACGCGCGCGTTGGTTGGATCGTAGAGCTGTCGTCGAATGGGATCCACGAACCATCCGTCAAAACGCAGTTGCCTTTGTCGGGGCTCCTTTAACGGAGGCAAGGCGGCGCGCCGCAGCAGGCTGCGCACTCGCGCGATGAGCTCCCGCAAGCTGAATGGTTTCGTGACATAGTCATCGGCGCCGATCTCGAGGCCGACGATCCTGTCAATTTCCGCATCGGCTGCCGTCAGCATGAGGATGGGGATGTTCGTCGTAACCCGTAGCCGCCGGCACAGACTGAGGCCGCTTTCGCCGGGCAACATGACATCAAGGATCACCAGGTCGAAATTGGATGCCCGCATGCGCACATCCATTGCAACGCCGTCCGGGGCGATCTCCGCGATCATTCCATTTTCGTTAAGGCTATCGCGCAGCATGTCGGCGATCAATGTGTCGTCCTCGACAATCAGAATTCGAGAGGCGTCCGACAAGCTCTGGCTCCCTTCACCATCCACATGACGATTTGCCATTGTGAATAGCATGGCGGCGCATGTTTTTTGGCTGCGGGAATATTAAAATTTGTTTCAGATCTCGCCTGTTTCGGGCCGGCCCGAAACATAACTTCACACGATCAAACATTCTGGCGGTCCGCACCGTGGCACAAGAGGGGCATTGAAACCGCCTTTCAGATTTAGCCCCGGAAGGGGTGAATGTGTGAAGGCAAGGACCGGAGATTTCATGTTTCGCAAGTTCTTTTCAAAGTCCGCAGCGCGCGGATCACTTCCCATTGCCGTCGTTATTGCGCTCATGCCGTCGCTTGTCCAAGCTGCCGATCCATCACAGAGCTCCGATCAAGCTGCCATACCGCCCATGCCCGATCCGGAGCGCTTTGGCCCGGTGCGCCAGAAGCTTCACGACTGGGAGGTCATGGTAGGCGCCGGCGTGATGTTCCAGCCAAAATATGAGGGAAGCGATGAAATGGAAATTTCGCCGCTTCCGTTCGTCTCGGCGACCTTCTTCGATCGGTTGACCATCGATCCGACCGGCGTCGAGCTGACGGCCTATGAACGGGGTCCGTTCCAGTTCGATGTGAAGGTCGGCTACGACTTCGGTCGAAACGAAGACGATTCGGACGATCTGCGCGGGATGGGTGACATCGATGGTGGCGTGACAGTCGGCGGCAAGGCGACCTGGAGCTACGGACCGGCCGAGTTTTTTGTCTCCGTCGACAAGACCATTGGTGGCAGCGACGGTCTTCTGGGCACAGTCGGGGTCGAGGTTACGCGACCAGTCAATGAAAAGCTGATCCTTGGCGCTGGTGCGTCCGCCACCTTTGCCGACAAGAACTATATGGAATCCTATTTCGGCGTCACCGCGGCTCAGGCCGCGCGTTCCGGATATGATGCATACAAGCCGGGTTCGGGCGTGAAGAACATCGATCTCTCGGTGTCGGCGACTTACATGTTCCATGAAAACTGGATGGTCCGCGCTGAACAGGACGTCGGATTTCTGGTCGGAGACGCCGCAGACAGCCCTCTCGTGAAACAAAAGGTCCAGCCGAAGTCCATGCTGGTCCTTGGTTATCGATTCTAGGAACAGAGGTGGCCAAGAGCCCGCCTGTTCAAGCACGCGCACGCTCAGCGCCAACCTGCCAGATCAGGCAACCCCCAATCAAAATCTGCCAAACAACCATTTCTCCTAAGCGGATGGTCCTCGTGCAAACTTCTTGTTCAGCGTCGAACGACGTTAATCGGCGTCCCTTTCAAAAAGCTCCCTCAGAGGTGCCCCTTGACGCATCAGCAAGCGGGCGATCGGATCCTCTAACCCGGTACGTCTCCTTGCATCCGCTGGCTGCACCTGGATTCGTGATCATCTTGTCCAGCATGGTGTTCGTCATGTTTCCGCAGACTGACATGCGCGTTTCGCGGTTCTTCACCTTCGGGACGCACTTTTATCTTTCAGACAATCCACTGTTGCTGTTGATCCGCGACGCGAACCGCGTGCTTCCCTGCATTGTCTTGCCCATAATGGTCGTCCTGATGATGGCGAGACCTCTCGAGCGTTCAGCGCGTTTGATGACAAGGCGGGCCCTGTTCGTTTTGTTGAGCTACGTCCTGGGGTCGGCAATCATGGTTCACCTGTTCAAGAACTTCTTCGCCCGGGCGAGACCCCAAGATGTGATCGAGTTTGGTGGGACGATGGAGTTCACGCCGGCATGGCAAGTCGCTTCGATGTGCGAGCGCAATTGTTCGTTCCCATCCGGGGAAGCAGCATCGGCAGCCGCGTTTCTGTCCGTGCTGGTGTTCGTGCCGAACGCATACCGCAAATACGTCGCCGCGCTGCTTGTCCCGCTATCCATGATCGTTGCCCTGAACCGTGTCGTTTTTGGAGCTCATTTCCTGTCGGACGTTGTGCTCGGATGGAGCCTCGTGTGCTCGCTGATGCTCTGGCTCTACGCGAAAATGGGACTGAACATCGGCGGATGAGAGTGCGGGTTCATGGTGCAATTTTCCAGGCGCACAGCAACGTACACGCCAGCGCCCGGGAGCCTCAACAGCGCTCCAACAGGTCGAAAATCCGGTGGGCGAAGTGACGACTAAGTGAAACGCAGGCAGTCGAAGTCCAGCGTCGCGAGCGAGTTGGAAACACGGGACAGGTTGGCAGTTCGCAACGAGAAGAAACGACCCGTCGGTTGATCAGCCTATACGAAGTAGCCCTGCTCTCAGCGTTTCCTCCTTGGACTTGATTTGGATCAGAAAGTGCTTTCGGCGCCGTCAGTCTGCGCCGAGGACGTTCGCGTCGAATTCCAACAAAGGCGTCAGCATATGGAGATGTTCCTTCAAAGCGGTGGAGCCCAACTGAGGCGAGTTCTCCACGCTCCCGACGTTTCGGTCATCATACCAACATTTAACGAGCGGGATAATGTCGGCATGCTCGTCCGCCACCTGATCGCTACCCTCCGTGGCCTGAACTGGGAGGTGATATTCGTCGACGACGATTCAGCCGATCGCACCGTCGAGGTGTTGCGCGAGATAGGGCGTGATGAGCCGCGGATACGCTGCATTCACCGGGTCGGCAGGCGTGGGCTGGCTGGGGCGTGCATCGAGGGAATGTTGTCCGCCCAGGCCGACATAGTCGCGGTCATGGACGCCGATCTTCAGCACGACCACCGACTCCTGCCGGATCTGGTCGCCGCCATCCGTCAAGGAAATGATTTTGCAATCGCGACCCGCTATAGCGCACCTTATCAGGAAACGGCGCTCTCGCCATTCAGGAGCGCTGTTTCACGGATCGGGACTTTCGTTGCACAGCATACAATCCAGGCAAGGACAACCGATCCAATGAGCGGTTTCTTCGCGACACGCCGCGACCTGGTCGAAGCGATGGCCTCCCGGTTGAGCAACCATGGTTTCAAGGTACTCTTTGATATCCTGTCAAATGCCGGCCCGGATGTTCGCATTGCCGAACTACCCTACCGGTTCGCGACCCGTTCAGCCGGCCACAGCAAGATGGATCGTCGCGTCGCTCTTCAATTCTTGGAGCTGCTTGTTGCCAAGGCAACGAGAGGGGCCATCTCCTTGCGGTTGGTTTGCCTTGTCATCCTCGGCGCCGCTTGCCTGACCTTGCACATGGCGCTGCTAGCCGCGGTTCTTGCGACGGGCACGGAGTTCGCGTGGGCGCAAGCGAGCGCAACCGTCGTCACCATGATTGTCAATTTTTCAGGTAATAACCTGATGACCTATCGCGATCAACGGCTGCGAGGCCGAGGCTTGCTCCGAGGATTGTCGATACATTCCGCAGTAGGTAGCCTTGGAACCGCGGTCAATGTCGGTATCGCGACGGCTTTGTTCGCGGCGGCTAGCCCCTGGTGGGCCGCCGGTCTTGCGGGTGCCTTCGTCAGCGGTCTCTGGAATAACGTGATGACGCAAGCCCTTGTCAGGAGCCACGAGCGCACGTGATGACCATCGACTTTCTCCCTTGCCGTCGGAGGCGTGCGCGATGGTCATTCTACCACATCTAACCGATGGCAAGTCGGGCAGCAATCGCGTTGAGGGGAAGCAGGTCGAGCGCCCCTTACCTGGCGCGAGGCCATCCGAGAATCTTCCCATGTCGCCGCGGCACATCGCCGTCGCGATCGTGCTCGCGTTCACGCTGGTGCGACTGTTGTGGGCCTATTCGATCGGCTTTGGAATAGACGAAAGCTATACGATCGGCCAGGCACGGTTTCTCGCACTGTCGTATTTCGACCACCCGCCCTTGCACTATTGGATGACCCACGCGGCGGCTGTCCTTTTCGGAACAAGCTGGGCGGTTCGCGTTCCTACCATCCTGCTGTTTTCGGGTACGTCGTGGTCGATTTTCTGCCTGACCGAGCGCCTCTTCGGCGGCAGCGCGGCGGTATTTTCCATCCTTTTCCTCAACCTTTCGCTCTTCTTTCTGGTGTCGGCGGGGGCCTGGATCGTGCCGGATGGCCCTCTACTTTTCTTTCTGGCCTGCGGCGCACAGGTCATGGCGAAGATTTTTTTCCCGCGTCCGGGTGAAGAAGAGCCTTCAATTTCCTGGTGGTTACTCGCAGGAGGACTTCTCGGTCTTGCGGGCCTGTCGAAATATTCTGCGTTCTTCACGCTGACCGGCCTCGCATTCTTTGTGATGACAACGCCGCAGCGGCGCCAGTTGTCAAGGCGAGGCCCTTATGTCGCCTGCCTTGCGGGCCTGGTTGTGGTTCTACCGGTGCTGATCTGGAATGGTCAGCATGATTGGGCTTCATTGCGTTTCCAGGCCGGGCGAGGCGCCCGGCAGTTTTCCCCTTGGGCCTTGGCTCGCATAATTCTCGGCCAGATCGTTTGGTTGGGGCCGTGGATAGCACTCCCACTCATACGGGCCTTGCTTCACGCATTTCGCAAGGGGCGAACGGAAAGAGAGTTGTTTTGCCTTGCCCTTGCAGTTCCGACGATCGGTTACACGACGCTTCAGGCGCTCGGGAGCGGAACAGGATTTCCGCATTGGCCGATGCCAGGATGGTTGTTCGTCTTCCCATTGCTGGGCGCTCGGTGCGGCGGCTGCGCCTGGCCGACCATTCGCTATGCCATCGTAACCTCATCCTTGACGCTCATGCTATTGACAGTGGCGGCGGCGTTCGGAGCCTCGGGAGCGCTTCAGCGGTTGAATATCAACGTCCATGATCCGACTCAGGATTTGGTTGACTGGTCTCCGGTTTTGGAAGTCCTCGTGCGGTTGAAGATTGGAATGCCGGATGGACCCGCAGTAGCGGGGTTGAACTGGGCCGAGGCCGGAAAGCTGGATGCCGCGGTGGGGGAAATCGCGCCCGTACTAGTGCTCGGAAGTGACAAGCGCGGATTTGGTACAAGGTCAGATCCGCGTCTATCCAGCAGGCATGGCCTTGTCATCGTCGCCAGCGAGGAAGCTTGGGCGAGGGACGGGACGACCGTATCGTGCCAGCCAGAAGATGCCCGTCCAGTTGCGCGCTTGCAGATCGGCCGGGGAGGGCAAGCGGAGTTCGCCCTGCTTGTTATACCAGTCGAAGTGTGCGTGGGGAGGGCACATTAGCACGAAATCGTACCCGCCTCCCGGCCGACGAGATTCCTCGAGCAATCCAGCCATTGGCTTCCACCTTGATGTGCGTGACGCCGAGGCTATCGCCTCTTTGGCGAACGGTATTCTCGACCGAGGGTTGGGGAACGCCCTGGTCGACCATTCCGGCATATCTCGCCACGAAGAGCTGGCGGCCGCCGTCTCCGGCGGCTTCGGATCGATTGGAGGAACTCGTGCCGGTGGACGGCTTCGAAATAGGGTCGTGGAACCGTAACTAGCCCGGTGAGGTTTAGGAAGAGAACGCAGGGCCGTTCGATGATGGAGGATCCAGGTGCAGCCGCAACAGCATCTTCAACACGCCATTCAGGTCGCGTCGGAGGCACATGGCGGGCAGATGGACAAGACTGGCCATCCTTATGTCGAGCATTGTCGACGTGTCGCCGACTTGGTTGCGACCGAGGAAGAGCAAATCGTAGCCTACCTGCACGACATTCCGGAAAAAGCGTCGGGCTGGACATTGGATCGGCTTAGACAGGAAGGATTTTCTTCTGCTGTCATCGCCGCCGTGGATGCGATGACCAAGCGGGTCGGTGAAGACGACGATGATTTTGTCCGGCGCGCCATTGCGAACCCGATCGCCCGGGCCGTAAAGAAGGCCGATCTCGAAGACAATCTTGTTCAGGCCGAGGAGGCTGGTCTGGAGACCGCGAAGTACCTGCGCGGACTGGAGATCATTCAGCGGGGGAAAGCCTGAAGTCTCCAGCCAGGATGGCCGAGGTATCGTCGGAGGCGATGAAGGAGCGGTGAGGAACCTACGTCACCGCACGTCGACCCCGAGTAAACGTTCGCATTCTCTTGGCGGCCAGGTGCTGAGCGACGGGTCCGATGCTCTGATCCCTTCAGGCAACTATCCATTGTATGCACTCGCAGTCTATTTCTCGGCGATCAGTCACGGAGCTCGATGCGGTTCGCTACACGACAGGATCGACACGCTTTTTATGATAGCCCCTGCTGCCGTCGAGAAGCGTGTGGGTATAGGAGTGCTCAACATTCCCGCTGAGCAGAGCATCCCTCGAGGCGATTTCCACGAACATCCCGCCCTGCATGACAGCGACGCGATTGCAGAGGTGAGCAATGACCGCCATATCGTGGCTGACGAGAATGTAGGTCAGCTTTTCCCTTTCGCGCAGGTCTTTCAACAGATTGAGGATTTCGGCCTGGATGGACACGTCGAGTGCGGATGTCGGCTCGTCGAGGAGAAGAACGCGCGGCTTCAGGATCAGGGCGCGTGCGATTGCGACACGCTGGCGCTGACCGCCCGAGAGCTGATGCGGAAAACGATGATAGAAGGAGGCGGGCAGGCCGACGTCACGCAACGCCTGCTCTACGCGCTCCCTGCGACGGTCGATGCCATGAATCTCGAGGGGTTCGAGAAGCGTGCGGCCAATCGTGTGACGCGGGTGAAGCGAGCCGAAAGGGTCCTGGAAAACCATCTGCTGCTTGGCGAGCTGCGATTTTGAGCGCTTGGCGGCGATTGCCTCTCCATCGAGTGCAATCGAGCCACCCCACGCTTTGATCCTGCCGGCCAACGCGCCGAGAACTGTGGATTTGCCGCATCCGCTTTCACCGACGAGGCCGAAGGTCTCGCCCGGAGCGACCTCGAAGGAGACATCCTTGACCACCTGCTTGGCGGAGTGGCCGCTGCCGAAGGAAACGGCAAGATTCTTGACTGATATCATCATGCTCATGCCTCCGCCCAGCTCGGGTCCCGTCTCAAGATCTCAAGGCGGTCTCGAGGGTGGTCCAGGCTCGGCAGCGCCTGCAGAAGACCGCGCGTATAGGGATGGGTTGCCTCTTCGAGCTTTGCAGCTTCAAGCTCTTCGACGATACGTCCGGCATACATGATGATCACCCGATCGCAGAAGCTCTTCACCAGGTTGAGGTCGTGCGAGATAAAGATCAGGCCGATGTTGCGCTCGGTGATCAGATCGTCGAGGATCGACAGGACCTGCTGGCGCACCGTCACGTCGAGAGCCGAGGTCGGCTCGTCGGCGATGATCAGTGATGGGGAGGAAATCAGCATCATCGAGATCATGATGCGCTGCCCCATGCCGCCGGAGACTTCATGCGGATAAAGATTGAAGACGCGCTCCGGATCGCGAATGTTGACCCGCTCCAGCATGGCGAGTGTGCGTTCTCGCGCTTCGCGGCGGCCGACGCGTTCATGCAGAATGACGGTTTCGGCGATCTGTTCGCCGACCGTCATGACCGGGTTGAGCGAATATTTCGGGTCCTGCAGGATCATCGAAATGCGCCGCCCACGGATCGCGCGCATATCGGCCTCGCTGGCGCGTACGAGATCGACATCCTCGAAGCGCATTTCGTCCGCGACGACTTTGGCAGTGGCCGGCTGCAGCCGCATGATGGCGCGTCCGGTCGTGCTCTTTCCAGAACCGGATTCGCCGATGATGCCGACTTTTTCGCGCCCGACGGTGAATGAGACATTCTTTACGGCCGTCACGACGCCCGAAAGGGTCGGGAATTGGACCGACATGTTTTTGACCGAAAGGATCGGCTGGGATTGATCAGGCATTTCGGGGATCCATGATGTCGCGCAGGCCATCGCCCAGAAGATTGAAGGCAAGGCTGACCACGAGGATTGCAATGCCCGGAACCGTCGTCAGCCACCAGGCATCGAGTAGATATTGCCGGCCCGACGCTGCCATCGCACCCCATTCCGGCATCGGCGGCTGGGCGCCAAGACCGAGGAAGCCGAGGCCGGCCGCCGTCAGGATGACGCTCGACATGTTGAGCGTCAGTCGGATGATGATCGAGGGAGCACAGAGCGGCACGATGTGATGGAGCAGGATGCGACCCATGCCGGCGCCTTGGAGTTCCGCGGCGACGACGAAGTCGGCAGCGCGAAATGTCAGCGTCTCGGCGCGGGCCAATCGGGCGATCGGCGGCCAAACCGTCAGCGCAATGGCGATGACGGCATTTTCGATGCCTGGCCCGAGGGCTGCAGAAAAGGCCAATGCCAGAACAAGGCTCGGGAAGGACAGGAAGATATCGGTGATCCGCATCAGCACGACATCGATCCAGCCGCCGAGATAGCCGGCAGTCGCACCGATTACAAAGCCGATCGGCGCAACGATGATGGTCACCAGAATGCTGATATAGAGCGTTGTGCGTGCGCCATGGACGAGACGCGAATAGACGTCGCGGCCGAACTCGTCGGTTCCGAACCAGTTGGTCCCCGACGGCGGTCTCAGCGCCGTCGTCAGATCCTGGGCAATAGGGTCGTGATTGGCAAGGAGCGGCGCGAAGGCGGCGACGAGCACCAGCGCGAGCACGACCAGAAAGCCGGCAAAAGCCAGCGGATTGGCAAGCAGGTTCAGCCACAGGACATAGGCCTTGTGGAAACGCGCCTGCCGGGTCGAGGAAAATTCCTCGTTGATCAGCCAATTGTGGAGATCGTTGAAGTAGCGTGTCGCCATGATGTCACCGGGTGCGCGGATCGAGGAAGCGGTAGGCGATGTCGGACAGCAGGTTGATGACGATCGAAATGATGCCGATCAGGAGCACGCTGCCAAGGATCGCGTTCATGTCCGCGAAGAACAGCGCGGAGGTCAGATATTGCCCGAGGCCGGGCCAGGCAAAGACGGTCTCGATGAGGACCGTGCCATCCAGCAGACCACAATAGGCGAGGGCAACGATGGTCAAAAGCTGCACTCGGATGTTGCGGAAGGCATGACGCCAGACGATCGCGCGCTGGTCGAGACCCTTTGCCTTCGCCGTCAGCACATATTCCTGCCGAAGCTGTTCCAGCATGAAGCTGCGGCTCATGCGGCTGAGATAGGCCATGGCCGCGTAACCGAGGATCAGGGCAGGGGCTGTGACATGCAGCAAGGCATCCCGGAAAACCTCCCATTCGCCGGCAATGATCGCATCGACGAGGATGGAGTTGGTTGGCCCTTCGACCAATCCTTCATTAAAGACGTCCAGTCGGCCGCCGCCGGGGATGAGTCCGAACTTGGCGTAAAAGACCAGGATGACGATGGTGCCGAGCCAGAAAATCGGCGTTGAATGCCCAAGCAGCCCGACGACACGCGCGAGATGATCGACCCATGTTCCCTTTCGAACGGCAGAGATGATGCCGAGCGGAATGCCGAGGCCGGCGCCGATGATCGTTGCGAGCGTCGCAAGCTCCAGTGTCGCCGGGAAAACCCGGGCAAGGTCACTTGCCACGGGGTTCTTGGTCACATGAGACTGGCCGAAATTCAGGTGGGCGACATTGCCGAGATAGGTCGCGAACTGGACATAGAGCGGCTGGTCCAGCCCCATCTCCTTGTGGACCCGCTCGTAGGTCGCCTGGTCGGCCTGGTCGCCGATGACAGCTATGACCGGATCGGCCGGGACCATGCGGCCGACGACGAAGGTGATGATCAACAGGCCGAGCAACGTCGTCAGGATGACGCTGAAGGATGTTGCCACCTTCTTCACCGCATCGAGCACGGCTACTCCGCCGCCCGATGCGGCCCCGGATGTTTGTGAGATGCTCACGTCATTCTCCCTTGGAAGGAGGTCACTCGCCCTTGGAAACCGTGTCCCAGCGCGTCAGCCATGTCGAATGGCCGAGATAGCCCTTTACCTCCTTGCGAACCGCCTTTGCGTCGGTGCGCAGGAAGGAGGTGATCAGCGGCGGAGACGATTCGAGATAGGCCTTGTTGATCTTCGCGTAGAGATCGGCCCGCTTCTGCTGGTCGGTCTCGTGGGCGGCAGCAGTCACCATATCCTGAATGTCCTTCGGCACATCCCAGGCGGTGCGCCAGGCGTTCAGGCCGGTAAGCTTGGCATCGTCGGAATTGTTGGCATTGGTCGCATAAGACTGGAGGATCGCGTGAGGATCCGGCAGGCGTTCACCCGATCGTGCCGAAAAGATCTCGAATTCACGCGTGCGGAACTTGCCAATATGGTCGCCGCCCTGAAGATCGAGCTTGACGCCGGCCTTTGCGGCGTTGGCCTGCAGCGACTGTGCAACCTCATATTCGGGGGTGACCGGCGTTGCGTAATAGACCTTTGAGAAACCGTTCGGATAGCCGGCTTCAGTGAGCAGCTGCTTGGCCTTTTCGATGTCGAGCTTGTAGGGATTGACCTCACTTGCACCCGGCAGGCCGGCCGGAATGATCGTCTGCTGCTTGATGCCGTAATATTTCATGACGGTGTTGGCGAGGCCGTCATAATCGATCAGGTAGCGGAAGGCTTCGCGAACCCTGGGATTGGACAGAATCTCGTCCTTCTGGTTCAAGGCGAGATAATAGAAGCCGAAGCCCGGCGTCTTCTGAATATCGGCCTTGCCGCCCGCTTCGACCGCCGCAAGGTCGGTGGAGGAAAGACGCGTCGCGACATCGACGTCGCCAGCCTCGAGCTGCAGGCGCTGGCCGGAGGATTCCGGCATGTGGCGCAGCACGACGCGGCGCATTTTCGGAGCACCCTGCCAGTAATCCTTGTTGGCATCGGCGATCAGCAGGTCATTGACGCGCCAGGTCCGCAGCGCATAGGGGCCTGAGCCTGCGTCGTTGGCCTGCAGGAACTCGCGCCCCATATCGCCGTCCTTTTCATGCTCGACAAGGAACTTGCTGTCCAGGATCGAGGTCGAGAAGCTCGCCAGCGAATAGAGGATCAGGTTGGGGTTCCAGAGGCTGGGCGTCTGGATGACCACGGTGCTGTCGTCGCTCGCCTTGATCAGATCGTCGACATTTTTGTCCGTAAAGCCCCATTGGCGAAGGTCGACGGATGGCGCGAGCCCCAATTTGACGAGACGCCGCAGCGACCATTCGACGTCCTTTGCCGTCAGCGGATTGCCGGAATGAAACTTGATGCCGGAACGGATCTTGAATGTGAACGTCTTGCCGTCCGGCGAGACGTTCCAGCTCTCGGCGACACCCGGAGCCGGCTTGGTGATGTCGTTGGCCGGCAGCACGATCAGCCGCTCATAAAGGTTCGCGACAATTTCTGCTGCTTCCAACTGGTTGATTTCATTAGGATCGAGACCGCGCATCGACGACATGTTCGTGGCGATGACCAGCTGGTCCTTCGGGGTGGCTGCGGCCGCAGCCAGTGGCATCATCAGGCTCGCGGCAACAAGAGCCGACGAGATCAATAGCCCGCGTCTTTGGATCTTCATTTTCTTCCTCCCAAGCATCTCTGCAATCGCATCAGAACGAATTTTGATATCGACATCGATCTGAAATCTGGTATATCAGATCTCACAAAACGATTTTGTCGTCAACGGGGGAATTTTCGGCTTATGGAAAATAGGATGGAGGGTGGGGCGGGCGACGACCGCATCGAAAAGATCGATCCGCGATTCCTGACGACCCTTCGTGATCATGTTCATAAGACGCTGCGCGCGGCGATCTTGTCAGGCCGCTTTCGCGCCGATGAGCGCGTGAACGAGCGCCAGCTCGCCGAGCAGCTTGGAGTTTCCACCACTCCGATCAAGGAGGCACTCCGGCAGCTCGAGACCGAAGGACTGGTTGAAACCCTGCCGCGCCGTGGGGTGCTGATCCGGTTCAACGCCGGATGGGCGGAGGAAATGATCCTGGCACGCGCCGCGCTGGAATCGATGATCGCCCATCTCGCCGCCAAGCGGATCACCAGGGAAGAAGCGGGGAAGCTCAGCGATACGGTCGCGTCGATGAAGGCGGCCACAGCCAATGGCGTTGCGGATGACCTCATTGCCCTGAATGAGACCTTTCACGAACAGATCCACATCGCCTCGCGCTGCCAGTACCTGTCTCGCATGATCGAGCGCCAGCAATTCTACGACGCGAGCATTCGCCGCATCATTCATTCCGACAACAAGGAGCGCGACAAGGCGCTGGCCGAACACACCGCCATCGCTGCCGCCATCGTCTCGAACGACAGCGACAGGGCTGAGCGGGTGATGCGCGATCACGTCGTCCGCTCCGGGGAAACCTACCTCAACATCGTATTCAGGAAGAAAGAGGACATTTGACGTGACCGTGGCAATGGACAAGATTCGCAAGGCCCTGACCGGCATTTCCGGCGTTCCGGTGACCCCCTACAAGGCGGACGGCAGCATCGACCTCGCCAAGCTTTCCGCATTGATTGCGCGCCTCGCCAGCGCCCGGGTCCACAATCTGATGGCCGCCGGCAATACGGGCGAATTCTTCACGCTGACGATGGATGAGGTAAAGGCGGTTCACAGCGCAACGATCAAGGCCGCCGATGGCAAGGCTCTGATCAGCGCCGCTGTCGGGCGTTCGCTGACGGAAGCCAAGGCGCTCGCCCGTCACGCGATTGCCGAGGGCACCGATGCGATCATGGGTCACCACCCGATGGATCCCTTTGCCGGGCCGAGCTACCAGGCGAAATATTTCCTCGAACTTGCCGAGGCGTCCACCGTCCCTGTCATTGCCTATGTGCGCAGCGATACATTCTCCGTCGCTGATTTCCGCAAGCTTGCCCTGCATCAGAACATTGCCGGTATCAAGTTCGCTTCCGGCAATCTGATGCTGCTTGCCGAAGTCATCCGCTCGACGAAGGATGCGCCGGCGATCTGGGTCTGCGGCCTCGCCGAGGGCTGGGCACCGTCCTTTTATGCCATGGGTGCTCGCGGCTTTACCTCGGGGCTCGTCAACGTTTTCCCAGAGCGTTCGCATGCCATCCATCAAGCGTTGGAAGCCGGCGACTACGCCGCTGCCCGCGCTCTTATCGACGACATCGCCGGTTTCGAAGCGCTGCGCACCAAATATCTGAACGGCGCCAATGTCACGGTCGTCAAGGAGGCGCTCGGCATGCTCGGAACCGATGTCGGCCCTGTTCGCCTTCCTGGCGTTGAAAGTCTGACGGACGCGGAACGCGCGGAACTGCGCGCAATCGTCGACAATGTAAGCGGCAAGAACCGCGCCGCCTGAGGAAGAATGTCAATGCACATCACCGGCTTCAAGACCTATATGCAGCGCGTCGACGACCGGCCGCGACTGCTCCTGAAAATCGAAACGAGCGAAGGCATTTCCGGTTGGGGCGAGTGCTACAATCACGGCCCCGACTGGGCGCTGCCGCCGCTTTTCGACTACCTCTTCCATCAGATTGAAGGAGAGGACCCCCGCCGAGTGGAATTCCTTGTGCTGAAACTCAATCAGCAGTGCCGTTTTCCACCGGGCGCCCTCGGGCTGGCGGCCATTTCGGCGATCGATCACGCGCTCTGGGATATTGCCGGCAAGGCCGCCGGCCTGCCGGTTTACATGCTGCTTGGCGGCAACGTTCGGGATCGGGTGCGCGTCTATTGCGGCGTCTATACCGCGCCCGACCCGCAGACGGCGCAGGACCAGACCCTGGAGCTGAACGAAAAATACGGCTACACCGCTTTCAAGCTCAGCCCTTTCCGCCGCGACCTGCATGCCAGCCGTTGGGGCGAGCTTGTAAAGGAAACCGGTGACTGGTTTGCCAAGATACGCGAGATTACGCCGTCGCATTTCGAATTCGCATTTGATGCCCATGCAAAGATCTTCGAGCCCTATCAAGCTGTTCAGCTTGCGGCGGCGATTGCGCCGAACGATCCGCTGTTCTACGAAGAGCCGATCCGGCCGGAACACATCCCGGCATGGGCAGAGCTGAAGTCGAAAGTTTCCGTCCCGCTGGCCACGGGGGAATCGCTCTACAATCGCTTCGAATTCCTGTCGCTGCTTTCAGCCCGCGGCGCCGATATCATCCAGCCGGACATATGCGTTGTCGGCGGCGTAACGGAAATGCGCAGGATCGCAACAATCGCTGAGGCCCACTATGTAACCGTCGCGCCGCATAACCCGATGGGGCCGCTTGCGACGGCGGTCAACATCCACTTCTGCGCCGCGCAGCCGAACTTCAAGGTGCTTGAGTTCAAGCCTCATGTCCACGCGCCATGGGCGGCCGATCCGTATATGCCGGTCGACGGCCATATGGAATTGCGGCCCGACCGGCCGGGCTGGGGGCTGGAAATCGATGAAAAGGCGTTGCAGACGGAAGACTACGTTCATTGGGAGCGGAAAATAACCCGCAAGCCGGACGGATCGACAGCCTATCCCTGACTGGTTCGGTCATTCGCGCCCGCCAGGCCGAGATCGCCCGCCTCGAAGTTCTCGACAACGGCAAGCCGTTTTCGGAGGCCGACTGGGATGTCGCCGAGGCGGCGGGCTGCTTCGATTTATATGCGGGGCTCGCCGAACGGCGTTGCCCCGGCGCGCCCTCGTAGTCGCTTCCGCGGATAGATCGAATGGCTCATGTGGTCGGATCAGCCGTGCAGTCTGCGCAGCATTGTTCCAAGCCGGCTCGCCGGGTCGCTTTCCTCAAGCCCTTTGGGGTGTCGGCAAGGGAAGTGGCTCCCCTTTCCGAACCTCACATCCGTTGGACTATAGCCGAATTCCCGCTTGAAAGCGCGGCTGAACTCCGTGCCGTCACTGAAGCAGCGCTGCTCGGCCAAATCTAGTATCCGGCGTTGGTCGCTAGGGTTTGCTAAAGCTGCATGGGCGTCGAGCAGGCGCCTATGCTGGATGTAATGCTTAACTCCGCCAAAAGCCTCAAACATCCGGTAAAGTCGCGAACGCGAAACCCCCAATTCTCGCTCGAGCGTTTGAGGCCCCAGGGTGGGGTCGAACAGCTTCGATTGTATGATTTTCTGCGCTCGATCCAGCAGCGTTGTTGAAATCGGATGACTTGCCATCTCAACGTTGCCGGCCGAAGGAGAGACACAAGCGAGCATCATTGCGCGCGTTGCCTCCACCAAGGCAGGAAGATCGGTTGGTTGGAGGAGCGGTAGCTGGTTGGCCAGCGCGATCATATAGTCATGGAATAACCGCGCCATGCCGCTTTCAAGTGTTGTGAATTCAGCTGCGCTCAAGGCCCGGGTTAAACGAGGGCAAAAGTCCCGCGGGACGAACAAGATGAGCATCTCGCTCGCCGTCAGACTGCCGTGGAAATTGCGCCCCATCGTATGGACCTGCGTGACCCCGGCAGTGCCACGGAATGTGCCGGTGTTGGTTTCGGTACAACTTTCTCCGGAAAGCAAAACCGACAGGACGAAATGGTCAAGTGGCTCCCAGTGGAGGTGATGTATTGTGCTCTTGAATTGCAGGGGATCCGTAGTGACATGCGAAAACACAAAGCAGCCGAGGTCCCAGGTGGACTGCTGTCCAAAGAACCCCCTCGTCGTGTCACGCGTCGAACCGAGATCAACGATCGGGGCGAAATTGGCGCGCCACGCCTCGAACTGCCGGATCGTCGGTACAGCGTTCGTTACAAAATCAAAGGAAGAGAGGTTTGATGACTGCGGGGCGGTAACCGGTCCGGGGGTGCGGTTTTCCACCGCATTCCGTCCAGTCGCAAGTCGCGCTGAGTGAAAGGCCTTTTGCTGCGTCCCTATCTGGCAAACTGTCATGATGCGCGCGCAGACAGAGCTGCGTTTTGAAAAGCGGAATTCGACATCGAAGGTCTCCAACCAAAATCTGCATTTCAACTGGATGTCTGGCCGTCTTGCGACACTCACGCCGGATTTCGGATCGTTTATTAGCATGATCGACTACAAACTACAATCTAGCCGGGCAGGGACATCTTTACTATCGCCTGACAACGTACTCAGTTCCGTCGACTGCGGAGAAATCGTTGGTGCGATCTTGTATCGAAGGTAATTCGATGCCGGCTTTCGAGGTTTTTTGGGCTGTGTCGCAGCGAGCCGGTTTCTCGCCCTTAGGTCGCGACGATTGGCGCAATCTTGCTCACAAGAGGCACCTGTTGCTACCGTGCCAACAGATCGAAAGTCGACCTGCTTCGTGGACGGAGAGCATAGGTACGAGATTCCGTGCCATCACTGGGGCGTTGCGGATCAGGTAATGTGAGCTGATGGACGGCCGTTCGTGCCGTCGAAAATAGGCCCATCTGGATCGTCAGCCATGAAATCCTCTTCCGAACGCAAATTCTCGATGTGGACGCTGATGGCGATGTGTGTAGGGTCGATGGTCGGCGCTGGTATTTTTTCGCTTCCACAAGCTTTCGGACGTGCGACGGGGCCATTTGGTGCAATGATCGCTTGGGCGATCGCTGGCCTTGGCATGTTGATGCTCGCCTTTGTCTTTCAGACCCTGTCGCAACGTAAGCCAGATCTGGACGCCGGCATCTACGCCTATGCGAAAGCGGGTTTCGGCGACTATCTTGGATTCCTGTCCACGCTTGGCTACTGGTCCGCCGCCCTGCTCGGGAATGTTTCTTACTTTGTATTGATCAAGTCGACTCTTGGCCTCTTTTTCCCGATCTTCGGCGACGGGAATACGATTTTCGCCATTGCCACCTCGTCAGTGTTGCTGTGGACCGTTCACGCGCTGATCTTGCGTGGAATTCGCGGAGCGGCGTTGATCAATACGATCGTCACCTTCGCCAAAATCATCCCAATCATACTCTTCATTGTATTTGTCATTTACGGTTTCCAAGCCGACATCTTCGCGCTCAACTTTTGGGGAGGTGAAACCGTTACCTTCGGCAGCGTCGCGGGGCAGGTCCGCGCGACCATGCTGGTTACGGTATTCGTCTTCGTCGGCATTGAAGGCGCGAGCGTTTATTCTCGCTATGCCCGCAACCGCTCTGATGTCGGAATTGCGACATTGCTTGGCTTTGCGGGCGTGCTTTGTCTGCTCGTTCTCGTGACCATCCTCTCTTACGGCGTCATGCTTCGTGCTGATCTTGCCAATTTGCGCAATCCATCGATGGCCGGCGTGCTATCGGCCATCGTCGGCCCGTGGGGCACCCTCTTCATCAGCGCCGGGCTGATGATCTCGGTTGGTGGGGCCTATCTCTCCTGGGTTCTGCTTGCCGCTGAAATTCTGTTCTCCGCTTCGAAATATGGGACGATGCCTCGATTTCTGAGGCGTGAAAACAGTGCCGGCGTGCCGTCGAACGCTCTGTGGTTGACCAATATTGTGGTGCAGGTCTTCCTGATCCTGTCACTATTTGCGCAATACGCGCTTCGCCTGGCTATCGAACTTACCAGTTCGATGATTCTGGTTCCCTATTTTCTCGTCTCCGCCTATTCTTTTAAGCTTGTTTTGACTGGCGAGACCTACGAAGGGGATTCCGCGAGCCGCCACCGCGAATTCGTGCGATCCGCATTGGCACTCACCTATACTTCCTTTCTTATCGCCGCTGCAGGTGGCACTCACCTGCTGCTTTCCGCCGCCATTTACGGACCCGGTTCCATCCTGTTCTTAATGGCGCGTCGAGAGCAGAAACTTCCCGTGTTCAAGCTGGCCGAAATGCCGGTGTTCATCGTTGCGGCCGCGGGCGCCATGATTGCCATTTACGCCCTCGCAACCGGTCGCATTTCGGTTTGAGGACAAGTCAAACCGAATGCAGACCTCGGTCGCAACTGTGCGAGAGTGCCAACCGACTGAAATGTTTCGAAATATTTCGCTTCGCCCCCTGCGGCTCCAGGTATCCGTTTCTCAAAGTCGTTGTCGCAAACGTCGCGACTTAACGCATTGTTCGCTAATTTAGCAAATTTCGTCACTTTTAAACGCAAAGCATAGTTGTGAGATTCTGTGCGATCACGGCCACGGCGGAAGCATTTTATAGTGCGCTATAGGCCGTTCCCTGCAGCACGAATGTTCAAAAGGTCCGAACAACCTTCTTGAGAGGGCATCATGACTTCGGCTTCCACGCAAAAATTGTCCCTTTTCGCACTGACGTCCATGGTTGTCGGGTCGATGGTAGGCGCTGGTATATTCAACCTTCCAGGTCGTTTCGGGACGGCGACCGGGCCGTTCGGTGCGATCATAGCGTGGGCGATCGCGGGCACGGGCATGTATATGCTTGCGCGTGTGTTTCAGGCCCTGGCGGAGAAAAAGCCCGAGATCGACTCTGGCGTTTTTGCCTACGCCAAGGAGGGCTTCGGCAATTACATGGGCTTTCTTTCGGCCTTTGGATACTGGCTGGGAAGCTGCCTCGGCAACGTTTTCTATTGGGTGTTGATCGGCTCGACGCTAGGCCGGTTCTTCCCTGGGCTCTTCGGAGACGGGAGCACCATGATCGCCATCGTCGTTTCTCTCCTGGGAATATGGGCCTTCCATTTCATGATCCTGCGCGGCGTGGAGCAGGCGGCCTTCATCAACGTGATCGTCACGATTGCAAAGATCGTCCCGATCGTCGTCGCCATCCTGGCGATGATATTCGCGTTCAATTACACAGAGTTCTCCGCGAATTTTTTTGGCGGCGTACACATGCCCGAAAAATCGCTTTTCGCGCAGGTTCGTGACACGATGCTGATCACGGTCTTCGTCTTCCTGGGGATCGAAGGAGCGAGCGTCTATTCCCGCTTCGCCAAGACCCGTGCCGATGTCGGTACCGCGACCATTCTCGGCTTTGTCGGTGTGACCGGTCTGATGGTGGCGATCACTTTGCTTCCCTACGCTGCGATGCCGCGCGCAACGGTCGCGGGAGTCCAAAACCCCTCGCTCGCCGGCGTTCTGGAAGTCGTGGTCGGCCATTGGGGGGCGGTGTTCATTTCGGTCGGCGTGCTGGTATCGGTCCTTGGCGCCTATCTCGCATGGTCGCTGATCTGCGCCGAAGTGCTGTTTGCTGCTGCCAAATCAGCCGATATGCCGAGGCTATTTGCAGCGCAGAACGACAACAGGGTGCCGGCCAATGCGTTGTGGCTGACCAATATCGTCGTCTCACTGTTCGTGATCTCGACCTACTGGTCTCGCGATGCCTTCAATTTCATGCTCGACATGACGAGCGTGACGGCGCTTCTTCCCTATCTTCTGGTCGCAGGCTACGGCGTGCTGCTTGCGCGTCGGGGCGAAGGCTATGAGGAAACGCCGGAGGAGCGCGGCCGCGACCAGATATTTGCCTGGATCGCGGTGATCTACACGATCGTGATGTTCATCGCCGCAGGGCTGAAATATGTCCTGCTCGTCAGCGTTTTATTCGTGCCGGGAACCATCCTTTACGTCTGGGCGCGGCGAGAGCAGAGAGTGACGCTTTTCACCAGCATCGAACTCATCGTTTTCGCCGTCACCGTGATTGCGGGCCTTGTCGGAGCTTATGGTCTGTTGAGCGGCACCATCACGCCTTGAGGACATAGGGAGGAAAATCGATGACACAGGAAATCACATTCGGTGTGCATTCCGAAGTTGGCCAACTGCGAAAGGTCCTGGTATGCGCGCCGGGGCGTGCCCATCAGCGTCTGACGCCGAGCAATTGCGACGCGCTCTTGTTCGACGATGTTCTCTGGGTCGATAATGCCAAGCGCGACCACTTCGACTTCATAACCAAAATGCGTGACCGCGGCGTCGACGTGGTCGAGATGCATAATCTGCTCGCCGAGACGGTTGCGCTCCCTGAGGCAAAGAAGTGGATTCTCGACAATCAGGTCGTCGCCAACCAGATCGGTCTCGGTCTGCTGAACGAAGTGCGATCCTATCTGGAAGGGCTTTCCGACCGGGATCTGGCCGAAACCCTGATCGGCGGCCTGTCGACATTCGAATTTCCGGAAGCTCTGGGCGGCGAGCAACTCGCCCTGATCCGTGATGCCGCCGGCGTCAACGAATATCTGCTGCCGCCGCTGCCGAATACGCTCTATACGCGTGATACGACCTGCTGGATCTATGGCGGTGTAACGTTGAACGCGCTTTACTGGCCAGCGCGTCATGAGGAGACGATCCTTACTACTTCTATTTACAAGTTTCATCCCGACTTCGCCGGCAAGGTCAACGTCTGGTGGGGAGATCCAACGAAGGATTGGGGTCTTGCCACGATCGAAGGCGGCGATGTCATGCCAATTGGCAAGGGTAACGTCCTCATCGGGATGAGCGAGCGCACCTCCCGACAGGCGATCGGTCAGGTGGCAAAAGCACTATTCGAGAAAGGTGCTGCCGAGCGCGTTATCGTTGCGGCCATGCCGAAACTGCGCGCGGCCATGCATCTCGACACGGTATTCACCTTTGCGGACCGCGACTGCGTGCTTCTCTATCCTGATATCGTCAACAATATCGAAGCCTTCTCCTATCGTCCCGACGGCAATGGCGGCATCGAACTGCGCAAGGACAAGGGCTCTTTCGTCGAAACCGTGCGCGACGCGCTCGGATTGAAGACGATGCGTGTCGTCGAGACCGGCGGGAACGACTACATGCGCGAACGAACCCAGTGGGACAGCGGCGCCAATCTGGTCTGCGCGTCACCCGGCGTCGTCTATGCCTACGACCGCAATACCTACACCAATACCTTGCTGCGCAAGCAGGGCATTGAGGTGATCACGATCACAGGCGCGGAGCTTGGGCGTGGGCGCGGCGGCGGCCATTGCATGACATGCCCTATCGCTCGTGACGCGGTCGACTACTGATCGTGGCCGAAAAACCTGGCTTTCTTATCCGGAATCCCTGGGTTTGTGCCCAGGTCATGGCGCCTGCCTGTGGTCTGGAACGCTCGCTTCGGGAAGCATCGCCTCTCGAACGGCACGGGATGGTCATGTCGGAGACGCACCGTTTCAGTGAGATATCTTCGGGGGCATGCCATGTTTAGAGCTGGCAGGAAATATGGCCACCTTGTTCACGATGCCGGTTGCGGGTGCGCAAATCGCGATCTTCAGCAGCGATCCCGCTACCTCGGCGAATATTCGCGACGAACATTCCTGGCCGGCATCGGATCGATTGCCGTTGCGGGTGCGGTACCCCGAGCAGGCAACGCGCAAACTTCAAAGCGGCCCTCAAAAATACTTCTGAACCAGATCCGGCTTTTCGACGGCAAATCCGACACCTTGCAGAACGGCTCGCAGGCCCTGGTGGAAGAAGGTAGGATCATCGCGATCGATGCCGCAAACAATCCGCCGCCCGCCGATGCAATCATAATCGCCTGCAACRATCGTGTCTTGATGCCGGGCATGATCGACGCCCATTGGCACACGATTTACGCTGCGGTTCCCCTGCAGGTCCTGTTGACCGGCGATCCCGGCATGATCTTTGCCGCTTCCACCGCCGAAGCCGAACGCACCTTGATGCGGGGTTTTACCACTATTCGCGATCTCGGCGGGCCGGTCTTCACATTCAAACAGGCCATCGATGCCGGCATCATTCCAGGCCCGCGCATTTTCCCCTCGGGGGCAATGATCACGACATCGGGCGGTCACGGTGACCTGCGCATGCCGTTCGAAATTCCTCCGAGAGACGGTCAGCTCAGTCTCAGCGAATTGATGGGAAGCGCGGCCATCGTCGATGATGTCGGAGGCTTGAAACGTCGCGTGCGCGAGCAGCTTCTTCAAGGCGCATCGCAGGTCAAGATTGTCGGAGGGGGAGGGGTATCGTCTCCGCGAAGCCCGCTCGACATGAGTACGTTCAGCGAGGAGGAGGTCCGCGCAGCCGCTGACGTGGCGCGGGACTGGAACACCTATGTAACGGTTCATGCCTATGCATCCAATACCGTCCGGCGCGCGATCGACGCGGGAGTGGCATGTATCGAACATGCCCACCTCATGGATGAAGAGACGGCAAGGATGTTTGCCGACAAGAATATCTGGCTCAGCACTCAACCGTTCCTGTCGATCGAAGATGCTGCCTCGCAGACCGGTGTGGGTGCCGAGCGCGCAGCGCAGATTTTCATCGGAACACCAAAGATCTACGGATACGCGAAAAAATACGGGATCAAGACGGCCTGGGGGTCGGATCTCCTGTTTTCGCCGGAATTGACGCCTCGCCAGAACGTCATGCTCACGCATCTGAGCAACTGGTATTCCAACGCCGAGGCGTTGCGCATGGCGACATCGGGCAATGCAAGTCTTCTGACGCTCTCCAACCTGCGCACGCCCTATTCGGGCAGATTGGGCGTCATCGAAAAGGGAGCCTTTGCCGATATCCTCGTCTGGGACGGCAATCCGCTCGACGACATCAAGATGATCGAGGAACCCGAGAAAAACCTGAAGCTCGTCATGAAGGACGGCCAGATTTTCAAGAATACACTCTGAGGTACCCACTCGAGGACGATGATGCGGGCTGGACGCCAACGAGCAGTTTCTTCGGCCGAAGTCGTGATTGCGGTGCTTGTCGTGATCGCTCTGTTGCCAGCGAGCGCGCCGGTGATTGCGCCACTGGCATTCGCGCTCCTGGCAATAGCCCTTCTGTGGCCGGTCCAACACGGCATGCAGGCATTCCTTCCAAAATACGTCGCGCTTCTGGCGACCTTGACCGTTGTGATGATCGCCCTTCTTGCGTTTGCCTGGATCTTCTCTTGGTCCTTCGGCCGTGTCGGCGGATGGATGATCAGCAATGCCGCCCGCTTTCAACAACACTATGATGAAGTTCGTCAGTGGCTGGAGGAGCAGGGTATCGACGTCGATGTGCTCTGGGCCAACAATGTTGGCACAGCCTCAGTCGTGCGCATGGTTCAAACCGTGACGACCCGCCTCAACAGCACGTTCAGCTTCTGGTTGGTCGCTCTGACCTACTTGCTTCTCGGAGTGATGGAAGTTGAGGGTTTTGCCAATCGCCTCAAAACAATGCCTTATCCTGTGGCGCGGCAATTGCTTCTCGATGGCAGCCGGCAGACGGCAGAAAAGCTTCGCCGCTACATGAGGATCCGGACGATCATGAGCATCGTAACGGGCCTCGTCGTCTGGGGTTTCACCAGTGCTTTCGGACTTCCCCTCGCAAAGGAATGGGGCGCCATCGCCTTCGTTCTGAATTACATACCCTTTATCGGACCGCTCGTGGCAACGCTGCTTCCTACCGCCTTTGCCCTCATTCAGTTCGACAACTGGCAATCGGCGCTTACCTTGTTCCTGGGGCTCAACCTCATCCAATTCACGCTTGGCAGCTATATCGAGCCTCGCGTATCAGGCAATGCTCTCTCCCTTTCACCGGTCGTCGTGCTGTTTTCCGTTTTTGCCTGGGGTTACCTATGGGGGATCTTCGGCGCATTCATCGGTGTACCCATCTCGATCGCGCTGGTGACGTTCTGCCGCAATCATCCATCCAGCCGGTGGGTATCCGAACTTCTCGGACGCGACAGCGAAGACGATCATGGTGATGACTCAGGCTGAAACGGCGCCAGAGAAATGAATGTTCACCGCCCGACGCATATATAGCCGCGAGCACCGTAAAAACATATGCCGCCCCGACTGCCGCCACCGCTCGAAACGCGGTCGAGGAAGCGCGAGTTGACCCAGCCGCTGCGGGAATACCGGGAGCGGACATTACACCATCTGCGCGACGAAGAGCAGCGGTCAATGGTCACTCTATCTCCCCTTCGTAACTGACCAACGACGCGAAACGAGGTGCCGGGTCCCGATCGCACTTGAACTGTGCCGGTCACCTGCGCCGAAGCAGCGTCTGCCGGAGCAACTTCCGCCAACGTTAAGACAACTGTGAAAAAGGCGACTGTCGCCATGTGCAGGACGTTCATGGAATACTCCTTCAGTTATTCGGGCCAGAAGACCGGTGACGCCTGGCGACCGATGGAAACAAGTCGGCATGCCCATCCGAAACAGAAAGATCGCCGGGTTCCTATCGGAACATCGCAAAAAGCGCCTTGCTTGCCTCCTGCATCGTCAGGCCGCGCCGAAACGCGCCTGTTTCGATGAAACTGACGATTTCGGCGATGACGATGGGGTTGAACATCATGAAGGTGTGCGTCGCATGAAGCACCAGATGGTCCGTCGCGCCCTCCAGTTTCGTCGATGCGACGGACACTTTCCCATCGTTGCGCCCTTCTATGATGGCGTTGAAAAGCGGATTGATGGATATATCACCCGCGATAATGCCCACTGGATAGTCCGGAAGTGGCAGAAGCTTCGGCAACGCGGCGGGGCCAGTCCCAAGCTCGCACCCGGCGGGGCCATTGATCCAATGAAATGGCGTCATCTCTCCGAAGACGTCCACGATCTCGGACCCGTTGTTCGGGGGCGCCAGCATGACAATCCGGCCAAGATTTGCAGGACGCACTTGCGCCAGCCAATAGCGGACAAGAATGCCACCCATCGAATGGGTAACGAAATTGACGCGTCCTGACCCGCACATTGCCACTGCCTCACCTATGTGGCCGGCGAGTTCGGAAATGGTCGCGCGCGTCGAAGGATATTCGTTGTTGATGACGACGTATCCGCGCCGCGCCAGAGTCTTCTCGACAAGCCGAAGGGATCCGCTGCTGCGCGCAAGGCCGTGCACCAGCACGACATTTTCCGCACGGTCCTCAGCAGCAATCATTGCCAAATCCCTCGATGTGGTTCTGAAGAAGTCGGTTTCAGAGATCCCTGGTTCGATCCAATAAATCGCGACCGGTCGCTGCGGTGAGGCCGCGATCCTTCTCGACATGCCCGGAACCGAATATTCGCCGCTTGGCAATCTCTCTCACCGTCTGAACGAATATATAGAGCAAAGGAATGGCGAGAAGACCTACGATTGTTCCGAGCAGCAGCCCACCGAGCACGGTAACGCCGATCGCCTGGCGGCTGCCTGCTCCGGCTCCTGTCGCCACCACCAACGGCACTACGCCCAATATCGATGCCATCGCCGTCATCAATACCGGTCTGAAGCGCTGTGCCGTCCCTTCGCGTGCCGCTTCTATGATGCTGAGACCGTCTTCCCGGCGCTCCTTGGCGAATTCTACAATGAGGATGGCGTTCTTGGCCGCCAGGCCGATCAGCAGCAGCAGGCCGATCTGGGCGTAGATATTGAGATCGATCCTGCCGATCACCAGGCCCGCCAAGGCCCCGAGCACCGCGACGATCACGGACATCATCACTGCAAGCGGAACGCTCCAGCTTTCATATTGGGCGACGAGGAAGAGGTAGGTGATAATGATCCCCATGATCAGGATGATGACCGTCTGTCCACCCGCTTGCTTTTCCTGAAGCGCCAGTCCCGTCCATTCATATCCAAAGCCTGGCGGCAGCTTTTCCGTTGCGAGCGCCTCCATGGCGTTCAAGGCATCTCCGGTGCTCGCCCCCGCCGCAGCCTGACCGTTGATAGCGGCCGATGGAAAAAGGTTGTAGCGATTGACCGAGTTTGGTCCGTAGATGGTCGAGATGGAAAGTAATCCTTGCAAGGGAACCAGATCGCCCGACTGGCTCCGCACTCTCAGTCGCTGGATGTCCTCAATGCGCGAACGGAACGTCGGCTCGTCCTGGATCCGGACTTGGTATACGCGCGAAAAAATGTTGAAATCGTCGACATAGGCCGATCCCAGATGCGCTTGCAGCGTGCTGAAGATCGTCGCCGGCGAAACGCCGAAAAGCTCGGCCCGCCGCCGGTCGATGTCGAGATAGATCTGCGGCGCGTCAGCCGAAAACGTGCTGAATACGCCTGTTAACCGCTCCGTCTGGTTTGCCGCGACGATCAGCCCGCGCATCACTTCGGCAAGTTCCTCCTGACTTTGCCCGGCGCGGGCCTGAAGGCGAAAGTCAAAGCCACCGGTTGTCCCGAGACCAGGTATTGCTGGCGGATTGAACGGGACCACCGACGCCGTCGAAACCTTTCTGAACTCCGTTCGAAGCTCGTTCATCAAGGCAAAGGCGCTCTGGTCCGACCCGCGTTCGCTCCACGGCTTCAGCGCCGAGATGATCATTGCCGAATTGGAGCCGCCCCCGCCTATCATGCTCGTTCCGGCAATGGCGATGGTGTTTGCAATCCCGGGCGTCCGCTGGAGCACAGTGGTGACGGTCGCAATTGTCTCCTGCGTGCGCTCGAGGGAAGCGGAATCGGGCAATTGCACGTTCATGAAGAGATAGCCCTGGTCTTCTGCGGGGACAAAACCCACGGGCAGGATGCGATAGAGACCGTAGACGCCCACGACGGTAATCATGAGAAACAGCAGACTGAGGGCAATCCTGCGGGCAAAAACCGCCAGCAAAGAAACGTAAAACCGTCGCGACGCATCGAGGCCCTGGTTTATCCTGCCGAACAGCTTCGACCGGCTCTCCCGTACCGGCCGGAGGATCAGGACGCAGAGTGCCGGACTGAGGGTCAAGGCATTGATCGTCGAGAATGTGATTGTGATCAAGATGGTGACCGCGAACTGACGGTAGAGTTCACCGGTTATGCCGGCGAGGAACGCAACCGGCACGAAGAGGGCGGCCAGCACCAACGTTGTTGCAACGATTGGCCCCGTGACCTGGCTCATCGTGCGTAGCGTCGCTTCACGCACGTCGACGCCCATCTCGCTCATGATGCGCTGGACATTTTCCACCACGATGATCGCGTCGTCCACGACAAGACTGATCGCGAGTATCATCGCGAAAAGCGTGATCGTATTGGCCGAATAACCCATGAGATAAAGCACGGCAAAACCGCCGATCAGCGAAACGGGTATGGTCAGCGTCGGGATGATTGTCGCGCGCCAGTCCTGCAGGAAAAAGAACACGACAAGGACAACGAGTACGAAGGTGATCGCCAATGTGACAAAAATCTCATGGATGGTTTGCCGAACGAAAGCGGTCGTGTCGAAAACGACCGTGTAGGCGAGGTCATCAGGAAATTGTTTCGACAATGTCTGCAGCTCGCCAAGAACAGCGTTCGAGACCGCGAGCGCGTTTGCATCGGTCGATTGATAAACGACGACGGTCGCGCTCGGCCTGCCATTCAGGGTCGAAGCCGTATCGTAGGATTGTGCGCCGAGTTCGATCCGGGCGACGTCGCGGAGATGGACGATCGCTCCATCCTTGTTGGTGCGGATGATGATGTTGCCGAACTCGTTTGCATCGGCAAGCCGTCCTCTGGCCATGACGGTCAACTGCAGCTGCTGACCGGTGGGTGACGGGGGCGAACCGAGCTGGCCGGCGGATGCCTGGACGTTCTGGGCCTGTATCGCCGCCATCAAGTCGGCTGCGGTTATGCCAAGTGCCTGCATGCGATCGGGATTCATCCAGATACGCATGCTGTAGGCGGGACCAAACACGCTCGCCTCACCGACGCCCGGCAGGCGGGCGATCGCATCACGGATGTTGATCATGGCATAGTTGCTGATGAAGACATCGTCTTTAGTGCCCTTCGGCGAGTAAACCGCAAAGCCAAGCAGCATGCTTGACGAACGAGTTCTGACCGAGACGCCTGTCTGTGTAACGGCAGCAGGAAGCCGAGGCGATGCCAATGACACGCGATTTTGCACATTGACCTGGGCGATCGCTGGATCCGTACCCGCCGCGAACGTAACCGTCAGACTGTAGGTGCCGTTATTGGTGCTCGACGATGACATGTAGAGCATGTCTTCAACCCCGTTCACCTGATCCTCGATCGGCGCCGCCACGCTGTCGGTCATGACGCTGGCATTCGCGCCGGGATAGCTTGCCGTGACCTGCACTTCGGGCGGTGTGATCTGCGGAAACTGGGCGACGGGTATCAAGAAGAGAGACAGGCCACCCGCAATCATCATCACGACTGCGATGACCATCGCAAATCTCGGCCTGGCAATGAAGTGCGCCGAAAGGTTCATTGCGCTGAACCCGATTGCGGTTCCATAGGCGCGAGCGAGATCGCGCTGCTGTCGGCTGGAGAAACTTCCGTCGGTTCGACGACGAGGCCTTCCGAGACGTTCTGCAGGCCGTCGACGATCAGTTTCTCCCCGCCTTTAAGACCATCGTCTACTGCCCAGTTGCCGCCGATCTGCCGGGTAATTTTTATTCGACGAAGCTCGACGGCATTCTGCGCATTGACGAGCAGAACGTACTTGCCACCCCGATCCTGCTGCACCGCCCCCAGCGGCACGACAGGACGAAGCGTCTTTTCCCTTTCCGATATGATGACCGTTACGAACTGACCTGGAATAAGCAGTGCATCCGGATTGGGAAACAGCGTTCGAATTGCCAGCGTCCCCGTTGCCGGGTCGATTTCGTTGCCGAAGAATTCAATCCTTCCCGGCTCCGTGTAAGGTTGGCCGTTCGACAGCCGCAGGCTGGGCTTATAGCCGCCGGCGAGCTCCTCCTTGCCAATATTGCCTCCGGCCGCACGCAGTTCGAGGATCGATCGATCGCTCACGGAGAACACAACGCGGATCGGATCCATTTCGACGACACGAGCCAATGTCGTTGAGCTGCCGCTGACGAAGCTTCCAACAGACAATTCCGCGGCTCCGATGCGGCCGTCGATCGGCGAGACTATCCGGGTGAAGCTGAGATTGAGCTCGGCCTGGCTCACGCGCGCTTGTGCCGACAGAAGATTTGCCTGACTGGTTTCAAGGGCGGTCTGGCTTTCCTCCAGCGTCGCGCGCGATACGGTTTGGTTGCTCAGCGATTGATTTCGCGCGACGCGGCGTTCAGCATCCGCCAATGCCGCCTGGGCGCTCGCAAGCGCTGCCCTGGCGTCCGACAGCGCTATTTCCAGGGACCGCTTGTCGATCAGGAAGAGATCCTGATCCTTCCTGACCAGTTGGCCTTCATTGAAAAGACGTTGGTCGACAAAACCTTCGATCCGCGAACGGATATCGACGGCATTGACTGCCTCCACACGTCCGACGAATTCATGTTTCGGCGAAACGTCTTGAACCGGCACGGTGAGGACGCCAACGGACGGACCAGCCTGTGCCGCCACGTTCTGCGGCACTGACATCAGAGCTGCGAACAATAACATCAGGAACGTCGGCGGAACCCGACGATGCAACTTCATCGACATGTCTCCAACAAGACCGAGAAATTCGACAACTCAAGGCGGATGGAAGCAGTCTACAAAAATTAGCAAGCGCTCAAGTTCTACTACCGGACGTGGAAAGCAGCAAGCATTACTGATGGTGCGTCCTGTCCCAATTCGGCGCTCTGGCGACGCTCGCCGGATGCAGAGCCACTGCGATCACGCCAGCGCGGCAGCGTTGCATTAGGCACATCTCTGAGCGTTCGCCGCGTGGGGGCAGCATCCGGCGATCGCGAGTTCGCAGTACCCGCGCGCGTCTGGCTTCGAGCTCCGCAAAGACTTTTTGCCGGCTGGACTTTGCGAACCTACCGATTTGGTGCCGGCCAGATGCCGGTGGCGTCATCGGCGAAGTTGACCATCGAGGCGGCAAAAGCCGGGGATTTCGTGCACCGTCTTTTCATGCTCACTGCAAGGGGCACTTTCTCATTTCTCAGTTAGTCTCATCGATTTTCGACCAGCTTGTTTGTTCGACGTCCGATCTCAAACTTAGCTGGGCCACGAGTTGTTCGACAACGCTGTCCTGGTCGTTTTTCGTGAATACGATTGCTTCGATTTCCATCCCGTCGCCGGCATCGCATAGGCGGCTTTTTATCGATCGGAACTGCAGTTTGTTGGCGTTCAGCGATTGCAGCAGCGTCGCACGGACGGCTATTTCACGATCGGTTGGGCATTTGAGCTTTATATCGTAGATAAGCTCTTGTTCTGGTGCGACCACTGACCAAGCTTCAATATACGATCCAAGCTTTGGAAGCGTGTAATTGAAGGCGACAATAAAAAGAGCCGCTTCGCCGGCCAGCAGAAGCTGCCCATAGCCAGCAAAGACGCCTACCGCGCCGGTGCTCCAGACAGTCGCAGCCGTGCTCAATCCTTTTATATTGGTGCCGTCGCGGATAATGAGACCGGCCCCAAGGAAGCCTATACCGGTAACGACTTGAGCGCCCATGCGCAGATCGAATTCGAAGCCCATCGCGCTCGGAAGCGATGCATAGGATGCGGCACCAAGGGAAACAAGCGCATGCGTTACGAGATTTGAGTTCCGCTGCTTTAAATGCCTTTCGGCGCCGATCAGCGTTCCAAGCAGCAGGGCAATCACCAGTTTGAGGAGAATTGATTGGCTGGCGTCCATATCGTCGCCTCTATGTTATCCGGTTGAGTGGCGCCAGTTTCCGGGACGTCGGTCAGTGACGTCTACTGCAAGAAACCATTTACCCTCGTGCAGAAAGAAACCAGTATCCTCTCGTCTTTCTTACTCTGAATTGGAAGTTGAAGGTTCGATCGGAGAAACCATGATAAACATCCTGCTGAAGTTACGCTTCGTCATGGCGCTTGCATCCATAGGAGTTATTGCCGCCGCGGGTTTGATGTTTTGGGAGGGCCTGCTGACATTATGGCATGCCYTTGCCTATGTGAGAACCGACCCGGACCTTGCCGTTATTGCGGCCGTCATGCGGGCCACGGACAAGCTACTGTTTGCCATCGTCCTTATCATCTTCGGCTGTGCCATCGCGCTTGGCTTTCTCATCGATCTGTCGCCCGAACGACGCGCGGCGCTGCCCGATTGGATGGTCATCGATAGTGTCGCCGAACTCAAGAATCTCTTCATCCAGATGATTATCCTCTATCTGGTCGTCCATTTCGCCACACTCGTCGCCGAGACTGACCAGATGCTACAGTGGAACGCGTTGGTCCTCCCGATCTCGATTCTGCTATTGGCCGGCGCAATGCGACTGATCGCCGGTTCGCCTGGACACGGCACTGACGCTGAGCATGCTTCGGTTCAAAAAAAGCCACCCGCTTCCACTCCCAGCGCCGATGGTTCCTAAATTCACATCCGCGATGTTACCTGCTGCTCCTTGGGTGGAGCAGCTTTTCCGAGCCGCAGGCTCCATTCGTTCCCGCAATGTCGTACCAGTGTTAGCGGCCCACCACACATGTCGACCGAGGTCACCTGATCTGTCCAGCATACGCCGCCGTGCCAGGTCGAACTGCGACGGCCGGTATCTTTGATATCTCCGGCATGGATGGTCAGCGCAGCCCCGTGAACCAACAGCATTTTCCCGCGTTTTCTGGGCAAGGAGAACGTCATGGGCCTGATCATTGAAGGTGACTATCATCGCATCGGTCGCGATTACGACGAGCCTGATGAACTCGGGCAGGCAAATGCAGTCGTCGACGAATACCTCCACTTAGTCAAAGAGAGCGATATCGGCAGGCAGCTGATTGATGAAATCGAGCTGCCCGTCCGTAAGAGACTGCTCGTGAAGGCTTTTTGCACCGTCATTGCGGCCGAGCATCGCCCGGATATGCGCGCCCTGTTAATCAGGGCAGGCCTTACGCTGGCCCAATATCAATCGGGAATCGGCGGCCGAATTTGCCTCAAGCCAGGCCATGGCACCAGCGCCAGCCACCAACGATCGAGGCTCTCGGCCCACCGATTGGAGGCCATCCTGTTCACCGCGGCTGCAGATCGGGTTCGGCTTGGGGATCTGTTTCTGGCCGTTGTGAAGCGTTCCCTTCACTAACGACCAGTAACAGGCAGTGTGTGTCCCGGCTCGATCAATGCGGGCCATGTGTATGGGGGAACAGCACAGCGCCCGCAGGTCAAGATCGATCTCCGGCGGCGAACGCGGGCTGATTTCGCCAGATTGGATCACTCTGCAAGAAAATCGGAATTGCGTATCGGGCTTGCCTCGGACAGCGCATCTCGAACGCCCGCAAGATCGAGATTGGTGCCGTAAACCGGAGTGCCGGGCTGCTGCCTCCAGGAGTCCCTCAGTTTGCCGGCGTCCACGGCGTCGAACCCAATATCATCGATGAGCCTAATGAGTTTCGACTTGGCGTTTGTATCGTCACCCGCAACGGGGAGCGCAATGCGGCCCGGCGAGCCCGACGGCTTGCCGTCGTTGAGAAGGTTCTTCCAGTTGATGTTGTTGAAGGCTTTCAGAACGGGACGCCCGATCTGTGTTTCCACCCATTGGCTCTCCGTCAGCCCGTCCTCGATTGCAGCAATCTTCCCGTCGCGCTGGCGCGGGTAATAATTGCCCGTGTCGACGACGACGACGGCCGGATCGACACTTTCGAAGAGATCCTGCGGCAGGTCAGGGACCCGGATTTGTGGGATGGTCACGATAACAATCTCACCGCTGCGCGCGGCTTCATGAGCCGCTACCGCCTTGGCGCCGGTTTCTTTGGCGAGAGCAGTTAGGCTCTCGGGGCCCCGGGAATTCGCGACAAAAACAGTGTGGCCGGCGGCCGTCAAGAGTCGTGTGAGAGCGCCGCCGATGTGGCCGGCACCAATGATTCCGATATTCATGACCTATTCTTTCATTTCTGGCGACCGGATGTGGCCCTTGCCACCGAAACTGGGATCGAGGGGCAACCTTGACAAGTGTACCAGGGTATCGTCTTCAGGTCGGCCATGATCACAATGGCGTGCAAGAGGCAGAGCACTTTCGAAGAGCTTGCAGATCGGCCCCTTTGCGAGGGAGCTCTCCTTCGCCTCGGCACTGGCAGCTGGTTCCGGCATTCCTTCGGGCTGCGCTGAGCTGTTGTGGCTGCATTTGTCGTGCACCTGGGCGACGACGCTCGATGAGCTGAGGCCGCGAGCGTGGCTCAAACGAGTTCAGTTCTCGCTGATTGGTCACCTTTAACGCAGCAGGCCGTCGCTGTCGAAGTCGTCCCAACCGCTCAATTCTGTTGCTGCCTTGTCAATGTCGGCTTCGGTGCGCTGCGCATTCTTCTTTTTCCGAGAACGCGTCAGTTTCGCCTGGTGTGCAGCGCGCCTGCGGTTTTCTGCTCTTGCGGCAGCTTCTTCCTCTCGCCATTCGTCCACGGCGGCGCGGTCGAGCAGGTCTTCGACGACCCGGGGATCAAATACATGGAAGGTGATTTTTCTTGCTCGCCCCTGCAATCTGACGGTTCGCGTTCCAGCGCTCGGCAGACGGCCGTCCTCCAGCCAACGTTTCCTTTCAGAAGTTGTAATCGTCAGGATATCCTCGATCTCCCGGGGGATGATCGGAAGGTTCGAAATGTCCTCCAGCGCTTCGGAGATGACCGACGCGGTCGCGCGGAACGACGCCCTGGCAGTCTCGGGCATGGTGAGGGTCAGTGCCCCGGTCTGCATGTCGAGCGATTTTCTGACGGCGGTCGGCAGTCGGGAACGGATTTCCTGAAGGATTCCCTTGACCCGAACAGCGGATCCAAGCGTTGCAGCCACCGGCAGTGACCATTCTCTGATCAGCTCGGGATCGTCGCTTTCTTTGGTTTTCGTCTTTGTTCTGGGCATACTGCAGCAGATGGGAAGGGCAGGGTCGAGCGTCAACCGAACTCCGGCCTTCTAACGTTTGACGAGCGAGGAGGGAACCCTGCGTCTGTCCCGAACGAACCGATTGGACCACCATCATTGTGGCGACCTGACGTCGGCCGGTCTCTCTCGGCCGATATGGGCTCCATCGGTGGTCACAGTCGAAAAACAAGCCCTTCAGTCGCCGGTCATGACAAGGCCCTCGATCTTACGCGGATCAACGCCGGATAGCTTCGGATGCCCGGGCGGTCGCTGGCAGTGGACGTCGATGACCATGGGCGCGAGCAAAATTGTGTATCCCATGATGGGCAAGAGCGGTGACGCACCTCGGTTCCATAAGATAGAGACTTGCGAATGATATCAGTGGGTTGTCATTCGCAAGGAAGACGCAATGGATCGTACCCATTCGCATATCGATCTGGATGAACGACGCAAGATCGCCCGCTGGCGAATGGCTGGCCTAGGTATCGAGATCATTGCCGAGAAGCTCGGACGGCATTTTCGGCTGTTCGCTTACTTGCCGCACTGCTATGGCAATTTGAACGGCGCTCGGTTTCGAGAAGTCACGCGAGGTGTAATGCACCGAAGAAAAGAGATTGCGGAGCTTGTCGTCGTACGATGGAAGGCACATGGCTTTGCGCTCGACGCTGATCCGCAATATACGCTCCTCGTCGAACTCTGGGTCGACGGCGCCATCGAGGCACGAGAAATGCGGCGCCGTTACCTGACAGTTCTGCGCGAGCAAGAGTCCGCCCGGACATCTCGATCCGCTCGGGCGACGGGAGTAAATCCGCAATTGATGGAATGCAATGGGTTCGCGAACGGGTCCGAGCGCAGCCAAGCCACCGACACTAGACCGTCACCTAACCTCCCCTCTTCACTCCCCGACTAAAGGAACGATCAATGGCGACGACCCCACGCAGACCGGTCAATCCACTCGATGCCGCCGAAGCCCTGTTCAAACCGGCCAAGAAGACAACGGCACCACCTGTCGAGCGACGCGCAATTCCAGTCGCGACCGAGACCGTCTCGATCAAGATCGACGGGGATGTGCTGGCATTCTTCCAGGAAGACGGACCGGGCTGGCAGGAACGCATCAACGCGGCCCTTCGAAAGACAATGGAGGCTACACGCTAGCCACTGACCGGACAATCGACTTTGGGCAATGGCGAAGCTGATCCTTCGCGGCTTCAGGCCGCTTTACGACTGGCGGCCCCAAACGCTGTCTCAATGTGCCGTCCCCAGCATGGCACGGCGTATCTCCGAATGAGCAAATTCTCCCTGCGATCGCTTAAACTCCTGGTGGATGCTGCCATGCGCCAGCACGTAGGCCCGCGATGATATGTCGATTGCTTGCAGGAAGCTTTGCTCGGCCATCAGGATCGTCATGTTGCTCTTTTCGCGCAGTTGCATGATGGCGTTCAGCACATCACGCACGACGATCGGTGCGAGACCGACCGAAGGCTCGTCGATGATGATGATCTTCGGCGACGTCATCAGCGAACGGGCGATTGCCAGCAACTGCTGCTGACCGCCGCTCATCGTGGATGCAATCTGTTTGCGACGTTCCAGGAGCAGCGGGAAGGTCTCGAAACAATAGGCGAGATTGTCTTTCATGCGGGCACTGACCAGGGGATTGCTGCCCGCAAGCTTGAGATTGTCTTCCACCGAAATGTTGGGCACCAGCCGTCGTCCTTCCGGCACGATTGACAGACCGAGGCGGACGATTTCATGTGGGCGCAGTCGGGTGAGGTCGGTCGTCCTGCCATCCCATTCCAGCAGGATGCGGCCGGCGCTTGCCTGCACGAAGCCGAGAACGCAGTTGAGCAGCGTGCTCTTGCCGTTGCCGTTCATGCCGAGCAAAGCCACCATCTCGCTTTCGTTAAGTTCCAGCGAAACGTTGCGCAACACGGCCACCGCGCCGTAGCCGGCGGACAGATTGTCGATGATCAGTCTATTCACCGAAATACACCTTCTGGACGAGCGGATTGTCGGCGATTTCGGCCGAGGTACCCGAGGCGATGAGGCGGCCGGTTTCGAAACAGACGATCCGCTGCGAAAAGCGCATCACCGCATGCATGATGTGCTCGATCATGATGACCGCTACGCCTGTCTCGTTGAGCGCAAAGAGGATTGCCAGAACCTCGTCGATCTCCTCCTCGGACAGTCCCGCCATCGCTTCGTCGGCAATCAGCACCTTCGGATTGCCGACGAGCGCGCGGGCGAGTTCCAGCTTGCGCAATTCGAGCTGCGACAGGTTTTCGGAAGCGTCGGATATCCTGTTTGCGAGCCCGACGCTTGCAAGGACCGAGCGGGCGCGCTCGGGCTTGCTGCCTTCGACATGGCAATAGTCGAGCGGCACCAGCAGGTTCTCCAGCACCGTCATGCCGGTAAAGGGCCGCGGAATCTGGAAGCTGCGGGAGATGCCGAGCCGGGCACGTTTGTGGGCTTCCACATGGGAAATATCCTGGCCCTGAAAGTGCACCGAGCCCTTGTCGGGACGATAGACGCCGGTGATGCAGTTGATCAGCGTCGTCTTGCCGGATCCGTTGGGCCCGATGATGCCGAGCCGCTCGCCGGGAGTGATGTCGAGGTCAACAGGACCAAGCGCACGGAATGCGCCGAAGACTTTCTCGACACCCTTGAGGGAAAGGACCATGTCGCTCATGCCCCTGCTCGCTCCCGTCTGCGGCCAAAGACACCGGATAGTCCGCCGGGTGCGAAGGCGACGAAAGCGATCAGCACCAGTCCGACGAAGAGGATGTTGAGCTCGGAGGAGATGGTGACGGTGGCGATCTGCTGTACGGAGGCAAGCAGCAGTGCGCCAAGCACCGGTCCGGCCCAGCTCTTTGTGCCGCCGATCAGCGGCATGGCGATGGCATTGAGCCCGATGATCAGGCTGAATGCAGTGACCGGCTCGACGAAGGATGTGTAGAAGGGATAGGGTGCGCCGGCCGCAGCCAGCACGGCGCCGCTCAGGGCGCAGGCGAGCAGCTTGAGGCGCAGCGTCGGAACTCCGGAACATTCCGCTGCGTCTTCGCTCGCCCGCACGGCGCGCAGACCGCGGCCAATCCAGGAGATTTCGACGAAGCGGGCAAGAGCGACGGTCGCCACCGCGATCACCAGCATGACGGTGAAATTATACTGCGATGGGCCGGGGCTCCAGGCCGGTGGGCGCGGCCCGTAGACGGCCATACCGCTTGCACCTCCGAGCGCTGAGATATTGTGTACGAGGGTTTCCAGAACGACAACGAGACCGAGTGTGGCGATGGCGAAATAGACACCCTGGATGCGAAGCGTCAGATATCCCATCAGCACACCGAGGATGGCGCCGACCACAGCTGCTGCGACGATGAGAACCGGGAGCGGCAGGCCGAAGGTCGTAAACAGGAAAGCGGAGAGATAGACGCCGGCGCCGACAAATCCGGCGGCTCCGAAATTGATGTAGCCAGCGTAGCCGCCAAGGATATTCCAGCCGGTGGCGATCGTCACATATTGCAGCACGACGTAACCGACGAAGAAATAGAACGGGTTCTTCAAAAGCCACGGCATCAGGAAGCCAACCGCCAGCACGATGAAGGCTCCGGCGAGGAAGAGGGCGGAGTTCTTGCTCATCGTGCGCCTCCGAACAGGCCTTGGGGACGTCCGGCAAGGCCGAGCAAAAGGATGGCGAATGCCACGCCCGGAGCCCAGGACGGATTGAGATAGGAAGCAACAAGTGCTTCGGCGATGCCGATAATGATCGCGATCACCAGACTGCCGGGAATCGAGCCCATGCCGGCGAGGACGATGATCGCGAAGACGCGGCCGATCTGGTAGCGGCCGGCAAAGGGTTCGATCGGCCCGACCATGATAAGCGCCGCCCCGGCAATCACGGCTGTCGCCGTCGCAATGCCGAACGCATGCCGCTTGACGGCGGCCGGATTGATGCCGGCGATCGACAATGCCCGCTCTTCGTGCGCGACCGCTCGGATCGCGGTCCCGGAACTGGTGCGAGCGAGATAGAGCGAGAGAGCCGCGATCATCAGTGGGCCAAGAAGTGCAGGGATCAGCAGCCGGTATGGAATGGTGAGAAGGCCGAGCTTCAGGCTGGAGCCGATATAGGAGGCACTGACCGATTTCAGCTCCGAGCCGAAGCCGAGCGAAAGCAGGATCTCGATCACCAGTGACAGACCAAAGAACAATGTCAGGCTCTGCAGCACATTGGCGCTGCCCCGCCGTTCGAAGACACGGGAATAGAAGATGTAGAGCACCACGCCGAGAAGATAGAACGGCACCAAGCCGATCAGCGCTGCGACGATTGGATCAAGCCCCCATTGGCACAGGGTATAGACGAAGAAGGCGCCCGCCACGACCAGGGTCGGATGGGCGATATTGGGGATGTGAAGGATGCCGAAGGTGATCCCGAGCCCGAGGGCAAGCGCTGCATAGACGCTTCCCAGCAGAATGCCCGTCACGATGGCGTTCAGCAGAATATCGATCGAAAACATCATGGAGCCCTTGAGCCGGCCCTAAGCCGGCTCTGGATCGGTTGACAAATCAGCCGGCGCGCGCCGCATTGTAGGGACCGGCAAGATCGCCGGTCTTCAGCGAAGGCGGATCGAGAATGACCTGATGGCCGGGATTGCGGAACTGCTCCAGGTCGTTGCCCTTGATGCCGCGTAGCTGCACCATCAGCACCCGCCGCTCCTTCCAGTCGCCGATCTCATTGAAGCCGATCTTGCCGGCAATCGTGTCGACTTCGTTGGCATGTAGATATTCAGCCATCTTTGCCGGATCGACCGAGTTCGAGCCCTTGATCGCCGCTTCGGCGAGCTGACCCGCGACATAGTAGAAGGGCGGGATATAGAAGCCGAGAGGATCAACGCCCTGCTTGACGGCGATCGGTGTGTAACGGTCGAAGAAGCTCTTGATCGCCGAGGTCTGCATCGTCGGTTCAGGAACAAACGTATGGGAGTTGACGATACCGTTGAGCTCCGGCCCGAGCGAACTCAGGAGCGCGCCATATTGCGGACCGATCATGGCGCCGCCAAAGAGTTTCACCTTGTCGGAAATGCCAATTTCCTTGACGCCGCGAATGATTGCCGTGCTGTCGGCCGGATAGGAGGCGATGAAGATCGCTTCCGGATCGGCGGCATTGATGTTGCGGATGATCGAGGAGAAATCGGTCGTGTTCGGCGGGTAGCTCTGGTTGAAGACGACATCGATGCCGTATTCCTTGGCGACTTCCGCGCCGCCCTTGGCGGCATTCTTTGAAAATTCCAGGTCGGCATTGATGATGGCGATCTTCGTCACACCCTGCCCCTTGGCGAGATCGAAGAAGCCGCGCGCCCAGTCTCGGCCGGAATTCGGCCCCCAGGGGCCGCTGTGGAAGAACTTGTCGTGGCGGGCGACATCGTTGCCGGCGAGCCCAAACATGCCGATCATGAAGAGATCGCGCTGCTTGATGAAGGGCATAACCGGCGCCGAGAGATTGGCTCCATAGGGCGAGAAAAGCACGTCACAGGCATCGACGTCGACGAGCTTGGAATAGATGGCCGGAACATTTGCCGCGCTGCTCTGGTCGTCATAGGTGACGAGCTCGACCTTGCGGCCGAGAAGACCGCCGGCGGCATTGACGTCATCACGCCAGAGCTCGTAACCGATCAGCCCGTTCTTCGTGCTGGCGAGCGGGCCTGTCAGCGAAACGCTGGCGCCGATGCGGATCGGCTTGTCCTGTGCGAAAGCTCTGCCTCCGAGAATGGCAGGTGCCGCAAGCCCGGCTGCGGTTGCGGCCACGAGCTTATGAAACTCACGCCTTGTCTTCATCGTTTTTCCCTCCCAAGAAAATTCGCTAGACGAATAAATATTCGCATAACGATAGGCGGCAGCTCTTGCGCTTGTCAATCCCGTGTGCGAACGAAAATAGGAGCTGCAGGAGGATTCCGATGATCGACAGCAATTCGCCCGAATTTGTCGAGGCGCTGGCTAGGGGCCTGTCCGTTCTGGAAGCTTTCGATCGGCATGATCCGGAAATGACGCTGGCGGAACTGTCGCGCAAGGTCGGCATGTCGATTGCCACCGTCCGCCGCAATGTGCTGACATTGGAGGCGCTCGGTTTCATTCGTCGCCACAACAAACATTTCCTGCTGGCCCCGCGTATTCTGACGCTCGGCTCCGCTTATTTGAACGCCTTCAATGTCGAGGAGGCGGTTACCCCCGAACTTCATCGCATCACAACGCAGTTCGGCGATGCGGCCAACATGGCAGTCCTCGATGGTACGAATGTTCTCTATATCGCCCATCTGTCTGAAAGCCGTGGCGTACGTCGCAATGCAAGCCTCGGTGTCACCTACCCTGCCTATGCAACGTCGATGGGCCGTGTCTTGCTCGCAGCATTGCCGGACGACGAGATCGAGCGCTATTTTCAGGCTTACAATCCGATCAAGCTCACCGACTATACGATTACCGACGAAGCGGAACTGCGCGATATTCTCGTCGAGACCCGCAACAAAGGCTATTCGATCACCGTCGACCAACTCGACTACGGCATCACGGCAATCGCGGTGCCGGTGAAGGACAGTACCGGCCGTATCGTCTGTTCCATCAACAGTTCTGGCTATACGCCGCGGCTCACACCGGATGAATTGATCGCTCAACGGCTGCCGGAAATGCGGCTGGCCGCCAACCGGCTCTCGCAACTTTTTACCCGCTTCCCGGCGCTCCTGCACTCGCTGGCGCCGACCGCCGCACCCGGGCGCTAAACAAATCTCCAGCCGTATTTTTTGACAGGGCTCGACGCCGGGGCTTGACACCTGCCTTTTTCGAAATTCATTATACGAATATAAATTCGCTAGACGAATATAGGGCCTCGGGAGGAGCTTATGACGCGATTGAAAGTCGCCCTTATTGTCGGCAGTGCACGGGCTGCCTCCCTCAACCGACTGCTCGCCCTTGCGATGACAAAGCTTGCCAAGCCCGACGTCGAGTTCGACTGGGTAACGATCCGCGACCTGCCGATCTTCGACCAGGAGGTTCTGGATGCCGGCACACCGCCGCAGGTCGAGCGGCTGAAGAGCCAGATCAAGCGCGCCGATGCGCTGCTGTTCGTGACGCCCGAGCATAATCGCTCCATTTCGGCCATGCTGAAAAATGCCATCGACTGGGCTTCGCGGCCCCGGGATTCCAGCGTCTGGACGGGCAAGCCGGGCGCAATCGCCGGCGCTTCTTACGGGCGCATCGGAACCGCCGCCGCCCAGCAGCACCTGCGCGCCATTCTCGGTTGTCTCGACATCGCCGTCATGGGACAGCCCGAGGCCTTCATCCATCTCTACCCTGGTCTCATCACGCCTGAGGGCGAGATGACGAACGAGGAAACCCGCCGTTTCCTGCAGCTCTACATGGATCAGTTCGATCTCTGGGTCAGCCGCTTCGTTTCGGCGAAGAGCGCGGCCGCCTGACACGGGAACCAACCCAAGGACTTCAGCATGAAAATCGGAAAGCAATCACAGCCCTATCAGGCGATCTGCACCTCGAACCCGGAGACGATCATCGTCCGGGGCCACGACCTCGTGAAAGACCTCGTGGGCTCCATTTCCTTCATCGACTATACTTGGCTGCTCGTGGCCGGTTCGCTGCCGGACGAAAAGCAGCGCCGCATGCTGGATGCCACGCTTGTGGCAATCGCCGAACATGGTCTCGTCCCGAGCGTGCAGGCGGCCCGAATGACGCTCGCCGCCTCTCCGGAAGCCGTTCAGGGAGCGGTCGCCGCCGGTCTTCTCGGCTGCGGTTCGGTGATCCTGGGTGCTTCTGAATCGGCCGGTGCCTTCTTTCGCGACGTGCGCCAGGAAAGCGAAGCAAACGGTGGTTCCACCGAGGCTGCGGCCGAAAAGCTGCTGCGGCGCTACAGGGAAGACAAGAAGCCGGTGCCCGGCTACGGCCATCCGCTGCACAAGGGGCATGATCCCCGCGCCGAGCGGCTGCTTGAGATCGCCCGGGATCTCGGCCTCGCCGGCATACATTGCGAGATCGCCAAGACGGTCGAGAAACTCATTCCCGATATCATCGGAAAGTCGTTGGTGATGAACGTATCGAGCGCCATCCCATGCGTGCTGCTCGATGCCGGTTATCCACTTCTTGCGCTGAAGGGCGTGCCGCTTCTGGCCCGAACAGCCGGCCTTATCGGGCACCTGCTCGAAGAGCAGACCCGTCCGATTGGCTTCATCATGTCCCACGCTGCCGCCGGCGCCATCGACTATGACGGTCCCGCGCCCGAGGGTTTCATTGCGAACGAGAATTAGGATCCGGAAATGCTGACTGCTTTGAACCAAATCCGTGTCGTCGAACAGGGCACGTTCATCACCGGGCCCTGCGCGGGCATGATGCTCGCCGATCTCGGCGCTGACGTGATCAAAATTGAATCCGCAGGTAACGGCGACCCTTATCGCAGCTTCAAGACCGGCTTCTACAGCGCGCATTTCCAGGCCTATAACCGCAACAAGCGGGCGATCGGGCTGGATCTGAAAAGCGATGCAGATCGCGAAGTCTTCTATCAGCTGATCGCCCAGGCGGATGTTTATATCCAGAACTTCCGCCCAGGCGCTGCCGCCCGTATCGGCGCGGATTACGAGACGCTGTCGAAGATCAATCCGAAACTCATCTATTGCTCGATCAGCGGCTTCGGGCCCGACGGTCCATACGCGCAGCGGCCGGTCTATGATTCCGTCGCCCAGGCCGTTAGCGGGTTCCTTAGTGTCTCCATCGATCCCGAGCAGCCGCGCTTCATAGGGCCGGCGCTGGCCGATGCCATCACCGGCATTTATGCCTCGCTCGGCATTTCCGCAGCCCTCGTCGAGCGCGGTCGAACCGGCAAGGGCAAGCGCATCGACATTTCGATGATCGAGGCAATGATGCATTTTGCCGTCGAACCCTACATGGGCTATTTCGCGCTCGGCGAAGAACCGAGCGGCGTCGATCGGCCGCGGCTCGCGCAGGCCTATATCGTCCGCTGCAAGGACGGAAAGCTCTTCGCCTTCCATCTCTCTTCGCTCGACAAGTTCTGGGATGCACTGGTGGAGGCGATCGGCGGGCAGGAACTGGCCAAAGACGAACGCTTTTCGCAACGCCTGAAACGCATCGACAATTATGAAGCGCTGAATGCCGAGCTGAATGCGATCTTCGCAACGAGGACGCGGGCCGAATGGGTGGAGCGTTTCTCCGGCTTCGACGTGCCTTTTGCACCGATCAACTCAATCCCTGACGTTGTCGGCGATCCACAGGCCCAGCATCTCAACATGTTCGTTCCGGTCGCAGGGCGCATCGAAGGCGCCGAGCAGACAGTGCGCCCGGCTTTTTCCTTCGACGGCAAGCACGCCACGACGGTACGGGCCGCGCCCATCGTCGACCAGCACAGCGAGGAAATCCGCGCCGCGCTCAAAGGCAATCCCGGCGCCTGGCCGGTACTGAACCGCGAAATGGAACCGGTGGCAGCGGCGCAATAAAACGGCTTAATGGACAAGCGATATTTGGAGGAGAGACATGGCAACCCTGGCAGCGGTCCTTGCGACCACCCACCATCCCTTTTACCTGAAGGCGACAACGGCACCGCCCGAGCAGCAGATGCCGCAGGCGCCGGAATGGAAGCGCAAGATCGAGGCCTATCGTGAGACGCTCACCCGTGCGAAGCCCGATATCCTGGTCATGGTCGGCGCCGACCATTTCCACCAGTTCTTCCTCGACAACTACCCGACCTTCCTGATCGGAAAGGCACCGCGCTACGACGCCACGTTCTACAATGAGGAGCGTGAATTCGGCATTCCGAAATATGTGCTTGAGGGCCATGAGGAATTGTCGAACTTCATGCATCAGGGTCTGATGGACCGCGGCTTCGACTTCGCCTTCAGCCATGAGCTGAAACTCGATCATTCGATCATCTGCCCGATCATCACCACTCGGCCGGATGCCGACCTGCCGGTCGTGCCGATCTACACCAATATCTTCGTGCCGCCGCTGCCCTCACCGAAACGCTTCTGGGATCTTGGCCGCGCCATTCGAGAGATCATCGACGAGTATCCCTCGGACCAGCGTATCGCCGCCGTCGGCAGCGGGCATCTTTCACTGGAGCTTGGCGGTCCGCGCCAGTTCAAGGAAACTGGTCCCGACCCGGAATTCGACCGCAAGGCGATCGAATGGCTGTCGACCGGCAATATCGAAGCGATCCTCGAAAACGTCACGCATGACAGCATGACGAGAAGCGGCAACGCCACCCATGGCTTCATGGACCTGATCCTGATGATGGGCATCGCCGGGCCGATCCCGACGGCCTATCACGACAATCTCGATCTCTTCCACACCATGGAGGCCTATTTCACCTGGTATCCCGAAGGAGCTGCAGCATGAGCAAGTATTATGTGAACAAGTTCCTCTTCACCGTCGATCGCGATCCCGACCTGCTGCGCCGATATAAGGACGATCCGCGCTCGCTGGTCGCCAGCTGGGAGCAGTCGATCGGACCGAAGCTCAACGATGCGGAAATCTCCACCGTCAATTTCCTGACGGATGCCGAGCGCGAAGCGCTGATCAAGCACGACTATGTCACGCTCTTCGAAATGGGCGCGCATTTCTTCCTGTCGTTGACGATCTTCATCGCCATCTACGACGAGGATTACATGACAAAGAACGGTCCGCTGTCTTTCCAGCGGGAATTTGCCGAGAAACTGCAGCACTGGACAGGCAAGGATTATCCGTCTGTTGCGCTATGGCAGGCGGCTGCACGCTGAAGATTTCGTTTTGAACGACCTTTCGGCGCCCTGGGCGAAGGAAGGTATCTGGATCGGATTGTGGAGGAAAACCATGTGCAAGTTCTGTGGTAACCGGACGCATGCGCCGGCCGAACTCGGGAGCGGCGCAAACAGGGCAAGCGCCGTATCGGCAGACATGCCCGCCGGCATCGGCGAGGCCGATCGCTTGACGCTCATTCGCGGGGGCGCGGTCCTTTCGATGGATGCAGCGGTCGGCAATTTTAGAAAAGGCGATGTCTTGGTCCGTGGTTCGCGGATCGTCGAGATCGCCGAGGCGATCGACGCGCCTGAAGCCGCTGTCATCGACGCGTCGGGCATGGTGGTCATGCCGGGTTTTATCGATACCCACCACCATCAATTCGAGACCGCGCTTCGAAGCCTGCTTGCCGACGCGATCCTGATCAATGACGGGCGGCCGGAGAGTGCGGCAAATTACTATGAATGGATCCTGCAAAAGTTCTCCGTCCTCTACCGGCCCGAAGATGTCTATATTTCCGAATTGTTCGGTGGCCTGTCGCAGATCGATGCCGGCGTGACGACTGTAATGGATGTCAGCCAGATCCATCATTCGCCTGACCATTCGGATGCCGCCATAGCGGCACTGCGCGACGCAGGGCGGCGTGCCGTCTTCGGCTATTTCGAAGGCTGGGGGGATGCATCAAAATACCCAGGGGATGCGCGCCGCATCAAAGCCGAACATTTTTCGAGTGACGACCAGTTGCTGACGATGGTCATGGGCGGCGAGATTTACCTGCCTTTCTACGAGGATGCCTGGGCGCTTGGGCGTGAACTCGGCATCCCGATCGCACTGCATGTCGTCGGGACCTTCGGCATGCGTCCGGTCTTCGATCAATTGGCCGAGGCCGGCCGGTTCGGGCCGGACAATATCTTCATTCATATGACCGGCATGAGCGACATGGCGTGGAAGCGTGCAGCCGATGCCGGTTCACATATTTCACTGTCGGTGCCGATTGAGATGCAGATGCGCCATGGCAATCCGCCACTGCAGCAGGCACTCGATCTCGGCCTTCAGCCGTCGCTGTCGACTGATGTCGAATGCACCATGACTGCCGACATGTTCACGCAGATGCGCTCGGCAATTACTTTGCAGCGTATGCTGGCAAATGATCAGGCTCTTCGTGGTGAAGATTATCCGAAGCTTCTGTCGGCCATGGATGTCATCCGCTTCGCGACAATCGAAGGCGCGCGCGGACTGAAGCTCGACCATAAGACGGGTAGCCTGACGCCCGGTAAAGAAGCTGACATCATCCTTCTTGACGCCACCGCCATCAACGTTGCTCCGCTGAACAACGTCCCTGGCGCCGTGGTGACCCTAATGGAGCGCTCGAATGTCTCGACGGTCCTATGTGCAGGCAAGGTCCGCAAATGGCAGGGCAAGCTTCTCGGTCACGATATTGCGGCACTCCGGGCGAAACTGGAATCGAGCCGCGACCATCTGCTCGACAAGGCCGATATCGCAGTGGCTCTATTCTAGGCTGTGGTGACAAATTAATGATTTGGGATGCCGTTTGAGGAGCAAATCAGATTCAACGCTGACTTTTGGAGGTCAGCGATGGAAGGTGAAGTTGTCCGGGATGATCAGTGGGAGCGGTTGAAGCCGTTTGTGCTTGGCGGTCGCAAGGGCAGGCGGGGTCCACGCAGCGACGGACGGCGGTTCTTCGATGCGATCTTGTGGCTGGCCCGCTCCGGTGCGCGTTGGCGCGACCTGCCCGAAGATCGCTTCGGTCCGTATCAAACGGTCAAACGACGTTACTACCGCTGGATCGATCAAGGCGTCTTCGACCGGATATTCGAAGCGGTGGCTGCCGATCCGGATATGGAATGGCTGTCCATCGATGCCACCGTGATCCGAGCGCAGGCGCAAGCGGCTGGCGGACGCCGCAAAAGGGGGGGCGCAAGCCCAGGCTCTAGGCAGCTCCCGTGGCGGATTTGGCAGCAAAATCCATGCTGTAGTGGATGCCCTCGGGCTGCCGGTTCGTTTCCATCTCGGCCGAGGACAGCAGAACCACATGGCTCCGGCTTGCGACCTCGTTCGGGGACTGCCAGCCAAACAGGTGCTCGCATCGCCTACAAGCAGCGCTGGGGCATCGAGAGTTTCTTCGCCAAGCTCAAACAATGGCGACGCCTCGCCACACGCCATGACAAACTCGCAGCCAATTTCCTCGGCTTCATCAAGCTGGCAAGCATCATGCTTTGGCTCAAATAGTTAATTTGTCACCACGGCCTAGAGATTTCCAACCTTCCTCAGCTGAGAAAAATCAAGCTTGCGGCGCCGATCAATCCGGCATGCCTTGCGAGTTGTGCCGGCACGACCGGCACGTCGCGATAGGCAGGCATTGCGCGCTCCCGCATGGTGGCCTCGATTCTGTCGCGTAGCAGATCATGGCCGTGAGATATTCCGCCGCCCATGACGATCATGTCGGGCGAGTAGAGATGCAGCAGGTTGGTAAAGCCGATGCCCAGCCAGCGGGCTTCCCTCTCGATCAGTGCAAGGGCTGCTTCGTCACCCGCGCGCGCCGCCTCCACAACGTGTCGGCCTGTCACTTCGCCATCATCGGACAGCGTTCGCAGCGCCGAACCGTCGCCGGGTTTTGTCAGAGCCGTCGCACGCCGGCCGAGGGCAGTACCCGACGCCACCGCCTCGAAGCAGCCCACCGCTCCGCAAAGGCATCGTTCGCCCTCGCTCGTGATAGTCATGTGGCCGATTTCGCCTGCGAGCCCGCGGCGCCCATGCATGATCCGGCCATCGGAGATCACCCCACCGCCGATGCCGGTGGACACGGTGACGAACACCAGCGAGGCTGCGCCGCGCCCGGCGCCAAAATGCCATTCGCCAAGAGCGGCGGCGTTCGCATCGTTCTCCAGTCGCACAGGAAGTTTCAAGCGCTCCTGAAGAAGACGCGCAAGGGGCACTTCACGCCAGCCCGAGAGGGTAGGCGGCGCGGTGAGAATGCCTAAGACCGGATCGAGCGGACCAGGTGCTCCGATGCCAACACCGAGCGGCCTGGCGTCGGGAACTTCCGAGCAGGTTTTCTCGGCAAGCATCGCGATCTGCTCGATGACTGCATTCGGGCCATCCCTGGCGCGCGTCGGCACGGACGCGAAGGCCAGTAGTTTGCCGCCGTCGTCAACCAATGCGGCGCGCAACTCCGTTCCACCCAGATCGAATGCAAGCGCAATCTTGCTCATCAGGGCTGAGTCTCCAAAGCGTGCAGCCAGGCGATACGCCCTGGCAGATCCTTATCGCCGAACGCCAGTGATCCGAGCACGACCGTCTCCGCACCTGCTGCCCGCAACATTGGAACGGTCTGTTCGCGGATGCCGCCATCCGCGGCAAGAACGATCTCCTTTTCACGTCCGGCACGCTTCATCAGCGACCGGGCTTCGCGCAGCCGGTCACAGGCTTTATCCGAAAGGCTTTGTCCCTTGACGCCGATCGAGGTTCCGAGCAGCGTGAAGAAAGCGACCTCGGTGAGGAACGGTTCTGCCTCGCTGACCGGAGTTTCCAGCCGCAGAACGACGCCGGCTTCGGCTCCAAGCTCTTTTGCGAGTGCTACTGCGCGCAAGCCTGCTTCACCGTTCTCGGCATGAACGCTGACGAGATCGGCGCCCGCTTCGATGAACTGGCGTGTCTGCTCCTCCACAATCTCGGCCTCGACCATCAGATGCACATGGATCGGTTTTGCCGTCAGCTTGGCGATGCGGGTGACGAAATCGGGAAAGAACAGGAAGCCGGGTGTGAAGCGCGCGTCGGCAACGTCGATATGGTGGAGATCGACATAGGGTTCGATGCGGTGAAGGTCGCGTTCCATATTGGCAAGATCTGCGGACCAGAGTGAAAACTCGCCGAGCAGCCTATGCCGCGGCAATGTGGCGATGGTGCCGCCCGAGAGAGATTTCGATGTCATGGCTGAGCGACGCTCCGATGTTTGAATTCTGTGGTGAGGAATTGCCGGATCACCGTCTGGACCGCGGCGAAATGAGATTCCGCATCCGCTGCCTTTGCCGGCACTTCGAGGAAATGCGCATTTGGAAGCGCGTCGGCTATCACCTGTGCGACGGCGAGAGGGTGAATGGCATCCTGCCGGTTGCCGAGGACGAGGGCGGGAACAGCGAGCCTTGCCGCGTCTGCTCGCGAAACGCCGGTTCCATCCGAGGCAATGTCATGAAGCACGTCGGCGAAATCAGACGCATCCGGGCGCTCGAAATAACCGAGCAGGGAAGCGAGATTGTCTGGCGCTTCCACCCGCAGACGTTCCGCTGTCGCCGACCTGGCAAAAAGCGTCTGGCCTTCGGCAGGTGGATGAGATCGAAGCAAGGCGGCGATCTCGCGGATCGGCGCGAGATTGTCTGGGGCGCGGGCAAACGACCAGGCCGGGCGCACCAGGATGAGGCCGATAACGCGCTCGGGATGCGTTTTTGCAAGATGCAGTGCGATCGCCGCGCCCATGGAGATGCCGCCGGCGATGAACCGGTCTACTCCCTTTTCGTCTGCTGCGGCGATGACGTCGGCTGCAAACATCGCAATCGAGAAGGGGCGTGGCGTGCCGAGCGTCGAGCTCCCATGCCCGCGGCACTCAGTCGTGATCCGCCGCCAGTCGAGACCTTCGGGGATAACCTGTGCGACCTGCGCCTCATTGCCTCCGAGCCCGTGTTGAAAGAGCAAGGCTTTGCCTGTTCCGCAGTCGTAAACTGAAAGGTCGGCATCGTCTCGTCTGAAGGCGATGTGCGTCTTCATCGGATCAGATCCGAAAGAAATCGGGCGACGGCGGGTGCTTCCTCTGCCGTAAGACCATGCGTGACGAGCGTCCCGTCGAAACCGGTCACGCACAGGCCGTCGATGAAGGCAGGGAAATCGACGATACCTTGACCTGCTGTCGCGAAGCGGCCATCGGCATAACGATCCTTCGCATGGGCCATCGCCACGTACCCGGCCGAGATATCGATTGCCCTGTCGACGATGTCGGACACTTCGGCCGGTGTCGCCTGCTCGAAGAGGTTTGCCGGATCGAGCACGATGCGCAGGTGCCTCGACCCCATCTCTCCGATCAGTCGCACCGCATCAGCGGCGGAAGTGACGATGTTTGCCTGTTCCGGCTCAATGCCGAGATCGATGTCGTGCCGCTCGGCGAGTTCCAGCGCTTTTTCCATTTCGGCAGCCATATCGGCCCAGGCAGACGGAAGCGCATTGTCCGGATGATGCATCCATTGATCCTGGGCATGGCGGCTGCCTGTGCAAAGCGTCACAAGTGGAATCTGCAAGGCCGCTGCCGTTTCGATCACCACCCCAAGCTGTTTGAGCCCTCTTTCCCGCACGGATTTGTCCGGGTGGGCCATGTTATAAGTGCCTGAAAGTGCCGCGAGTGAAATACCGGTCTCTTCAGATGCCGCCCGGATCGCTGCGATCGTTTCCGGCGCCACTGCGTCCGGCATCGACGGAAGACCGACGCAGGCGAGATTGAACTGCGTTGCCGCAAATCCGCTGTTACGCACGGCCGAGAGCACACGCTCGGGGTCTGTGCCGGGGAAGGTCTTTGCGAAGATGCCAAGCTGCATCAGACCGATCCCGTGACGGTTGCGAGTTCGACGCGTTCGCCCATTTCGACCGAGCGGGCGATGGCGACCATGGCACGGATGGAGGCGATGCCGTCCTCTATATCGGCGCCGCGCATTGGCGCGCCGTTCAGCACGGTATCGGCAAGCCCTTCCAGTTGCCGGCGGAAGAAGTGCCCGTCGGCGCCTAGTGGCTTGCGCGTGGTCGCGTCCTTTTCGTGGAAGATCTCGACCTCGCTCGCCCTGAAGTACCAGGGATTGAAGGTCTTAGCGATCACCGAACCGTTTTCGCCATAGAGCTGGAAGCCCTCATGCCAGTCCATGCGGACCGCGACCGTCAGATCGAGATGACCGAGTGCGCCATTGGCGAACTCGGTTTCCACGAACCAGCAATAGGCGCCGGCACGCTCGAGAAGGCGGGCTCGCACCGCGACGATCTCGCCACACAGGAAACGGGCGGTGTCGACGAGATGCGAGCCATGCGCCAGCATGAAATACTGGCGCAGGTCAGCCTTGGGGTTTCCGGAGGGTTTTCTCGCGAATTTGCTGGTGATCGGCAGCGGCTGAACCGCATCGGTATTGGTGTAGCGGTGGGTGGAGTCGCAGTACCAGGCTTTCAGCGCGAAGATCTCGCCGATATCGTCACGGACAAAATCCCGGGCAGCCTCCAGCGCCGGGTCGAAACGCTTCATGTGACCGACCTGCAGCACTTTGCCGGAGCGCTTGACGGCGTCGGCGAGCGCGCGGCCCTCCTCGATCGTCACGCCGGTCGGTTTCTCGCAGAGCACATGCTTTCCAGCATCGAGCGCCTTGACCGACATCGGCACATGATAGGCGTCCGACGTCGCGATGATGACGGCTTCCAGCTCGGGATCGGCAAGCATCGCGTCATAATCGGCGTACATCTTCTGTGGTTCGTATGTCGCGCCCATGCGCGCGAGCAGGTCGGGTGCTGCGTCGCAGATGGCGTAGAGGTCGGCATTCCCAGCCTTCACGCAGGATTCGAGATGGGCGAACTGCGCGATCGGGCCGCAGCCGAGCACGCCCACACGCAGCCGACGGTCTTCCTTACGGATCATGACTTCTCCCTCAGGCGCCGTAGCGGCGCATCGTTTCACGGTTCGCCCGGACGGCTGCCACGGGATCGGCGGCGGCCGTGTCTGATTCCTCTTCCAAGACCAGCCAGCCATTGAAGCGCGGCGCGGCAGTGACGATGTCGATCACGGCGGGCGTATCGCAGACCCCTTTGCCAAGCATGGCCCATTTGCCCTCTGCATCGACGTCCTTGAGGTGCAGATAGCGGATACGGTCCTGATAGGTTCGCAGCGTATCCAGAATATCGTCGTGGCCGCGCAGAATATGACCGGTATCCGGCACCCAGCCGACGAGGTTCTTGTCGATGAGCGAGAAGATCCTGTCATAATCGGCACGGTCGAACAGCAGCGTATTGTGGTGCGAGCTCGGATGCACAGCGATATCCACGCCGGAAGCTTTGCCCAGTTCGCCCGCCCGATTGTAGAATTCCGCGGCGATTTCGAATTTCGCCTCCCGCGATCCTTCGGAGACCACCGTCGCAGAACCGATCGAAACGAAGGCGCCGGAAAAGGCGGCCGCGAAATCGATCCAGCGTTGTGTGGTCCTGAGGTCGTTCTCGATCTCTTGCCTGAGGGTGAAGCCGCTTTTGGAGCCCATCGCAAAAGACACGAGCGTCAGGCCATGTTTCTTCAGGCTCGCGGCGAAATTATCGGGATGATCCGCGTAGCGACCGATCATCGTGTCGGTAATCTCGATGCCCGCGTAGCCGCCCGCCGCAATGGCTTCCAGCAGATCGTCCGGGCCGCCATTCCAGTTTTTTCCGAGCATTTCCCAGGTGAATGTCTGGCAGCCGACTTTCAGGTCTTTGGTACTCATGCCCATTCCTTGACTTCGACCTTCGTAGGCCTTCGTTGATATGCCGCTGGACCGGTTGACCGCGCTCTTGGCATGATGGTGAAGCGGCGACGTCCCCTGGCGAGCTGCGTGTAACGGCTGGATTGCTATTTCCGCATGGTTTATAAAAATTTGTCGCGCGTCAAGAAATAAAATGTTCTATAGCGGTTGTCGCTGCGGCAACGCCCATCAATGATGGGCGGAATATCTGAAATTGGTGGGGAGGCCAGTTTATGAGAGCATATCCGGGAACCAGGTTGGGCATCGGCGTTATCGGCTGCGGCAATATCTCGATGACTTACCTGCGTAACGCTGCCCTGTTTGCCGGAGTCGAATTGAGGGCCTGTGCCGACATCTCATCCGACATGTCGGCGCTGAGGGCGAGGGAATATGGCATCCGGGCGATGGAGGTCGATGCGCTCTTGGCCGACCCCGAAATCGATCTGGTCCTCAACCTCACGATCCCGGCCGTCCATTTCGACGTGACGATGTCGGCGCTTTCTGCGGGCAAGCATGTCTTCACCGAAAAGCCTCTCGCGACGTCTGCTGCCGAGGGCCGCAAGCTCGTGGCCGAAGCTGCAGGTCGCGGTCTTCTGTTGGGATCGGCTCCTGATACATTCCTCGGCGCCGCCGGCCGGCGTGCGCGAGGCCTGATGGATGCAGGTGCGATCGGCCGCCCGGTCAGCGGCACCGCCTTCATGTTCGGCCGCGGCATGGAACATTGGCATCCCAATCCGCAATTCTATTATCAACCCGGTGGCGGCCCGATGTTCGACATGGGTCCCTATTATCTGACGATGCTGGTCAATCTGCTCGGCCCGGTGAAAAGCGTCATGGCGATGGCGACGAAAGGCCAGGAAGAACGGCTGATAACGGCTGATGGCCCCTTCAGGAACACGACGTTCAAAGTGGGCACGCCGACCAATGTGCTCTCGCTTCTCGAGTTCCAGTCGGGCGCGACGGTGAATTTCGGTGCGTCCTGGGATGTCTTCCGCCACTCCAATCATCCGATCGAGTTGCACGGCACCGAGGGGTCGTTGCGCCTGCCCGATCCCGACACGTTCGGTGGAACGGTCTCGCTCTCCGAGCGCGGCGCTGAATGGAAGAATTTCGAAAGCGAAAACGAGCTGTATGGCGCGCTGAACTGGCCGTATAGCGCTCCTGATCGCGCCAATTATCGCATGCTGGGCGTTGCCGATCTCGTGCGCGCGCTTGGCGAAGGCAGGGCGCCGCGCGCCTCCGGCGATCTGGCCCTTCATGTTCTCGAGATCATGGAAGCGACCCTGGCGTCCAGCGAGGCCAGGAGCGCGGTTGCGATTGCCGGCACAGTTGCACAACCGCCGCTGCTTGGGGACGATGAAGCCCGCAGCCTGCTTGCTTGAGGTGAGACGATGAAAGATCGATTGGATCCCGGCGCCGCGCATGTCCTGGCGCTCGGTCGCGCAGCAAACCAGCCGCCCTTTGAGCAGGGGACAGTAAGTGAGGCGCGTGCTGCCTATGACGCGGGGTGCCCGACATTGCAGGGCGATCGCGAGCCCGTCGCGGCCATCGAGGACAGAACGATTGCCGGAACGGACGGCCCGATCCCGCTCAGGATCTACCGAGGCGTCGGCGCTCCGAACGCGGATGCGCCGGCACTTCTCTACCTTCACGGTGGCGGCTGGGTCGTCGGCACGCTTGAATCCCACGACGAGATCTGCCGGTGGTTTGCGAATATCGGCGCCTGCATCGTAATTTGCCCGGACTATCGGCTGGCGCCCGAGCACAAGTTCCCGGCGGGTTTGGAAGATTGCGTATCGGCGCTTGCCTATGTGGTGGAGCAGGCAAGCGCGCTTGGTATCGATCCAGATCGGATTGCCGTCGCGGGCGATAGCGCCGGCGGCAACCTGGCCGCCGTCCTGTCACTTCTTGCGCGCGATGGCGTTGCCCAGAAAATCTCGGCGCAACTTCTGCTCTATCCCAACACCGATGCCGGGCAGAGGACCGACAGCTTTGTCAGGTTTTCAGAAGGATACGGTTTGACTGCCTCGACGATGCGCTGGTTCCGCGATCATTATGTCCGCGACGCGGCTGATATCGGTGATTGGCGCGTCTCACCGCTGCGAGTCGGAAATGTCGTGGGCTTGCCACCGGCCTTCGTCGCGATTGCGGGCCAGGATATCCTCGCAGACGAAGGCGAGGCCTATGCCCGCCGGCTTGCCGAGGCGGGGATCCCTGTAGTCCTACGGCGTTGGCAGGACCAGATCCACGGCTTCGTTTCCATGGGGCGGCACATTCCGGCGGCGCGGCGGGCGGTGGAAGAAGCGGTTGCCGGATGGCGCAGCCTCGTCGATCACGCCGACTGACGCATCACCAATGTACCGTCGAGGATGATTTTTCGTGCAACGACCTGCTTGGTGTCGTTGTCTTCGTCCAGCATTGAAAGCAGTGTGTCGACACTGCTGCGTGCCATGGCGGTGAAATCTTGCGCCATCGTCGTCAATGGCGGGCAGGTATAACGGCTGAGAGGGTGATCGTCATGGGCGGCGATGCGAAGATCGCTATCGCCCCTGCGGCCGATGCGGAGGCCGCGCGAGTGGGCGGCAGCCATCGCGCCGAAGGCAAGTCGATCGTTCGCGCAGAGAATTGTCCTGCCCGGAAGCGTTCCAGCCGCGATCATTGCGTCGGTCTGCTCATACCCCATACGTTCGAAATCCCAGCCGTAGCTCTCGGTGGCGCCAAACACGACCGGTTCGAAACCGAGCGCTTCCATCGTGGCGACATAGCTTGCCAGCCGCTCCCCGGAATTGTGATTGACATGCGGAATGTCGAAATATGCGGGCGGCTCGCCGGACCGGCAGAGATAGTCGACAATTGTCGCAACGCTTTGGGCATTGTTGTTGCCAATGAAGGGCGTGTCGCCCTCGATGAACGTATCGAAGTAGACAATGGGAATGCTCTCCCGGAGTTTTTCGAAGATGCCAGGCTCGGAAGAAAGACCCAGAGGCGCGATGATCGCGCCGGCAGCCTTCAAGGACAGAAGCGTGTTGACGGCCTCGGCTTCAAGATCTGGCAAGCCGTGGGACGAGATGACGATTGGCCAGTAACCTTCACCCCGGACGAGCAATTCCAGACGGTTGACCATTTCGGCATAGAATGGATCTGTGATGACAGGCACGAGAATGCCAACGTTGCGTGTCCTCTTGCGATTGAGATTGCGCGCATAGAGATTAGGACGGTAGTCCGATGCCGAGAGCGCATCCTCGATGCGTTTGCGTGTCACCGGCTTTACGCTGCTCGGGTCATCGAAATACCTCGAAAGCGTTGGACGAGAAACGCCACAGGACCGGGCGAAATCGTCCATAGTTTTGATCGTCATCTTGTCCATCGGCAATTCTGGTTGCACTGCGCCAAGGCACCTCTGCGTAAGCCGATGTCGCAAGGGCGGTCAGTGTGGGGGCTTCGAAATGCGTTTGTAGCCTGACAATATCGCATGCGCAAAATTTTTTGTTACATAGGTACAATTGGCAGCCTAAACGCCCCTACACATAGCGCACTTCGACCCCCAGCTTGTCCAATCGGCTGCGAATCCCGTGCGGCATGCCGGTGTCGGTGATGATCAGATCGACACGTGAAAGCGAAAATGCCTTGGACGAGGCGCCAATATCCCACTTGCTGGAATCCGCCACGAGGATGACGCGCCTCGCCATGCGGACCAGATTGCGTTTGGTGCGTGCAATGTCTTCCGAGACATCTACGACATCGAATGCGTGATCGATGGCATGAGCACTGAGGAACGCCTGGTGGGCGACAAGACCGCCCACGGCCTTGTCGGAATCCGAGACGATCGTGCTGACGGTACTTGGAAAGACACGGCCGCCTATCATATGTACGTCCAGCCCCGGCCGATACATCAGATGCTGCGCGATATTCATGGCGGTTGTGGCCACGACAACGTTATTGACCGGGGGCATTTGCATGGCAACCTGCAGCAGTGTCGAGCCGCTGTCGAACACAACGGACTGGTTGTCGATTATTTGACGTGCCGCCATCTGCGCGATGCGTCGTTTGGCGTCGAAATTGCGGTTCATCCGTTCTTCGAAGGCTGCTGCGGGCGAACTGGCCGGCAATGCGATCGCGCCGCCATGCGTTTTGATGAGCTGCTTCTTGGCATCCAGAATTTCCAGGTCGGATCTGATGGTCACCTCGGAGACACCGAAGTTTTCCGCCAGCTGCGTCGTGCGTGCTTGGCCGGTCCGCTGAAGTTCCAGCATGATCTGATGTCGCCGTTGTTCCGCAAGCATGTGTGACCTCGAATTCCCTTAGATGACGGTACCGATCTTTCGAAAATCGAAAATGCACGGCAACTATTGTGATCAAAAGACGCGATGGAGGGCAGCATCTGCGTATGTCCAGCGCACGTTACTCTCATATTAAATCAAAACGAAAGAAATCGAAATATTGAACCTTCGTTTATTTTCGAGTTAGGGTCTCAACGCGAGATCAATTTGTAGAGGGACAGCATCGATATGGGCCTTGGAACCAAAATTCGCCTGTCACGGCTGTTTTCACATCCGTCGGGGCATCTGTTCGGTGGCGCGGTCGACCACTTCGTTGGCTATGGCAACGTCCGTGAGGGCGGCTTGGCGGATCTACCGGGCGCACTGAAGCGGGTGATGGCCGGAGAGCCGGACTATATCAGCATTCAGCCTGGTGCTGCGCGCCACTTGTGGCCCGCCTATGCAGGCAAGGCGGCGCTGGTCATTCAAGCCGGCTGCTTTACGCCGGACGATCGAATCCGTCAGTTGATCGCGACTCCCGAGGATGCGGTGCGCTACGGGGCAGATGCTCTGGCCGTTGCCATTCCGGTGCGCGGCAATACCGAAGGCGAATACATTCGCTGGCTCACCGATACCGTCAACGCCGCAGCTCGCTTTGAAATGCCGGTCGTTGCCCATGTCTATCCCCGCGACTATTCAAACGGCGGCAAGATTGTCTTCACCCCCGACGAAATCGCCTATGCCGTGCGGATCGGGTTTGAGACCGGCGTTGACGTGATCAAGGTCGGATACACCGGAGACTTCGACTCATTCCAGGAAACCGTCGCCACCTGCCCGGTTCCGATCGTTATCGCGGGCGGTCCGAAAACGGAAAATCTGCTCGGGGCTCTCACTCAGACCTTCGATGCCTTGCGGGCGGGAGCGAAGGGTGCCGTAGTGGGACGAAACCTTTGGGGCCACGGCGATACGACGATGGCGGCGCGCGCCTTCAAGCTCGTCATTCACAGCGGTATGGCGCCGCAAGAGGCGCTCGCTGCCGCGGGCGGTTAACGGGTGACACACAACCTTCAGGTTCTCGGCTTCGGGGCGCTGGCGATCGACGATATCATCTACGTCGATCGACCGCTGAGCGCCGGCAAGGGAAAGGTGACAAGTCGCACCCATGACCACGGCGGCAATGTCGCGACGGCCCTTGTTGCGGTCGCAAAGCTGGGGGGGCGGGCCGGTTTCATCGGTTGGCTGAGTGATCAGCCTGTTACCGATGTCAGCGCCCGCGAGCTTGAACGGCACGGGGTCGACATATCCTTTGCACCGCGCCGCCCCGATGCCAAGCCGATACGGTCGGTGATCACGGTCGGACCTGAAGGCGACAGGTTTATCGCCTATGACGACAATGTGCCGCACGGAACCTCCGAGGCACTCGCCGATAGCACTCTTGCACAAGCCCAGGTGCTGTTGATCGACGGCTATGCCACCCACGCCGATACGATCGTTGCGCGCGCCCGCAAGCTGGGCCTTGCTGTGGTGGCAGACATTGAATGGACGATCGGGCCTGCGACCGAACGATTATTGAGCCTGTCCGACCATCTGGTACTGCCATTGAAATTTGCGCAGACTTATTCCTGCGAATCCGATCCGGCGTTGATCCTCCATAAGCTCTGGTCTGACGACCGCACCGCAGTCGTTTTGACCGACGGTGAGCGAGGATCCTATATCAGGCAGACGGGAGACGCCGTTTTGTGGCATGTTCCGGCCTACGAGGTCAAAGCGGTCGACACGACGGGCGCCGGAGATTGCTTTCACGGTGCTTATGCTTTTGCGCTGACACAGGGAAAGCCGCCTGTCGACTGCGCCGTCTATGCAACGGCCGCAGCCGCGATTTCGGTGACTGGCCCCGGTGGCCGCATGGCCCTGCCGGATCAAAGCGCCTGTCTCGCGTGGCTGGCGAGGGAAAATGCACCCGTGCCCAGACCGATCGCGCCACCGGAGTGAGAGTTCATCACACCGGTGCCCTGGACGATCGGACTAGCGCTGCGCAGATGACGGTTTCGGTTCGACGCCGGGGAGGGGCTGTCCTGGGGATTGGATGGCGACGATACTAAGGAGGAAGTGCCGTGGCTGTTGTTGTACTGGATAAAATTTGCAAGACCTTTGGAACCAAATTCCACGCGATCAAGGATCTTAGCCTGACGATAAATGATGGCGAGTTCCTCATCCTCGTCGGTCCTTCAGGATGTGGAAAATCGACGGCATTGCGCATGATCGCCGGGCTGGAAGAGATCAGCAGCGGGACCCTGAGCATCGGTGGAGAGAATGTCGAGGATCTCGCGCCGAAGGACCGGGACATAGCGATGGTCTTTCAGAATTATGCGCTTTATCCGCATATGACGGTGTTCGAAAATATTGCCTTCTCGATGAAGCTTGCAGGCAAGAGCAAGGAAGAGCGCACGAAGCGGGTCCATGAAATTGCCAAGACCCTTCAACTGCATACGCTGCTCGACAGCAAGCCGGCCGCGCTCTCCGGCGGCCAGCGCCAGCGGGTCGCCATGGGGCGCGCAATGGTGCGGGAACCGGCAGCGTTTCTCATGGACGAGCCCCTGTCAAACCTCGATGCCAAGCTGCGCGTGCAAATGCGCGCCGAAATCGTCAGCCTGCAAAGACAGCTTGGCGTGACGACGATCTATGTGACGCACGATCAGACCGAAGCCTTGACCATGGGCGACCGGGTTGCGGTCTTGAAGGGCGGCGTCCTTCAGCAGGTCGACACGCCAAAAACACTGTACAGCCGGCCGGTCAACGCCTTCGTTGCGGGTTTCATCGGCTCGCCATCCATGAATCTGTTCGAGGGCCGCTTGCAGAATGGCAGGATTGATCTGCCGACCTTTTCCATACCGGTCGCGACGACCGCATTCGAGCAGTCTCCCGGTCTGAGGGCGTTCGAAGGCAAGACGATCGTCTTCGGCATTCGCCCGGAAGACCTTTACGACAGCGGTCTGGAATCGGGATCACGCCACGCGACGATCCCTGCCCTCGTGAAATCGATCGAGGAGTTGGGTTCGGAGCTGATCGTTCATCTGAAGATAGAAGCAGCGCGGATCGATTCCGGTGACCCGGATGCCGTCGAGGACTTGAGCGGCGCGGCAAATGCCGTGGCGAAGTTCGAATCCGTGAGCACAGTCCAGCCGGGCGCAATGATCAACCTGGCGATCGATGTAGCCAAACTACACTTCTTCGATCCTCAGACGCATCTGGCAATCTAGCAAGATCTGCAGCGACGGAGCTGCTTGGCGGGCGTTTGCAAGAGCGCCTGCTTGCGGCATCGTTCACAAGTCCTCGCCGCTCCTTGCCGGCCGGCTTTGCGCGTTCCGTATCGAAAGTGCAGGATCTCACACCGTTTCGTAACCCGTGACTTTGCGGCCAAAGGCTGAGTTCTTTTGGCGTTAGTTAGTTGGCGCCTGAGTGCTACTTTAAAGTGTTAAGTCCGTGAGGATAGCCTGGCGGAACCCCGCTTTTCCTGGATCGCCAAAGCCTTTCATTTGTTTTCCTTTGGGCGGCGCAGCTTTCATTTGTTTACGAAAGTAAAGAAAAAATGCGACATGAGCAATATGTCGGAAAGAAAAAACGTCTTCGGGATTGGAAGGCAAAATGTATATAAATCAATAGCTTAAAGTAATTTTTATCGCCCCTGAAGCCCTCTTGCTTTTTCCGATTGCAGTTCTTCATTGACAGCCAGACGCCTGGAGGACCCTACTTTGGTCTCGATCGGGAGGATCGAGCGAAATATCGTTTTCAGGGAGGGAAACATGAACGTCAGAAGATTTATCGTGGCGGCTCAGTCGGCTGTGGCCGCCTGGGCACTATGCGCCACCTGCGCCTTTGCCCAGACCAATCTCGAGTTCATCCAGTGGTGGGAGCCAGAAATGCCCGCCGGTGCTCTGCGCGGCATCATGGATGACTTTGAAGCCAAGAACCCCGGCATCAAGGTGACGCTTGTCAGCGGTCCCTATTCCGCCACCCATGATCAGATCGTTGTGGGCGCAGCGTCCGGGACACTCAGCGATGTCGTCGGCCTGGACGGCGCATGGGTCAACGGCTTGGCAAAGCAGGGCGCAATCGCCTCGATGGACAGCCTGATGGCTGATGCCAAATATGATCAGAGCCAGATCGCCGACATCATCAAGGTCAATGGGCAAAGCGTCATGTTCCCGCTTGCCTCGTTCGTCTACCCGGTCTTTGTCAACCTCGATCTGGCAAAGGCGGCCGGGGTCGAAAAGTTGCCGACAAACCGCACCGAATTCGCTGCTGCCGCGAAGAAGATGACCAATGCGGACAAGAACCAGTATGGCTGGGTGTTGCCTCTGTCGTTGCAAAACCCCGGCGGCATCCAGAATGACGTGATGTCCTGGGTCTGGGCATCCGGAGCATCCATGCTGAAGGATGGCAAGCCAGATCTGGAAAATGCCTCTGTCGTCGGCACGCTTGAATACATCAAGTCGCTGCAGGACGCCGGCGTCATCTCGCCTGGTATTTTTGCCAAGAAGGAACAGGACAAGGTCGAAGAGTTCGTCAACGGGCGTGTCGGCATGATGATCGACTCGTTGGCGCACATCAATCTCATTCGCCAGCGAAACCCCAATCTCAAATTCGGCATCTCCGCCCTTCCAGCCGTTGACGGCTACACCGGCAAGCGCGGGTTGCCCTATGCCTCCTGGGGCATCGGCATCAGTGACAAAAGCGAGCACAAGGCGGAGGCCTGGAAGCTCGTCGAATATCTGATGAGCCCGGAAGTGAACAGCCGCCTCGTGTCGATCGCCAACGCCTTCCCGGGTAATATCCACGCCAAACCCGATTTCTCGAAATCGGACCCGCTGTTCGAAGAAGCCTTCAAGATATTCCAGAGCGGGAAGCTCGCCAACGAATTCGTCGGACTGCCCGTTGCCGAAGATCTCATGCGTCAGATGAATGTCGAAGTTCAGAAGATGTTCGACGGTCAGCAAACCGCAAAGGACGCGGCTGCCAATACGCAGAAGCAATGGTTGGTCGAATTCAGCAAGTAGTCTCCCAAGACGGACGGCAGCGTGACAAACTTCGATCACGCTGCCGTCGCATCGCGACGAAGCAATGCGTTACGACCAGGGAGAAATTACCTCTCATGAGCCTCGCCACCGAAACTATGATCCGGACGCAATCAAAAACGCGCAAGCGCGGTCTACTGTCTTACAAGACAAGAAAGAGGCTGGTTCCCTACCTTTATGTTGCGCCAGCGACGTTTCTATTCTGCCTCCTCATGCTGTTTCCCATGATCACCGTTCTGCGCTATTCGCTGATGGACGGTGCGATCACGAAAAAGGACGCGTCCTTCGTCGGATTGCAGAACTATGTGACGATCTTCAAAGATCCGGTTTTCTGGCAATCGGTCGGGCAGACACTCTACTTCACGATAATGAGCGTCATTTTCCATCTTCTGATCGGTCTCGCCTTCGCCCTTCTGCTCAACAGCCAGCGTGTCGATCCGTTGGTCAGAAGCATTCTGCGGGTTCTCTACATTCTGCCCTGGCTCTTCACGGCGGTAATCATCGCAATCATCTGGCGGCTGCTTCTGGATCCGAATGGCGTCGTCAACAGCATCCTGATGACGCTCCATATCATTGACTTCAAGGTCGAGTGGTTTTCTTCGACGAAAACCGCGCTGCATGCGCTGACCTTTGCGAATATCTGGGCGGGATACCCGCTCTATATGGTCAGCCTTCTGGCTGGTCTTCAGGGCATTCCCAAGGATCTCTACGAGGCCGCCGGCATTGACGGCGCTAACGAGTTTCAGAAATTCCGCTACATCACGATCCCGCAACTGATGCCGATCATCATCAGCATCGCCTTGCTTGATTTCATCTGGACGATGCAGGTCTTTCCCCTCGTGTGGATGACGACGGGAGGCGGTCCGATCTACGCGACCGAGGTGCTCAGCACCTACACCTACAAACTTGCGTTTTCGAGTTATGAATTTTCGCGCGCGTCGGCGAGCGCAATCTTCATTCTGATCATCTCGATGGGCGCCACATATTTCTACATCAAACACCAGAAGGCCAGGTGACCGGCAATGGCAAAACGCTCTCTCAGTCGCACCATCGTACCGACCCTCCTGACATATCTCGGGCTGGCGGTCGGGCTGGTCTTCGCGGGCTTTCCGGTCCTGTGGATGTTCTTCACGTCCTTGAAGTCGAACACCGAGATCTTTGCGCTCCCGCCGCGCCTGCTCCCCGACCGTTTCACCAGCGTCGCCTATCTTGCGATTTTCAGCGACCCAACGAAGGTTCGCTTCTTTCTCAACAGCTATCTCGTCGCGGGAGTGGTAACGGTTCTGACGGTGCTGATCGCCATCCTGACGGCCTATGCTTTCAGTCGGTATTCATTCCGGCTCAAGAAAACGCTAAACGTGTTCATCATCAGCACGCAGACCGTGCCGCCGATCACGCTTTTGATCCCCTATTTCGGCATGGTCGTCGCCTTCGGCATTTTCAACACCTATTTTGCGCTGATTTTAACCTACATGGTTTTCACGCTGCCTTATGCGATCCTTCTCATGACTGGCTATCTCAATACCTTGCCGAAGGAACTCGACGAGGCCGTGCTTGTCGATGGCGGGTCAAGCTGGACGGCGCTCTGGCGTGTAATCATCCCGCTGTCGGTGCCGGGCATCGTCGCGACGGCGGTCTATACATTCCTGCTGGCATGGAACGAATTCCTCTTCGCGCTGACCTTGACGAAGTCGATGGACATGAGGACTGTTCCCATCGGTATCGAGTTGCTTATGGGCCAACACGCGTTCGAATGGAACGAGATGATGGCGATGAGCGTGCTCGGATCGCTCCCGCTTCTGGTCTTGTATCTGATAGCCCAGCGCTACTTCCTGGCGGGCATGGCGGCCGGGTCGGTGAAGAGCTGAGCAGGCGATCTATTACTTTCGACGCAGTAACGCTTCGCGAAAACCATCTTGCGCATCGTAAGTGTATCGCTGCGCTTGCCAGACGACTGCGCGGGTCATGAGTTCGATTGATCGGTGTCCGTTGTCGACGGCCAACCGAGCCTGCGATGGCTAACGTGGTGGTCATCACATTGCAGGCGGTGGCTCGCGAGGCCATCATGGCGTGCCATGCCGCTCAGCGCTAACGGCACGATGCTCGCGATCGTTGGCCCACCGTCCTTAAGGGCGGATTGGCCAAACGAGGGGCTCGAGCAGGACGTTCAAGCAATATGACGCCGTGATGCGCCGTCGAGAAAGGAGGGGCAAAGGTCGGCCCAAGTTTCAACCATCCCCGCAAACCTCCCGTGACCTCGCCACCACCGCCTGACGAAAACCGATTGACTGTCGCTGCAGATGTCGTTTCTGCGCGTACCCAAGGAGATGAAGTTCGCACCAAGTTCTTGTGCTATTCCATAAATGACCGCTTTAAGAGCGATGCCTGCTTCTCTCCCTCGGCAGCGCAATTCCATCCCGCAGTTTACACTTCCTAAGGTAGATTATCGCTATACTGGTGCTACCTTAAAGCGATCCTGTGAGGTCTACATGGAACCCCCTCCATCTTTTTTCCAGAGATATCGTTCGCGGCCGTAGAATACAGGAGGCTATCGATCTCCGGAATTGGCGCAAACTTACGGCGCTCGCTGCAGCCCTGGGTGTAAACGAAAGTGCGCTGACGCGCTGGCGCAAAGGCGATTCAATTTCGCTGGAGAGCGCCGCAAATCTCTGCAAGGCCCTGGATGTGTCCCTCGACTGGCTGGTGCTTGGGCGAGGCTCACCTGAACACCATAAGCTACCCTCGCGCTCTGAACCGGAGCACGAATTTGCCAGTCTCTTCCGTGCCCTTCCGCCCGGTGCCGCAGATCACCTAACGGCCTTCCTACGGTCTGTTTGTTCAGATGGGTGACCATCATTTGCGCAGAGCGAAAACAATCTGAGGTCGTTTTGCGAATAGCAAAATACCTATAAGTTGAAAATATCCTTCAATCGATGTCTATTTATCTCGCATCCCGGCTGTATTTGCCGAGATCGCAACTGCATTGTGCAAGAGAAGTCACGGTATAGAGCCAAATATAACGGGTCTATCCGATCGTTACGTTCATTTAAACCGAGATGGAGACGATCATGAATTCGATTACACTTGATTCCGCAGTGGATTACTTCGCGGAAATTCGTCACCCGCATCTGCCAACCGTCAACGAAATGCTAAGGGCCGGCGCTCCGCTRCCCAGTGCGCCCAAAGATCCGCAAACTGCTTTCAATACAACCGACAATGGCCTGATCTCGGTCGTCCTGGCGCAGCCCAAAGTGCCTGACTCTGTTCAGAAGGAGTTGGACGTTCAGCGTCAAAACCTCATCGACCTGACCGGGGTCGCGTCGGCCTACGTCCGCAAGGCCGCGGACAAAGCCAACGATCCCAACAAGGTCTACGACACCATGCTGTGGCAGAGCGTCTTCAATCATCTGCCGCTGATGGGGCCGAGCCAATTCGTCAAGCAGACGATGACCCAGAACATCAAGGGGGTGGAACTGGCTGGAAAATTCATCTCGACGGTTCTTGGCGTCGCGGTGGGCGGTGGACCTGCATTGGCCTCCTTTGCTGAATTCGTTTCAGGGCTCGGCGATTCCATACGGATGGGGGTCCAGACCGGTACGAAATCCTATAGCGTCGGGACGATCTCGATCGTGCTCGAGGGCCAACAGGTCGGCAACGAGATCAAGATAAATCCCTGGCTGAAGGGGTACTTCATCGACTTTACCCAGGATGAGAAGAAGATCTACTCATCGTGTGGATCGGCCGAGAGCTTCTCGATGTCGTTCAGCTATCGCGTCGCAACATCGTTGTTCAATTACGGCGCACTCGCAAATGCTGACGTCAAGAAAAAATACGACGCCTTCATCTCGGGCACGCAGATCGACGACATCGAGTCGGCCACCAACTTCTTCGACGGCAAGTTCGATACGAACTGATCCGGCAGTGCCGCCGCTTTGCGGCGGCACGTCAACCATAGGAGAAGCTTCGATGGAAAGCTGCATCTTACTGCATTTTGTCGATCCAAAGACAGATCAATGCGTTGCCGGCTCCGTCACGCCAAGCTCTGTCCTCGACACAATCGCCGATGTCGTGGGCCGCTATGTTGCCGGTCAGCCAGGTCTGGCTGCCGCGGCAGCTTGGGAAACAGGGCTCAACCATGTGCCGTTTCTGTCACCTGCAGGTCGGTTCGAACGAACGCAGACGGTCACGAGACCTGAGCGGGATGTCGGCTATGGGCCGATCGTGACTGGGCTGATCGTGGAGCTTGTGCCTGAGGCCAGGCAGATCATTGATGATAATGTTGCCCTGCAAAAGCGCCTATCCGACATCAGCGACGAATTGCGCCAGAGCCTCATGACTTCGGCGACCGCCAGGCTCGTGTTCATAGTGATGAGCGCTATGCCAGGCGACTCCGGCAACCCTGTCGTGAAAGTATATGTGATCGATCGCCTGGCCACGACAGCACAAACCTCCAACATGAAGCCGCCCGGTGTCTGGTTGAGCCTAGCAGATGTCATTTCCGCGTATGCGTTCGACTTCGCACGCATGGCGGATGCGGCTGACCTGGCGGATTGGCAGAGGTTTGTTTCCAAGACAAAGACTGCGGGGAAATGACACCTCGGGGCTCCCCGCAGCGCCAACGACCAAACATTGCTAGTCCGCCAACCTCGTTATCGCTCGTCTTGAAAGGAGAGCCTTCGATGTCGAACTATGTACTCGTTTGCCACGGTGACATCCGCGAGTTCGGAAGTTTTAACCTGGCTGCCAAGCAAGAGCTTCAATACCGCGGCAATTTCGGAGCCGCCCTCGACTATGTGACAGCATTGGCTGTCTGGAAAGCTTTGAGATCAGACCCCACAGTGGATGACAAAAGCCTGGCCAAGGCAATCCACAACTACCATCCCGAGCCAGTTCTGGCCGGACCGAACTCTTTCGCTCCGGATATTGATTTGGCGGGCGACGACAATCTGTTCCTCTTCCTCATCAATATGAACACTCGCAACTATATCAGGCTGAAAGATGACTGGAAAATCAGGCTGAGCAGCCTCGTCGATATATTGGGAAACCAGGGCGGAAGCAGCTTTTGGCTCAATCTGCTCTGCTGCACGAAATTTTCGGGGTCCGGAATCGAAATGCCATCGGGCGCCCATTTCGTGTCTTCGTTCGAGAAGATTCTCTGAAACAGGAGACGATGAAGAGAACATGTCGAACGGTCATCTGCCCGTTCGACATCCTGGAGGGCCGCCGAAGCTTGCGTCATTCGGACCGCCATCGACCCAAGGTGATCACCGCCCCCTTGACCTCAGGTCCAGTGGGGCTGCAGGTTGGGTTTCTTGCCCCGTGGCTCGGTCACGACGCTGGCGCTTTTTCCCGTCAACTTCAAGCACCTTGAGTTCCATGCGGAACGGACCTCCGAGAGCGGCGACCAAGTCGTGATCACCGGGAAGTTCCGGCACCGTAAGTGAAGCTCAGCATGTCCCGCCTGTGCTTTCGGAAGACGGTTTGGAGCTAGCCGAGCAATCCTATAGAGCCGCGCAGGATGTTGCTTATTCGATGGCGAGCTACCGCCTGAAAATCTCTATCCGCTGCATGTTTTTCAAAAGCTCCACTTTGTAAATGCCTCGCAGTCGAGTGTTGCCGACATGAGAGTGGTGCGGGAGGAATCGCCGACCAAGATGTCGAACCTCGCAACCGACTGCGATGCGCCTCATGCCTCCGTGAAAAAATCGGATCGCTCTCAGGTCCAAAAAGGCGCGGCATTCACTTGATATCGGGCGACAACAGGGTGGCTTCGAACATAAAGAGAACATCGCTGGCGTTCCGGCCATTTTGGGGCTATGGAATGGCAATAAAACGAGGGCCCACATGAGTCGGTTGAAGCTCCTTAGAGACCAACGTCAGCTCGCGCTGTCAAAACTCGAACACCTGGCAGAGGACCATCCGCTTCGGCCACGATATTTGGAACGCGTGCGTGAACTGGACGATCAAATCGAAGCGCTCGGCGCCTTCGAATAGTTTGGGGCAACAAGGGATTAATAATGTCGTTGGCTGAGAAATTCATCGTCGTTCCATTCAAGCGCAACCGAGCTGGCTTGGTCCCGGGAGAGATGCGACAGGCTTCGAATGGGACATCTGCGGAAAAAATCGCTTCCGCAATGTCGGCCAGATCCCTGGGTGTCGGAGCCTATTCTGTGATGGTCGACAGCGAAACGGGTGACATGAGCTCGCCAAGGCTGCTTGCTGCCTTCGGTGAAGTTGGCGACTTAACGCAAGATTGAAATATCGCGACCGCATTGCGCCACTGCTTCGCGCGCAGCGGGCGTAAGCCGCTTCGCCCACTTATCTCGGACATCTCGGCGTTTGTAGTGTCAACAGCGGCGTTTGATGGTCGCCAATAGCTCTTCGGCCTCGGCATTCGCGTTCAGCATCAAAGCATGGTTGTCGGCGAGCGAAATCAGTGCGACCAGCGTTTCCTGCTGGCCCCATCCCGTTTCGTTCGCGTCCTCCAAGAGCTTCAGAAACGAGCTATACAGTGCATCCTGGCAGCGCACGAACCTCTCTTGCTGATCGTCCGATGGGTTGGGGGGTACTATCGTCATCGTTCCGGAGTTGAAAGAGGTTTTGGGCACTTGGCCGACGCTATTGACTGCGTCTTCGGGCATAGCCCTGCTGAAGCCCGTATTGAAGCGTCGTGCTTGCAGATGTCCCCTGACAGTGAACTTATCCACACTTTGTGCCCAGAAAGGAGCGCCCTTCTGCGGATCTTCGAACCTGCACATGTACGGCTTGCTCTGGCTTCTCACTCAGGGTGAGACGCGCAACACGAGCGTGTCGGCTCTTCACCGAGTTCTTATCTCGCAATCTTAGCCCTTTTCTCCTGCCTAGCGGCGATCGGCGAGTTCGTTGTTGTCGACCGTCCCTTGCGTGGTAGCGATGAACGCGATGCACTTGCCGCCAAGCTGGCGCGACAGCGGGCAAGTTCAGGCCTAACTCCTTGTAGGAGCAGCTTCAGAGCCGCTGATAGATCGTTCCCCTGCGCTCAAATCCACTGGGAATTCGAGAATAACTCCTACGTCTCCAGGTCAAAGCATTGTGAAACTGAACACCTCTGGCGCGTTGCAGCGGTTCAGGGCATCCTATGATGGCTGAAAATTGTGTTTATGGCAGTTGGAGGAATGCCGATGCGCTGCTTTACCGTGCTTGGACCCTCGCAGACCGGAAAATCGACAGTCGTGGAAAAGCTCGGCTCCCTGGAGGGGGTGGCGAGAAAATCCAGGTCCCCTTATGGATTGAACCTCACAGAATTCACCTTTGGAAACGAGGCCTGGTGTGCGCTGGATGCGCCAGGAGCCAACGAAGCGTTGGCGCATGCACAGCACGCGCTTCTTGCCAGTGACGCCTGCATCCTGTGCGTTTCATCGGCACCCGAGGAAGCTGTGCTTGCCGCACCCTATCTGCGGATAGTCGAAGCCTCGGGGACGCCGTGCATCCTCTTCGTCAATCGAATGGACGAACCGAGAGGGCGGCTGAGAGACGTGATAGCCGCGCTTCAAGACTACGCCAACCACACGCTTTTGCTTCGCCAGGTCCCGATCCGGGAGGGAGACAGGATCGTAGGCAGTTGCGATCTGATTTCGGAACGGGCGTGGCGCTACCGGGAAGGCCAGACTTCGGCGCTGATCGCAATTCCCGAAAGCGCCGCCGAGCGCGAGCACGAAGCGCGCAGCGAGCTCCTGGAACACCTGTCCGAATTCGATGACTGGCTTCTCGAGGAACTGGTCGAAGATCGCGAGCCGCCCAGCGACGCGCTCTATGCCATTTCATCGCGGGTTCTCAGCGAAAACAGGATTATTCCAGTCCTGATCGGTGCCGCAAGTCACGGCAACGGCATGATGCGGCTGATGAAGGCGCTGCGTCACGAGGCGCCGCCGGCAGGGGTTCTTCGACAGCGCCTGGCTCGTGCAGGTAATCTCGATGAAAACAAGCTGAGCGCCGTGAGCTTCCATGCCTATCATCGTCAGAATATCGGCAAGACGGTGCTGGTGCGTGCGTTTGGTGAGGGACTTCGGCAAGGCGCATCACTCGGCGGCTCCGGCCTCGGCGCCGTGCAGGATCCCGCAAACGGACGGTCGAGCTCGGCGATCGTGCCTGCACCGGGGGATGTCTTCGCGACGGTCAAGTCCGACCATTTGCCCGTCCCGTCGCTGTTGACATCAGACGCGACGGTCGCCCCACCCGAATGGACCGCGCCGCCTACGCCGATGCTTGAAAGGATTCTGGTCCCGGGCAGCGCACGCGATGAAAACAAGCTCTCCGAAACGCTGACAAAACTCTCGGAGACGGATCGGGGTCTTGTCGTCTTGCAGGAGGAGGGCACTGGCGCCCAGCTCGTCCGCGCCCAGGGCCCGGTACATCTGCGCGATCTCTGCCGAACCCTGTCCGACGTCTTCCACATCGACGTAACGGATCGAACGCCCAACCCGATCTACCGCGAGACAATTGCAAAGCCGGCCGAGGTTCACTACCGGCATCGCAAACAGACCGGCGGTGCCGGGCAATTCGCGGATGTGAAGCTGAGCATTCGCCCCAACGAGCGCGGCCGGGGCTTCACCTTCAGCGAAACCGTCAAGGGTGGCGTCGTTCCGCGCAACTACATCCCTGCCGTCGAAGCAGGCGCGCGCGAAGCCATGGAGAAAGGGCCGCTCGGCTTTGAGGTCATCGATGTCGGGGTAACGCTGTTTGATGGTCAGCACCATGCCGTCGACAGTTCGGAACACGCCTTTAGGACTGCGTCGAAAATGGGAGTGCGACAGGCGCTTTCCGAAGGGTCGGCCGTTTTGATGCAACCGGTCTTCCGCAGTGAAATTCACATACCGTCGATCTATTCCGGCAACCTCGTCCAGATCGTCTCCGCTCTCAAGGGTCAGGTTCTCGGCTTCGACCGGGATGAAACCGCTAAGGGATGGGACATCTTCCGGGCACTTGTTCCCGGCAGCGCACTTGACGATCTCGCGCGGGCGCTGCGTTCGGCGACGCAGGGCATTGGTTACTTTTCCAAGACCTTCGATCACTTCGAGGAGCTATACGGCAAGGAAGCGGACGCCATCGTTAGGGCACACGAGGGACAAGGCGTCGCACACTGAAACGTTCGCGCCACTTGCTCGTTCGCAGAACGGGCTCATGTCGTTTGGCAGTTAACCGGGTTCTTCCTCGCTTGGTGTGGAACGGCGGTAGCATTCGTGCTCTCAGCAGTTCGGGACCTGCCGACCATGCATTGCGCGCTGAGGGTTCTTAGGCGGTTGATCTGGCCTTCGGCCTATCCGTTGTTCGAGGGCAGCTCGATAGCGTTGCTGACGGCGTCGCTGTCGCCTCAACTCATCGATGTGGTGGGAGCGGCGAGTTTCTTCAGGATCGCCGGTTCGGGTCCGCTCGAGGCCCCAACGCGCCTCGCCCTGTGCCTCAGTGAAATAGATCGGGGAGCTCTGACATTGCAATTCTTCGCAATCGCTCGGCTTCCGAAGCATCGATCGATCGGTAGGGAAACCGCAGACGAGTTCCCACGGGTCCCCAATTGCCGATCGCACTCAGCAATTTGTCGAGGGCAGCGTTCGAAAAACCCATGTTTTGGCGGAAAGGGACGATGTGATTGTCCATGAATGCGCAGATCCGTCGCTCGAGATCGAGTGCGGCATCGATGTCGCTGCGCATCGAGGCCGTCCATTTTTGCGCGCCGCGGGGGCTGAGGCAAGCGACATTGGAAAACGAGCCTGCCGCCACACCCTCCTTTGTGCCGGTTGCAAGATGGTGGCCGGGAACGAAGAGAGACTGGCCTGCAAGATGACGACGAGCCTCTGCATACCAGGAGCTGTCGCCGTCAGCGAGCTTGATGCCGGTCACGCGGGGCACTGAAGCGCAGACCGCACCCAGTTCTTTGGGCGTGAGGACGCGCTTTGCATGTGGCGGATTGTAAAGAATGAGCGGAATTCCACTGGCCGTTTCCGCAGCACGGTTCAGAAAGTCGATCGCTTCGGCATCGGTGAGCGGCCACCAGTCCGGCAGGATCACCTGAATGGCGGCCGGATAAAGTGCGCTGGCCCGCCGGACGCGGTTGAGCATGATCAGCGGGTCCGGCTGGCAGGCGCCAATCACGAACGGCGTCGAGGCTTGCCTGCAGCGCTCGGCCAGCAATGCCTGTATCCTGTCGAACTCCTCCTCGGTCTGACTGTGGAATTCACCGGCGGTGCCGTTCGAATAAATGCCATCGACTTTGGCGTCGATGAGGATATCGATCTCCTCGCCGAGCTTGTCGAATTCGATGCTATCGTCGGGCGCGATCGGCAGCAGCAGGCTCGCCCAGTTGCCGCTGATGGCGGGATGCGGCTTCTTCGCGTTCATCTATCGTTTTCCCTGAGGTTTCAATTCAATCGAGATCGTCGCGGATACAGGCCTTGAACTGGCCGGGCGCGACCTCACGCAGTTGAGGAACGTCACCAGCGCAGGCATCGAGCGCGCTCGGACAGCGTGTGCGAAAGACGCAACCGCTCGGCGGGTTGGCCGGACTTGGAATATCGCCTTTGAGGATCTGCCGGTCACGCCTGGCATCCGGATCGGGTGAGGGAATGGCGGAGAGCAGGGCGCGCGTATAGGGATGCTGTGGCCTCGCATAAAGGTCGGCGCTCGGTGCGATCTCCATGATGCGGCCGAGATAGAGCACGATCACCCGGTCGCAGATATATTCGACGACAGCAAGATCATGCGAGATGAACAGCATGGTCAGCCCGAGCCGTTGCTGCAATTCGCGCAGAAGGTTGATGACCTGCGCCTGGATCGAGACATCCAGCGCGGAGACCGGTTCGTCGGCCACGATGAATTCGGGCGACAGGGTCAGGGCGCGGGCGATGCCGATGCGCTGCCTCTGCCCACCGGAAAACTCATGCGCGTAACGATTGATCGCATCGGCCGGCAGCTCGACCTGGGCCAGGGCGGCTTGGGCTCGTTCAAGCCTGTCGCGTGCCGATCCGATCCCCTGGATCTTCAAGCCCTCCGTCAGGATTTCGCCGATCGTCATACGCGGCGACAGGCTGGCGAAGGGGTCCTGGAAAATATACTGCATGCGCGGCCGTTGCCGCCGCAGCGCCGAGGCGGAAAGGTCCGTCAGTTCTTTCCCATCGAAGCGGACGCTGCCTGACGAAGGTTCGACCAGCCGAAGGACGGAGCGCCCGATCGTGGTCTTTCCGCTGCCGGATTCACCGACAAGCCCGACGACTTCACCCTTGCCGATATCGAAGGAGATGCCTTGCAGGATGGTCAGCCGCGCACCGCGGGACGTATAATGTTTCGAAAGGTCACGGACGGAGAGCAGGGGGTCGCTCATCTAGATCTCCTGCCATCTGATGCAGCGGCTGCGATGCTGCGAATTGATCTTTTCAAGCGCGGGAACCGCGGCGCGACAGGCATCGACCGCGAATTTGCAGCGCGGCGCGAAAGCACAACCGCTCGGCATGTTCATCAGGCTCGGGACCATGCCGGGAATGGCTGCGAGCTTTTCACCCGCCTGTTTCATCCGTGTTGCGTCGCCAAGCCGTGGCATGGAGGCGAGCAGGCCCATCGTATAGGGATGCTTCGGATTGCGGAAAACCTCGCCGACCGGTCCCTCCTCGACGATCCTGCCGGCATACATGACCGCGACGCGATGGGCGATTTCGGCGACGACGCCGAGATTGTGCGTGACGAAGAGCATCGCCATGCCGCGCTCGCGCTGCAGCTTGAGCAGCAGATCGAGAATCTGCGCCTGGATCGTCACGTCGAGCGCTGTGGTCGGCTCGTCGGCAATCAACAGTGCCGGATCGCAGGCGAGCGCCATTGCGATCGTGGCGCGTTGGCGCATGCCGCCTGAGAGTTCATGCGGGTATTGGCCGGCGCGACGTCTGGCGTCCGGTATGCCGACGCTTTCAAGCAGCGTGACAGCGGCATCCATCGCAGCCTTGCGGCCTGCACCGCGATGGATGCGGATCGGTTCGGCAATCTGATCGCCGATCGTGAAGACGGGATTGAGGCTCGACATCGGCTCCTGGAACACCATGCCGATGTCGTCACCCCTGATCCGGCGCATGCTCTCCTCGTCGAGAGAAACAAGATCCTGGACTGCACCGGACCGCGTCGTCAGACGGATGCTGCCTGCGGCGATAACCCCGATGTTGCGGGTGAGCAGCCGCATGACCGACAGGCTCGTCACCGACTTGCCGGAACCGGATTCGCCGACGAGAGCTAGCGTCTCGCCGGCGGCAACCGTCAGGTCGATATCGTTGACCGCCGTGATCTCGCTGCCGCGGACGCGGAAGACCGTTCGCAATCCCTTGATGTCGAGTACGGGTTCGGCGGTCTGCACCATCAGCCCTCTCAGTTCAGCAGGCCGGTTGCACGCAGGATCGCATCGATCCGTGCGGTTTCGGCATCGTTCAGAGCAGCGCGCGGTCGCGGCATAACAGCAGAATCGATAATGCCGAGGCTGCGCATGGCGGCCTTGAAGGCACCGATGCCGGATGCGCCGCCGCTCACACGACCCTGCGCGACCCAGACGATTTCGAAGAGACGGCAAAGCCGCTCCTGCTCCTTCTTGGCGGCAACCCAGTCACCACGCTGGGCGGCATCCCAGAGGCGGACGTAGCCGTGGGGATCGACATTGGCGATACCGGGAACGACGCCATGCGCACCCATCAGGAGAGCATTGTCGACGACGATCTCGGAGCCGGTCATCAGGAAGATGTCCTTGTGTTCGGCGAGGTCGAGGAGCGCGTAACGGAAGTTGCCATCGTCGCCGCTGGAATCCTTGAGGCCGATGATCGTACCTTCCTTGGCGAGCGTGACGACGGTCTGCCGTTGAAGCTTGACGTGCACACAGACGGGAATGTCATAGGCAACCAGCGGAACGTCCACCGCGTCGCGGATATAGCGGAAGTGATCGAGGATCTCGGACTGGCTGGTGACGGTGTAGAAGGGTGCAGTCACCACGACCGCATCGGCGCCGGCCGCCTTTGCAACCTTGGAATGGGCGATGACGCGATCCGTGGTCGGATCAATGACGCCGACGATCAGCGGCACGCGCCCATTTACCACCTTGGCGGAATGCTCGATGATCTCACGCCGGGTCTTTTCGTCATGGAAGATGACTTCGCTCGTCGAGCCCAGCACGAATACGCCGTGGCAGCCGGCATCGATCAGATGTTCCAGCACGCGTGTATAGGAGGGGTAGTCGACGGTGAAATCCGGATTGAGCGGCGTGACGACGGGGGGAACAACGCCCTTGAATTTGGTCATTTTCTCTTTCTTTCGATTGTCAGTTCAGTTCGGCACGAGGGTCGAAGGCATCTCTGAGGCCATCGCCAATGAAGTTGATTGCAAGCACGGCAAGGATCAGCGCGGCACCGGGAAAGAGCCATTGCCACGGATATTGTTCGAGCACGGCGGTCGAGCGGGCCGCATTCAGCATGTTGCCCCAGCTTGCCGCCGGCGGTGCGATACCGAGACCGAGGAAAGACAGGCCCGCCTCGAGCAGGATGGCATTGGCGATCTGCAGCGTCGCATAGACCACAAGGATATCGATCGAATTCGGCAGGCCATGGCGGAAGAGCAGGTGGCCGATGCCGGCACCCATGCCGCGCGCGGCCATGACGAAGTCGCGCTCGCGCAATTCCAGCAGTCGGGAGCGGATCATGCGCGCAAGCAACGGCCATGAGAGAAGCGAGATGACGATGACCGTCGGCCAGATGCCGGTGCCCGCAATCGAGGCAAGCACGAGCAGGAAGATGACAGGCGGCAAGGTCATCACCAGATCGACGAAGCGCATGGAGGCTGCATCGGCCCAGCGTCCGGCAAGCGCGGAGATGGCTCCGAAAAGAAAGCCGATAACCGCGGAAAGAGCCGTCGATGCGACGGCAACCAGCAGCGAAATCCTGCCGCCTTCCAGCACCCGCGCAAAGACATCGCGGCCGACACCGTCGGTTCCGAACCAGTGCGTCATCGTCGGACCGCTGTTCATCGCCAAGAGATCGATGTCATTCGGCTGGAAAGTCCACCACAGCGGGTAGGAGAGGATCAGCGCCAGCATGGGAACTGCGATGCAGACGCCGGCAACGGCGGCGCGATTGTGCAGAAAGCGTTCGAAAGCGCGGGCAAGTGGCCCCGGGCTGCGGGATTGCGGAGAGCGTGCCAGCATGTCAGCCCACCTTGATGCGCGGATCGACGACCGCATACGTGATGTCGGTCAGAAGATTGACGACGATGACGCAAGCGCCGATGATGAGCGTTGCCCCCATGATGACCGGGTAATCACGGGTCTGCACGGCATCGACCAGCAGAAGCCCCATGCCCGGCCAATTGAAGACACTCTCGATGAAAATGGCGCCGCCGATCGCAAGGCCGATGGTCGAACCGACCAGCGTCACGATCGGAAGGAGTGCATTGCGCAAGGCATGCTTGGCGATCACCCAGAACTTGTGGACGCCCTTGGCCCGCGCCGTGCGGACATAATCCTGGTTCAGGACTTCGAGCAGCGAAGCGCGCATGTAGCGCATGATCAATGCGCCCTGTGCGACAGACAGAAGGGCGGCCGGCAGGATCAGGTGATGCAGGAGATCGCCAACCGAGAATTCCTCGCCAGGGGTCAGCATGCCGCCTGAGGGCATCCAGTGCAGCCGGACCGAGAAAACATAGAGGCCGATCAGCGCGCTGAGAAATGCCGGGCTCGAAATGCCGGCGAGCGCAAAGACAGACAGGGAGAGATCGGCGATGGAATTGCGGCGGACCGCGCTGATCACCCCAAAGGCGATGCCGGCGACGACAGCAAAGACAAGTGCAGTGCCCATCAACAGCACCGTCGGACCGATCCGCGATAGAACCAGGCCGAGAACCGGCTGGTCGAGACGCTTGATCGAATAGCCAAGATTGCCCGTCAACGCCTGCTGCAGCCAGCCGAGATACTGGAGGGGAAGCGGCTGATCGAGGCCGAGGCGGCTGCGCAGATCGGCGAGATCGGCCGGCGACATCGGTATGTTCGGATCGATATAGGCATCGATCGGATCGCCTGGCGCCAGGCGCAGCATCAGGAAAATCAGCATGCTCAACGCAATGAGCATGCCTATTCCTATCATCAGGCGTCTGAGACTGTATCGGAGCATCGTAAATCCGTCCGTCAGGGTGGCCGAAGCCACCCTTTAGCTTTGCGGAAACGCCTATTCGGCGACCGACCATTTCTGCGGGTCGGCCTGATAAGGCCCGCCGCCCGGCGCAGGCGTCCAGACGAAATCCTTCACCTTGGCCGAGACGACGCCGTAGCGATTGGCGACCCAGAGCGTCGCCCAGGGGAGGTTGGTGTTCATCACCTTGCAGACGTCCTGATAGGCCGCATCCCGCTTGGCGATGTCCGGCTCGCCAAGCGCCGTATCGAGTGCCTTCGAAAGGTCAGGCATGCGAACTCTGGCGACGTTCGGTCCGGCCGGTGGAATCTGCTTCTCGTTGAGGCCGACATTGATGCTTCCGGCATCCGGTCCGTTCTGAAGCCCGGCATAGACCATCTGGAATTGGGCGATATCCGGCTTCGCGTTCAGCACGATGCTGTTATAGGTCGGCGTATCGACGGCACGCGGAACGATATTGATGCCGACCTGGGCAAGCATGGCCTGGACTGCGGCAAGGACATTGGTCGCCAAAGGCGTGGTGTAATAGGTCAGAAGCGTGATTGGTTTGCCGCCGTTGATCTGATCCCAGCCTGCTTCCGTCAACAGTTGCTTGGCCTTCTCCGGATCATAGGCATAGTTGTCGATGCCCTGCGGTATCAGTTGCTCGGCAACGTAGGCGCAGTTGGCGGGTTTGGCCGCGCCGCCATAGAGGCTCTTGATGATGGCATCGCGATTGATCGCATACATCACCGCCTTGCGGACCCGCACATCCTTCCAGATCGGCGAATCGTGATTGAAGCCGAGATAGTTGACCACGAAGGAGTCACCTTCGATGACCTTGAAGTCCTTGTTGTCCTTGAAGGTCGGGACGTCGTTGGAATCGACATAGGTGAACTGGATCTCGCCGGATCTCAGCGCCGCAATAGCGGCTGCCGGATTCGCGAAATAGCGATTGATGACGCGCTCCAGCGCAGGCTTGCCACCGCGATAGTCGGTGTTGGCGGCAAGTTCGACATATTGATCCGAGACGTATTTGGTAAACTTGAACGGACCGGTGCCGATCGGAGTGGTGGACCACCATATGCTCTTCGCCAGTTGGTCTGCAGGGATCGAGGAGAGCGCATGCTCCGGCAGCATCATCACCTTGGTCATCGTATCGAGCAGACTGCCGCTCGGTGCGCTGAGCTTGATGACGACAGTGTGGTCATCCGGCGCCTCGACCGACGAGACGGCCTTCAGGCGTGCTGCGAGCACCGAGCCGGTTTTCGCATCCATCGCAAGGCCCATGGTGAACTTTGCGTCCTTGGCGGTAAACGGCTTGCCGTCGTGCCATTTGGCATCCGCCAGCTTGAACGTGTAGGTCATCTGGTCCGGGCTGACCTCATAGGAGCTGGCCAGTGCGCCGACGACCTTCTGCAATTTCTCGTCATAGGTAATGAGCGGTTCGTAATAGATGCTGAGCCAGGTGAAGCCGGAGGTCGCGGCGAGCGGATTGAAATTACCCTGGAAACCGCCTGGACCGACATCGAAACCGCCAGATAGCGTGGCGGCCTCAGCCTGGGTTGCGACAGCCGAAGCGACAAGTGCCGGAACGGCAACCGTCGACAGCATGGCGCCGAGCGCGGCTACGGATAATCTAGACAGTCTTTTCATGTGTTCCTCCCACGTTTGAACTTGTCTTGTTGTTGGCAATCACTTGGGCAATGCCCTCGTAGTGGCGATCCATGCGCTTGCGCGCTTCCTCCAGATCCTTTGCCTCGATCGCATCGACAATTGCGGCGTGATCGCGCCAGGTCGCCATCGGATCGACATTGTCGAGGTTGACGAAATCCGATGCCTTGTAGAAGGCGAGCCAGAAGACATCGATCAGTCGCACGAGCGTCTCATTGTCCTGGCAGCGAAACAGCAGCCGGTGGAACAGCTGGTCATCCTCGGCGAAGGTTTCGCCGCGTTCGGCATGGACACGCATCCGGTTGACGGTCGCACGCAGCTCGGCGAGATCCTCCGCGCCGATCATCTCAATCGTCTTGCCGATCAATCCCACTTCGAGCGTGCGGCGGATTTCGATCACTTCTTCGATCTGTCGCAACGCCCCGCCAAGGCCATAGGCAAGGTTGTCTAAAAGCGGCTCGAAGGAAAAGGCCTTCACGAAGATGCCGACGCCGCGCCGCGTCTCCAGAACTCCGAGCGATTCCAGCGCCTTGATGCCTTCGCGCAGCGAATTGCGGCTGACGCCGAGCTGGGCGGCGAGCTCTCCCTCGGCAGGCAACATTGTTCCCGGCGCCAAGCCGTTATCATGGACGTAAGCGCGCAGGCTTTCCTGCACGGATACATGCAGCAGCGGTGCGCGTGTTAGCGGCTTCATCGATTTCAACGCCATGCCTTATCTTCTCTTCGCCTCGCCGATAAGATGGGAGCTACATATCCACTTGTAGGATATCTGTCAAATGGGCAGGTTTGGAACTATCTGTGGAAAACTGGTTGCGACCAAGGCGATTGCCCCATCATTTTAATACCAGTATAGATCCAGAGGACTTCCGCAGAAAAATTTTGAGAGCATCGGGAACGCTATGGCGACGGATGAACTGATCGACGTGATCGACAAGGAGTTGCAGGCCTCGGCATCGGGTCTGCCGCTCTACAAGCGGCTAAAGTCGGCGATCGAAACTGCGATCCTTTCGAATGCGGTCAAGGCAGGCGCCGTTCTGCCCGGAGAGCGGGTGCTTGCGGAAGCCCTGTCGCTTTCGCGCGTGACGATACGCAAGGCGCTGGCGCTGCTTGAGGAGGAGGGCTTCCTCAATCGCCGCCACGGTTTCAAGACCGAGGTCGGATCGCGGGTCGAAAAGTCTCTTTCCACACTCACGAGCTTTTCGGAGGATATCCTTGCGCGCGGGCTTACTCCCGGATGTATATGGCTTTCCAAGCAGATAAGCCGACCGTCCCCCACGGAAATGATGGCGCTCGGAGTGGCCGGAAACAGCCACATCCTGCGCATGAAGCGCATCCGCACAGCCGATGGCGTGCCCATTGCCGTGGAGACGTCAACGGTCCCCGTTCGCTTCATTCCGTCGGCAAGCCTGGTCGGCGATTCCCTTTACGAAGCGCTGCAAGCACGCGGGTTTCTTCCTCAGCGTGCCGTCCAGCGTATGCGTTCGCGGGCGGCCTCAGCTGAGGATGCGCAGTATCTCCATTGCGAAGCTGGAGCGCCGCTGCTGATGACGGAGCGCCGCTGTTTTCTTGGTGACGGCCAGATCGTCGAATATTGCGAGAGCCGCTACAAGGGCGATGTTTATGACTTCGTGTTCGAGCTAACGCGATGATACCAGTCATAAACTGGTTGTAATCTGGTACTTTCCAATTATCGTGATCCTGAAATGGAGTGTCACGATTGCAGCGCGACGACATCAAGAAAAGCCTTATCGTTTCCTGCCAGCCGGTTCCCGGCGGGCCGACGGACACGGCTGAATTCGTCATTGGATTTGCGAGAGCCGCCGTCGATGCGGGTGCAAAGGCATTGCGGATCGAATCCGTCGGCTACGTGAAAGCGGTACGCCCCGCCGTGACCGTACCGATCATCGGCATCGTCAAGCGCGATCTCGATGACAGTCCGGTGCGGATCACGCCCTTCGTTGCCGATGCCGAAGCGCTGGCGGATGCCGGCGCCGACATCATCGCCTTCGATGCGACGGAACGTGTTCGGCCGGCATCCATCGATGCGCTGGTCAAGGCTGTCAGGGCACGCGGCAAGCTGACGATGGCTGATTGCTCGAACCTCGACGACGCGCGCAACGCTTTGGCAGCCGGGGTCGATTTCGTCGGCACAACGCTTTCCGGCTATGTCGGCGGGCCTGAGCCCGTCGATCCGGATATCGACCTGATCAGAGCGATGCGAGCACTCACACCCTATGTCATTGCCGAGGGTCGCATTCGCACGCCCGAGCAGGCGGCAAGTGCCGCCGACGCCGGAGCATTCGCCGTCGTCGTGGGGTCAGCGATTACACGCACCGAGCATGTGACCTCGTGGTTTCGCGATGCCGTTGCCGCGGCCTACGATGCCGACAGCCTGCAGACGGCGCTTGCAATCGATATTGGCGGCACGAAGACGATGGCAGCGCTCGTCAGGGGCAGCGACGTGCTGGATGAAATGACGGTGCCGACGGCACGGGAAGCAGGTCCGGATGCGTGGCTTTCCGTGATCGCGGACGCTACTCGATCCTGGACGGATCGCTATTGCCGCGTCGGTATTGCCGTCACCGGCTTCATTCAGGACGGATGCTGGTCTGCGCTCAACCCGGCAACGCTCGGGATCCCCGACCGCTATCCGTTGGTTGACAAGGCAAGCGCCGTTTTCGGCAAACCGGTTTTTGCGATCAACGATGCGCAGGCGGCCGCTTGGGGAGAATATCGGTTTGGCGCCGGCAATGGTGGCGATCTGGTGTTCCTGACTATCTCGACCGGCATCGGCGGCGGCATTATCGTCAATGGTCGTGCGCTAACAGGGCTTGCCGGCCATTTCGGACTGATCCGTGGTCCGTCCGCTGGGCAGTCGCCGCTTGAAGATCAGACGTCCGGCCGCTGGATCGCGGCGGAGGCCCAAAAGGCCGGGCACCCGGGTACCGCAGCCGAGGTGTTCGAGCAGGCCGACCGCGGCGAGACCTGGGCTGGCGAGATCGTCTCGCAATCGGCATTTCGTGCGGCAACGCTCTGCCGTGACATTCAGATGATGCTCGATCCGACGCATATCGTCATCGGTGGCGGCATCGGCCTTGCATCCGGTTATCTCGACCGCATGCGCAATTGTTTTGCGGGTGTCGATCCCAGGCTGACGCCTGTTCTGGTGGCCGCCAAGCTCGGCAGCCGTGCGGGTATCATCGGCGTGGCGAGCCTTGCAGTTCAGGGTGACTGACGAATTCCGAAAGACATCGATCCTAACCTAACAAAAAAGAGGGAACTACGATGACAGTGAACAGAACGACCCTATCCGCGCTTGCCTTACTTCTCGCAAGCGTTGCTCTGCCGGGGACCTCAAACGCGACAGTCACCGTTCTCGGCTGGCCGGGCGGCTCGGAAGAAACGGCGCTGCGCGCAACCGTCGAAGAATATAACAAGACAGCCGGCATCAGCGATGCCGACAAGGTCGAGCTTTTGTTCTTCAATCGGGAGGGCTTCTTCGACAAGCTGCAGGCCGACATGGCAGCAGGCTCGACCGCCTTTGATATCAATCTCGTCGCCACTTACTCGATCGGCCGTTACGCGCCGTATATGGAACCCGTCGATCTCGGCGATGGCGCTGCCAAGACGTTTGGCGAATCCGTGCTGAAGACCATGCAGTTCGACGGCAAGCAGTACGGCGTGCCGACGGACCTGTCGCTGCATTTCATGTATTACCGCAAGGATCTGATCGATGCGCTGATGAAGGACGATGCGGCCAAGAAGAAATATGCCGAAATCGCCAAGCAGTATCTCGGCAAGGAATTGCAGCCGAAGGATCCGGACAGCTGGACCTGGGACGATTGGGCGGCGACGGCTCTCTATTTCTCCAAGCAAGTCAATCCCGAAAGCCCCGTGCGCTATGGCACGGTCCTGCAGATGAAGAACCTGCTTTTCAACATGATGGTGTTTCAGTCTTTGCCACGCTCCTACGGTGGAAACTGGACCGATGAAGAGGGCAATATCACCGTCGATTCCAACGCCTACAAGACTGGCCTCGAACTCTATAAGAAGCTTTACGACGCTGGCGCTTCGCCCAAGGATTCGCTGAGCTACGAATATGCCGAGACCAATGCCGCGTTCGGTTCCGGTCAGGCGGCTACAGCTCTTCAGTGGAACGCCGCTGCCGCGGATCTCACCAGTGCCGAGAAAACCCCTGCCGTTGCCGAGGTCACCGGTATCGTGGCGCCGCCGGCCGGGCCGGATAGCCGCGCCGACCATATTCACGGCCTTGGCCTCGGCCTCAACAAGAACGCCAAGAACAAGGACGGCGCCGTCAAATTCCTGAAATGGCTGGCGGGCGAGGATGCCGCCTTGCTCTATGCCCGAAAGGGCGGTTCGCCAGCCCTTACGCCTGACGTTGTGGCGAAAGTCGCCAAGGAACGTCCCGATCTCGTCAAGCTCGGCGAGTTCGCCAGCAAATTCGGCTACGTGATGAATGGTGCCACGTCGGCCAACGCACTCTCCGTCTATGAACTGCAGGCCAAGGAATTCACCGGCTACTGGTCGGGCCAGCAGAACCTCGACGATGCGCTGGCTCACACCAAGGCCGGAATGCAGGATCTCTTGAAGAAGTGATATCAGCCGGACGCCTTGCCTCCCGCAAGGCGTCCGGCCCATCCGGCGGATTGAAATGGCGATCATAAAACGTGCCGAGGCAAGAGCCTATCTCACGCCGCTCGTGGGGTTCCTGCTGCTGTTTCTCGGCTTTCCTGCTGTCATCAACCTCATCTATTCAGTCTCGACCGTCGACTTCCAGACCCTGCGAAGTCCGACGCTGAGCGGCTTTGGCAACTATGTTTCCGTGCTCGCCGATCGCGATTTTTGGCGCGCCACGTCCTTTTCCCTGCGTTTCGGCATTCTGACGGCGATGATCGAATGCCTGCTCGGGCTGTTCCTGGCGATCTTTCTGGCGCCGCTTTTATCGAAGCGATCGGCACTGATGGCCCCGCTCATGCTGCCGCTGATGGTGGCGCCCGCCATGATCGGCCTGATGTACCGTCTGGTGCTGCACGAATTTGCCGGGCCTGTGCCCTATTATCTCTTCATGTGGTTTGGCGACAGCCCGGCCTTTCTCGACGTTTCACACGCATTGTGGACCCTGATCGTGGTCGAAACCCTACAATGGACGCCGTTCGCCTTCCTACTCTTCTACATGGCCTATGTCGCAGTGCCGATCGACGTGCGTGAGGCAGCCTCGCTCGATGGCGCCTCGGCCATTAAAACCCTCTGGTTTGTCGAGCTGCCGTTAATGCTGCCGACACTGGTCATCGCCTTTTTCATCCGTTTCATCGACGGCTTTCGCGTCTTCGACAATGTCTACGCCCTGACCGGCAGCGGCGCAGGCGGCTCGACGACATCATTGTCGATCTATATCTACCAGGCGTTTTTCAAGGAGGGCGCGATCGGCAAGGCTGTGGCGGCTTCCGTCGTCCTCTTCCTGACGTCGCTGATCGTGCTCTACGGCCTCAACTGGCTGGCTGGCCGCAGGAGACGTGAGCCATGATAAACGCACTGCGCTGGATCGTCTTTGCCGTTGCCGCTCTCGCAATGAATTTCCCGGTGATCGTGACGCTTGTCACGTCGTTCAAAAGCGCGCGTGAGCTTTCGATCAATCCCGGTTTGTGGATCAATCAGCCGACGTTCGAAAATTACCTGCGTGTTCTGACGCAGACCGATCGCTTCAACATCTATTCCTATCTCTGGAACAGTACCGTTGCCTCATTGATCGGCACCGGGCTTGCAATCCTGCTTGCCTTTCCCGCTGCCTATGCGATCGCAAGGAGCGAGGTCGGCAAACACACGCTGCTGCCTGTTGTCATCAATCTGCGCGCCGTGCCGCTCATCATTTTCGCGATCCCGCTTTACATGATGTACCAGTTTCTGGGCCTGCTCGACACGCAGCTTGGCCTCGGCCTGATCCTGACCATCGTCAACACGCCGCTGGCGCTCGTCATCCTCGTCAATGCGATTTCCGACGTTCCGCTGGAACTGGACGAGGCGGCGAGGGTGGACGGGGCGAGTTCGTGGCAGATCATGGTCAGCATCATCCGGCCGGTGGTGCGGCCCGCTCTGGTCACGACCTTCATCTTCGGCTTCATCACCGCCTGGAACGAGTTCCTCTTCGGGCTGATGCTGACGACGAACAAGGCAGTGCCGATGACTGTCGGTGCATCGTTCTTCTTTGCCGCAAGCGGCGGCGGCGTCCAATGGGGGACCGCGTCGGCGGTCATGATCCTCGGCGCTCTGCCGCCCGTCTTCCTCGGCTTGCTGATGTATCGGCAAATTTCGGGCTCGATGACGGCGGGGGCTATCAAAGGCTAGGCGAGGCGGAATTCGAACAACCTCAATATCGCCATGACGTCCAGTACCTCGCCAACTGGAAATGACTGCGTGAGGCGGTCGCCCTACCGACCACGCGTCGCAAGTCCGCTTTCTGCCTTATTGCCTTCGAGCTGAGGGCTCTCAACCTGCATAGGCGGTGTCGCCAGTTCCTATCCCAGAGCACCAAACGGCAGGGCGTACGGAAGGGTCGTATCGGTTGCTGCGAGTCTTTCTGGCAACACCTATGGGGCAACTGAAATCTTGGACGCATTTGACTGGCTTAGAGCGTTTCGGTTGCGGTATCAGTAGGACTGCAAAAGCGATTTGCACGGTCGGGACAGCTGGAGAAGCCACGTCCGCACCTCCTGGAGCAAGATTTTAATGAACGCGGATATGATAGCCGCTTGGGCGGTGGAAAACGGATTCCATGCGATCGATTCGCGGAATTATCGTCGCCATGACAATGCAGGCGTGATGACGATCGAAATCAAGAGGATGTCATTCCTCCTCATCGATGAGAGGCAAGGACTTCGACCGCGCATGATATCGCGGTTGTTCAAAGACATTCCTCTTAATAGCGGGCGTGGCCGCTTGCAGGGTCTTCTTCTTGACCGCAATCCAATCGTTAAGTCCTGACGCGATCACCACAGCCCAGCGGCGGTATCGAGTTGCCATGTGATCGGCGTCGCAACACTGAAACGAATGCCCGCCTGCGGACGCCCGAAATCCATTCGCTGAGAGGTGCCGACCGCGGCGACCGAATAAAAGATGCCAAAACCGAATTCCGCACAAACGCGGATCCACGCACCACTCTGTAACATTCGCGGTCGACGCTCGGTTTCTTGCACATCTCTGGCAACGTCATTGTATTGGGATTTTCACAATTTGTCGGCGCCATTCTGGTCGCCGGCGTCGATCCGACAACTGACCGTCAATCACGCTTTGCTGCATCCCTCCAGGCGCGCTCGAACGGTAGGCGCCAAGCGTGCGGGGCAATGAGTTGGTGGATCGACTTCGGCCCCCAGCCGCCCTGGTCGTAGAGGCGTACGGGCGGCGGGTTGTCGAGGAGAGGTTGGGAAACCTCCCACAGCCGCTCAATGCCCTCGGCTGTCGTGAACAGCGTGTGGTCACCGCGCATCGCGTCGAGGATCAGACGTTCATAGGCCTCCAGAACTTCGCCAATCAGGCCGGTTTCGCTCATGGCGAATTGCAGCGAGAGCTTGTCGAGCCGGAAGCCTGGTCCAGGGCGTTTGCCGTAGAAGGAAAGCGAGACCTTGGAGGCATCAGCAAGGTCGAAGGTAAGGTGGTCGGGGCCTTGTGCCCCTACGCCAGAGCCCGCAGGGAACATCGATTTCGGGGGCTCGCGGAATGCGATCGAAATAATGCGCTGCCCCTCGGCCATGCGCTTGCCGGTACGCAGGTAGAAGGGCACGCCAGCCCAGCGCCAGTTATCGATGGCGCATTTCAGGGCGATGAATGTGTCAGTGTCGCTTTCGGAATCGACGCCAGGCTCCTTGCGGTAGCCAATGTATTGACCGCGCACCACGTCGCGCGGCTCGATCGGCAACATGGAGCGGAACACCTTGTTCTTCTCTTCCGAGATTGGTGCAGGCTCAAGGGCAGTGGGCGGCTCCATCGCCATGAAGGCGAGGATTTGGAAGAGGTGGGTCACCACCATGTCACGATAGGCGCCGGTGGTCTCGTAAAAGGCGGCGCGGGTGGAAAGGCCGAGCGTCTCCGGAACGTCGATCTGCACATGGTCGATGAAGTTGCGGTTCCAGATTGGTTCGAACAGGCCATTGGCAAATCGGAAGGCCAGAATGTTTTGGGCCGGTTCCTTGCCGAGGAAATGGTCGATGCGGAATATCTGCTTCTCGTCGAACACTTCGTGCAGCTTCTTGTTCAGTTCAACGGCACTGGCAAGGTCCGTGCCGAAGGGTTTTTCCATGATGATACGGGAGCGTTCGGTCAGCCCAGCCTGGGCGAGGAGTTGCACGGCCGGAAGGGCGGCGCTTGGTGGCACGGATAAATAATGCACGCGCCGCGTCTCGGCGCCCAGTGCTTCCTCGGCCCTGTCGACCGCTGCCTTGAGAGCATTGGCGCCGGCAGCGAGGGGGACGTAGTCGAGCGATGCGGCAAACGCTTCCCATTCGGACTGCGAGAACTTGCGGGTCAAGAACTTGTCCAGCGAGTCACGGGCGATGGTCCGAAAGGCATCTGCATCGATATCGTCGAGCGAGACGCCGATAATACGGCACCCTGGAATGAAACCCGCGTTCGTAAGGTGGAACAGCCCGGTCAATAGCTTGCGCCTTGAGAGATCGCCCGTTGCGCCGACGAGCACAACGACCTGCGGATAGCCGGGGCCAACCCGAGTTGAATTCTTGCGCAAAACACCCATCCTCAAGTCTTCGGTTGTCCCTTGGGGATGGAGGTCGACCCCAGCTCCGCGCTGCCGCGAAGCGGCTATCTTCGTGCGTGATGCCATGACGTTGAAGCTCACCCCTCTGAGGTTGAATAGAGGCATGGATCGCGTGGCGGAGCAAGGGGGCGGCATTACCGTCGCGAAGTGCCGCGTCCTAGAGGCTTTACCGAGCGTGTTTTCGGTTAGTCGCCCGCGGCTCTGGAACCGCGGGAGCGGTCGAAGGTTAATTGAGGCGCCCTCGATATATCGCAGCGGAGACACCCGTGCTCGTCGTCCATCACCTAAACAACAGCCGATCGCAACGCGTTCTCTGGATGCTGGAGGAGCTCGGCCTCGATTACCAGATCCGTTTCTATAAACGGAATCCCGACATGACGGCTCCGGATGCGCTGAAACGCATCCATCCTCTCGGCAAGTCGCCCATCGTCGAGGATATCGGCGACGACGAAAATCGAACGATCCTGGTCGAGACCGGAGCAATTTGCCAATATCTGGTAGACAAGTCTGCTGGACGTCTCGGCCCTTCGGCAGATCCGGAAGATGTCCGCCGATACAGACAGTTCATGCATTATGCCGAGGGATCGGTCATGCCAGTCTTGCTCGCTCTCCTCGTCCTTTCGAAGGTTCCGCTCCTCGGCAGACTGGGAGCGAAGAGGATCCGGCCGATGCTCGACGTCCACCTCGATTACGTCGAAAGCGAGCTCTCCTCGCGCCAGTGGTTTGCAGGCGAGACGTTGACTGCGGCAGATGTCATGATGAGCTTTCCCCTGGAGACAGCAGCGAAGAGGGCAGGCAAAGTGACGCCTCGCCCTGCGACCGCGGACTGGCTGAAACGGATCCATGATCGCCCCGCCTATCGCAGGGCATTGGAAAAGGGCGGGCGATACGCTTATGCGCCACGTTGACCCCGTGACTCTCGCTGAAGTGCAAGATCGGTCTTGAGGATCTGCATGTCACTGAAATCAAACTTCACCAAGGCGATAGAGCGCAAATTAACCGCCTTGCGACGACAAGTGCTCGAGCAAGGTGTGGTCAGCCAGGCATCGGCGATTTGACGCCACTAATAATCGCGGCTGCCGTGCCTACAGAACTCCGTCAGCCTCCAAATCCGCTGGAAACCATATATTCGATTGCCCTCGTTGCAACGGGCGCTAGCGCGAGAAGAACGAGCGTAATCGAAGTAAAGGAGACCGCCATGACGGCTGCCGGAATACAAAGATCGCTATCGAGGCGTGACGAAGGAGCAGCCGCGGCCTGGACCGGATAGTCTAGATGCACGCGCCTCTCGTTCGAATTTGCAGCGCGTAAGAATTTTCTCACGCCGGTTCTCGGGACTGTTCCGTCGTTAATAACGTACGAGGAGTGCTGGATGACCATTAGAAGCTCGTTTTTGAGGGCGTATGGGGCCTAACTGCCCAAACCTTCGCTCAATCCGCTTTCGTTGCAAATTACGACTAGGTTTAAGCTTTCCATACGTACGTGTAGGTCGTTCGCGTGAGGTAGCATCCCCTTGCCTCCCATCCTCCCCGCGCTCGTCGTGTCGTCGCCGGGTGCCTCTTCGGATGCGAGCTATACCTATGGGAAACGACTTCTACACGAGGGTATAGATGCGCCCGCGATAGGTACGACGTAACCTCTCTCCATTGAAAACTCGATCGCATGAAGTCAGACCCTTTTAGTCCGCTTTGGCGATCGAGTGTCGCCAACCTGTGGAGTAGTCACGATGCCCACCTTTCGCGCTGCGGCCGCTGCCGCGCTTGTTATCACCCTCGTCGCTTCCGCCTTACCGGCATCGGCGCAGGAATGGCGCCGGCCCTACTATGACGATCAACCGCAATGGCATCATCACCACGGCAACGGCGCAGCGATAGCGGGAGGAATTGCCGCTGGTGTGATCGGAGGTCTGCTTGGTGGCGCGATCGCGGGCGCTAACAACGGTCCCCGTTACATTGATCCGCAGCCAGCGCCGCGTTGCTGGTACGAAAATCGACAGGTTCCGAATTCCTACGACGGCGGCTGGCACAACGAGAGTGTTCGCGTCTGCCAGTAGACGTAACCGAGAGCGAAGCACTTGAGAAAGGGCGATAACTCGTCCCGCCTTGTTTCAAGTGACTGTTTTTCCATGCCTGACCGAAAGATTTGCGGCGRCATCAAGACGAAGCCAGCCAGAGGAATTCTGGGAAACGGACCAAGGCATCTCGTCATGTCTCATGCACCACGAGAGAGTGTGGCCACGGGTGACGACCATATACGGCGGTGGCCTTCCTTCGGCAGACCAGATGCCGAGGCCGCCCTGCGAATGGGCGCGCTCGCAATTCTCACCGGTATCGCTGCCGGGATCGGAGGCCTGTCACTGGCCCTGATCCTGCATTGGATACAGCATCTCGCCTATGGATACAGTCTGCAAGCCGTCATCAGTCCCGAGAGCTTCCTTCAAGGCGTGTCGAACGCATCTCCCTTTCGACGGCTGACCATGCTCGGCATATGCGGGCTGGTTGCGGGGGTGGGTTGGCCAGTCCTTGCCAAATACGGACGCCCTTTGGTTTCGGTGACCGCAGCCGTGGGCAAGGCACTACGGCCGATGCCCGTCGGTGAAACCCTCGTCCACGGCCTTCTCCAGATCGTGACCGTAGCACTGGGGTCACCGCTCGGGAGAGAAGTTGCACCAAGGGAATACGGCGCTCTTCTCGCACAAAGGATCTGCGCGCTTTTCGGCGCTCCTGCTGACGAACTGCGCATCCTGGTGGCCTGTGGTTCAGGTGCAGGTCTGGCCGCGGTCTACAACGTCCCGCTGGCAGCTATCATCTTCGTCATGGAGGTGCTTCTCAGACGTGTTGAGCTAAAGATCGTCGTGGCAGCGCTGCTGAGCTGCTTCGTTGCGGCATATGTTTCCCGGCTGGGTCTGGGTAACGAAGTGCAATATCCGATACCTTATTTCACATCGAATGGCTGCTTGTTATTGATCAGCCTTATCGTCGGCCCACTGGTCGGTGGAGCAGGCGTTTTCTTCAGGCGGTGGACTAGCGGCTGTTCGGCTCGCGCAGCGACTGGCCTCCGGCAGGTGGCCGGCTCCTTGATCGCATTTGTGATTGTCGGCGCTCTATCGATGATATTTCCGCAATTGCTTGGCAACGGCAAAGGACTTGCAGAGCTCGCGTTCACCGACAATCTGACGCTTGGCCTCGCGGCGCCCCTCGTTCTCGCCAAATTATTGAGCGTCACGATAGTCCTGCGAGCCGGAGCCAGAGGCGGCCTTTTAACCCCTGGGCTCTCGATAGGAGCTCTTCTCGCCATAATGATAGGGGCCTTCTGGAACCAATGGCTTCCCAATATCGACCTTGGGGCCGTCGCGCTCGTAGGCGCCGCCGCTTTCCTATCATGCTCCATGGCCATGCCCCTCACGGCCATGTTGATTGCCGTTGAATTCACTGCTGCGCCCGCGACTTTGTATGTTCCGATCGCCATTGGAGTTCTCGGAGCATCGGCAGTTCAATATGCGATTGGGAGATATCCCTCACGTTGACGTGGGAGACGAGGCGAAGATCTTTGCTGCGTTCCATAGCCACCGCCCATCATCATGTCCTGCCACCTGCACGCCGCCAGGCCCCTGATTTGCAATGTACCGAATCGTATAAGCATGGGGTTGGCTGGATCATAGGGGCCACCCAGTCTCTCCTGCTGGAGGCGTCCCGCCACTATCTGCGGCATTCCAAGCCGCTCGTGTTCGGACTGACATTCAGGAATCAAGAAGGATCCCGCCGCCCAGGAGATCTTCGCGACGACAAGACTGCTCGAAGACGCCCCTCCCGACGACTTCGACGCCGTCTTCTATCCCGTCGGCCACACTCCGATGTGGAATGTGGCCAAAGACATTTGATCGCAAGCAGCGAATCCTTGTACAATTCCGGCAAGTCAGTCGCGGCTGACGGTGCACTGGAGGCCGCCAACTATTAGGTCTGTTCCAGGCAGGCGTGAAGAGCCCAAGCACCTTCGTAAAATGCTCGACCAAGCCCATCGGCTGCGTTAAGCGACACCATTGTAAAATCGACCCGCCCCGAATCGGGACGCAAATTTTGTTTTCAGTCGCGACCTCGCAAGGCTGAGGGGACGCGTGTCTAATCGGAGGATATCGAAGTGCGTCATGCAAGGACGGTGGGAGCGGCTATCATGCTCATTGCATTGGACGGTTCTTCCCTCGCGCACGCTGGAGACGCGATTCCTCCAGCTTCTCAGCCCAAGGCGGTTGCCAGCGAGCCCGAACAGTGGCTGTTCGGCGACTGGAATGGCGCTCGCACCGACCTTCGCGACCGGGGCATCGATTTTCAGTTTGGCTACGTCGGGGAGTTTGCCGTCAATCCGGGCGGAGGCATAGAAACCAAGGCCAGGTATGCCGACCAGTATACCGCCGGAGTGACCTTCGACCTCGATAGGTTGCTTGGCGTCCCGGATGCAAAGTTCCAAGTGACGCTGACGCAGCGTACCGGGCGCAACCTGAGTGATGACGCACTTCTCGGCACCCTCCAGCAAGTTCAGGAAGTCTTTGGGCGCGGTCAGACCATCCGGCTGACGGACTTCTGGTACGAGCAGCAGTTCGCGAACGGTCTTATCGATTGGAAGATCGGGCGAATTCCAGTGAACGAGGACTTTGCAGCATTCCCCTGCGACTTTCAAAATCTCACGTTCTGTGGATCCGATCTCGGGAATCTTGTCGGTAACTACATCTTCAATTGGCCCATCAGCCAGTGGGCGACGCGCGCCAAGATCAATATCAACGGTTTCGGTTACTTCCAGGTGGGCGTGTATGACGTTAACCCCAAATATCTCGGGGTAGACGATCAGGTGCTGCCCGTCTTCTTCAGCCACTCGACCGGTGCGTTGATACCCGTCGAGATCGGCTGGCTTCCTCAGTTCGCGAACGGTGCCCTGCCGGGCAGCTACAAGGTTGGTGCCTGGTATGACACCTCGAGTGCCGATGACGTTTCCCGGGACATCAACGGTGATCCTTTCGAACTGACCGGGCTTCCCGCGCAACAGCACCGGGGCCGCTACGGTGCGTACCTGACCTTCCAGCAGCAGGTAAGCGAAAACCTCAGTCTCTTTCTGAATGCGGTCTTTGCAGACAAGCGGACATCTGTCACCGACCATCAGGTCGCTGCAGGGCTTGTCTACAAGGGATTGTTCGATTCCCGTCCCGAGGATGATATCGGCCTTGCCGTAGGCACGACGCACGTCAACAGTCGTGCGTTCGCTCCCAATAATCCGGGTGGATCCGAATACGCTGCCGAGCTGTATTACACATATCGACCGACGAACGGCCTGCTCGTCCGCCCCAATCTGCAATATATCCACCATCCCGGCGGAACGAGCGAGAACGACGACGTCTACGTGTTCGGCCTGAAAACCGCCGCCACCTTCTAGTTCGGCGGCGGTACCACTGCCCAGCGCAGGTTACAGGGCCCTTGGCTCACCAATCGTAGTAGTCCGGCAGGAGCTTCGACGTGCCTGTCTGTTGCTTGTCGTGGTTGATGAAGAGCTCTGCACGGGATTTCGTCATGAATGCTATGACGCGCTCCATGGAGGCGAAGGACTCTGACTTGTCCACATCGGCTTCGGAATGATGTCGCATTCGAAGTTGTCTCCCAGGTGGATCACGTCGCCGGAGAGGATCACGTATTCGGTGTTCTCCGGATGAACCGTCAGAGATTGGCTTCCGGGCGCGTGCCCCGGGGGCGAAAGAAGCGTGATGCTTCCGTCGCGGAACAGCTCAACGACACTTGGGACCCCAGCCGAGTAGGGTGTTCGACAAGCGTCCAGGCGGGTGACGAGATTTCACCGCCGGCCGAGATCGATGCCGAGCGTCAGCAGGGCAGGATTGTCAATCCCCGCCGGAGAGGAAGTGGTCGCGTTGACGGCAGAGACGCCGGGTTGCAGAGCGATGGCGATCGGTAACGCCGCTGCCCCCAGAGCCGGAAGCTCCGAGCTGTGTTCGGCGCGCATCAATCGGGGATGCGGGCTTGCATGTCGGTGAATCATGGCAGGCAGAAGCGGTGAAGTTGCGTCGATGAGCCGGTCCAATATCTCGGCCGGCAAGCCACCGCCAATGACCACGGTATCCGGGTCGAACATGGCTTCTATATTGCGGATGGCAATACGCAGGTAGTGCGCCGCCTCGCGCAGCCAGACGGTCAATCGCGGATCATCGTCCAGCATGCAGGCCACGAGTTCTTCTGACGAAACCTCATCCGGCGTTCGGGTCGGACCGCAGATGGTCTCAGCTGCCGCGTAGAAGGAAACATATTGCTCCAGGCAGCCACGGCTTCCGCAGGCGCACAACCTGCCGCCCGGCTTGACGATCAGGTGGCCGATCTCACCGGCCCCGCCGAAGGCACCACGGTAGTGCTGGCCATCGAGAACGAGGCCGCCGCCGATGCCCAGGTTGAAATGAAGGTAGAAGAAGGAGCGGACCGATCGCCCAATTCCGTAGTGCCGCTCGCCGATCGCGGCAACTGTGGCATCATTTTCCACAAAGGTCTTGATACCCGTCAGGTCTTCCAGGCGCGCGGTCAGCGGAAACTTCGTCCAGTCATCCCCTTCCTGAACCTTGTCGTACCAGAACGTGCCATTCTCGACCGTTCCGGGCACGCTGCAGCCGATGCCCCATACGTTCTGGCGTTCAATATCACCGGCCGCCAGCAGGCGCAGCGCGAGTTCGCCGAGAACATCGGCCGTGGTTGCCGGATCACGCTCGGGCAAGGGCCGTGTTTCACTCGCCACCACGGTACCGGTCAGGTCGACGAGCAGGCCGGTGATGCGCTGATAGGCGAGGCTGAGCCCAATGGTGTACCCGCCCTTCGGATTGAGAGACAGCTCGACCGCCGGCTGACCGCGCTGACCCGAGCGCTTGCCTTCCTGCCGGATGAGGCCAGCCTCTTCAAGCTCGGCGGCAATGTTGGAAATCGCCTGAACAGTCAGGCCGATCGACTGCGCCAGCTCGGTGCGGGTAATCGGTCCGCTGCGGCGCACGGCATCGAAAACGGCCCGTCGGTTGAGCGTGCGGGTCTGTAGGAGGTTCGTGCCGGGCAGCACGCCTTCGCGGTCAAGGCGCAGATTCATGGGCGCATTCTTATCATCAGCCCGATCTTTATCAAAATCCTTTTAAATAAAAAGTGTTGTGTTATCTTTTCGTTTGCGGAGGCGAGAATGAAGCCTCGCTTTCCCTCTGATTGTGCCCGAAGAGTTGGGGCAACCGACCGTACACAAGGCGCTTTCAGGGGCATTCAGGGTGAACGAAGAACCGGGATGATGTCTATGAAGTCGAATCTGACAGGCGGGTAGATCCTGCCGCACGATCGCTACGCCTCACTCGAACGCCGTCTTCTCGCGAAGTTGGCGATTGATTATTTGTGGTTGTGGATAGGCGGGCGGTGAGCGTTATCGCTTGCGATAAAAGATGTGAAAAATGATGATTTATATCAGATATTTAATCCAACTATCTGGTCTTTTATGCATGCGTTCTGGGCAACGATGGAGCCGAAAATAAAAGTCAAATACTCAACTTGACAATGCAAATTTTCCGCTGATAGCTTGTAACTAATTAGTTATTTGGCGGCGATGAAAGGCCATTTGCAAGCGATGATCAGCATCGAAAACGTCTCCAAGTCATTCCTCGCGAAAGGGGCGGAGGCATTCACGGCTCTGGACGACGTGTCCATGCATATTCGTGACCGCGAATTCTTCACGCTGCTTGGGCCTTCCGGCTGCGGTAAAACAACACTTTTGCGAATTATCGCCGGCTTCGAGCTTCCGAGCGCCGGAAAGGTGTTGATCGAGGGGGCGGACAGCTCGGCATTGCCTCCACAAAAGCGCCCGGTGAACACAGTTTTCCAGAGTTATGCGCTTTTCCCGCACATGACGGTGGCCGAAAACGTCGCATTCGGGCTGCAGATGCAGAAGGTAGCGAAATCCGATCGCCAGGCCCGTGTCGCCGAAGCGTTGAGGCTCGTGCGGCTCGAAAGCATGGCCTCGCGCTTGCCGCGGCAATTGTCTGGTGGACAGCAGCAGCGCGTGGCTCTGGCCCGCGCGCTCGCGCCTCGCCCGAAGGTCCTGCTTCTCGATGAGCCGTTGAGCGCTCTCGATCTCAAATTGCGCCGGGAGATGCAGGGTGAGCTGAAGCGGCTGCAACAGGAGACGGGCATCACCTTCATCCTGGTGACGCATGACCAGGAGGAAGCGCTCGCCATGTCCGACCGTATCGCCGTCATGTCGGCGGGTCGTGTCCTGCAGATGGGGGCGCCACGGGAAATCTACGACAACCCGAAAAGCCGTTTCGTTGCAGACTTCATCGGCGAATCGAATGTGTTGCCGGGGGCGGCCGTCGGTCATGGCAGCGATATCATGGTTGCCGTGCGGCCGGAGCGGATCGCGCTTTCGATGCTGGCGAGCGGCTCGCCCGGCAAGATCCGCGGCACGATCACCTCCATCACCTATCTTGGTCTGGATACGCTCTACGAGATCACGCTCGACAACGGCGAGCGCCTGCGAAGCCGGTGCCGTCAGTCCGTCTCCGGCCTCGATGCCGGCCAGGCCGTCATCCTCGATTGGCCAAGCGATGCCGAACGGCATCTGGCGAATTAGGGGAGGGTGGAATGAATAGCCAGCGCACCCTGACGCTCGCAGCCCCCGCGGTCCTGGTGATCGGCATCTTCATGGTCGTGCCGCTCCTGGTTGCCGTCGCCTATTCCTTCATGACCGCCAATCCCTATGGGGGCGTCGATATGCCGTTGACGGCGGACGCCTATGTCCAATTCCTGTTCCAGCGGGATTTCGACGACACGCTCGTCTTTTCCTGGAGCTACGTCATCATCATCCTGCGTTCGGTTTACCTGGCCGGTCTGACGACGGCGATCTGCCTGATCCTCGGATTTCCTGTCGCCTGGTATCTTGTCTGCCAGGATGAGAACCGCCGCCGCACACTGCTTTTTCTGGTCACCCTGCCGTTCTGGATCAATACGCTGATCAGAACCTATTGTTGGGTTCTGATCCTGCGCGACGAAGGATTGGCGAACGGGCTCCTGAAGGCGGCGGGCGTGATCTCGACGCCATTGCCGCTGCTCTACAATGACGCCTCCATCCTGCTCGGGCTTGTCTACACGTTCCTGCCCTTCATGGTCCTGCCGATCTATTCGACCCTTGAACGTATCGATCCGCGCCTGATCGAGGCTGCCTACGATCTCTATGCCAACAGGGGCGCGGTCTTTGCCCGCGTCATCTGGCCGCTTGCAAGACCCGGGGCACTCGTCGGCGCAAGCCTCGTCTTTGCGCCCTCACTCGGCTCCTTCCTCGCGCCCGATTTGCTCGGCGGCGGCAAGAAGCTCCTGATCGGCAGCCTGGTGCAGATGCAGTTTACCTCCTCGCGCAACTGGCCGTTTGGCGCCGCACTTTCGATCCTGGTGACGATTGCCGTTCTGGCAATCTTCGTCAGCCGCTCGAAAAAAGCCGAGGAGGCACGGCTATGAGAGCGTCGCGACCGTTCGACTGGCGCCACACACCGGGCCTCGGTGCTTTTACTACCGTCATCCTGGTCTTTCTCTATCTGCCGCTGGTTATCCTTGTCGTCTACGCCTTCAATGCCAATCAACTAGTGACCGTCTGGTCCGGCTTCAGCCTGCGCTGGTTCGGCGAGGTGGCGGCCAACGAGGATATCAGGCGTGCCGCCTTCAACAGCATCATCATCGCCATTGCCGCGACAATCGCCTCCACAGTGATTGCAACGGCCGGGGCTATCGCCCTCGAGCGCGGTGACCTGAAGGGGAGGCGCGGTCTAGTTACCTCCTTGATCGCGCTCCCCCTGATCGTTCCCGAAATCATCGTCGCGATCATGACGCTGATCTTCTTTTCGGCGCTCGGCATGACCAACGGGCTTTTGAATCTCATCATCGCCCATACGGTCTTTTGTATTCCCTTCGCCCTGCTGCCGATCCAGGCGCGATTGCGCGATCTCGGCACGCGTCTCGAAGAGGCGGCGCGCGATCTCTATGCCAGCGAATGGCAGCTGTTCCGGTATGTCACCCTTCCGCTGCTGCTGCCGGCAATCTTCGCCGGCGCCCTGATGGCCTTCGTCGTCTCGCTGGATGACTTCCTGATCAGCCTGATGGTGTCGGGCGCCGGATCGACCACGCTGCCCGTCTATGTCTACGGCATGATGCGCCTCGGTGTGACGCCGGAGGTCAATGCCATCTCAACAATCCTGCTCGGCATCTCGCTCGTGCTCGTCACCGGCGCGCTGCTGCTTGGGCGAAACAGCCAGAACAACAAACAATCATAATGAAGAGGGTGAACATGAAAAACGCAAAGAGGATGCTGGCCACAGCCAGTCTGCTTGCCATCGTCGCACCGGCTATCGCCCGCGCTGACGCCGGCGTCCTGCATATCTACAACTGGACGGATTACACGTCCGAAGAGATGGTCAAGAAGTTCGAGGCCGAAACCGGCATCAAGGTGACAATCGACACCTATGACTCCAACGAGACGGCGCTCGCCAAGATAAGCTCGGGGGCTGCTGGTTACGACGTGATGATCATTTCCAACGACTTCGTGCCGATCTTCGTCAAGCAGGGCCTGTTCGAGAAGGTCGACGTGGCCGCAATGCCGAACTTTAGGAATCTCGATCCGAAGTGGCAGAAGCGCCCCTGGGATCCGGAGGCCGAATTCACCGTGCCCTGGGTCTGGGGGACGACGTCCTATTCCGTCGATACCGCCACCTACAAGGGGCCGACCGACAGCCTGAAGGCGTTGTTTGAACCTTCCGATGACCTGAAGGGCAAGATCGGCATGTTCGGCTCGCCATCCGAAGTCATGTCGCTTGCGCTCCTCTATCTCGGCAAGGACCAATGCAACAGCAATCCGGCCGATCTTAAGGCCGTCAATGCGCTGCTCGAAGCGCAGAAGCCTTTCGTGAAGGTCTATAATTCTGACGGCACGACCGAGCGGCAGGTATCGGGTGAGACGGTGATGCATGAGCAATGGTCGGGCAAGGCGCTTGCCTCGCGGCTGCAGAAGCCGACGGTCAAATATGTGTTCCCGAAGGAGGGCGTTATCGGCTGGATGGACAATGTCGCCGTGCCGAAGGGCGCGCCAAATGTCGAGAACGCCAAGAAGTTCCTGAACTTCCTGATGGATCCTGAAAACATTGCCCTGCAGCAGAAGTCGACCGGCTATCAGAGCGCGGTAACCGGCTCCGACAAGTTCCTGCCGAAGGAAACGGGCGAATCGCCGGAGTTCAATCCGCCGGAGGATTTGAAGATCGTCTTTGCGCCAGCCTGCGAGGAAAAGGCGACCCGTGCCTATGATCGCATCTGGACGACGCTGCGCCAGTAACCGGCGCTGATGTTCACGACAGGAGCGGGCCGCGGAGGCCCGCCACTTCCCGCCTGAGACCGCCGGAGGCAGTGCCTCCGGGCCATGAATTCGAGGACAGAACGATGAATGAGACCGTCAATCCCGCCAGCCTGAAACCCGCCGCCGCACCGCCGCCGCCGGAGCATCTGCAGGCGCTGAAACCGTTGAGCCCCGATGAGATCAATGTGGTTGTCGCGACCGTGAAGGCGGATCCCGAGCTTGGCCCTGGCGTTCTCTTCGAAAACATCGACCTGCGCGAGCCGACGCCGGCCGAATATCGTGCCTATCTCGATGGCGCGCCGCTGCCGCGCGAGGCCCGCGTCAACGTCAACCATCTCGAGGTGCGCGGCGTCTGGCAACTGATCGTCTCGATTGCTGACAAGGCGATCATCCGCCGCAAGCATTTTCCGACCGCGCGCGCAGGCTTCATGGTCGAGCAGATGATGAGCGTGGAGGTCAACGTCAAGAACGATCCGCGCTTCATCGAAGCCTGCCGCAAGCGTGGCATCGCCGACATGACCGGCGTCATCGTCGATTCCTGGTCGGGCGGCAATTTCGGTCACGAGGATGAGGAGAGCCGGCTGATCTCGCATACCTTCTCTTGGCTGCGCGTCCATGAGTTCGGCAATTATTACGCCCATCCGATCGAAGGGCTGAATGCCGTCATCGATGTGAAGACCGGCGAGGTTCTGCGTGTCGACGATTATCCGGATCACCCGCCGATCCCGATGACGCGCTATGATTACGATCCGGAATTCCTGCCGGCTCCAGCCGCACCCCTGAAGCCGCTCGACGTCGTCCAGCCCGACGGTGTGAGCTTCACCATCAAGGATCATGCGATCTCCTGGGACAAGTGGACGCTTGCCATCGGCTTTACGCCGCGCGAGGGGCTGGTGCTTCACGATATCCGCTATGACGGACGCTCGGTCGTGCGCCGCGCCGCGGTGGCCGAACTCGTCGTTCCCTATGGATCGCCGCTCTATGGTCACGCCCGGCAGAATATTTTCGACGTCGGTGAATATGGCTTCGGCAAGCTCACCAATTCGCTTCGCCTCGGTTGCGACTGCCTCGGTCAGATCCAGTATCTCGACGCGCACGTGAATGGCCTCAACGGCGAGGTCGTCACTATCGAGAAGGCGGTCTGCATTCACGAGGAGGACGCAGGCATTCTCTGGAAACATTGGGATTTCCGCACTGGCCGCACGGTCCTTCATCGCGGTCGCAAGCTCGTCATCTCCAGCATCTGCACCGTCGGCAATTATGAATATGCCCAATACTGGTATCTCGATCAGGCTGGCGAGATCGAATTCGAGATGAAGGCGACGGGCATCGTCAACACCAATGCCTGCCATCCCGGCCAGCCGGACAAATATTCGACAGAAATCCAGCCCGGCCTCGGCGCGCCGATCCACCAGCATATTTTCTGCGCCCGGCTGGATATGGCGGTCGATGGTAGCGGCAACAGCGTCGTCGAAACCAATTCCTATATGGAGCCCTATAGTGAGAGCAATCCCTATGGAAACGCGTTCCATGCCGTCGACACGGTCTTGAAGACTGAGCTTGCTGCGGCGCGGCGGGCTGATCTTTCCACTCATCGCAGCTGGAAAGTGATCAATCCCAATAAGCTCAACCATGTCGGCAAGCCGGTAGCCTACAAGCTGCATGCGCCGAACTGCGTCACACCGATGATCCAGGAGGACGGCCCGTCGGGTATCCGCTCCAATTTCATCCGCAATCATATCTGGGTGACGCCGTTCAACGAGAACGAGCGCTATCCGGGGGGCGAATTCGTCGCCAATTCCGACGGCAGCGATGGTCTTGCCGAACTCGTGAAACAGGACCGCAATGTCGAGAATACCGACATCGTGCTCTGGCACAGTTTCGGCCTGCACCACGTTGTGCGTGCGGAAGATTTCCCGGTTCAGCCCTGCATTTCCTGCGGCTTCTCCCTGGCCCCGGCAGGCTTCTTCGAGGTCAATCCCTCGAACAATCTGCCGCCCGTCGTCAACAAGGCGAGCGTGCTGGCGGGGCAGGGCGGGGGAAGCTGCTGCTGCTGAGCCTATTCGAGGACCGGCGGTATCCGCCGCCGGTCCTCGCCCCAAGCCCTCAACATGTCAGGGATCATGGCAATGACGAGACAGGCGATCAGCCGAACCGCTGCCGACTACGGCATGCTGCTATCTGGCCTCTCCGCCTGGGCTGTTCTTTATTGCATGCCGCAGACACTCGGCGACATCATCTGTCGAGCTGGCGGACTGTCTCCTGACGGTGCCGATAGCCTGCTCGATCTCTCCGTTTCATGGCTGGCCATGATGGCCGCGATGATGGCTCCCGCTGTCTTTCTGGCTCTAATGCTGAACCGTCAGCGTCAGGTAACGGGTCCGAGGGGGATGGTTTCCTCTCTGCCGCTGCTTTTGGCAATTTCCGCAATCGGCGCTGTCAGTGAGTGGATGCTGCGGTCGGCGGGCCTCGTCGATTCCGGCGGTCGTTTCATCGCGCCGCTCTTTGCACCCGCCGTTCTGGCCGGCGCGATACTGACCCTGTTGCGCGGTCTCTCGCGAAACCGGGCGGCCTGTCRCACGGCCTGCTGTCTCGCCATGGTCCTCCTGCAGCTTGTCGGAGGCGCGACCAACATGATCTGGATGGCCGCATTGGCCGCCTGGATGGCGCTTGAAAGCGTGTTTCCCTGGCGCCGCGAACTCGCTGTCTTCGGCGCTTTGACACTTTGCTTCGCCGCCAGTCTTTCCCTGCTTCAAGGAAGCGGCTGATGCTTCCACGACCCCAATACCTGCCTGCTAAACAAGAGGAGATTTAGATGGGCTTCCTGTCCTACAATCCAAGCGATGGACAATTGATCGGCACCTATGAGGAGCACAGCGACCATGAAGTCGAAGCGATCCTCCAACGTTCGCATGAGACCTGGAAACAATGGTCCGCCTCGTCGCTGCAGGAACGAGCGGCATTCCTGAACCGGCTTGCCGACCTGCTGGAACAGCGTGTTGATGAATATGCCGCCCTGATCGTCGCGGAAATGGGCAAGCCCTTTGCCGAAGCGCAGGGCGAGGTCAAGAAATCCGCCTTTGGCGCAAGGCATTTCGCAGGCGATGGCCTTGCCTATGTCTGTGATGAGCCGATCGCCGGCACGCCGGCCAAGATCGTCTATCAGTCGATCGGCCCGATCTTCGGCATCATGCCGTGGAACCTGCCTTTCTGGCAGGTGCTGCGCTTCTTCATTCCGGCCGCCCTTATCGGCAATACCGTCATCGTCAAGCATGCCGAAACGGTGCAGGGATCGGCAGCGGCAATCGAGAAGCTGATCCTCGATGCCGGCGCGCCACGGGGCCTCTATTCCAACCTTGTGATCGATCGCAAGCGCGCCCCGGCCGTTATCGCCGATCCCAGGATTGCGGCCGTCACAGTTACCGGCAGCACGGCAGCCGGCCGGGCCGTTGCCGAGCAGGCGGGTTCGCTTGGCAAGAAGGTCGTGCTGGAACTTGGCGGCTCGGATCCCTTCGTCGTCTTCGATGATGCGGATTTCGACAAGGCCGTGCAGATGGCGGTGGTGTCGCGCTATTCGAACAATGCCCAGAGCTGCATCGCCGCCAAGCGGATCTTCGTCCATGCGCCGATCGCCGAGCGTTTCACCGCCGCCTTCGTCGATGCGGTCAAGCGCATTCAGGTCGGCGATCCGATGAAGGCTGAAACAAAGCTTGGGCCGCTCGCCCGTTCCGATATTCGCGACAATGTTCAGCGGCAGGTCGACGATGCCGTCAAGGCGGGCGCGCAAGTGCTGACCGGCGGCAAGCCGATCGGCGGTCCCGGCTTTTTCTACGAGCCGACCGTTATTGTCGGTCTTCCGAAGAATGCGGCGGTAGCCCGCGAGGAATTCTTCGGTCCGGTTGCGATGCTCTACAGCTTCAAGGACGAGGATGAGGCGGTCGCGCTTGCAAACGACACCGAATACGGTCTCGGTGCGGCCGTATGGAGCGGCAATCCGGACCGCGCCGAGCGCGTCGCGTCTCGGATCGAAGCCGGCGCCGTGTTTATCAATGATTTCGTGCGCTCCGATCCGCGCGCGCCTTTCGGCGGCGTCAAAGGCTCGGGTTTCGGGCGGGAATTGGGCAGCCTTGGCGCGCGTGAACTAGCCAATGCCAAGCTTGTCTGGAAGGGCGCATAATCAAAACTGAAGAGGCCAGCCGGATTGGCCGGCTGGCCTCTCGATCGTCGGTTGGACGATATGACCGGTTGGACTTATTGGGCCGCAGGCTTCAGCGCGGCACGCGCAAGAAACAGGGCGCCCTCGACCGGAGAAACTGTCAGTCTGTGGACCGCGAGCCGGGGATGCTCTTGACGCAGCGCCACCTTGAACGCTTCGAAGAGTCGTGACTGATTGACGATGACGCTTCCCGCGACCACCACGTCATTGCCGGTGGCGCCGCGATTTCTGAGTTGGCCGACAAGTGCGGCAAGATCGGCGGCGCCCTGAGCGATGACCTTTTCTGCAAGCAGCGATCCCCGGTCCGCCGCATCGAAGATGGCAGCGCAGTGCGGCGCCCAGTTCTCGGCCGTCGGGTCGTCATTGACCTTGCGGGTCAGCCGCTCTGCATCCTCGACGTCGAAATCCTGGATCAGGGCGGAGAGCAGTCCGTCATCAGGCCGACCTTCGTCATGCGCCTTGAGCGCCGCGCGTGTCGCCTCGCGCACGAGGGCGGCTGCCCCGCCTTCGTCACCGATCACGCATCCCCAGCCGCCTGCCGACAGCGGCTGTCCGTCAGGATCCGTTCCAACCGCGATCGCGCCTGTGCCGGCGATGACGCCGATGCCGGTCGCAAAGCCGGCAGCGGGCACGATGAGCGCTGCGTCATTGACGGCATGAACGCGGTAGCCGCGATCGAGCAGGGCCGCTTCGAGCGTCCGCGCGGTATCCGCGCGGTTGATGCCTTGCGCACCGAAGGCGATCGAGGCGGCGGCAATATCTGAAGGCAGATTGGCTTTCAGCCGTGCGGCCAGCCAATCGGCGCCATGGGCCGCGGGTTCTGCATCCCAGTCATGGCTGCTGATGACCGTATCGAGGATGCGATCGCCCGCCAGCGTCTCGACGACCAGATGCGTCTTGGTTCCGCCGACATCGAGCGCGACGAGGCATGTTTTGCCAGTCATGGTCAGGCCACCTTGGTGTCGTTGTGGTGGAAGACGAAAGCGTCGGGGTCGAGCCCTCGCGCAACGGCCGTCTCCGCTGCAATGGTCTGCATGATGAGCGCCTCAAGGATCGGTCGCTGGGTCACCGACACGCGCGGCAGCGCAATATAGGTCAGCCATTCGTTCGCCTCAACCTGCACTGGGCCGGCGAGGATCGTATGATGGCCGGCCTTTGTCAGTGTCGTCGCCAGTACTGCCTCCCGCTCGTCGCCGAAGAGAATATGCACGCCCTTTCCGGCCGATTCCATGGCGCCATGAAGATATTGGCGGGTCGACATGCCGGTCGACGGGATGCGGGAAATCTCGCGCAGCAGAAGCGAGCCGACTTCCGCCGAACCGGCGGAAGACGCGATCGCCGCGCAGTCGACATAGGCGGCATTTTCCATGCGCGAAAGAATCGTGCCGATCTGTTGCGAAAGTTCGCTTTCCAACTGGCGGAAGGCGGCCGGAAGATCAGCCCAGCTCGGATCGGCTGCGCCGCCATCCCAAGCTTCGGCAATCATGCCGAGGGCTGCGATCGTGGCGGTATAGCCAATCGTCGAGGCATAGCTGTCTGGAATGGCGCCGAGCGATATATTGGTCGACGAGGCGGTGGCGACCGGCGAGCCCTTGGCATTGACCACCGACATGCGAAGGCTGCGGTCGATCGAATCGAGAACCGCAAGCGTCTCGGTGCTCTTGCCGCTCTGCGAGACGGCGATGACGGGATGGCTCGAGGCCGGGAAGGGGACCGGATATTCGCCTCCGTTGAGGCGCCACGAGTGGATGCCGCGCGAACGCAACTCCCAGACCGCGGCCGAGCAGGCCGCAAAGCTTGCGCCGATGCCCATGAAGATGGGGCCGGGGCCTTTGAATGCCTCGGATGCGGTTGTGACTTCTTTACCGATTTCGGCAATTGCTCTTTCGAGCGCGCTCGCCTGCGAAGCGCGCGCTTCGGCAAGCGAAATATAACCCTTGACCATTCCGGTCTTCTCCCTGGTCCTGAATTCATGCGCCGGCGCAACATATTGCCGGCTGTCGTGCGCCTTGAAAGGCGGCCTCAGCTGCCCGCTTTACCGGTGCGTGAAAAGGAGGTGCGCAGGCGATAGCGGTCGCCGGCATAACGGATCGTCGAGGCCATGACCGGACGTCCATTGCCGTCTTCGACCAACTGGCGCATGGCAAGGATCGGCATGCCCTGTTCGATGCCGAGATGCCGGGCGAGCGTCTTGTCCGCCGCCTGCGCCTCGATTGTCGATTCTGCGCGGGCAAGGTCGAAGCCCGCTCCGCTCAGAAGGCGAAACAGCGACGCCGTCTTGAAGTCGATCGCGGACATGTCGAGCCCGCGGATTGACGGAAAGAACGACTGATCGACTGCCACAGGTACGCCGTCGAGCATCCGGACACGATCGAGATGAAAGACCGGCCCACCGGGTGCGATGCCGAGTTCTTCCGCCTCGTCGAGGCTCGCCGGCGCCTCTTCGGCCCGCAGCACCTCCGATGATGGTGCAAGGCCAAGGCGGGCAGCCGTCTCGCTGAAGGATTCGAGCGTCTGCGGGAATTCCTGATGCGCTTCCGTCGCGATATACCAGCCGCGGCCGTGCGAAGAGACCAGCACGCCGTCCGTCACCAGACTCTGCAAAGCGCGTCGCAGCGTCACGCGGCTGATCGAAAGCCGCGTCAGGAGATCGCGCTCCGGCGGCAACCGGCTTCCCGAGACCAGTTTGCCCGCAGCGATTTCCTTCATGATTGCCTTTGCAGCCTGCTGCCACAACGGTTCCGGAGAATCCGACTGCAAGGGAGCCGCCTGGCCTTCAATTCCGATCATAGGCCTACCGCAACCTTTTCCCACTGCCTGGTTTTCATGGATCGATAGCAGGCATCGATGATCCTGTTGACGATCACACCGTCTTCATAGGTTTCGGACGGGGTTCTGCCGGCCGCAAAACAATCGATGAAATGGCGCATCTGCTGGGAGAAACCATAGGCGCGGGTCTCCTCGGGCACGGGATAGACCCACCCGGTTTCGGCATCCGCCTTTTCGACCGTGTAGCCGACCGGCTTTCCGACGAAGCCCCAGACGGGGCCGACGGAGCTGTCCGTCACGATGCGGCCTTCAGAGCCGACGAGTTCGTGGCGCAACTGCATGCCGCCCTTTTCGATCCAGGACGATTCGATGGTCGCCAACTCTCCGCCTGCAAACTTAAGGAGGGCGATCGCCGCGTCCTCGCCGGTCGTCTTGTCGCCGTGCACCATCGTCGAACCCCAGGCCATGACTTCGGTTACGGGATTATCCTTGCCGAAGAAGTGTCTTGCTGATTCTACAGTGTGGCATCCCATGTCAAGCAAGGCGCCACCGCCCGCCGTTTCGGCGTCCCAGAAATGCGGAGCATGCGGGCCGGAATGGGCTTCGCGGGCGCGCATCGTCAAAAGCCTGCCGATGCCGCCGGCCTTCACCATCTCGTAGGCCTTGGCGGTATTGGGAGAAAAGACCGAGCTTTCGGCATATCCGTGCCAGATACCCGCTTCGATCACCACCTTGAGCATGACTGCCGCCTCGGCCTCCGTGCGGGCGAGCGGCTTGGTGCAGATGACCGCCTTCCCATGCCTGGCGGCGGTTCTCGTCGCTTCGAGATGGATTTCGTTCGGGAGCGCGATGATCACGATGTCGACGGCCGGATCGGCGCAGAGACCATCCATGTTTGAATGAGCAGTCACGTTCCATTTTTGCGCAAATTCACTAGCGCGGGCGGTGCTGCGGGAAAAGCAGGCGCGCAACTCCGCATTGCGCACATCAAGCAGCGCGTCGGCATAACATTCGCCGATAAACCCCGACCCCAGCAGTCCGACACCAATCATGTTTCATCCCTCGATCTATCGCGATGGATCGCGCCATCCTTTTCGATCGAATACCACATAAGACAAAAACTGGAAATAAAAAATATAACTTGTCACAACTGGTATTGAGAGGTATCGTCCGTCATCAATCCCCGGACGATCCTCTCATGAGCCGGGACGGGAGCAGTTTCAAGCGACGAAAATGGGAGATTATCAAATGCTTTCAAAGCATGAATTGCTGAACGGCGCCTTGGTGTCGGTCGCGGCCCTGATGATGGCCGGCAGTGCGCTGGCAGAAGATGTTACGATCAAGCTCGGCAGCTGGCGGACGGAAGACATTGCTGTCTGGCAAGACAAGATCATACCCGCCTTCGAAGCCAAAAATCCCGGCATCAAAGTCGAGTTCGCGCCGGTCAACACCAATGAATATAATGCGGCAATGCAATCACAGATCGAGGCTGGCGCCGGCCCGGATCTCCTGACCTGCCGTCCCTTCGACGTCAATCGCGAATGGATCGGTCGCGGTTATTTCGACTCACTTGCCGATTTCGATGCGATCAAGAATTTCGACGAGACATCGAAAGCTGCCTGGACGGATGCAAAGGGTGCGCCCTATTGCCTGCCCGTCGCCGCGGTGCTCGCCGGCTTCTACTATAATATCGATATTTTCAAGGAGCTGGGCCTCGAGGTGCCGAAGACGGCTGATGAGTTCGTCAAGGTGCTGCAGAAGATCAAGGACAGCGGCAAGTACGAACCGCTTGCCTATGGTTCCGCCGAATCCTGGCAGCTCGCCTATAACGGCCTCTACAATATCGGCCCGTCTTACTGGAATGGTGAAGAGGGCCGGCTCGGCCTGATCGATGGTACGAAGAAACTGACCGATCCGGAATTCATCGAAGCCTTCAAGGCCTTCGCGGCCTGGAAGCCTTTCCTGCCGAAAGGCCAGGCGAGCCTGCAATATGCCGACATGACGCAGCTCTTCACGATCGGTCGCGCGGCGATCCTTCCCGATGGCTCATGGAACATCAATCAGGTGACCTCGACGGGCCTCAATGTCGGCGTCTTCGGTCCGCCGGCTGCTAAAGAGGGTGGCCAGCGCTACCTGCAGGAAATGCCTGACATGGCGATCGGCATCAATGCGGCCGGCAAGCACAAGGATGCCGCAAAGACTTTCCTCGCCTGGCTTGGGACGCCAGAGTTCCAGGAACTCTACGTCAACGCCGCGCCCGGCTTCTTTGCCATGAGCAGCACCCCTGTCACCTATACCAATGCGCTGGCGCAGAAATTCGCCGACCTGAAGACGGGCGCCAAGCTGACCCCGCGCCTGGCGCTGGACCGTCTGAGCGCAGGCAACCCGCCGCTCGATGACGAAATCTGGCGCGTGCTGCAGACGATGATGATCGGTGACGACGTTACACCGGAAAAGGCGGCAGCCGAACTGCAGGCCGGTCTTGCCTCCTGGTACGCACCGCAGAAGAAGTAAGAAAGAGCCCCTCGCGTACCGGCTGTCCCGTTACGCGAGGCTTCCGATACCCGCCGGCCTACCCCGGCGCCGAGACTACGGAGATACCGGGTGACACGTCCTGCGACGGCTCGCTGGAGCCTTTTTCTGTTTGTGCTGCCAGCGCTCGCAATCTATCTCGCCTTCGCCGTTCTGCCGCTCGCGGCATCGATCGTCATGAGCTTCTTCGATACGGATAGCCCCGGTGGTCGCGTGTTCGTGGGGCTGGCAAACTACTATTATCTCTTCACGCATCCGGTCACGAGCGCCCGTTTCTGGAACGCGCTCATGAACAATTGCGAATTCTTCCTCATTCACCTGATCGTCGAAGTGCCGATCGGCCTGTTGATGGCCGGGCTTCTGACATCGGGGCTTCTCGGTCGTTCCGAGGGCATCTACCGTACGCTGCTCTTCGTACCGGCCACACTTTCGGTCGTCATCGTCGGCTTCATCTGGCGGCTGATCATCAATCCGCTCTGGGGCCTCGTCGGCTTCCCGCTGCTCGGCAACGAGATGACGGCCCTGCCGACGATCTCGCTGATGTCGGTCTGGCAATATGTCGGCATACCCATGCTCTTTCTCTACAGCGCGCTTCTTGCCGTCCCCGAAGATATCATCGAGGCCGCCCGTCTCGACGGCGCAGGAAACTGGCGGATCTTCTGGAAGATCAAGTTCCCGCTGATTGCTCCGCAGTTCGGACTGATCGTCATCCTGACCTATATCTGGACCTTCAACGGGTTCGACCTGATCTTTGCGCTCAACGGATCCGCCCCCGGTCCGAACTACAGCACCGATATTCTCGGGACGCTGTTTTACCGAACCTTCTTCGGATCGAGCGGCCAGGTCGCTGATCTTGATCTCGGCGCGACGGTGGCAACAGTCATTTTCGTCATCATTCTTCTCGTGACCGGCGCCTATTTCTGGCTGGTCCAGCGCCGCCTCCAGGCCCATCAGATCTAGGGAGCGGAACAGATGCTATCCTCCAGCAAGGTCAGTTCCACCTTCTACGGCACGAGCCGCCACCGCATGTTGCTCGACCGGCTCATCGTCCACGGGCTCCTCATCTTCTTCGTGCTTCTGGCGCTCGGCCCGATCTGCGTCGTCATTCTGAATTCGTTCAAGACGACACCCGCCATTTTCGGCGGTCCCTTCGACCTGCCGACGGCGTCGACCTTCGGCGTCGACGGCTATATTCGTGTCTTCACCCGTGGCAATTTCTTGCTGAACTATCGCAACAGCCTGATCGTTACGGTCTCGACGATCGTGTTGACTGTGGTCCTTTCGGCGCTCGCCGCCTACGGCCTGACGGAATACCGTCTGAAGATCACGCCAGTGATCGCCGCGCTTTTCGTTGTCGGCATCATGCTGCCGATACGCCTCGGCACCGTACCGATCCTGAAGATCATGATCACATGGGGCCTCGTCGATACGCTGACGGCGCTGATCCTGGTCTATACGGCGATGAGCATACCGATCGCGGTCACTCTGATGATGGCTTATTTCCGCACCGTGCCGACGGAGATCAAGGAGGCGGCGCGCATGGATGGCGCGGGCGAATTCCGCACCTTCCGCATCGTGCTGCCAGTGGTCAAGCCCGGCCTTGCTGCAGTCGCGACGCTAACCATGCTGCCGGTCTGGAACGACCTCTGGTTTCCGCTGATCCTGGCGCCTGGCAAGGCCAACCAGACTGTGACGCTCGGTGTTCAGCAGTTTGTCGGTCAGTTTCTCAGCGACTATCCGGCCCTTCTTGCCGCATTGACGCTTGGCGTCGTGCCACTCGTCGCCCTCTACGTGATTTTCTCGCGGCAGTTCATCAGAGGGCTCAGCCAAGGCGTCGGCAAATAGCGAGGCAAATGGCTGATTGTTTGCGGTTGCGTATCTGTGACTGCTCCTTCTGTCGCTCGTCTCAATCAGGCTCGTACCTGAATGGGCGCAGATCCGCCGAACCGCGGTTTCGCTCGGAAGAAGTGGGGGCGATTTCAAGATCGATCCCGGTGGCGCTTGGAATAGGGAAGATCGGGCCGCGGACGAACGTCGGCCCTGAAGGGACCACTCGGGTGTGGGCGGTCTGACCGGTTCTGCGTCCTGAACTGCGACTATCCGCCATTTGCGTGATCTGAGCTCCGGCACACCTCTTTGTCACCGGCCAATCGTTACGAATCGGCGCGCGGCTTGCGTTCCCGACCAGTTAGGCAGCTCGAAACGGCGAGCGGCGCATCCTGCCATTTCGATATCTGCCATATGTTCATTCGAACGTCTGTCTTTTTGTCAAGGTTCATCCATGTCGGCAAGATGTGTGAGATCGTGCGAAAATGCACGAAGCCCACCGCGATTTTCCCGAATCTCCCTAATTTTGCCGAGCCCGTCGAAGCGTTACTTTGACACGGATGTTCATTTGAACATTAATTGATTGCAATATGAATGTCAGCTGGTAGGGTTTGCGTCGCATTCGGAGCGGGAGGCTCCACGGATCAACATTGGGAGTGAGAGATGAATAAGGCTGCTTGTTATCTATCCGCGGGCCTGCTGAGCCTGTCCTTGAGCGCGCCGGCCATGGCGGCAACCAAGATTCAATGGTGGCATGCGATGGGTGGCGAGAACGGTGCAAAACTGGAGGAGATCGCCAAGGGGTTCAACGCGTCGCAAAGCGACTACGAGATCGTTCCCGTCTTCAAGGGCACCTATGACGAAACCCTGACCGGCGCCATTGCTGCTTTTCGCGCCAACCAGCAGCCGGCGATCGTCCAGGTCTACGAGGTTGGAACAGGAACGATGATGGCCGCGCAAGGCGCGATCTATCCCGTGTATCAGCTCATGAAAGACGAAGGCGAGGCTTGGGACCAGAGCCAGTTTATCGCCCCGGTCGTCGGATACTATTCGGACACGAGCGGCAACGTCCTGTCCTTGCCGTTCAATTCTTCGACCCCTATCATGTATTATAACAAGGATATCTTCAAAAAGGCGGGCCTTGATCCGGAAACGCCGCCAAAGACTTGGGCCGATGTCGAGGCATTTTCCCGCAAGATCATGCAGTCGGGTGCGGCCAAATGCGGTTTCACCAGCGCCTGGATCTCCTGGATTCAGACTGAGAACCTCAATGCGCTGCACGACAAGCCCTATTCGACCAAGGCCAACGGTTTTGGCGGCCTCGATGCAGAGTTCACCTTCAACAATGACCTGACGGTTCGTCATTGGGACAATTTGAAGAAGTGGCAGGACGAAGGCCTGTTCAAGTTCGGCGGTCCCGGCGGCGGCGACAATGCCCCGCCGATGTTCTATTCGCAGGAATGCGCCATGTACATGAACTCATCGGCCGGCCGGGCTGGCGTCGTGAACAATGCCAAGGGTTTCGAAGTCGGTTTTGCCACTCTGCCCTACTATAATGATGTCATCCAGCAGCCTCTGAATTCCATCATCGGCGGCGCCACGCTGTGGACGCTGAAGGGACGGCCAGAGGAGGAATATAAGGGTGTCGCAAAGTTCTACACCTATCTGCAAAAGCCTGAGGTTCAGGCCGACTGGCACCAGTTCTCCGGCTACCTGCCGATCACCGAAGCGGCCTACAAGCTCGGCCAGGATCAAGGCTATTACGCAAAGAACCCTGGCGCGGACATCGGCATCAAGCAGCTGACGCGCGTGACCCCGACGGAGAATTCCAAGGGCATCCGTTTTGGCAATTACGTTCAGGTTCGCGGCATCATCGATGATGAATTCGCCGCCCTTCTGTCAGGCAAGAAGACGGCCAAGGAAGCGCTCGATTCCGTCGTCACACGCGGCAACGAACAGCTGCGTGACTTCCAGTCCGCCAATCAGTAGTCCCCACCGAAGGGCCGGTTCATGCCGGCCCTTCGCCCATCAACCCATCGGGACGTGAGGGCTCATGCAAACCAAACGAACTGTCTTTCCGGGCAAGCTTCTCCCTTATCTGCTGATTGCCCCGCAGATCCTTGTGACGATAGTTTTTTTTCTCTGGCCGGCCGCAACCGCGTTCTGGCAGTCATTCCTGCGCCAGGACGCCTTCGGCTTCAAAACCAGCTTCGTATGGTTTGATAACTACCGTCGCCTGTTCGCCGATCCGCTCTATCTCGATGCCTTCGGCCACACGCTGCTCTTCGCCGTCCTGGTGACGGGCTTGTCGACGTCAATCGCCTTGATACTGGCGGCTGCAGCCGGCCGCGTGCTGCGCACCTCGCGCCTTTACTCGACGCTCCTGATCTGGCCCTACGCGGTTGCGCCGGCGATTGCGGGCATCCTCTGGTGGTTCATGTTCAATCCGTCGATCGGCATTGTCGCCTATCTCCTGCGATCGATGGGCGTCAACTGGAACCATCTGATCAATCCCAACGATGCGATGGCGCTCATCGTCATCGCTGCGACCTGGAAACAGATATCCTATAATTTTCTGTTTTTCCTGGCAGCACTCCAATCCGTGCCGCAGTCCCTGCAGGAGGCGGGCGCCATTGACGGCGCGGGTCCCGTCAAGCGCTTCTGGACGATCGTCTTCCCGCTGATCTCGCCTACGACCTTCTATCTCGTCGTGATCAACATCGTCTACGCGATGTTCGACACCTTCGGCATCATCCATGCAACAACGCAAGGCGGTCCCGCGCGAGCGACCGAGATCCTCGTCTACAAAGTCTATTTCGACGGCTTTATCGGACTTAACCTAGGCTCTTCGGCCGCCCAATCCGTGATCCTGATGCTGATTGTCGTCGCCCTGACAGCAATCCAGTTCCGATTCATCGAGCGGCGCGTACAGTATTGAGGATAACGACGATGGTCGAAAATCGCCCCTTCCTAACTCTTCTTGCGCATCTGGTTCTGATCGTCGGCGTCGTCGTCGTGGTCTTCCCGGTCTATGTCGCCTTCATCGCATCGACACACGGGCCTAACGACTTTCTGTCCGGGGTCGTGCCGCTGACGCCGAGCAGGCATATGATCGAGAACTATTCCACGATGCTGACGGCCGGCATGACGAATGCCGGCGCCCCGCCCATTGGCCCGATGATGCTCAATTCCCTGATCATGGCGATCGGTGTTGCAGTCGGCAAGATTGCGATCTCGATCCTGTCGGCCTTCGCCATCGTCTATTTCAGGTTCCCCTTCAGGACATTGGCGTTCTGGATGATCTTCATCACCCTGATGTTGCCGGTCGAGGTGCGTATCGTGCCAACCTACAAGGTCGTCGCCGACCTCGGCATGCTCAACAATTATGGCGGGCTGATCGTCCCGCTGATCGCGTCGGCAACAGCGACATTCCTGTTCCGCCAGTTTTTTCTCACCGTACCGGATGAGTTGATGGAAGCGGCGCGGGTCGATGGGGCAGGGCCGATGAAATTCTTCTGGGATATCCTCCTGCCGCTATCGATCACCAATATCGCGGCGCTCTTCATCATCCTCTTTGTACTCGGCTGGAACCAGTATCTCTGGCCGCTGATCATCACGACCGATCAGAGCCTTTACACTGTGGTGATGGGAATTCAGCGCATGGCGGCTGTGGCTGATGCCGAGCCGCGTTGGAACCTTGTTATGTCAGCCGTCATCCTGGCAGCACTTCCCCCTGTCCTCGTCATCGTCGCCATGCAGCGCCTTTTCGTTAAGGGCTTGGTCGAAACGGAGAAATAAAAAATGGCAGCGATCAATATAATTGACATCAAGAAGAATTATGGTTCGGTCCCCGCGGTCAGAGGTATCGACCTTTCAGTCGCGGACGGCGAATTCATTGTCTTGGTCGGCCCCTCCGGTTGTGGAAAATCAACCTTGTTGCGAATGATAGCAGGCCTTGAAACAGTCAGCGACGGCGAGATCCAGATCGCCGGACGCAATGTCAACAAGGCGGAACCTGCCGAACGGGACATCGCCATGGTCTTCCAGAACTATGCGCTTTATCCACATATGAGTGTTCGCAAGAATCTTGAATACGGTCTGAAGAATCGAGGCACGCCGAGGACCGAGATCCATCGCCGGATTGCCGAGGTTGCCGAGATCCTCGAGATCGGTCCGATGCTCGAGCGCAAACCGCGTCAGCTGTCCGGCGGTCAGCGCCAGCGTGTCGCAATGGGACGCGCAATCGTCCGCGAGCCTGCTGCCTTTCTGTTCGACGAACCGCTCTCCAACCTCGATGCCAAGCTGCGCGTACAAATGCGCGTGGAAATTCGCCGTCTACAACGTCGGCTGAAGACGACCAGCATCTATGTCACGCACGATCAGCTGGAGGCCATGACATTGGCCGATCGCCTCGTGGTGATGAATGGCGGTCTCGTCGAACAGGTCGGCACGCCGGTCGACGTCTATGACCGTCCCGCTAGCCTCTTTGTCGCGAGCTTCATCGGTTCGCCGCCGATGAACATTCTGCCACTCGAACTGGTCAGGCGAGCGGACGGCGATGGTCTGCTCACTCTGCCGGACGCGACGGATACGCTCGGTATTCGACCCGATGACATATTCACGGAGAAGCCGAGCGAACTGTCTATCCGTCTCGATGCAATAGTCGAACTCCTTGAGCCGATCGGTGGCGAGAGCCATTTGCACATCCGCCTGGACGAAAGCAATCAGACCGCCATTGTTACCGTTCCGGGAAGACCTGACTTTAGCGAAGCCGCCAAAATCCCGGTTTATATTCGCGTTGCATCCATCCATCCCTTCAATCGCCAGACAGGCAGGCGAACGGACGATCTCTGACTCGAAGCCGCGCAAGCACGACTTCGACAATACTGAACTTTATTTTGAGAAGTGAACATGATCACACAGCATATATTGGCTTCGGACTTGGCCAAGAATGAAATCCAGGCTCATCGCGGCGCATCCGCTGTCGCGCCCGAAAACACGATCGCCGGATTCAAGGCGGCAGCCGACCAGGGCGCAGAGTGGGTCGAACTGGATGTGGCGCTACTTGGCGACGGAACCGCCGTCGTCATTCATGACGTAACGGTCGATCGCTGCTCCTCTTCGAAAGGGCACCTCAAGCATATGACAGCCGCCGATCTCTCCGGGATCGATGCAGGCTCGTGGTTCGGCGAGGAATTCAAGGGAGAAAAGATCCCGCTGCTTGCCGATGTCGTACCGGAACTGGGCCGCCTTGGTCTCAACATCAATGTCGAAATCAAGCAGCATCCGCATCAGACGTCGCTCGAGCAGCTGACGAGAACGGTCCATGAGCATCTCCAAAGTCGCGCAGCGCACACGCAAGTGATGATCTCGAGCTTCGATCCTGACGCATTGCGGGCGATGCATAAGCTGGATGCGAACTATGATCTTGCCATGCTCTGGAGCAAGCTTCCCGAGGACTGGGTGGACCGACTTGCCGCTGTGCCGGCGAAGACCATCCATCTCCTTTACAAATCGCTGAGCATCGGATTCCTGGAAGAGGCCGCAACTCGCGGCATCAAAGTTCGCGCATGGACATGCAACGACCCCCGCTTGCTGACGTCCTTCTGGCCGGCAGGGCTGACAGGTGTGATAACCGATGATCCGAGCCTCTTTCTAAAGTAGGGACAGCCGATGGCGCAGCGCATGATCTCGGCGCGACAGCGTGAAATCCTGGCGTTGATCGAGAGTGAAGGGACCCAGTTTATCGAGGAGCTTGCGCGTCGATACGACCTGACGACGCAGACGATACGCCGTGACATCAATACGCTGTGCGACCTCGGTTTTGCACGACGATTTCACGGTGGAGTGGATCTTCCGATCGAGGGCAGCAATATCTCGCTCAATGCACGAGCGCAGTTGAACAAGCGCGCCAAACGGGCGATCGCCAGGCGCCTGGCCAGTGATATCGGTGCGGATTCGACCGTCTTTCTCGGGGTCGGCAGCACCGTTCAGTTCGTGGCCGAGGCGCTGCGCGACCACAAGGGGCTGACCGTCGTGACCAACAATATCCATGTGGCGCTTACGCTCTGCGACGCGCCGAGCGTCGAAGTGCATTTGACGGGTGGCTTGCTACGTCACGACGACCGCGATGTGGTTGGCGCTGACGTCATCAAGTTCATCGAGAAATTCTACGCCAACTATGCGGTCTTTGGTGCCGGTGCACTGAGTGCGACTAACGGTATCATGGATTTCAGCTACGGTGAGGCGCAGATAACCAATGCTCTGATCGAGAATTCGCAGACGCGCTTTCTCGCGGCCGACGTCAGCAAATGGGAGCGCACGGCGGCTGTTCGCGTCGCTCCATTCAAACAACTCAACCGCTTCTACACGGATCGCTTGCCGGGCGAACCGCAGATCCGGCAAGCGCTTGCCGAAAGCGGCGTCGAAATCGTCACAAGCGGCGAGGAAAATTGATGACTTTTGTTGATCGAACTCCATCTGCTGACGAGCTTCGGGGCGTGCGTTACCTCTTCACCGATATTGACGACACGCTGACGACCGACGGACAGTTGCTCCCGGAGACCTATCAGGTGCTTTGGGATCTGAACGATGCCGGTATTGCGGTTATTCCGGTCACTGGCGGTTCTGCCGGTTGGTGTGAGCACATTGTTCGCGCCTGGCCCGTCAAGGCGGTCATAGGCGAAAGCGGCGCCTATGCAGTTTTCCGCCGAGGGCGCGATGTGGTCTTCGACTATTGGGAGGGACAGGCGGTCCAGACCGAGCGTCAACGGCGCCATCTCCAAACGGTCGTCGACATTATCGCGCGTGAGGGCTTGGGCTTTCAGATTGCACATGATCAAGCCTTTCGGCTGGCGGACGTCGCCATTGATATCGTTGGCCACTCACCGGCCGAGGTAGATGGCTTGGCGGCGTGTCTGCGTGACAGTGGGGCAACTGTCGCCATCAGTTCGATCCATATCAATACATGGATCGGCAATTACGACAAACGCTCGATGAGCGAACGTCTCTTGATCGAGGAATTTGGTCTCAGTCCGCAAGCAGTTCCGCTGGCGACAGCTTTTGTCGGCGATTCCCGCAACGATGCACCGATGTTCGGCTACATCGACAATTCCTTCGGCGTGAACAATGTCCTGTCGATTTTGCCGCAGCTCTCACATGCCCCTCGGTGGATTTCGACCCGGCCGGCCGGCCTCGGCTTTGCCGATATCGGGGAGACCATTCTTGCTGCAGCCAAGCATAGAGAGGCTTAGCGCCGGGGCCAGCCGTTAGGATGGTATCGGTTCCGCTACTGGATCTGGAAAGATTGCCGAGGAAACAGCCGGCGTCCTCACGTCCAGGAGGTAGGTCGTGCGAGCGGGATCGGCAGCCCAGGTCCTTGCTGTTGCGATATCGATTTCGGGGGAATGAGCACCGCTGCTCAAGATGCCGATCTGCCGGCGCGCAAATTCCGACCGCCGTCTCGACGGCCTATCCGTAACTGCGTGCGTTGCCTTCCTCATGACTGAGGCCGGCTGCGGTCCAGGCCGCATAAACAAGCCTCAATAGCAGAGTGTACGCAACATCCCTTCAAAATTAGGCTTGCTTTCACAGTTTGGCGCCTGGGGAAGGTGTGATGCGTGACGGCTTTGAGGGCGCACCGCTCGGGAAACGGTGGGTGGCTCGGTCGAACAGCCTGAACAGACAATCGTAATCAGGGGCAGGAGCAGAAACAATTTCACTTCTAAATCCTCTTAGCCGAAGCGCGCCATCTTGGTCGTGCTCCAGGCCTCGAACCCTCGATGAGGTCTGTCTCAATACGGATGAGACGACCAATTCGGTGAGCCTCGAAATCCCGCTTGTACTGAGCCCTCTCTACGCTCCCGACGAGGAGACGTTGTACGAGGCGAACGAGCATTGTTGCGAGAATTCGAGCCTGCTTGCCAACTTCATCCCGACAAGCGACAGCATAGACTGAGTTTCCACAATCGAAAATCAAATTGAGCATGTACTAAAGGACGCCGCGAGACAGGGCCTTCAGGCTCGTCTCGTCATTGCGATGTGATATCCGCTAAACGTCTATCGATTTCATTGGCGATTGAATCAGAAAGACCATGGACCTTCGCGGGCGCTCACAGACGCTTGAAGGAGTTCAGGATGAAGCACCCGATTTTTGTTCTTGTGGTGCACAGGCTTCAAGGGCGATTTCAGTTGGATGAAGCTCGACGGTGAGCTCGATGCCGCGGGGCTGTCCACGAGGATGGCGTGGCGGCCCTGCCGGGCCTCTATTTCACCGGGTTGGATTTCGCCTCTACCCGCAAGTCAGGCATAGTATTGGCGGCCGCCGAGGAAGCACCCCGCCTTGTGGCCCGCATCGCAGGACCGTCGTGACAGCCCCATCGCTAAGCGGTCGCAGCGAAGCGTTCACGGCTGCTGGCATCGGTCACTGACGTTCGGCTGGCCCTATTGCCCGCCCAGTTTCCAACTGTCCCCGGACGGGCAGGCTACGCCATTGAAACGCGTCATGCCGTCGAGCGATTGCCGGCTGGTTACAAAACGGCGACATCCGTCCGGTCCATCGGTACTGGCATCGATCTGTTCGATAACCCCCGCGCTGCCTGTCGACGGGTTGGCCCAGGCAAGCGCGTTTGCGCCGACAGGACTGCGACCGACAGTATCTGCGATCACTGCTTGATCCGTCAAAGGCGCCTCGTGCGGGATTGCTGACTGGGCGAGGGGCGTCTCAAGAGGCTCGATATGTGAGCATGCCGTCAAAGCTGCAATGCTCATGGCCGTGATGAAGTGCTTCGAGTTCATCGGCTGCATAAAGCCTTTCGCCTCTAATATTTCAAGTTACCAAGCGTTCACATTCTGGGGAGACCCGATTGCGGCCGATGAGATTTATCATCGGCCGGCGACGAACAGGGAGATCCACCGTCGCCGATTTAATCACTCATCGAAGCAAAAGGTTCCGCTGCGCAGGACGGTCTTGCCGCACGGATCGCGCTGCCATCGTCTGAAACTCGTGCCAGCGCCTGCGTGTCGATGTATTCGCTGATGGCCGCCACTTTCCCGTTCTCGACGATAATTGTGAGCCAGTCATTCATGAACGGCTTGTTTGTGGCGTTGACACCCGAGTGTCTGTGATGGCGTTCCCGGGAACGGTCCACTCGATGTCTTCGGCCGATAGCGGCAGCAACCCTTCCTTGTCGCCGCTGCTCATTGGATTCTCCGGCTTCTCTTGGGTCTGCGAAAACGAGATCAGTTGAATTTGACCAAGTCCTTGAAGATCAGATGACCCCATTTATTCCCGCGCGCCTGCACGAGCAGTCCGCCTTCGGAAAGTCGGCCGAGGTTGATCGGCGCAAAACCGAGATTTTCCGCAAGCGTGCCGATCTGCTTTGACGCGTCCTCGTCGTCGCTCGCCAGGAACACAACCCTCTTGCCGCCGTGGATATCCGGATCTTGTTCAAGGATCCCGGCGACCAGATGGTTGAACCCTTTGACCACCTTGGCGCCTGCAAACGCGTTCGCAATTACTCTAGCGGAAGGCTGCTCTCCCAGTATCTCAAGGGGCAACCCATAGGCATTGGTAACGTCGACGATGATCTTCCCTTTCCAGTCCGACAGCGCCTTTGCGACACCTGCGTGAGCCTCGAAACGGACTGCCAGAAAGATGACGTCCGCCTTGATTGCGTCCGTCAGTGTCTTCGGGATGATCCCAGGCCCAATCGCGGCGGCCTCAGATGCAAAGCTTTCCGGATCGCGAGTGGTGGCAACGGATACTTCAATGCCGCTTCGGGCGAACGCCTTGGCGAGAGCCTGGCCGATCTTGCCGAAGCCGATGATTGCATAGGTCATAATCTTCTCCCTTGGTTCATGAAATTCCCAGGCGCCCCGCTCGTTTTTCGAAGGCGCAAGCAGGCTGAGCGTCAGAGCTGGGCGAGGCCGCCATCAACGGCGACTTCGCTGGCGGTCATGAAGCTGCTGTCCGGCGACGCGAGGAAAGCGGCCACAGCTGCGATTTCTGACGGATCCGCCATACGCTGGAGCGGGGTGATCGACGCGAAAGCCTTCTGCCCTTCCTCGCCAAGCGCATCCTTCGCGAGTTCGGTCGCCGTTGCACCGGGCGAGAGCACGTTGACACGGATGCCTGTGCCCTTCAGGTCCTCGGCCCAGGTCCGGGCGAGGTTGCGCACCGCCGCCTTGCTGGCACTGTAGACGGTGAATGCCGGGGCGCCCGTGGTGCCTGCGCTCGATCCGGTCAGTATGATTGACCCTCCTTGTCCCATGAGCGGAAGCGCTTTCTGCACCGTGAAGATCGTGCCCTTCACATTGGTGTCGAAGGTGTCGTCGATATGCTCTGCGGTGATTTTGCCAAGAGGAAGCGGACTTCCCGCTCCTGCGTTGGCAAAGACGATGTCGAGTGTGCCGCGCTCGGCCTTCACTGCCGCATAAAGACGATCCAGGTCCGCCTCGTCGGAGACCGAGCCTTGAACCGAGCGGGCATTTGGCCCTAGAGCGGCCAGGGCCGCGACCAGCGCTTCCTGCCTGCGACCGAAGATGAAGACGAAGGCGCCTTCCTCGATGAAGCGCTTCGCCGCGGCACGGCCAATGCCAGTAGCACCACCGGTGATAATGGCAGTCTTTCCGGTTAGTCTGTTCATGTCGTGCATCCTTCGGTGTGTTCCGCGGGTATGGGGAAGTGCCCTGCCAAACCCTGAGAACACCAACATAGGGCCACCGGATTCCGGGTATCAGTGCGCAAGCACGCACAAGGGTGGTGCAAAAACGATCCGGTTTGATTGGCTAGCCGATTTGCTTTCTAAGCGTGCAGAGGTAATTTGGACCGCAAGTAGTTTGGAGGGCGCACCGCTGCGGTGCCGGAATGCACCATGGTTGACTGGGATGACGTTCGATATTTTCTTGCCGTGGCGCGAGCCGGATCAGTCCGGGCGGCTGCCCTGGTTCTCGGCGTGAACCATTCCACTGTCCTTCGGCGTATCGGCCAGCTTGAGGAGCGTCTTGGAGCGCGGATGTTCGAGAAGCTGCCTTCCGGTTATCACATAACGGCGGCGGGGGAAGAGGTACGCGAGCTCGCGGAGCAGATGGAAGCCTCGTCGCATCAGTTGGAGACCCGCGTCCTCGGTCGCGACCAAAGCGTGCGCGGGCTACTGCGGGTGACGCTGGCCCCGACACTTGCGACACACCTCCTCATGCCTGATTTCGCTGACTTCGCGCGCTCGCATCCGGACATCGAGATGGACATCATGTCATCCGGCGACCTTGCGAACCTGACAAGCCGAGAGGCCGACGTCGCGATCCGCGTCGTCTATGACCGCAAGACTCTGCCGCCCAATCTTCACGGCCTGAAGGGGCCGGATGTGTTCGGCGCAATCTACATGTCTCGCGATCTGCTGCCCGCATGGAATGCCGGCGGGCCTGATCCTGTCCGGTGGATCGTCATAAGCGCTCACGGTATTCCCGAATGGGTCCGCCATGGTGAGACCCGTAGTTCAGGCGTGCCGTTCAGGGTCACGGATGCCGAGGCGCAGATCGTCGCGGTGCGGCAGGGGCTGGGAATGACGACGCTGCCTTGCTTCGTCGGAGATGCCGATCCAACGCTGGTGAGGGTACCTCGAACTGACCTGCACATGTACGGCACGCTCTGGCTTCTCACGCAGGGTGAGACACGCAAGACGAAGCGTGTGCGGCTCTTCACCGAGTTCGCCGCTCGCAAGCTTGCCGAGAACGCGTCGCTTCTGGCGGGATCGGGTTAGGTGTCACCATCGCTTCGACCTGGCCCGCCGGACGATCCATGGCGGGCGCCCATCGCTCAATGAAGTACGGCAACCGCGGCCACACCAGCTTCATTAGCGGCCCGGAGGATCGCGCTTCTCAGCTCCCAGCTACTGGCTTTTCCGGTCATCACGTCGACACACGCTTTCACCGCAGATAAAAACTCCTCGCCATCGTCCGACGGCCAGTCTTTCAGCAAAGCGTTGGCAGCCTCCTGCACGGTCCGAACGATCAGCCGTCGGCCGGGATCTTTGAAGATGAGGATGACTTGATCAAATTCGGTAGAGGTGTCGAATTTCATGACGCAATACCCCACGGCGATACGATCGGCCAACACGTTTTGAGCGAGAGAGTTAATCGTATGGTTGCAAATTGTCGCGTGAAAAACGCGTGACAGTGCAATTGAGCCGAAGTGCCCGGTCGGACCGCGCGGAGAGTTTAGTGCACGATTGTATCCCGGTTCGCTCGTCAATGCCTCGACAGACCTTTGAGTGGTGGCAAGTGGGTGCCGGGTGCACGTCGGTGCGACGTGCACAGCTGTGCGAGACCAGCTCGCGTGGATGACTGTGAAAACTCGGCGAACCGGAAGTGGAAAGTGCCTGGAATTCGACGCCGGTGCGTGCCGAATTTGAAATACGGCCCGAAGAGAGGGTAGTTGTCCTTCTTCTTCAGGGGTCGCGCCGATATTGCCTCTGACCGATACTTCCCCCTGGGTCAATGAGATCCAGCATTACCAGCATATTCGCCCTAAAGTCGGAGATCGACGCAATAGACTTTATTCGGGCGTTGGTTGACTCGGAATAATAACGTCACTTTTGTAGAGGTCGCGACTGGTGCCGGACCTGCCCGCAAGCGGAACACCGCCTCGTTGACAAGCCGGTCCGGTGTCTCCTTTCCGGGCGTGACGCGGTCACGGGTGCGTGGAGCAAGATGCCGTATTTCAAAGCAATCGCTGCCAGGCAGTTCTGCTACCGAAGGCCGTTTCCGTTCCTGATGGTGCAAAATGCGTCGACATCATTGCGATCGGACGCACCCCAACCGTCGTCCGATTATGGTAGGGTTGATAAGCAACCCGCGCGACTGTGGATCGCAACAACCGAATCCCGAAGGCAGCCCCAAGTGAGAACCGCAATCGTCAGCCTTGTTTCTGCGACGATGATGTTGAGCAGCGGGGACGAAGCGGACGCTCGCCGGAAGGATCGGGATGATAATCGCCCACGCAAAACCTGCGAACAAATGCAGGATCGCTTGTCGCGAACGACAGGCGGCAAGAGACCCGGTGATGAAGTAGAGAAAAAAGCGAAAATCATAAAGCGGATGCAGAAGCGCGGCTGCTCCTAGTCTTTGCGACCGGTATGCGCGCGGCTGTTTCGGTGACTGCCTTGAGCTTCACTCCCAGTCAGACAGGGCGATGTGACGAAATGGAGACCAGGTTCCTGCCATCTATATTCGGCTGATATCCATCGATCAGTTCTTACGGTGGGTTGGAACTTAACTCTTCGTCGCGAGCAAGACGCGCGGACCGTACAGCCGGGGACCCAAGCCCTATAGTCCCGCTAAAGCCGGCTGTGCGGTCCGCCTGCATCTGCAATCTGCCTTTTAGAAATTAGATCGGCGGCATGAGTATCCAGAACGGGCGGGCGGGCTCGGCCGCCGACGCATCACGCTAGCTCTGACGTCCCGAGTAAAGCTGAAGAATCGTACTCGGTCCCCGATTGGCGATCTGAAGTGCCTGGACGGACAGCTGTTGCTGGGTTTGTTGGGCCGTCAGCCTCGCGGATACTTCTTCCATGTCTGCATCGACCAAGCGTCCGATACCGGATGTCATGCTGGCCTGAAGATGGCTGACGAAATCCGACTGCATGCCCAGGCGCTTGTCGAGGGAGCCAAGGACGCTGCCGCTGGTCGTCGATCGATGGAGCATATATTCGACGCCAACCAGGTATTCGTCGACAGTGAAGCTTGAGGTCGTTACATCGACTTCGGCGAGATCGAATTCCAAAGCCCAGGTCGGATTGGACGTGACATTCCCGACCATGACGCGGGCGGCGCGATTGCCTGCTTCCGGAAACATTGTCCGATCCGCGGAAAACGTCAGTTGGTTGCCCGACGTACTCACCGAAAGGCCCATCCCGGTCGTGACGTATTCTATGACGGTCGCGAGGTCCGCGGCACTTCCAACTGTGCCGTCCGTCGTGCCGAGTGCCGCATCGACGGTCGCACGGTCGATCGTGAAGGATTGAGGCGCGCCGGGGCCGACCTGAGCGTCGAAGAAAATCTGCGACGTCGGCGATACGGTGAACGGCTTGGTGAAATCGAACCACGCTTCCGGATACATATTGTCGTGGTTCTGCCTCGGCGGGTTTTCCAGGCCCATGGCGAAGCCTGCGGGATACGAGCTTCCGAGATTGGATACGACATTGGAGATATCGATGCTGGAACCTGGATGACCGGAAGTCTCAAGGGAACCGATCTCAAAGACATCCGTTGCTGTCGTCGAGCCTGTGAACATTGTCTCGTTGGCGGTCGCTTTGACAGCGTTGTCGGCGAATACTTTCTGGAGCACTTTTCGCATCTCTGCACCGTCATGGATCGTGCCGTCGCTCGTGCCTAGCGCGGAGTCGATGACCGTCTTGTCGATCCTCAGCCCGGAATAGGTGATACCTCCCGAAAGCGTGCCTGCATCCACGACCAGATCGAACGTGATGTAGTCCGTGGTGCCGAAAGTCGCCGGGCCGGTGAAACTGTGGCTTTCGTGGCCTTCGTGCGCCACGGAATTGATGCCCGTGCTTCGGAAGCCGCCGATGTCGCCGACACCGCCAAGCTCCTTCTGCAGGATGCCGCCGCCTCCGGCGTTCAGCATGCTGGTGTTCTTAAGGTTCACCTTTGTCGTCGTGACGGCCACCGCTCCATTCTCCGAACGGACGAAGGAAGAGGCCACATCGGTTGCAAGTTCGGTGGTTTCCATCAGGTGCGTCGAAGCGTTGGTACTCAGCCAGTTCTGGCCGCTGAAGCTCGCCGATATCACGGCTGCCTGCGCCTGCGCGCTAAGCTGGTTGAGTTCGTCCTGAATTTTCGATTTGTCGACGCCTTTTTCCTTGGCCGCAACGAGTTTGGCTTTGAATTCACCAAGGATGTCGATGATGGACGACGTCGCGGCATAAGCCGTGTCGACCGTCGCTGCCCCCAATTCGATGGCGTCGGATACAGCCGAGAATGCCCTGTTGTCCGACCTCATCGTTGTCGAGATCGCCCAATAAGCCGCGTTGTCTGACGCCTTTTGAACTCGGAGGCCGGAGCTGACTTGATGCTGTGTTTTCTCAAGTCCCGCGTTGACGCTTCGAAGCGTCTGAAGTGCGGCGATGGCGGATGTGTTCGTCAGAATGCTGGTCACGTTAAAGCCCCGTGGGAATAGGCTAGCCCCCGGACTTCAGCCGGTCCGGCGCAAGCTGCTAGCGATGTCGGAACACTTCAACGGTTAACCACTGGGGGTGCTCGTCATCATGGCGAGACCGTTACGCATAGACCTTGAGGGTCGAAACTCGTTACTGTGGGTTGCGATTTCAATCGTCCCGCGAATTATCGTTAACGCATTTGTACCCGAGAAGGTTAACGGCAAGCTAACGGGAGATAGTGGTTTCTTAAATAGGGAACTGCGGGATGACGTTTGCGACAAAATCGAATTCTGKTTCGAATTCAACAAGGAGATGGCGCATTTTATGTTCGACCTCATGCGCGTTGTAAGAATCATCGAGCGAAACCGAGCTTTTCTGCAGGAACCGGGAGTATAGCCGGCCGTTGTCGGCCGCTCCGGCCGGAAACCCGATCCGTTTCAGGCCTTTCGCCGATGCTTCCGCTGCGAGAGTAGCGATAATTCCTTTTCGAAGCCGGTGGTCCGAAAGCGGGCCCAGCTCGATATTGAGATGCAGCTCGCCGTCAGCACCGTTCTTGCCGGACCTTGTCGACAGATAGGTGATGAGCGGGTATCCAAGCCACCAGTTTTCACAGCCTGTCCAAATGCTTTGCATGTTGTCCAGTTTGTCCTTCCAGTCAGCCGGTAGGAAGGTTACCTGGTTCTTTTCCATTCGACAGTAGACGAATTGACCGACAACAGTTGCGAGCACCTGCTTTCGCTCGGGCTTTTTGCCGAACAATCTTTGAGCCGCGACATCAAAGCCAAGCGCAGGGCTCGGTTTCGCAAGCAGATCAAGAACCTTCTTATGATCCCGATAAAATTGATGTGCCAGATCATTGATGCTGGGAATTTCTTTGCTCAAAGATGTTCGTCCTGATCAAGTTGTATCTGAACAAAATGAATATTTCTCAGATTGAATACTTTCCAACGGATTACCCGGATCGCGGGAAATTACAACTTTTCGCATAGTTTGTTCACAGGCAAATTCGCGCCAGACACCCGGCTCGAGATTGCCAAGATCGGTGCTCCGTTTCTCAAACTGCCTTTCGTTCCGGACCGGACGATTACTTCGCTGTCGGGACGCTTGGCTGCCACGAGAAGTGATCGCCGTCGGCTGCGATGTGACCGACGCCCGGGAAGGGGAAGTGCGGCGTGAAGACGAGTTCCTTGTCCTTCGCTAGTTTCTTCAAGGTGTCGATGCGGTTCTTCTCGCCGCCCTTTTCGTCATTGTCGAACCCAACGAGCCATTCCGGTTTTACAAGCGAGATGATCGAGCTGTGCACCGTGTCACCAATGTCCAGCAGCTTCTCCTTGCCGGATACGATTTCATAACCGACATGGCCCGGTGTGTGGCCTTTCAAGCCGACCGAAGTTATCTGCGGCACGACCTCCACGCCCGGATTGAACGTCTTCACATTTCCTTCGATCACCTTGACGACGTCCGCAAGCTGGGCGTTCTTCCTGGCAAACTCCCATTCCGCCGACGACATGCGGATCGTTGCCTTGGGGAAGGCCAGCTTGCCGTCCTTAACGAGGCCGCCCATGTGATCGGGATGCGAATGGGTGATCAGAATGTCGGTGACCTCTTCCGGTTTGGTGCCTGCCTGAGCGAGGGACTGCTGCAGCGCTCCACCGACCCCGGTATCGATCAGGATCACGCGCTCTGGCTCTTTCACCAACAACGCATCCACGCTCAGCGTCACGGTATCGGTCGGCGCACCTGACGCCTTTAGCACTTCACCAATTTCCTCCGGGGAGTGTCCAATACCGAAGATCTTGCCGTCATTGGGCAGTACGAACTGGGCGTCGTGCAACGAAACCAGATCGAGGGAGCCAATCTTGAAGGCTTTCGAGTCCGGCTGCTGCGGAGGCATTTGCGCGGAGGCGGATCCCGTGATCGCCAACGCCAGAGACGAAGCCACGAACAAAGTTTTGGAATTCAGCATGACGAGATCCTCTCACTTCGGGAGCGATGAAGTCATTTAGGCTCCATCATCAAGCCAGGCTCCTCGCAGTCTCGCCAAGATATCACCGTTGCGAACCCGGCGGATATAGTTCAAGGAGCTAGGGCAGGAGTAGGGTATCTATCAAATTTCCAACTGTCACCAGACGGACAGGCTCAGACGTTGTCCCGGCAGAGTTTTAATTCGCATCCAGCCCGGATCTTGCATTCGTAAGCTGCAGGCTACGTACTGCGCTCGATGACACTCACGGCAATTGGCGGTTCTTGGCCTCGCTCGGCGCATAGCCGAAATGGGCCTTGAACGCACGGCTGAACGCCGCATCCGACGCATATCCGCAGCGATAGGCCGCCTCGGTTACCTTCAATCCGCCGCTGCGGAGCAAGTCGGCGGCTATTGTGAGACGCCATCGCGACAGGTAACGCAGAGGCGGCTCGCCGACCGCGGCGGTAAATCGCTCTGCAAAAATGGAGCGGGACATTCTTGCGATCTCGGCAAGCGACTGCACGGTCCAGCGCCGGAAGGGATCAGCGTGCATGGCGTTGAGGACCCGTCCAATTCGCTCCTCGCCCAACCCTCCAAGCCATCCCATGTGGTTGGCCTCGATTGCTGCCCAACTGCGCAAGGTACGAATGACCAGGAGGTCGATCAGGCGGGAAATCATCAGGGACGAGCCTGGATCAGGTTGCCGTGCCTCCGCGACCAGGAAACGCGATATGGCTGCGAGCCATGGCGGTGTTCCGGCGTCGCCGCGAGGGATGTGAATCAAGGCCGGAAGCGCGGACATGACCGCGGGAAGCTGGCTTCCCTCGAAGCTGAAAAAGCCTCCGACCAGTTGGCTGACTGGCCCGTCACCGCCATGTCGCAGTACCAACTCGTCTCGATCGAAATGTTCGGCCGCGACCAAGCCGATATTCTCCGCCGGTGAACCCAGGGCGTCGGTGATCACGTGGCCTTTTCCCAGTGGCAACAAGACAAGATCGCCCTGATTGACCCGCGTTGGCCTCTCGCCGGCCGGTGTCACCAAGACCTGACCCGTCTCAATGAAATAAAAGTGTGCGGGTCCGGGCTGAAACTGCAGCCCCCACGGTTCTCCGAGAAAAGCGCTGTAAACCAACTCACCGCGTAGACGGATCAGCTTCAACACCTCTGACAGCACGTCATTGCGTGCCGCCGACATCCCAAAGTCCTGCGTCATTCCGGACGATCCATCATGTATTTCGGAAGCAGTGGCATATCCCGACCTCCGGCTTTCCCCTAGTTTTTGCCTGCCGACTGCCGCTGAAATTACCAGTAAAAATGCGAAGGAACAATGAAATGACCGCCGGAAACTCTGTACCAAACTCTTCTTCAAACGCCTCCGCCATGGCTGCAGAAAAGCCGCCCGTCATTCTCGTTCATGGCGCTTTCGCCAGCGGCTTTGTTTGGGGGCATGTCGCAGCCAAGCTGCAGGCCGCTGGCCATGAGGTTCTGACAATCGATTTGCCTGGTCGACCGTCAAACCCGATGACCCCTGACGCGGTCAGTCTCGATCTATATCGCGATACGGTGCTCGTTGCGCTTGCCAACGCCAATCGTCCCGTGATTCTGGTCGGCCACAGCTTCGCCGGCATCGTCATCGCTGCTGCCGCCGAGCGGGCGTCAGAGAAGATCAAGACACTGGTCTTTGTCGCCGCTTACCTCCCGCATGACGGGGACTCGCTCCTGTCGCTGGCCCAGCAGGATCACGACGCCAAGATCGGGCCGCATCTGAGGATCGACCAGGAAAAGGGGATTGCCGTGGTCGAATACTCGGCGCGTGCCGAACTGTTTGCCAATGACGGTCCGGCGCCTCTGAAGGAGAAGCTGCCGGGCCTCATCCTCGACGAGCCCGTGGTTCCGTTGGTGACCCCCGTGCGCCTCACGAATAGCCGGTTCGGGAAGGTCGATAAGGTCTACGTCCATACCAGCGCGGATCAGGTTATCAGTCCCGCCTTCCAGGCCAGGATGGTTGGCAGCATGCCGGTGCGCCGCACGGTGACGCTGCAAGCGGGCCACCTGCCGTTCCTGACTGACGCTGATGGACTCGCTGCGGCGATCGAGAGCGCGACTGAGTAAACAGCAGCGAGAACATTGCCGCGATCGCGCAGGCGGATGACGTTCGCCTCCGCACTTCCTACTGACCCTTTGGTGCTCCTGTTCTATTTCTCGTCTCGGGCTGAAAAGATCGTTCAATCGGTAATTTTGCCTAACCTCTCCGGAATTTAATCAACGGCTTGCAACTGCCGAGCCACATCAATGATGTCGGCTGCGGTTAAGAAAAGGAAGGAACGAACCTTGATCGTGATCGGCCCCGAAGAAGTGGCAAACAGATTAGGACGCCAGAAGTGCATTTCTCTCATGCGGGAGGCCATGATCAGACTGTCGACGGGACAATCCCGGCAGCCTCTTCGCAACGTCATAGATCTCGGCAACGGTGACCTATTCGGCGTTATGCCAGGTGTCCTGGATGGCGCGGGGTTCGGTGCGAAACTCGTCAGCGTCTTCCCATCCGCGGCAGCGCATGGTCGATCGCATCAAGGAGCAATCCTGCTCTTCGACAGAAGCACTGGGGCGCCGACCTGTTTAGTCGATGCAGGTGCGGTCACGGCGATCAGAACCGCCTGCGCTTCCGCCGCGGCAACGGACATATTGGCTCGCGCAGATGCCAAACGGCTTGCGATCCTCGGCACGGGAGAGCAAGCGTGGCAGCACGCTCTCGCAATCCCGCATGTTCGTGAACTTGAGCACATTGCGATATGGGGACGATCACGGGAAAAGGCGCAATATCTTTGTGAACGTATTCGCCAGGAACTTGCCATTTCTACAGAAGTCGCAACAAGCCCGAGGGCCGCGGTTGAAACGGCGGATATAATCTGCACGACAACATCGGCCCGGGATCCGATCCTCTTTTCTGCAGATGTTCGTGATGGGGCGCATGTCAATGTTGTTGGATCCAGCTACGCTGGACCGGCCGAGATCGACGAAATGCTTGTCAAGCGAGCACGGTTTTTTCCTGACCATCGAGAAGGCGTCATCGCGCAAGGCGCTGAATTCCTGAGGGCGAAGGCGGCCGGACTTGTTTCCGAAATCGATGTTCTTGCGGAGATAGGAGCAGTGTTCGCCGGCGCGTCCGAGGGCAGGGTAAGCAAGGCCGATGTGACAATCTACAAATCACTCGGGTCCATAGTCCAGGACCTCGCATGTGCTGCTTTTCTTCATCACACATACACGAAGGGTGTCGACCCAAAGAGCACCATCAGCGAAGCTTGAGACGCGTTATCAATGTCCTCGAGCGGCGGATCGCTGTAAGGGCTGCTCCCGCCGCAACGACGCAGAGACCGATGGTCAGAATCTGGTTCTGCCAACCCCATAATGGCTCGAGAAGGGATGCCAATCCCGCCACCGTGATCGTTGCCATCCGATGCTGCTTTGCCATCGGGCCGGAGAAGTCGCTGGGATTGCCGGTGGCGCGGCCGAGTTCCCGGACATAGGCCGTCAGCACGGAGAAAGCGCCGGCGGCCCAGCCCAATCCCGGCATCTCGATGCCATAGCCAACGCCGGCGAATATCATCAGGTCGGCGATGCGATCCGGGAATTCGTTCCAGAAAGGACCGTCAGCCTCTCCCTTTCCGCCTTCGACCGCCACCATGCCGTCGAACAGGTTGCAAAGGAGGCGCGCCTGGCAGAATAGAACAGCAAGAAGCAGGTAGCCCGCACGCGGCAAGCCTGTTGTCTGTCCCGCCAGATAGAAAGTGCTGCCGGCAATTGCCGCAGCGAGCATGCTGGCTTGCGAGATCTGATTCGGCGTGATTGCGCGTGCGGCCATCCATCGGGCAATGGCGCCCGCCCATCGGGTATTGCGGCTTGCCAGGGGCCTCCTGTCTGCTGTCTCCATCATGTGTCGAAACCTCGTCTTGCGGAGATCGAATAATTGTAGATCGCGGCATAAGTCGTCGATACAAGCAACGGCAGCGCGATGGTCCGAAGTATTTCCGGCGTACCGCTCGCCGCATGGATCGCCACCAGAATGCTGGCAGAGCCAAGGCAGGCAATTAGCGGCGGGGCCCAAAATCGTGCTGGACCGCTGAAGCGGACGGAAAGCCAGTCGATCACCGATTTCAGGAAAAGCGTCAGGGCGGCGGAAATCGTCCCCTGCACGAGACCGGCATAGAGCGGCGCCGGCATGGCGTGGGCGCGATTGGCGAAGACGGCCCAGCTGCCCATCGCCAGAAAGGCAAACAGGACGTGCACCACTCCGCTGCGCAGAAGACGTTGCAGCAAAACAGGCATCAGAGGGACCACCAGTAGCGGGTAAGATGGAAGAAGATGGGTGCAGAGAAGACGACGGAATCAAGCCTGTCGATCAATCCGCCGTGGCCTTCGATGAGATTGCCCCAATCCTTGACACCGCGGTCGCGCTTGATCGCCGACATCACCAGGCCACCGAAGAAGCCCATCAGCGTGATGACCAAGGCGAGAAGACCGGCCTGAAGCGGTGCAAATGGTGTAATCCACCAGAGGCCCGTTCCAATCAGCGTCGCACTGATGACACCGCCCACAAAGCCCTCGACCGTTTTCGACGGCGACAGTCTTGGCGCAATCTTTGTGCGTCCGAACAGTTTGCCCCAGACATATTGCAGGACATCGCTGAGCTGGACGACGATCACCAGGAAGGCGATCAACAGCACATTGCGGCCCTCATATCCCGGTATCTTCAAGGTCAGCAGAGCTGGCACGTGGGACGCGCAGAAGACACAGATCATCAAGGCCCACTGGACTTCCGCGATGCGGACGAGAAAGCGCTCCGTATCGCCTCGCAGTACCGAGATGATCGGCATCAGCAGGAAGGCGTAGACCGGGATGAAGATTGAAAATATGCCGTATTGTTCAGCCCAGAGCAGAAAATACTGGATCGGAACGACAACGAAAAAGGCTGCCGCAAGCGCCCAGTGATCCGCCCTTTTTGTATTGATGAGGGTTACGAATTCGCGAAGTGCTGCGAACGAACAAAAGCCAAACAGGATCAACACGCCGATACGGCCCGCCATGAAAGCGATGCCGATCAGGATGACCATGACCCACCACGCCTTGATCCGCGCGTTTAGGTTTTCGACAGCCGCATTCGAGCCGTTCGGCGAGAAGCGTTGCTGCAATATGTAACCGATGACTGACGCAACAATGAGCACGCCGAAGATCCCGGCTACAAGCGTCATAAGATCGGAGTTCGCGCCACTCATTCCCCACCGCCTACAGTGTTCGGACACAGGGCCAGCAGAGCGGCCTGCATCCGTTCAAGAAAAACATCCTTCTCTTCTCCCGGTGCGATCCTCAAAGCGCTGCCGAAAGTAACCGTGCAGATCAGCGGTATCGGAACGATCTCGCCTTTCGGCATGACGCGGTTGAGATTGCTGATCCAGACTGGCACGAGATCGACATCAGGGCGCGCCATCGCCAGATGGAAGATGCCGCTTTTGAACGGGAGGAGCCGTGCGTCGGACTGGTTTCGCGTACCTTCCGGGAAGAGAATGAGGGACGAACCGGCATCGATGGCCGAGGCCATCTGCGTGACGGGATCTTCCGTTCGCTTGTCCCGATCCCTCGCAATCAGCACCGCGTTGAAGACATCGCTGCCGATGAAGCGATTGAGCCAGGACTTCAGCCAGTATTCAGCCCCTGCGACCGGACGGGCTCGATGCCGCAGCCTTGGCGGCAGTACCGTCCAGACCAGAACGAAATCGCCGTGGCTGGAGTGGTTGGCATAATAAACACAAGGGCGGGAGGGCAGCCCTCCCTCAGGCCACACGGCGCGGACCGCCGTGACGGCGCGTGCGAACAGTACGATGACCGTCGCCGCGGCCTTTGTAAGCAAAGCCTTCATTCACCACTCTGCTGATGTTAGCCGGTCACCAACCGAAACTCTAGCATTGTCATCGGCAGAAGGAAGGAGCTTCGCGGGTTTTCAACCGAAAGGCGTAGACATACTTCGACGGAGGCCGATAGAGCCGAACGCCATCGATGTCCCGGTCGCCTCGCGATCGACGGTCAGTCTTAGACGTGGCCACCGTTCGAGGGTTTAAGGGAGAGGCATCACACCTGCGAAATCGCGCGTCGCCTGATACTGGCGGCGGCGACGTCCTGGCTATCACAACCCCGGCGCACTTCAAAAGCGACAATCAGTGATCCCTGATGACTGGCCCCCGGCCTTCGGCCTGCTCTAGCACTTGGGGAGTGGCTCGCAGATCAATCGTATTCGGCTTCTGGCCTGGCTGCCAGGAAAACCAGATTGCGATCGGGCGCCGGTAATGCCTGTTGAGAGCTTCGGCCGCTTCCTTTTCGAAACGAGTCCGTTCTTTTTCGCTATCGGTAACATTCCGCTTTTCGTAGATCACAGTATTTCCTCCCCCAGATTTAGATATAACTCTGGATCATGCACAGAAAAATCTTGTCGAAAACGGACCAAAGTCCGAGGTGAAGTGGATTGTGGTGCGAATGGGAAGGCCGCATGGAGTTCAATGTCCCTAGCAGCGTGATCATAGACTTGCGTGTCTGAGGGTTATAGGCGAAGGATGTTCGATGCCCGGGTTAAATCCTGAATTTAAAGGGAATTGTTCTGGAGATGGCGATCGGATCCGGCCACTTATCCTTCGTCGCCTGCCGTCGACGCAACGACAATTAATCGAGCCGCTCATTTCATCGCTTGATCGTTCTTGTCACCGTAGGAAACAACGCAGTTCCGGCCTTTTTCCTTAGCGAGGTAGAGAGCCGCGTCAGCCCGGCGCTGAAGGTCCTCCGCCGATGCCCGGTCACCATCTCGCGACGCCGTTGCCACTCCGATGCTCACGGTGATGTAGGGCATGACGCGAGATGTCGGGTTGGGGAGAGAGGCAGCTTCCACGCGGCTTCGGATTGTCGCAGCAATTGATCTGGCGGTGCGGTCATCGGCCCCTGGGAGAAGAACCAGAAATTCTTCGCCCCCGTAGCGAGCGACCTGATCCTGCTCATCTCTCATGCTGCTCTGAATGATGCCGGCAACCTTGACCAGACAGCGATCACCCTCGGCGTGACCGAGGTTGTCGTTGAGCCTCTTGAAGTCGTCGACATCGCACATCAGCATCGCAATGGTATTTGCGCCCTGTTCGTCCTTCCAGCAACGCTGCAGGGCATCCATCATCGAACGTCTGTTCGCGACGCCTGTCAGCGGGTCGGTTCGTGCAAGCAGTTCGAGGCGGGCATTTGCATCCGTCAGATCCGCCAGCCGATTTCGGTCCCGCAACTCGAGCAGGAAGGTCTTCTGGGCAAGGATAATCGCGGTACGGCGCGCCACCACCGTTGCCGCGACGCCTCCTGTGAAAAACAGCGTCCCTGCGATCGCGCTTCCCACAGCGATATCAGGGTTTCGAAGCTGAAACGTGAGGTAGATCCCAAGGGCATAAGCAGCAATGGCAATCCCCCAGCTTAACGGCATGGGAAATATGACGATGGCGGTAACGGCCACAAAGAGCATGATGGTGAGGTGCCGTTCATAAAACTCGCCGCCAGTGTTGACGCCTACCAAGGCCACAGAGAGCAGAATCAGAAAAACCCCGGAAAGAAGGAATACGCCATGTTGCCAAGGCGCCAGGGGCTTTCGAAAAGCGATCTCCGTCACGATGGCAGCGGGGGGAAGGATGGCTGCTGGAAGCAGCATTGGTTCGACGGTTTCGATTGGAAGCAGGATTGCGTTGAGGCCGAGCGCCAGGACATCGAGTACGATAACCCAGGCCATCCAGGCGCGGATGATTTTTGAAGCCTGCGGCCAGGAGCGTTCGCGAAAAAGATAAGCGAGTTCTCCATCGAGGCGAATATCACGCGTGCGCCCGCCCAACTGGCGCTCGACTTCCTCTATAATCTCGGCGCTCAGCCGCTGCGGAAGCTTGCGCGGGTGTGCTCCTACCGATTTGCCATCGGTTTTTGTTTGCTTGGCGTCCATCTGGTGGATCTAGGCAGGAGGCGTCTACGGACAAGACGACGTGACCCTAGGGTCGGGGAGGACGGCGTTGGCTGCCTAAAGAAGTCCTCTCTCAGGATCCAGGGACTGAAAGAGCCTGTATCAGATCGGGGCAGCGGAATCTCGCAGGTTCTCCGCTGCCAGAATGGGCGTGTTGCGCGAACGATAGTGATGCGAGTCCGTAACGGCCCGCTTCGGGATTGTTCCGACAAGTGGACATTCGATAGAATTCATGGCACTGGTTCAATCATGAATTATAGCGCCGCCCATATCCTGCTCCTAGGCACCTTCGCTTGACGAGGGTGGGTTAGCGTGCGCGCTTTTATGATGCAACCCGCCGAAGAGGCGGGTTTTTTATTGCTCTCTTCGGCCAGATCAACCGATAGAGGCAATTGTGGCTTACGATCCAAAGCGTATTGAGCCCAAGTGGCAGAACTACTGGCACACAAACTCAACATTCCGAACCGGCGAAGATCGCTCCAAGCCGAAATACTACGTACTCGACATGTTTCCGTACCCCTCTGGCGAAGGCCTGCATGTCGGGCATCCGGAGGGCTATACCGCGACCGATATCGTCGCGCGCTACAAGCGGATGGCAGGTTTCAACGTGCTGCATCCGATGGGCTGGGATGCCTATGGGTTGCCGGCGGAGCGCTATGCAGTGCGCACGGGTGTACACCCCGCCGTTACCACCAGGACCAATATCGCCAACTTCAAAAGCCAGGTGCAGCGACTGGGCTTTTCCTACGACTGGAGCCGCGAACTCTCCACCACTGATCCCGACTTCGTCCGCTGGACACAGTGGATCTTCCTCAAGCTCTACGAACGTGGCCTTGCCTATCAGGCAGAGGTGCCGGTCAACTGGTGTCCGGCACAAGGGACGGTTTTGGCCAATGAAGAGGTCAAGGACGGCAGATATGTGGAGACGGGGGAGCCTGTCGAGCGCCGCCTCATGCGCCAATGGATGCTCAAGATCACCGACTATGCCGACCGTCTGCTGGAAGACCTGGACGGGCTCGACTGGCCCGAGGGCATCAAAACCATGCAGCGCAACTGGATCGGTCGTTCGGAAGGAGCAGAGATTGCCTTTGCCATTGGAGGGCGCGGAGAGCGCATCAGTGTCTACACCACTCGGCCCGAGACGATCTGGGGAGCGACCTTCCTCGTGCTGTCGCCCCAGCATGCAGCGGTAGCGGCGATCACGACGCCAGCGCAGCGAGAGGCGGTGCAGGCCTATCTCGCCCGCGCTGCGACGCAGAGTGATGTCGAAAAATCGCAGGAGCGCGACAAGACCGGCGTATTCACCGGCGCATATGCCATCAATCCTGCCTCCGGCACACCAATGCCGGTATGGATCGCCGATTACGTGCTGACGGGCTTTGGTACCGGCGCAATCATGGCGGTGCCAGCCCACGATAGTCGCGACCACGCATTTGCACGTGCTTTCGGCCTGCCGATCGTTGAAGTTGTCGCAGCCTCGGCGGAAACCGATATCGAGGAAGAGGCGTGGGAAGGTGAGGGCAGGCTGGTCAATTCGGGCCTCTGGACCGGTCTCGACACACCAACGGCAAAGCGGGCCGCTATTGTCTGGGTTGAAGAGCAGGGCGTAGGGCGAGGCCGCAAGCAATATCGCCTGCGCGACTGGCTGTTTTCGCGCCAACGCTATTGGGGCGAGCCTTTCCCGATCCTGCACCGGGCGGATGGCGCTATTGTACCCCTGCCAGCGGATGCGCTTCCGTTGTTGGCACCGGAGCTCGACGACTACAAGCCTACCGAAACAGGCGAACCTCCACTGGCGCGGGCCGAGGGCTGGATGCGCACGAGTGATCCCGCGACCGGTCTGGCAGCGCTGCGGGAAACCAATACGATGCCCCAATGGGCGGGCTCTTGCTGGTACTATCTGCGCTTTGCCGATCCGAGAAACGCCCTGGCTCCGATCGATCCGGCGGTGGAGAAATATTGGCTGCCCGTCGATCTCTACGTTGGCGGCGCCGAGCATGCCGTGCTGCATCTGCTTTATGCCCGCTTCTGGCACAAGGTGCTCTTCGATATAGGGGTCGTATCAACCAAAGAGCCGTTCCAGAAACTGTTTAATCAGGGCATGATCCTGGCCTTTTCCTACCGCGACGCCACCGGCAAGTATTACCGTCCCGAGGATGTCCGCGAGCGCAATGGCCAATGGTTCGCCGGCGAGATGCCGGTGAGCCAGCAGGTGGAGAAGATGTCCAAGTCCAAGGTCAATGTGGTCAATCCGGACGAGGTGATCGATCTCTACGGTGCCGATTCCATGCGGCTCTACGAGATGTTCATGGGGCCGCTCGACGTTGCCAAGCCGTGGCAGATGTCGGGCGTCGCCGGCGTCAGTCGCTTCCTGCACCGGGTCTGGCGCATGATCGCCAACGAAGCCGACAGCCTGAGCGACCAGATCAGCGATACCCCGCCCACAGGCGATATCGTTCGCCTGATGCACAAGAGCGTGCGCGCGGTCAGTGGGGATATCGACGCGATGCGGTTCAACACAGCGATTTCCAAGCTGATGGAGATGTCGAACACATTGATCGCGCTGGATCAAAGGCCGCGGGCGGCGGTGGAAACTTTCGTGTTGCTGCTGGCTCCTTTCGCGCCCCATATCTGCGAGGAATTATGGTGCATGCTGGGTCACAAGACCTCACTTGCCTACGCCCCGTGGCCGTCATTCGATGAAACTCTGGCTGAAGACGAGCGTCGCGAGTACGCTGTTCAAATTAACGGTAAGCTGCGTCACAAAGTGTTCGCCGCTCCCGGTCTGTCTGCCGACGCGCTTCTGATTGTCGTCAAGAACGATCCGCGCGTAAGTGCGCTGCTCGAGGGCAAGCAAATTAGAAAAGAAATCGCGGTACCAGACCGCCTTGTTAATTTTGTCGTGGGAGATTGATTGCCGCGAACATCTTGGCTTTTGCGCGTTCGGAACCCGGCTTCTGGCTAGCGCTATCGCGTTCTGTGGGCTTCCAGTTCAGCCGACCACCATTTCGCTGAACAGCCAGTCGCGGAATGCTCTGACTTTCCGCTGACGCAGGGCGCCGTCCGGGTAGACGACATAGTAGTTCCATCTGGATTTCAGCGCGAGGTCAAAAGGCCGCACAAGTCGGCCAGCCGCCAGGTCGGCAGAGACGAGCGCGCTCCTGCCCAGGAGCACGCCTTCGCCATGCACCGCCGCTTCTACGGCATAGGCCGCAGACTCGTACCTTACCCCGTTATTGGGGTTGATATCGTCCAGACCCGCGGCCCGGAGCCAGGTCGCCCAGTCGATGCGGAAGTTGTCGTGGATGAGTCTGTGATGCTTGAGGTCGTTGGGTGTTCGCAGCGCATGCTCCCCCTGCAGCAGCTCCGGACTGCAGACAGGCGAAACCTCTTCCTCAGCCAGGAACTCCGATATCACGCCCTCATATCCTCCGGCGCCGTAGCGGATCGCGATGTCAATTCCGTCTCTGATGAAATCCGAAAACGTGCCGGACGTCGACAGACGCACATCGATGTCACGGTTGGCGCGATGGAAGCGATGGAGCCGCGGCACAAGCCACCGGCCGGCAAAGCCGTCCGACGTGCTGACATTGAGGACGCCTGCTGATTTGGGCGCGCTTGCGACGATTGTCGCAGCACCTATCCGATCCAGCGCTGCGCCGATCTCCGCAGCATAGGCGGCACCTTCCGACGTCAGTTGGACGGAGCGGGTTCCCCGTTCAAAAAGCCGGGTGCCGAGCTGTTCCTCCAAGTTGCGGATGGCACGACTGACAGCTCCATGCGTCACATGGAGTTCTGCCGCTGCTTTGGTGAAGCTCAGATGACGGGCCGCAGAGTCGAAGGCCGGAAGGGTGGTGAGAGGCGGAAGTCGTCTCGGCATCGGTTCACCTGTGACTATTGCTCACAAATCCTGCACGAATATTCGTTTGTCGTCCAGCCAGGAGCAGCGCACTCTCGGCCATCGACAACGCCTTTCCCGATCTCGCGAATGGCAACGTCAGGTTCTAGAAATGGAGATTGCTGTGACTATTACTCTCGCTCAAAATGGAAGTTGCGGTCTCAATACCGCTGAGCCCGCCCCGCTATCCATGGCGGCGCTCGAACCGCTTCGTACAGCGACCATCCAACAGGTGGTTCGCTTGGTCGCTCCAATCAGGCACCGCTGGACGATGGGATATCTTGCACGCCTTTCCAACCACCGACTGCAGGACATCGGCTTTGAGCGTGATTGGGATGGGTCATTGATCCAGGCCGGCAATGGCCGGACTGCCGGTCGCCTCGACTGAAGGAGAAGCCGTATGAAAATCTATCCCCATCTCTGGTTCGCGTCTCGGGCCGAGGAGGCCATGGAGTTCTACACGTCGGTCTTCAAGGGATCGAGAATACTCGGGCGCATCGATCTGCCTGATCCTGAGTTGTCGGTTGTCCGCTTCGAACTGGAGGGCCTGCCGATAGCCGCTCTGAACGCTCACTCTCATGTGCCGTACAATGAGGCGTTTTCCTTCCTAGTCGAAACCGACGACCAGGCGGAAACCGACTATTACTGGAACGCGTTGACGTCTGGAGGCGGCAAGGAACAGCCTTGTGGCTGGCTGACGGATAAGTTCGGCGTCTACTGGCAGGTCTCGCCATCGATCCTGCTGCGGATGGTCTCCGACCCCGACAAGGAGAAGGCAGGACGGGTATTACAGGCAATGTACAAGATGAAGAAGATCGTCATCACCGATCTCGAGCGGGCCTATCGAGGCTAGGAAGGAGGGCGAGGCCGATTACTTCGACTGTCGGCTGCCCATCACAAGACACGCCGACGCTTCGTCAGATTCCCGGTTATGATCTCGATCGATCACGTGACTTCCGGGAATAGCGCTGGGCTCTGGCAATCTCGCCGGAGGGACCGGAGCACTGCTACTAAGTCACAGCGTTTCGGTTCCCATCAAATGAGGCGCTCCGGCGAGGAAGCACGACCATCTTGCGGTCGCCCGCGGAACGTCATGGGCGGGGCGCCGATGATGCGTTTGAACGCCCGGCTGAATGACGCCTCCGATTCATAGCCAAGACGTTCGGCAATCGTAGCCACGCGCTGCCCTTCCCGCAGCCATTGATGCGCCTGGTGCATGCGCATGCGGGCGACGTACCGAGCGGGTGTCTCGCCAACGATTTTGGCGAAGCGCTCTGCAAACCCGGAACGGGAGGCGCCCATCTTGCGAGCGAGTTCGTCGACCGTCCAGTCATGGGACGGATCGAGATGGATCGCTGCCAGGACCCGGCCCACATCGGGATTGCGAACGGCGGTCAACCATCCAGAGGAGTCGCCGCAGCCGTGCTCCACCCAAGCGCGGATGATCGTCGCGGTCAGAACATCCGCAAGCCGGGCGAGGATTCCGCCAGCCCCGACGCGGTTCATATCGACCTCGCGCATCATCGCATCGAGCAGGGCCGGAATCGAAGGTTCACTGGCCGCAAGATCGCTTGTGCGCATCACATCGGGCATCAGTTGCAGCAACGGATGGCGCTTGTCGACATTGAAACGCATGACCGCGAAGAACAGCAGGTTCTTGCTATCTGCACAGGGGCATTGCAGATCGACGATGCCATCGCAGACCGCCTTGCGCGGCAGGGCTTCGACGGGCGTCGGCACTATGCCTGGCGCACTTGCAAGGACATGGGCATCGCCCCGCGGCAGCAGGACCGCATCACCCGGGTGCATTTCCATCCATTCTCCGTCCGGCGTCTGCACGAATGCCTGTCCGGCCGCAAGAAAATGAAACTGCGCTTCACCCTTTGTCGGAAACGCGGTCGCCCATGGGGCCGACGGCTGGCAGCGGCCGTAGTCGACGCCGTCAAGACGAAGCCCCCGCATCATTTCCGTCAATGCGTCACTCATCGTGTCCTCGTTATTTGGACGAATGGTCATGTCTTGTAGATTTTCTAGCATAGAAACACCAGCGCGAGCCGTCTAGCCTTGTCAGCACAATTTCTGGAGACGGCAATGAACATCAATCCCGAAGCCAACGGCTTCCATACCAGCAACAAGGAGGCCAGTCCGGCCTGGGCAGGCGTCGTATCGCTCTCGCTCGGCGTCTTCGGCCTCGTGACGGCCGAGTTTCTTCCGGCCAGCCTGCTCACACCGATTTCACAAGATCTTCACGTCAGTATCGGCGCTGCCGGCCAGTCGGTGACCATGACCGCTGTGATCGGCGCGATAGCAGGCCCTGCAATTGTCATTGGCACCAGCCGGTTTGACCGTCGTCTCACTCTGCTCGGATTGACCGCCCTGCTCATCATTTCCAGTCTCCTGGCGGCATTCGCCGATGGGCTCGCGACGCTTCTCGTTGCTCGAGGGTTGCTGGGGATCGCGCTCGGCGGCTTCTGGGCCTTGTCGCTGGCGCTCGCCATGCGGCTTGTTCCCGAGCGGCTGATGCCCCGGGCGATGGCGATCATCATGACCGGCGTATCCGTTGCAACAGTTTGCGCTGCACCCGTCGGCGCCTGGGTCGGAGAGGTCTATGGCTGGCGTTTTGCATTTGTCATCGCGGCTGCGGTCGGCGGTCTTGCCTTCATGACCCAACTCCTAACCCTGCCTGCGATGCCGTCGGTCGGCGCTGCAGGATTGGGCACGATGGCCACGGTGCTACGCCGCCCGGCAATCAGACTGGGCCTTCTGACCGTCTTGCTGGTGGTCGCCGGTCATTTCGCCGGCTTCACCTTCATTCGGCCCTTCCTTGAAACCGTGCCACATTTTGGGGTCGAGGGGATATCGGCGGTTCTGCTGGCCTTCGGGATCGGCGGTTTCATCGGCAATCTGTTCGGCGGTTTTGTTTCCGAGCGCAACACGGCACTGTCCATCGTCATCGCGGCTATCGGGATCGCTGCAACAACATTGGCGCTAGCGCTGGCCGGCAGCCTTCCAAGCGTTGCTTTCGTCGCGACCGCACTGTGGGGGTTTGCCTTCGGTGCTCTGCCGGTGAGCGTTCAGAGCTTCGTCACACAGGCAGCATCCGACGAAGCAGAAAGCGCAGGTGCGTTGATGTTGACCACCTTCCAGGTCGCCATTTCGAGTGGGGCGGCTATTGGAGGCCTCACTGTCGAAGCACAGGGGTTGCCCGGGGTGTTCGGCTTTGCAGCTATTGCCGCGCTGTGCGGCGCCCTCGTGATCGGCATCCTCAGCCGGAAAACGGTAGCGGCGGCGTCTTAGCGAAATCTCCACCGTGAACCGTTCTTGCCAGCCTGGAACGGCCTGACTCATCAAGCGTAATTGGAAATGTTCACGGTAGAGATCCTTGATCTGCTGCAATTGATGGCTCCGGCCAATCCGGTCGGCCGGCGATCAGTACGTCAGCCGGCCTGACTTGAAAACTCTATCGGTGCCCTAGGTCGCCTCAATGCGCTAACGCTGTCTGCGGGCCGCCACGCAGGATCAGCGCGAACACTGCTAAGCCCAAGAGTGTGAGACAGAACCCGGCCCATACTGCCGACAGTAAGCCGAAGCCGTTGCCGATGGCCACCCCACCCGCCCAAGCGCCGATGGCGTTCGCAACATTGAGCGCGGCCAGGTTCATGGCGCCCATCAAGGTCGGGGCTTCCGGCGCAAGTCTTGTAAGGCGGACCTGGATTGTCGGTATCGCGGTCATCATTGTTGCTCCCACGCAGAAAAGCCCGACGAAGAGCGTGGGGATGTTCGAGCCGAAGCTGGCCAAAATCGCAAGCACGATGAGGGCGCTTCCAAAGCCGACTACAATGCCGCGCGCCGGGTGCACGTCGGCAATCCTGCCCCCCACCAGGTTCCCCACCGTCATGCCGATGCCGAACAGGGCAAGGGCAACGGGAATCCATTCCGCGCCTATGGCAACGACGTCGGTCACGAAAACACCGATGAATGTATAGACCGCAAAGATGCTCGCTACGCCGAGCGCGGCCACCATCATCATCAACCAGACTGACGATCTGCCGAGAGAAGCGAGCTCCCGGGCGACGGAGCCGCCATCCAAGGAGCTTGTCTTTGGGACCCAGAACCACAGCGTCAGCGTTGACAAGACGCCGAGAGACGCGACGGCGAGGTAGGTGTTGCGCCATCCGAGATTTTGGCCAAGGAAGGTGGCGAGGGGTGATCCGACGATCGTGGCGATCGTCAGGCCGCTCATGACGAGCGCAAATGCCTTGCCTCCGTGTCCGGGCCCGACAATGTACGACGCAACCACCGCTCCTGCCCCAAAATAGGCTCCTTGAGGTACGCCGCTGATGAAACGAGCCACCGCAAACATCCGGAGGTCTGTCGCCAAAGCTGAGAGGATGTTTCCGCACACGAAGAGGGTCATGAGCAATAGAAGCAGCGTTCGTCGGTTCAGGCGAGCGGCGGCTAGAGTGACAAGTGGCGCGCCGATAACGACACCGAAGGCGTATGCCGTAATCGCATTCGTGGCCGCGGGCAGATCGATCCCCAGGCTTGCCGCAAACAGCTGCAAGATTCCCATGCTTGCGAATTCTGATGTGCCGATGCAGAAGCTTCCCAGGGCGAGCGCGAAAAGCGTCAAACCGGCTTTCCGCTGTTGCGCCGCATCGGTGCAGTGCACCTTTACGGCAGAGCATTGGGCGTCAAAGGCTTTATTGAGCATGCTGGCCTCCATCGTTAAAGACGACTGCCTGCCTCCGTCGTGGGATGCGGTTTAGTATCTACTTCACATGGTTTTGGGGCTCGGCGTCTCCCGGATCTTAGGAGGCCGGACGTAGGCCGACAGTTAAGTTTGGTGAAAACCTGAGAATCCGTACATGCGGCAATCAATTGGGCGGCATCAAGCTGCCGCCGTTGCAATCTTTCGGGCGTCGGGCAGCTGGTCATAGCGCCCCTGTGGAGCCTTATGCACATCCCGCTTGATCGGTAAGTCCATCCGTCTCGGCCCTTGGAGATGTCCACCGGCTTCGAGCCAACCATAATCCGGGGTCGTGGACGTCGCTTCTTCGCATGCATCGACCGTCACGTCCCGCGCCCGGCTATTCCTAGCATGATCGACTTCTATCGATTACTCGATGCAAAGGGTCTCGGAATTCCAGCCGTTTGGCAGAGGTTCCGGACGCTGGATTTCGATGTTCTCGAACGTGAGCTCAGCGATATTGTGCGCGAAGAGCGCCGGCATGCCCGCTGGGTAATCGACGAGGCCGACAATTTTTCCGTCGGCTCCCCGCAGCCAGGCATTGCCACGACCCTCGTGATCCTTGGGCGGCGAGAGGTCGGCACTCGTGGGGCGCAGGTCATATTGCCTCGCTGTCCCCAGGGAGCCTTCCTCAATCGTCAACTTGATGTTGCTGAGGCTCATTCCCGTAATTCCGCCGCTTCGCTGTGCAAAGAGGTTGATCGGACCCTGGCAGTTCCCCGTCACGTTCTCGATGCGGACGTTGCTCACGACGCCAGCAGGCATCTCCGGCCGGCGATCGAGCTGGGTAATTGTGAGCGGCTCACCAGAGCCCCAGAAACCATCGGGCGTTTCGTGGCAATCGATATCGATGTCCGAGAAGGCAATATCTTCAATCGCTCCGCCATCACGCGAGAAAATGCCGAGGGCGCGATTGGAATCGTGGACCTCGCAACGCGTGAAAGCGACATGGCGGATGTCACCAAAACTCTCCGTGCCGATCTTCAATGCGCAACTGTTGCTCTCGACATGGCAGTCCGAAACTTCGACCTCCTCGCAGCGTGCGATGCCCTTACCGCTGCGGCTCGTCTTGAGGCAGACGCCATCGTCCGCCGTTTTGATGATGACGCGTCGCACGGCGACCTTTGCGCAGCTGTCGATGACGATCCCGTCCGTATTCGGGAGTTGTCGATTGTTAAGCACCGTGATGCTCTCGACAACCACATCACGGCAGCGCACGAGGTGGACCGTCCACATCGGCGAATCTTCGATGACAAAGCCTTCCAGCCTGATCTTGCTGCAGTCCTCGAACACCAGGACTCGTGGGCGTTTTTCGCTCGGCGTATAGGTGCCGACCGTCTGGTCAAAGCCGGTGCTGAAGGCGGCGCCCGCGGCGAGGATCTTGCCGTCGCCGACGATCGCGACATCATGGGCCTCCTGCGCAACGATATAGGCGCGGTCGGACTTCTCGGCGATGACGCTTACCGAGTTTCCGGCATAAAGCTCGTAATCGGGGACGAACTCGAGCGTGGCGCCCAGCCCGATTGACAGTGTCACACCGCTGAACAGGCGGATTGGTCCGGTGATATGCCGACCCGGCTGCAGCAGAAGCGTTCCCCCGCCAGCGCGCACCAGCTTGTCGATCGATTGCTGCAGGTCAGCGCCATCGGGCTCGATTGAAATATCCATTGGCGATCCTCGTTGCTTTGGGGATGATTAAGCCACGTCATTTTATTCGTCAACAGGACGAACTAATTAATCCTGTCAATCTTGTTTGTGTTGACACCGCCGAAAACTCGTATTTAATTCGTCATGGTTACGAACAAACGATCGGCCAAAGGGAGATTTGGAGGCTGGTCGTTGCCAGAGTTTGAGGAGCAAAAAGGGGAACCCTATGAAACCGCTCAAGACATTGATGATGACGGCAGGCGCCCTGGCGATGACGATTTCGCTTGCGGCAGCATCCGAACTGAAGATCGTCTGGTATGTCGACAACGACCAGGAAGAGGCGAACACGCGCGCCTTGCTCGATCAGTACACAAAACTCCACCCGGACACGACCTTCGACCTCGAGATCACCCCTTATGATGGGATGGTCCAGAAATTCCAGCAGTATGCCGCCTCCGGCATCATGCCGGATCTGTCGCTCACCTCATCGATGGAGCCGGTCATCCGTCCGTTCCTCGTCGACCTCAAAAAGGAGATCGGCCCTGAATGGATCAACGACTTCGTCAAAGGTTGGGGTGATGGCGCCAAGCTCGACGACAAGGTCATCGCCGCGCCGTTGCGTGTGACCTCGACGGGCATCTTCCTGAACGTCGATGCCTTCAAGAAGGCCGGCGTTGCCGTCCCGGACCACGCGACCGGTTGGACGTGGGATGAGTTCGTTCCCAAGATCAAGGAAGTCGCAGAAAAGTCCGGTACTCGCTATCCGCTCGTCTGGGACGTTTCGGCAAGCCGCTGGATCGTTCATGAATATCAGTACGGAAACCACATCTACACGGAAAAGGAACCCGTAAAGGTCGTCATGGACGAGGCAGCGTGGACGAGCACGCTCGACAAGTTCATCGACATCACGAAGGCTGCAATGCCGCCCGGTCTCTGGTCCGGCGCGAGCTCCGACAACCCGAAGGAAATCTTCACAGCCGGTCAGGCCGTAGCCTATATGTCCGGAAGCTGGCAAATCGCCGGATTGGCCGATAACGCGCATTTTGCGTGGCAGGCTGGCCCGACGCCGCGGGGCACGGTCGCCTCGTCGATCTACGGAGGCGACTACATCGTGGCCTTCAACACGAGCCAGCATCTTCCGGAAGCGATCGATTTCATCAAATGGATCACATCACCGGAGATCCAGGGACAATATGCCAAGACCTTCGGCATGATCCCGGCCAATATGAAGGCAGCAGCCGTCAAGTACGACAATCCGGCCGCGACCGAAGCGATCACGGCAATGCAGGCCGAGTTGAACGCCAGCCCTGCCTACGCTGCGACCGACCAGGCCTGGCCGCAGATGCAGGCCGTCTGGGGGACCGTGAAGACAGCCGTCACGCAGGCTGTTGCCGGTCAGGTCACCTCCGCCGAAGCCATATCGCAGATCAAGAAGGCAGCCGATGCCTCGCTTGAGGCTAGCAAGTGACGACGGGCATATTGGAAGACAGCCGTTCGGCACTGGGTCCCCACCCGGTGCCGAAAGGCCTGCGCGGCAGCTTGGCAAGCCTCGGGTGGCCCTACCTGCTCATGGTGCCGACAATGGCGCTCCTCGTTACCTTCACGCTCTATCCGCTGGTCCAGGGCCTCTTCATGGCCTTCTTCAAGCGGGGTGTGGTCGTCGTTCCGCAGGTGCCCAACACGCTGCCGCAATATGTCGGGCTGGATAACTTTATCGGGCTTCTAAGCAATGCCGATTTTCAGGTTTCATTGCTCAAGACCGTTCTTTTCGTGATCATCGCGGTTCCGTTGAACATTGTCGTCTCGTTGGCGCTGGCTCTGCTGCTGGCGCCACAGACCAGGCTGTTTGCCTTCGTCCGCACGATCGTCTTCTTCCCGTCGATGATCAGCCTGCTGATCATCGGCGTTGCATGGCGATGGCTCTTCGGCCTCAATAACGGCCTTGTGAACTACCTGCTCTCACTGATCGGCTTCGCCCCGGTCCCATGGCTCGAACAGGACACGATGGCTCAGATCGCCGTCGTCATCGCCTGGGTGTGGGCGCAAGCCGGCTTCAATATGATGATCTTCATTGCAGGCCTGACCGCGATTTCCGCTGATTACTACGAGGCGGCCTCGATCGACGGCACCAGCAAGTGGCGGCAATTCACCCATATCACCTTGCCGCTCTTAAAGCCGACGCTCGCTGTCGTCCTGGTCCTCTCCTCTATCGAGGCCTTCAAGGTTTACGAGCTCGTCGTATCGCTGACGGGCGGCGGTCCGGGCAAGGCAACGGTCTATCTCATACAGACGATCTACGACACCGCGTTCCAAAAGCCGATGCAGGCTGGCGTTGCGGCCGCCCAATCCGTGGTGCTGTTCATCATCCTGCTTTTCCTCACGATCTTCCAGTTGCGCGTATCGCGGAGCGAGAAATGACACGCATCTATTCTCCCTGGCGACTGGCCTTCGTCGTGCTGACCTTGTTCGTCTTCCTGATGCCGCCGATCTGGCTTTTCCTGTCTTCGTTGAAATCACAACAGGAGATCTTCCAGTGGCCGCCAACGATTTTGCCGGCCCAGCCGACCTTGCAGAATTTTGTCGACACGGTGTCGCGCGCGAAGTTCCTCATCTTCTTCCGTAATTCGGCCATTGTCTCCGTGCTTTCGGCGCTACTGTCCGTCACCATCAGCGTCATGGCTGGCTACGCGCTCGCGAAATTTCGGTTCAAGGGAGACACACTTTTCTTCCTGCTCATCATGTCGTCGTTGATGGTGCCGTTGCAGATCATCATGATCCCGGTCTTTCTGGTGCTGCGGGATCTCAATCTTCTCGACACGCTGGCAGGCATCATTATTGCGCCGGCGGCAACCCCGACCGGGGTCTTCCTTATGCGCCAATACATCACCAACATTCCTGACAGTCTTCTGGAGGCGGCACGACTCGACGGTACGCCGGAATGGCGGATCCTGTGGCGGATCATTGTTCCGCTCGCCATACCTGCGATCGGCACGCTGCTCGCCTTCAATCTCGTATGGCGCTGGAACGATTATCTTTGGCCGTTCCTGATCATCAGTGACCAGGACAAATGGACAGTCCAGGTCGCGCTTGCCAATACGGTCGGGCGCTTCGGTATCAACTGGCCGAGGCTGCTGTCGATGTCGGTGCTTTCGGTGCTGCCCGTGCTCGTCATGTTTACAGCCCTGCAGCGCATGTTGATGAGCGGCCTGATGGCGGGCGCAACGAAGGAATAGGCCTGCTATATTCCATAATTCAAGGGCCGCCTTTCGGGCGGCCCTTTGACATTTGCTTTTTCAAAAAACGGCCTCGGTGGCGATAGGTCGCAAACCTCTAGCGGATCGCGTCTGGCAGCCTATCCTTGTAGGCAAGCGCGGCGGCGGCCGGCATGCTGCTCCATCCCTGAAGCAGCGAGCCGCGTCCCCAGGGTGGCGAGAAATATTCGACCGCTCCCATCCACCCCTCTTCGAGGCAGGTCTCCCACCAGCGCAGGAGCGGGTAATCCGCGCCGTCCAGACCGTAGGCAAGCCGTTGCTCGGCATAGAGCCCCGAAAGATAGGGCCAGTCCGAGCCATTGTGGTAGCGATAGGCGAAATAGGATTTCTCACGCGTATCCTTGGGGCGCTTGAACGGCGGATAGGCGCAAAGCACGCCCCAGTCTCCGTAAGGCTGTTCGCCATTGTTGCGACTTTCCAGGATCTCCTGGACCTTGGCGAGAACGCCTTTCGCCCGCTCGGGAGAAACCGCCTTGAAGCGAAGCAGCGTCAGGCTGTCGAGCGTCAGATGGTCTTCGACGAAATCTGCCTTTGTCCCGTAGTCCGCGTAAGTGCCGCCCGGTTGCAGAAGCGCCTCGTCCAGCGAAGCACGCGCCTTTTGCGCCACGGCTGCCGCCTTCGACGCAAAGGCTTTGTCGAGCGCGGCGCCGTGCTTTGCGATGACGTCGAGGGCGCCGATCCACAGGCCGAGATCATAGGCGACATAACCGTGACGATAAACGTTGTCGGCCCAATCGCGGTCGTGCCGCGGCTTGATCGGCAAGCCTGTTCCGGTTTCGTCGAAGCTGCAGTAACGATCGAAGATCGCCACCACCTTATCCCAGTAGAGGGAAAGCGGCGAACCGTCGCCGGTCGCATTGATGTAGTCGCCGATCGTCAGAATGAAGAAGAGCGGGCTGTCGAAATGGTCGCTCCACCAGTCGCCGGGTCGAAGGTGCTCCTCTTTGATCCGTGGATCTGTCACGCGTACCTTTTCCCATTCCTCGGCCTGTCCTCGTCCTGTCAGGATGACGCCGCTCGGCGCTTCGCCGTTGTCCTGCACCCCTCGTGCCAGAAGATCGATCTGGGCGCGGACGGCGTCCGGTTCCCGATCCAGGAGAGCCTGGAGTGTCCAATAGCCGTCCCGGTAATAGGTGCGAGCCGGCGCGCTGTAGGCCTGTCCGGCGGCAAGGCCGGCAAAGGCGCCGTGCTCGTCCTGTCTTATGCTGGAAAAGGCGGCGTGCAGGCTTTGCGAGATCATGCTGCGCATCAGGGCAGGCGCCTCCGGCATCGCGTCGCAACGCGTGACATAGGCATTGGCCTCGGCAACCAGTTTCGTCTGGTCGAGCTCAAGAGCTGCAAGCGCTTCCTCGATCGTCGCGCCGGCCGTCACGAAGATGCCGTCAGGCCTCTGCTCCGCGATGGCGACGCCCCAGCCGGTGCGGGCAATGCGGCGACCCTCTTGCCGTTCGATGGGTTCGCGCTTCGCGGTCGCGCCCCACCAGGCGCAGCGCCGTGCAGGGATGAAGGTCCGCAGCTTTGCACCTTTCAAGAAGAGCGCCGGTGCCGACTGCGCCACATAAAGCCCTCCACCATGCGCTTCCACGCGGTTCGGTGCATAAGTGAAAGGGGCGCTCCAGCCGGTGAACGTCAGATTGACGAGCTTGCCCGCACCCCATAGCGAAAGCTCGATCCTGCCTTCCGGTCGACAATCACCCTGCAGGCGCGGGGCCATGAACGGGACGAGCACCGGCGTCGACGAGCGAAGCTGTCCGTCGTCAAGCGGTGTCAGAACCTGTGATTTTGATTGTGCTGAACTCATCGGACGGCTTCCTGTTTTTCTGCCTTCTCAATTGCTGCATGGTCGGTCAGGCCGAGCATGAGCGCCCCGAGCATGCCGGCTTCAGGGCCGATCCCGGTTGCCTCGATACGTGTTTCAAACGGCAGCAACATCGGCATGTGACGCCTGACGGCATCGACGAACTCGCGGCGCGAGCCTATGCCTCCGCCCAGCACGATGAGGGCGGGATCGAAGAGGGCCTGTACGGCGGCAAGGCCGACCGAGGCCGATTTCGCGAGCGTTTCGATGGCGGCGACAGCTTGCCCGTCTCCAGCCAAAGCACGAGCGAATATCTCGGCGACTGGCAGTGTGCCATCGCCATAGAGGCTGCGCACTGCGGGCGAATCAACCTGATCCTCGAAGAGACCGGCGCGTGCCTGCGGCGCCGCCTGATGAGGATTGGGACCTAACGGAAGAAAACCAAGTTCTCCTGCTCTTCCATGCCGGCCGCGGAAGAGTTTTCCACCGATGACCAGCCCCATGCCGACGCCGGTTCCGAAGGCGATAAATGCAAGCGAATCCTGATCCTGTCCTTTGCCGAGCGTGGCTTCGGCAAACGCCCCGAGGTTCACGTCGTTCTCAACCACGACGGGGCACGGCAGAGCATGTGCGAGCAACGCAGCGAGCGGCTGATCGGCCGGTATGGCCAAGTGAGGGGAAAGCGAAGCAAGCCCCGTTTCCGGCGAGACCGCCCCGGGTACGCCGACGACAGCCTTAAGCAACGGACCGCGTTCGCGATTTTCCTGCAGCAGCGACAAAATCATCCGCGGAATTTGCCGCAATACAGGAGCGTCCGCGCCATGTTCGGTCGGCTCTTCGGCCCTTGCTAGAATACGTCCCTGCAGATCGGCAAGCCCTACCAGGATCTTGGTGCCGCCGAGGTCGACGCCGGCGACCATGCCTTGAGATCCGCCCGCTTCGTCCGCGCGACGAGTGATTTTTGCCCGTCGCAAGCCAGACGCAATGGTTGAAATATTTGACAATTGCAGTCCTTTTGCGATATTTGTTCGGCAGGTTGACGAATTTATTATGGCCGCGCTTGCGGGCTGTCAACAAGCAGTTTGAAATCGGCGGGCTTTCATGGAAAAAGCAGAACACCGATACAACGATGAAGACGGATCTGGCGGGGTAGCTAGACGATGGTATTGACCGAAAACGCGCCGCCCGTGCTGCGACAGATTTCCGTGCGCGCGGTTATGGACGTGCTGCTCCATGCCGGCCCCACGTCGCGGGCCGAACTTTCAAAGATCACCGGCCTTTCAAAGCAGACGATGTCAGAGGTCATCAGGGCGCTGGAGGAAGCTGGTTGGGTCCGAGAGAAGGGCGTCACGAGCGGGCGCATTGGCCGCACAGCCATCACCTATGAGGTCAATGGTGATGCCGGCTATGCTGTCGGTATCGACATGGGCGCGACGACGACACGCATCGTGCTCGGCAATATCGTCGGGAGTGTTGTCGGCGAAATCGAATATCCATCCGACCGTCGCGGCGGTTATCATCTGATTGACCAGGTTGAGGCGATGCTGTCGGACATGCTTGCAAAGATGGGCATTGCCAGGGAGTTCGTCCTCGTGGCGGCGATAGCAACGCCGGGGGTCGTCGATCCCGCCACGGGCGCGCTCTCGATGGCGCCGAACCTCGCCGATATCACCGATATCGATATTGGCAGGACGCTCAGCGAGAGGCTTGGCTGTCCCGTTGTCCTGGAAAACGACGTCAACGCCGCCGTCATCGGCGAGTCCTGGCAGGGATGCGCGACCGCAATCGATACTGTGGCCTTCATTTCACTCGGGACCGGCATCGGGCTTGGCGTGCTTCAGGACGGCAAGCTGATGCGCGGCGCGAACGGAGCGGGTGGCGAGATTTCCTATATGCCGTTTGGCGCCGATCCCTATACGAAGGACAGCCTTGAACGAGGCGCGCTGGAATGCGCGATAGCGGCCCGGGGAATTAGCGAGCTCTACGAGCGTTCCGGGGGCAAGAAGGATACCTCCGTCCGGGACATCCTGGCCCTTGCCGAAGAGAACGATCCTGTCGCCGTCGAGGTGATCGGGAAAGTCTCGGACATTGCTGCGCTGCTGGTCGTCTCGGTCAATGCGATCGTCGATCCGAAGATAGTCGTTCTCGGTGGCAGCATCGGCCGCCATCCTCTCATTGCCGAAGGCGTCCGGCGCGGGATTGTCAAGGCGAGCCGTCGTGCCATCGATGTCGAGGCAAGTGTTCTTGGCGGGCGGGCAACGCTGGTTGGGGCCCTCGCAATCGGGCTGAACCACGTTCACAACCTGCTTTTCTCTCCCCAGACCCTGCCGGAGCAGCGGCGCTTGCCGCCGCCGCCGCTTTGATTGTCACGTAGATCCGTGCAACGCGACAGCGGAGTGGCGGGGAAATGACGGTCCCACTACCGATGAAGCTGACATCGTAAAGGCTAGATAGCCGATAAGGATGACCGCCGGGAACCTGCGCCGGCGCGCTCCGTCATGGATGATTTATTGGAAATCCAATAATCGTGGCGACAGAAAATTACGTTCGTCATCTTGACGAACTAATTAGTTCCACGCAGACTGTAGGGAACATGAGGGAGGATATCCGACTGCCGGTGTGCTCGCGGCTGCCTTCGGAAGGAACATCAAAAGGAATGGATTCATGGCCGGTCTGAAGTTGAACGATGTCAGGAAGAGCTTCGGCCATCATTCGATTCTCCATGGTGTCGATCTCGATGTGGACGAGGGCGAATTCGTCGTTCTGGTCGGCCCTTCAGGATGCGGCAAGTCCACATTGCTTCGTTTGATCGCCGGCCTGGAAAGCGTGAGCGGCGGGAAGATCATTATCGGCGACGACGACGTGACGGCATCGCCGCCGGGGGATCGCGGGATCGCGATGGTGTTCCAGTCCTATGCATTGTATCCCCATATGACCGTTGCCAAGAATCTGTCCTTCGGCCTCGAAAACCTCACGATGAGCCGGGCCGAAATCGATCGGCGTGTGACGGAGGCGGCAAGAATGCTCGCCATCGAGCCGCTCCTCGACCGACGCCCGAAACAGCTCTCTGGCGGCCAGCGGCAACGCGTGGCGATCGGTCGCGCGATCGTCAGGAACCCCAAGCTCTTCCTGTTCGATGAACCGCTGTCCAATCTGGATGCTGCACTTCGCGTTCAGACACGCGGCGAGATCAGCCGTCTCCACAAGCGGCTCGGCGCCACCATGGTTTATGTGACGCATGATCAGGTTGAGGCCATGACGATGGCGGACCGCATCGTCGTCCTCAATGCCGGACATGTCGAGCAGGTCGGTACACCGTTGGAACTGTTCGAGGCCCCCGCCAATAAGTTTGTCGCCGGCTTCATCGGCTCGCCGCAGATGAACTTCTTCGATGGAGTGCTTGCCGGAGCCGGTCCGGGTCATGCTGTCGTCGACGTGCCGGGTTTCGGCCGCCTGGACATTCCGGCACAGCAGGGAGAGGCGAGCGTCGGCGAACCCGTGATCCTCGGCGTCCGGCCGAGCCATTTCGAACTCGCCAAGGGCAGTGGCGGCGACGGTTATCCGATCCGCTTCGAAGTCGATTACGCCGAAAGCATCGGCACGGACACCTATGTGTACGGCACGGTGGAGGGCAGTGGGACTGCAACGATCGTCCACCTGCCTGATCATGTCGCGATCAAGGATCGCGCAGTCCTGCAGCTTGTGGTCCGACCTGCACGCCTTCATCTCTTTCGAGCCCAGACCGGCAATTCCATCACAAAACCGCCTGTCGCCGCCGCGACTGTCGTGAGCGCCGGAAATGTCGAGGCCTGAAACGCCCCGCCGCTCATGAGGCTGTTGCGATGAGGCGATCCGTCAGGAGCAAAGCCTGCCGGTCTGCCGCCGACTGATCACACAATCCGGTTCGGTCTCGAAGTATCCGCACCAGCGTAGAGGGGTTTCCGACAGCATGCGGAAATCTTCGCCGGATTTCGGCCTCAATCGAGACCGAAGAAGCATCGTGAGAATTTAAATCGCAAGGATGCGGACGTGCGCATACTCCTGGTCGAAGATGATTACATTCTCGGCTCCTCGCTGAAACGTGCACTCGAGAAACACGCCTATGGCTTAGATTGGTTCCGCGATGCCGAGACGGCGCTCGACGCGCTGCGCGACAGCCAATTTGGATGCGTGATCCTCGACGTCAATCTTCCCAAGGCGAGCGGCTTTGATGTGGCCCGTTCGCTCAGGAGGGGAGGCAACGACGTTCCGATCCTGATGCTGACAGCGCTCGACAGCGTGCGCGACCGCGTCGCCGGCCTGGACGAAGGCGCGGACGATTACCTCGTCAAACCCTTCGACCTTGACGAACTGCTCGCCCGACTGCGTGCGCTGATCCGGCGACGGCAGGGCCGCACCGAAACAATCATTCGATGCGCCGACGTCGAGCTCGACCCTTCGGCCATGGTGGCCCGCCGAAATGGCGTACAGCTTCACATACCCGCCAAGGAGTTCCATCTCCTGCGGCTCCTCATGGAGCGGAGCGGACGTTACGTCACGAAGAACGATATCGAGTATGCGCTCTACGACACGGATGTTTCGGTTGAGAGCAACACGATAGAAGTAACGGTCTATAACCTGCGCAAGAAGCTCGGGACTGATTTCATCCGATCGATCCGCGGCGTCGGTTACATGGTCGAGCGGCAGCAGTGACACTTAGTCAACGCCTTTTTCTCCGCATTCTCCCGACGCTCATCATCACGATCGCCATCGTTGGGATCTTCGCCTATCGCAGCGCTACGCGCGAGATCGACAATATCTACGATGCGCAGTTGATCAATGACGCCAATGTACTCTGGTCGTTGATGAAGCATCCCCTCACAAGATTGACGGCGAGACCGACGGTGCAGGTCCCGGATCTTGATTTCACCATGGACAACCAGCTTGCTCTCAACGAGGACGCGGACGACTATGCCGACGCCCATTCGTTTCGCGCCTGGAGGGGGTTAGCGCTGGCCTTTGCCAGCAGCAACGCCTTTCCTGATGAGGTCAAGCGGTTCTCGGCCGGTTTCACCGATGTGACCTATCAGAACGAGCTCTGGCGGGTCTATGCTCTGCCGATCCCGAATAGTGACGTGACGATCGAGGTCGCCGAAAAGATCATCCTTCGGGAAGGCCTCGTCGATAACATCCTTCTCAATCTCGCCTTTCCGCTGCTCATTCTTGTGCCGGTCAGTGCGATCATCATCTGGCTCGCCATCAATAACGGGCTTGCCAATGTCCGGGAGCTGGTCTCGCAGATCCGTGCCCGTACGCCGGATGACCTGTCGATGATTGCCACGAAAGCCTTGCCGCGGGATCTGGCGCCGCTTGTCCACTCGCTCAACAATCTTTTGCGAAAGCTTGGCCGTTCGCTGACGATGGAGCGGCGTTTTTCCGATCTTGCGGCCCATCAATTGCGAACGCCGCAGGCCGGCATCAAATTGCTTTTGCAAATGTTCGATCGTGCCGATTCCGATGAGGAGCGCGCGGCCCTGCTGAAGGACCTCGTCGTCAGCAACGAGCGCGCCATGCATCTCATAGAGCAGTTGCTGCGGCTTGCACGCGTCAGCCATCAACCGGTGCAGCTGGAAGCGTTGCCGCTCCGCCAGATTGCGGCGGCAGCCCTGGCGGATTTCGGGGTCATCCTCAATCGCCGAGGTTTCCACGTTGGGCTCGTCGCAACCCAAGACCCGCAAGTCTTGACCGACCGTGCTCTGCTGCGTGTCATGATCGATAATGTCCTCGACAATGCGATCAAATATTCGCCCACCGGCGGTCGGATCGAGGTCCGCATCGAACCCGGCTCGCGCGGATTTCGGCTCTGCATCGAAGACAGCGGCCCCGGTATCCCGCTCGAGCAGCGGGAGGCAGCCTTCCAGCGGTTCAACCGCCTCGACGCGCAAGCCGGGGAGGGTGCGGGACTGGGATTGCCGATCGTCGCCGATATCGGCAACCGTCTCGACATCGGGATCAGCCTCAGCACGCCTGCCTGGGGATCCGGCCTGAAGGTGGACCTCGATATTCCTGCCGCATAAGCGGTCAATTCAGTTTCGCTTCATATTCGCCTCATCTCGCCTTCAGTTCGCGAGGCTAAATGCTTCTTCACAGTGAAGGAGCATGCGATGCAGGTGTTTTGCGATTTCGACGGGACCATATCCAAAGAGGACGTGACGGATCTCGTTCTGGACCGGTTTGCGCGCGCGGAGTGGCGCGAGATCGAAGATCAGTGGACCAATGGCAGGATCACATCCGCCCAGTGCATGCACCGCCAGATCCAGCTGCTTCAGGCAAGACGCGAAGATATCGACGCATTTCTGGACACGATCGAAATCGACAATGCCTTTGGGGCTTTCAGGGCCTTCTGTGAAAAGAACGGGCTCGAACTCGTTATCGTCAGCGACGGCGTCGATCATTTTATCAAGCGGGTCCTTGCCAGGCATGGTCTTGAAGACATTCGGATCATCGCAAACAGGCTGATTTCTCGCCCGCACGTCGGCATGCCAGAATTCGATTTGGGCTTTCCATTCAAGAGCGCGAGCTGCACTGCTGGTGCCGGCGTGTGCAAGTGCGCCCAGGTGAGGCCGTCCGGCAACCATGTCTATATCGGCGACGGCCGCAGCGACTTCTGCGTCTCCCACGAGGCACTGCTTGTCTTCGCCAAGGCCAGGCTTGCGGATTACTGCCGCACGAATTGCCTTCCTTTCATCCCCTATAGCGGCTTCGCCGAAATCCAGGCGAGTGTCGCAACCATCCTTTCCAGCCCGTCACGGCAGCCTGTTGTACAGGCCGTGGCAAAAACTGCGTGAGAAGAGGACTTCATGCGTTCCAACCTGAAACTTGCTGCCAATGTGCACCCCACCGCCTCTGAAGACGAGCTGCGACAGCTCGAAGAGAACTATTGCTCCCACGGCGATACGGTTCATTACTCGCAGAAGCCGAAATTCTTCGAAAGCTGCGATGGTTCATTCGTCTTTGACGCGGCCGAAACACCATTTCTCGATCTCCAGATGTGGTATTCCGCCGTCAATTTCGGCTATCGCAACGAGCGTTTGAACAATGCCGCGCATCGGCAGCTGGATCGGTTGCCGCAGGTTGCCTCGCAATATCTCCATCGCGAAAAGGTCGAGCTCGCAGCGCTGATCGCTCGGGATGCCGAACATAAATTCGGTTCGAAAGGTCGCGTTCACTTCAACGTCGGCGGCTCGCAGGCAGTCGAGGATTCCTTGAAGCTCGTTCGCAACTATACCGGCGGCAAGAGCCTGATGTTCGCCTTCGAGGGCGGATACCATGGGCGAACGCTCGGCGCGACGTCGATCACCTCGAGCTACCGCTATCGCCGGCGTTACGGCCATTTCGGGGAACGCGCCCAATTCATCGAATTCCCGTATCACTTTCGCGGACCGAAGGGCATGTCGAAGGAGGAATACGGGCACTATTGCGTCCAGAAATTCGCGCGGCTGTTTGAAAGTGAGTACAACGGTGTCTGGGATCCGAAGGCTGGAAAATCGGAATATGCCGCCTTCTACATCGAACCTATCCAGGGCACCGGCGGCTATGTCATCCCGCCGATGAATTTCTTCAAGGAGCTCAAGAAGGTCCTCGACGATCATGGCATCCTGCTTGTCGTCGACGAAATTCAGATGGGCGTCTATCGGACCGGAAAGCTCTGGTCGATCGAACATTTCGGCGTGTCACCGGATGTGCTCGTCTTCGGCAAGGCAATCACCAATGGTCTCAACCCGCTTTCGGGCATCTGGGCCAAAGAAGAGATGATCAACCCGACGATCTTCCCGCCGGGCTCCACGCATTCGACCTTCGCCAGCAACCCGATGGGCACGGCCGTCGCTCTCGAAACGCTGAAGATGGTGTCTGAAACCGACTTCGGCGCGAGTGTGATGGAAAAAGGCGCACACTTCCTCGAAGGCCTGAAGGAGCTGCAGTCGCGGCATCCTATCGTCGGCGATGTCGACGGCCTCGGCCTTGCCCTTCGGATGGAAATCTGCGGGCCTGACGGGTTCACTCCCGACAAGGCGACGCTCGACTGGATGTCCGACGAAGGCATGAAGGGTGATCTTGCGGTCGATGGCAGGAAATATGGATTGGTGCTCGACGTTGGCGGATACCACAAGAACGTCATCACCCTTGCGCCGAACCTGATGATCAGCCGCGAGGAGATCGAGCTTGCTATCTCGCTGCTCGACCAGCTTCTGACGCGCGCCGAGCGGAGATAGGACCTTGCAGCTCCTCCTTCTCCATCTTGATGATGCGTTGGAGTTGCAGCCAGACTTCGTGCATTCCTGCCAGATGGCCGGGGCGCACGAGGTCGACGACAAGGATAGCGGCCGCGCCATCAGGCTGTGGGGGCGCCGGCCGGACCTTGATACCGTCTGGCGCAACCTGGCGAAGGCCCGGCCCTCAACCGGTGAAGGCGCCCGCCTTTGTTTTATGGGATCGGGCGACTTCCATCATGTGACGGCTCTTCTTCTGTCACAGGCCCTCGAGAATAGCCGCAAAGCCGTCACCGTCATCCATATCGACAATCACCCCGACTGGGTGCATTTCGATCCCGGCATGCATTGCGGTTCGTGGGTCAACAAGGCGCTCGAACAGCCCCTGGTCAAAAAGGTGATAACGCTCGGCGTTTGCAGCCACGACCTCAGGTCACCGGAGCGCAAGGGCGCCAATCTGGTGCCGCTAGCCGACGGACGCCTTGAACTTTATCCCTATAAGCATCCGCCGAGCAAAGTGAAATCGCATTACGGTTCCGGCCCGAGTTTCAGCCAGATCGACGGAGCCCTGCACTGGCAATCGATATCGGAACTCGGCGAGAGCAATTTCCTCGACCGGCTTCTCGGCCGCATCCAAACCGAAGCGGTCTACGTCACGATCGACAAGGATGCTCTCTCCGATGCCGATGCCGTGACCAATTGGGATCAGGGCCGTATGCGGCTACCCTATGTCCTTTGGCTGCTCAGCGAGATCGGTGAACGGTACCATCTCATCGGAGCGGACGTGACCGGCGATTATTCGACGCCGTATTACGGCGGCGATCTCTACACGCGGACGATCAAGAAGGCAGAGGTGCTGATCGACCAGCCCTTCCGTCATCACGACATGAAGGCTGCCCGCAACATCAACAGTGCGGCAAACCACGCGCTGCTCGAAGTCCTGTCGGAGCTTATGGCATGACGACGGGACTGACAGCATGGACGTTCGCCATCATTGCCTTTTGCGTTCTTGCAGAAACCGGGCGTGAGTTGTGCTTCAAGCACGGCGCTGCAAGTGCGCTGCTCGAAACCCTGCAGAAACCGGTCATCTGGCTCGGGATCGTGTTCTGGGCGGTCGAACTGGTGATGTGGACGCGCGTGCTGGAACAGGTGGCGTTGTCGGTGGCCTTTCCACTGATGGCGCTGAGCTATGCGGCGATCGCTTTTGCAGGCGCCGTCATCTTCAAGGAAACCATCAACCTTCGCCACGCTCTCGGCATCGTCCTGGTGACGGCCGGCGTGGTCTGTGTCGGAGCGACGGGACTATGAAAATCTTCGCGCACACGAAATGGGATGTCATGCCGGTGCTTGCCGCGACAGCGCATCTGGCATTCAACATCTATCTGATTGCCGGCTTCTCAAGCCGGCCACTCTGGCTGTCGGCTGTGCTCGGCGCGGTCTATGCCGTGTCGATATCGTGGAACATCAACAGCATCTCGCACAACTTCATCCACACGCCGTATTTCAAGCCGAAGTGGATGAACTATGCATTCAGCCTGCTCGAATCCGTAACGATCGGCTTTTCGCAGGTCTATTATCACTGGGTGCATATGCGCCATCATTCCGGCAACAGCGACCGTCCCAATGAAAACGGCGAGACGGTCGACCTCCTGTCGATCTACAAGCACGGCAAGAACGGCGAGCCGGAAAACGTCTTCTCCTACACGTTTCTCAGCTTCTTCCGCGATGATCTCGGCGACATCCATCGGGCGATTGCGAAGAAAAGGCCGTTCGACGCGAGATGGGGGCGCATTGAACTCGTATCGTTCTTCGCCTTTGTCTTCCTCGCTCTTATCTATGACTGGAGAGCGACGTTCTTTTTCCTGCCGTTTTATTATTTGGGGAACTGCCTGTCCTCCCTCAACGGCTATTATGAGCATCTGAATGGCGACCCCGATGTTCCAATCGCCTGGGGTGTCAGCAGCCATAACGGCTTCTATAACTGGCTCTGGTTCGGTAACGGCTATCACGCCGAGCATCACTACCGCCCTAAGATGCACTGGACGAAGCTCAGTACCTTTCATGAGCAGATCAAGCAGGAGCAGGATGCGGCAGGCACGCATGTGATCAGCACCTGCCACGCGCTGGGTTTCATGGCGAAGGAGAACCGCCGGCAGGGAGAATTCCCGCATGTCGGCTGACAGTCTCTCCTTCTTTCTCGAGGGCACGAACGGCAAGGGCGTCATCCTTGTTCATGGGCTGACGGGCGCGCCGGCAGAAATGCGGCTTGTGGCAAGGCAATTCCATCGCCGCGGCTTCAGCGTCTATGCTCCTCTGCTGGCCGGCCACGGCGAAAACGAAGCGACGCTCCGCCGCTCGCGCTGGGAGGACTGGCTCGACAGCGTCGAAGCCGCGGCTGGCTGGCTCAGCGAACGCAGCGACACGGTCTTTGCCGCCGGAATATGCGTTGGCGGCAAACTGGCGATGATGGCAGCCGATCGTAATCCCCTGTCGATCCGCGCCGTCGCTGTCTATTCGCCCTGTTTCCACTACGATGGATGGGACGTGCCCCGCTATTATTCGCTGTTTTCGCCACACATTCGCTGGATCTCGCTTATCCCATTCATCGACCGGCTGAATTTTCGGGAGACGACATCCCTCGGCATCAAGGACGAGCGCATGCGCCGCATGGTGGCCGGAATGACGGGCGAGGGCATGCTCGAAACCTTTCCGGGGCGTGGCCTGATCGAAATGCATGAGCTTGGCCGGACGCTGAAAGCCCRGCTTCCCGAGATCAAGACACCGACCTTGATCCTCCATTCGCGCGAAGACGATCTCAGTGGCCCCTCGCATGCCCTGTATATCGCATCGCACATCGGCGGGCGGCGGGAACTGCGCTGGCTCGACGACAGCTATCACATGATCCATCTCGATCGGCAGCACAGGCGGGTAGCTGACATGACGGCGGAATTCTTCGAGGCAGAATATGCAGCAGCAAGCGCTTAAAGTGCGGTCACCTGAAACGCAGGTCTCAAGCGATCCGACATCGGCAGTTGCGATGATCGTCCCGAGCATTCGCATGCTCGACCGCGATGCCTGGGATGCCTGCTTCCCTGGGGAGATCGAGACCTACGACTATCTGCTTGCGGTCGAGGAAGCCGGTATCGACGGATTCGAGTGGCGCTATGCAATCATGCGCGAAGGCGACAAGATTGTCGCGGCCATGCCGGCATTCCTTTGCCGCTATTCCCTTGAGACGACCCTGGAAGCTGGCAGGTTCCGGAGAACGGTGGAAGGTATCCGCCGCATCTTCAGCGGGTTCCTGACGCTCCGTCTTGCTTGCCTTGGCTCGCCCTGCACGGAGACTGCCTCCATCGGCTTTCATCCTGATATCGCGCAAGCCCGCCGGCCAAAGCTCTTTGCCGAACTTCTCGATGCTTTCGAGGCGCATGCGCGCATGGAGGGCTGCTCGCTTACAGCGCTTAAGGATCTGCCCCACCCCATCCCGTCAGGCCTGGAGCCGGTCCTGGCGGCAAGAGGGTACGCCGAGATTGGTGGACTGCCGACGGCATGTCTGGACATCGGATTCGACACGATCGACGCCTATTTCGCCGCACTGTCCTCGGCGACCCGCAAGGATATGCGGCGGAAACTGCGGAGCCGGCAGGAGGTACGGATCGAGTATCGCAAGGATTTCGATGATCTTCTGCCGCGCGTTATGCAGCTCTATCGCGAGACGCGCGAGCGGAGCGGATTACAGTTCGAGGAACTGACGCCGGCCTATTTTGATGGTGTGCTGAAAGGCATGCCGGGGAGGTCCTTCTGCGCGATGTATTTTGTGGGGGACGAACTGCTTGCTGCCAATTTGCTGATCCATGACAAGGACAGGTTGATCGACAAATTCTTCTGCATGGATGGTCAGAAGGGCAGGTCCCACAACCTCTATTACCTCAGTTGGTGCACCAATCTCGAATACTGTCTCAATCACGGGATTGGCCGCTATCAGAGCGGGCAGGCCTACTATCGCAACAAGGTTCGGCTCGGAAGCCGCTTGACGGCAAATGCGATGTATTTTCGCCATTCCAATCCACTGCTGCAATTCGCTCTCAAAATGATGTCGCCGCTGTTTGCGGCCGATGATGGCGGTGAGGTGACGGCGTGAGAGCGTTGCGGCCGATCTGGCTGATGGTGCCGCTTCTAAACATGGCGCAACAGATATTGCTGAAGCAGAGCGCTATCGATGCAGATAGAGCCGGCGGAACCTGGCTGGTCGACATTTTGTCGTCACACTGGTTCCTGGCGGCGATTGTCGCTGAGATTGTCTGCTTTGCCATCTGGATGACCGTTCTCTCCGAGCTCGATCTCAGCAAGGCCTTCCCGCTCTCGGCCATCAGCTATGTCCTCATCATGGGCGTTGCCTGGATGGTCTTTGACGAGCCATTGCCGCTGCTTCGGCTCGCAGGCAGCCTTCTGATCCTGGCCGGCGTCTGGCTGATCGCAACAGCGTCGAGACCTGCCGGCTGAGCGGTTGAGCTGCGGAATTCAGAAGCTGACGCTGAACGCCTTGGCGAGGGAGATGCCGATTACATTCTGATTCTCGCTGCCGAGCTTCGATGTGATCGGGCTGTCGGCAGCATCTCCCGTGAGGCGATCGAAGCGATCATAAATCTGCAGCGTTATGGTCGGGGTCACATCATAGGCGGCGGAGACCGTGAAGCCTACCGACTTCAAGCCGCCCTTGGCATCGAAGGAGGATAGAGAGCCATTCTGCAATGCTTCACTTGACGAAATACCGAAATACTCTCGCATATAGGCGCCGTTGCCGAACGAGGCGCGGGGGCCTGCAGAGAGCAGCCATCTGTCACCGAGCCGCTGGAACCAATCGGCGCCGATATCGATGACGAGACCGCTGCCGTTCGAGATGGCCTGCCGGATTTCGGAGCGGAATCGAAGCTGATTGGGGATCGCCCAATATTGTGCAAAAACACCGGCATCGATGTCCCAATCCACCGAGTGGATGCCTTTCAAGCGGCTATCATCGGATTGCGAACGGCTGTCGCGAATGCCGACCACAGGACCCGCTTCGAAGCGGCCGAGATCGATAAGGCCATAATCGATATTGTCGTCCGGCGCGCTATTCTCGTCCGGCTCGTCGAAGCGCCTGATGTCGAAAGAGGGCAATGCGCTGAAGCCATCATGCTTCGAGCCCGGAAATTTGGGCCCATACTCGACGCTCGCGCCCAAAGTCACGATCCAGGTGCCGGAATCGGACTGGTTGGATGCGTCTTTCTGGTCAGCGGCAGTCGCCAGTGACGCGGTTGACAGCACCCCCAAGGCCGCAGAAAAAAGCGTAAGCCTCTTGGCTTTCGTTCTCAACGAGATTGATCTCCGGGTAAAGCATCGCCCCCAAGGCGCCATTACGTCATCGAAAATGGCCGGCAATGCGGGGCTAGTCAAGGTTGCCTGGTCGATGGGAGGCTGGGTTCGCGTTCACAATGCGACTCCCGTGTCATCGGTGCAACAGGAGGTGCCATGCCGAGGATAGATCGGTTTGGCTTCCCGGGTTCATCAACCAGCGGAGAAATATTTCTTATTGACCTCGCAAAAGGCGGGAAACTTGATGTCAGCATGACCAAATGCAGGTTGCAGGTCGCTGAATTGTGTCGTTTTCGCATCACTTTCTACAAGGTTGTAAAAAGCCGGTTGGCAACGGCGAATTGGTTCGCTACAAGACGCTAGCCGCTTCAGATCGAACATAGGGAGGCATTGCATGACACCAGCATTCATCCAAACCTTCCCGCGTGGAATGTCCCGACACTAGGTCATATCCATTCGCGGTCCGCCTTGAGCGCTCGCGACATGCGGTTTTCTCTTTCTCCATAGCCCGATTGATCTGACGGGATCATTTCGTCTCCCGCTCGGGCTGTGCCATCCAACTCTCGATTTTGAGGAACCGGTTGCCGAAACACGGGCCGGGCTGGTTAAAATGACTCGCAAGAAGCTCGATTTCCGCGCCGACGCGTATCGCCACGTGCTCGGCTTTGTCTTTCATCATTGGAGCCATCGGCCGGCATTGGTCGGCATCATCGTAGTGCTGGTGATATCAAGCACGCTTGCTGAAGTCATGGTGCCGGTGTTTTCCGGCCAGATCGTCGATGCCATTGCAGCCGGCAATGAGGCTGATCGCGCCCTGCGCGCCTTTGTTATCGTCGTGGCTCTGGGCCTGACGAGCGTGGCCCTGCGGTGGTTCATCTTCAATGGCATTATCCGGCTGACGCTGCGCATTATGGCGGATGTCGTCAATAACGGCTTCCATAAGGTGCAGCGGTTCTCGACCGACTGGCACGCCAACAGCTTCGCCGGCTCGACGGTGCGCAAGATTACCCGCGGGATGTGGGCGCTCGACTCGCTCAATGACCTGCTGCTGATAGCCCTGTTGCCGTCCATCGTCATGCTTGCCGGTGCCAGTATCGTTCTCGGAAGCTACTGGCCGGTCATGGGCCTCATCGTGATTGTCGGGTCGGTGATCTATATCGGTGTGACCGTGGCGCTTTCCATGGGTTTTGTCTCGCCTGCTGCAAGGCTTGCCAATGCCTGGGATACCAAGCTGGGCGGCGCGCTGGCGGATGCCATCAGTTGCAACTCGGTGGTCAAGGCATTCGGCGCCGAGAGCCGCGAAGAGACGCGGCTGGGTCATGTGCTGGCCAAATGGGACAGCCGCACGCGGCGGACATGGAAGCGCGGCACGTCGAGCGGCACGATCCAGGGCTTCATGATGGTTTTCATGCAGGCGGGTATTTTGGGAACGGGCCTGGTCATGTGGCAGCGGGGATTGGCGACGCCCGGCGATATCACCTTCGTGCTGGCGATGTTCTTCGTCCTGCAGGGCTATCTGCGAAATGTCGGCCAGGACATCCGCAATCTGCAACGGGCCGTCAACGACATGGAAGAACTGGTGCTGCTCGACAAGATGCCGCTCGGCATCGAGGACAAGCCGCATGCCGTGCCGATCGAGATTGGCAGGGGCGAGATCGTCTTCGATCGCGTCACCTTCCAATATGGCGCTCATCCCAATCCGCTTTATGAGGACTTTTCGGTCACCATCAAGCCGGGCGAGCGTGTGGGACTGGTGGGGCATTCGGGCTCGGGCAAGACGACATTCGTCAAGCTCATCCAGCGCCTCCATGACGTGAAATCCGGTTCGATCCGCATCGACGGGCAGGATATCGCTGAGGTCAGGCAGGCGAGCCTGCGCGGCCAGATCGCCATCGTGCAACAGGAGCCCATCCTGTTCCACCGCACTTTGGCGGAAAACATCGCTTATAGTCGCCCGAACGCATCGCGGCGTGAAATCGAGCAGGCGGCGAAACAGGCCAATGCGCACGACTTCATCATCGGCCTTCCCAAGGGCTATGAGACGATGGTGGGGGAACGTGGTGTCAAGCTATCGGGCGGGGAGCGGCAGCGTGTTGCCATCGCCCGGGCCTTCCTTGCTGATGCGCCGGTGCTGATCCTGGACGAGGCGACGTCGAGCCTCGACAGCGAGAGCGAGGTACAGATCCAGCAGGCCATGGAGCGCCTGATGGACGGCCGCACGACGCTGGTGATCGCACATCGGTTGTCCACTGTGCGGGCGCTGGACCGGCTGCTGGTCTTCGACAAAGGCAAGATTGTCGAAGAGGGCGACCACCAGGCTCTGATCCGGCTCAACGAGGGCATCTATCGCCGGTTATTCGAGCGGCAGGCGCTGGAGCTGACCAAGGGTCTGGTGGCCTGACGGAAACCACAGGCGGCGGCGCAATCGGGGCCGCTAATCCACTGTTGTCTCAGGAAGCTCTCTTGCCGGGTGTGCACCCGGCAAGAGACAAAATCGTACAAGACGCGAGCCAGTGGCTATTCCGTGCCTAAGCGCCGATGTTGCTGCACGATGTCGCCCGATGTCCTGCCGGCAATTGACCCAACTATTCTGTGGACCGGATAGGTCCGATGCATTCAAAGTTCTGTCGTTCTACCAATTGGGGGAGGGGAGCCGTCAACGATGAAGCAGATTTACACGACTCTGGGGCCAAAGCGTCGCGAAGAACTCGGGATGATTCTCCCGCACGAGCATGTGTTCGTCGATCTTAGAACACCTGACCAGCCCGGCTATGGCGAGGCGGGGATAGCCGAAGTTGTGGCACTTATGGTCCCACAGATTGAGGCGATCAGAAGACAAGGCGTTACGCTGCTCGTCGAGTGCACGACGGGTGGTGTCGGAAGACGTGCTGACATTGATCTTGCTGTGTCGAAGGCCGCCGACTTCCCGATCGTCGTTCCGACCGGCAACTATCGGGAACCATGGATACCCGCCTGGATCGCCGAGGCCAGTGAGAGTGATCTCGAACAGTGGATGGTAAGCGAGCTTACCGAGGGAATGGAGGACACCGGTGTACTGGCGGGGTGGATCAAGCTCAGCGCAGGCGACGATGGGATTACGCCGCTCGAAGCCCGTATCCTGCGCGCAGCGGCAAGAGCGTCCGTGCGGACCAATGCGGTCATCGGCTCGCATACGATCCGGGGACGCGTTGTGATGGATCAGTTGGACATTCTTCAGTCAGAGGGCTGCGCAGCGGAGCGCTTCATATCCATTCACACCCAGGAGGAAAAAGACTTCGGGCTTCACCGGGCACTGGTGGAGCGCGGTGCGTGGATCGAATACGATCATGTGGGAAGGGCTCCAGACCAAGAACTGGTAGCAATGATAATGCGCGCCCTTGAAACCGGGCTGGGCGAGCAACTGCTCATAAGCCACGATCTCGGCTGGTATGATCCCGCGCAGCCCGGTGGTGGAATCCCGCGACCGTACACGCACCTTGTCGAGAACCTGCTGCCAGCGCTCACAATCGCAGGCGTAAGCCAGGATGCGATCCGCCAACTCACCGAAATCAATCCCTTCGAGGCATTCGCGCGCTGAAGGAAGGCGCAGTTCTTGCTTCTGGACGCCGTTGCGGTCCAATGAGGGACAGGGGTTTTCTTCCTGCCCGACGGATCAGCGTGTCTCTGCTGACCGGGATCATCAGGCATTTGGCGTGCCCGGTGAAGGCTGTCGTCTCAATGCCTCGCTCCCGCGCAAGCGGCGATCACGGGTGCTACGGGTCGTGGTGAGAACATGTGACAAGATGTGAGCAAGATCCCTGAATTGTGGCAGGCGTTCGCCAATTTCGATGAACACATATGGTTCGTGGCTACACAGAGCCGCCTTTTTAGGAACACCACCATGTCTGTATTTCGCAAAATCGCCTTAACAGGTCTTATCTCCCTGACCCTCGCAGTTGGCTCCATCGCAACGCCCGCATTTGCTCACGGTGGAGGCGGAGGCCACGGAGGCGGAGGCCACGAGGGAGGGGGGCACATGGGAGGGGAGCACATGGGAGCGGAGCACATGGGGGGATTCGGTATGGGCCATTTCGACAGGGAAGGAAACCGCGGTGCGTTTTTCGCCCACGACCGCTTTAGGGATCGCGGACCGTTCTTCCTGGGTAGCAACGACGACTATGATCGCTGCTATTGGCAATGGGACGCCGAGCACCCCGGGCGTCCGTTCAGGACCGAGGTATGCTACTAGTCGATGCGAAACGTAAGGTCCTTCTGACCAGCCGATGACTGGCACGAACCAAAACCAGCAGTCCACCGTGCTTGGCACTCCAGCTCAAACCTTGCCGCAGCGTTCTTCCTATAGTGCTGCGGCAACGGCGATCGGCGGAGTCTAGGACAAGTGTGTCGTGCGCCTCGAAGCGTGCGGCATCCCTTACAGGTTCGCGGTGACACCAATGTGTCCGTCCACGGCTCTCCGAACTCAATCCATTTCTCTGGCGCGGTGCAACGACGGCCGTGCTTTTCAAGCGATATAAGGTCCAATCGATGTCAATGCGAAATAGCCTCAATCCCGGACATCATGTCGTCGATATCGACGGAATTCAGCAAAGCTTTCATGTCGCGGGCCAGGGGCCGGTGATGGTCGTTCACCCTGGCGGGCCAGGGATCCACTGGCAATATCTTCGCATGGGTTTTTTGGAGCACCATTTTACCATGGTCTACCTTGAGCCGATCGGCACCGGTGGCTCCGGCCGGTTGGCGGAGCACCCCCATGGCTATACCGTCGAACGCTTCGCCAAACAGCTTGGCAGGTTCCTCGAAACACTCGACCTTTCAAACGTCGTGCTTCTTGGTCATTCCCACGGAGGCTTCGTCGTCCAGCAATATACGATCGAGCACCCGGATCGCGTATCGGCGATGATCCTGTATTCCTCGTCGGCCGTGACAGGGAGTGATTTCATGGTGGCGGCAGCAGACGGTGTTCGGAGTTTTGCTGATCGCCACCAGGTGGAGGGGCGGGCGGTGCTGAGAGCGTGGCAGTCGGTTCCGAAAATGTCGAGCGACGAAGACTATACCGAGATCATGCGCGACCTGCTTCCCGCCTATTTTGCCGACGATGTCCACGAGAAGCTTGATCTCGGAGTATTCCGCTTGCGAATAAAGGCGACAATTCTCATCGGCAACAATGAGCCGTTTGACGTCCGCTCAAGACTTCAGGACCTTTCCGTACCGGCGCTTGTTCTGGTCGGAGCTCACGATTTCATATGCGGTCCGAAATGGGCAAGAACCCTTGATGACAGCTGCTCGAATTCGGAGCTGGTGCACTTCTCCCAAAGCGGTCATTTCGCGCACTTGGAACAGCCGGAAGAATTCTTGAACGCCGTCCTCGCATTTTCTGAAGCTCCCAGGCTGATCCCGTGATGAAGTTGTGCCTGATCTGCTCTGTCAGCGCGAGAAGATTCATTCAAAAGTAGCTCTCGGAAATTATAGACATCGGCATCCCGGTTATTTTTCGGTTTGACGATGGATCTTGCTACAGTTCTTCTTCTTCACAAGTGCTCGTTCATAGTCGGCGCCATCTGCTGTTTCTACGTCAGGTGGCGCTCCAGAGAGCCAGGTCTCGATTTTCTGGCGATCGGCGACGGCCTTCTTGCCGTTGCATCCACGCTTGCCGGGGTCGGAGAACAAGGCATACTGCCATATGAGATCTGGACGCTGGCAAGTTTTTCCATCGGTGTCACAGGTTATGCGTTGATGACGACGGGACTAATCCAGTTGAGCCGTCGCGGGCGAAAGCGTTCGGATTGCCTTCTGGTCGGGTTCGCCCTCATCTTGTCCGTCGTTGTTGGTTTTATGCATTGGTATGCGGATAACCAAACGCGCGCCGCAATATTCAATGCGAACACCGCGGCTTTCCTTGGCATCTCCTGTGTTGTCATCTTGCGGGATTTCTTCCTCGACCGGCTCCCGGCGAGATTGGGTCTGCTTGCGTCACTCGCCGCTGCCATGGGCTTTTCGACGCTGGTCACTGTCGGAATGATCTTTCCGCAGTATGGGCCGGTCGAACCCCGCTATGCGTTTTTCATGCTCATCATTTGCCATTTCTCCGTCGCGCTTTTCGTGGTTGTCCTGGTGCAGGAACGCGCAGAAACTCAGCTCAGACGTCTGGCAAATACCGACGCGCTGACGGGAATCCCAAACCGGCAGCACTTCCTGGCATCCCTTCCGAGCGAGCTCAGGGACGGTGACGCCTTCATCATGATAGACATCGACCACTTCAAGAGCATCAACGATCGCTACGGCCATGAGACGGGGGATGTGGTTCTCGTCGGCGTAGCGCAAGCCATCGCCAATACCGCTGGACGCAACGTCACGTTCGGCCGCCTTGGCGGCGAGGAATTCGCGCTGTTTCTGCGCGGTCAAACCGAAGATGCCGCCGCTGCAGAGGCGGATCAAATCCGCAGGGCGGTCAACGGCTTGGCATTTGCGGCCGGTGCGGAAACGATAGTGCCGACTGTGAGCGCAGGCGTCGCCATCTGGAGAGGCGATTGCGATCCAAAGAAGCTGCGGGATCGAGCAGACCAGGCGCTCTACCTCGCGAAGCGAGGCGGCCGTGACAGGGTCGAGATATATGCAGATCCGGCAAGCATGGAAGAATGCTCTTCAAGCGCGGCAACAGCCGCAGACCAGCATTCGACCGAACCCGGGCATCCCCGTCCGGGGGAGCTTGCCGCCTAGCTGCAATTGTCAGTCAAGCCGGCTCAGTCAGCCCCCGCTCCCGTGTGCGTGTCTATCACTGGATATAGACTCACGTTCAAGCAAGCTGAATGGGGTCGGGCATTCGATGCATCGACACGATTATGTCGTCAGCGATAACAAGGTGCGCCTGACAACCCTTCGATCGCGCAGCTATCCCGGAGACGCCAATGCTCGCCAAGCGCCGCGCCCTCTCCGGTCATTCGGGCGGGCGTCACAGCATGCGCGAAAGGATGTCGTTGCCCTTGCTCCGATTGAAGGGGCGATGCTTCAGGACCGGTGTGAGCCAGAAGCCGATGTGGCAGCTGCAACGTCTTGGGGCGCGCATCGTCTTTGGGCAGAAGCTCCGGCACCTAGTTCGAAAGAAGACGGCGCCGTCGGCTGGCAGTCTCAGAAAAGAACGAGCGACAGCAAGGACAAGATCAGTGCCGGAAACATGACGACAGTTCCGAGCTTGAGAAACTGCCACGCACCGATGTGAAGTCCCTCACGACGAAGGACGGTCAACCACAATATTGTTGCCAGCGATCCTGTCACGGAAAGGTTAGGACCGAGATCGACTGCGATCAGCACCGCTCCGGCAATCTTGTCTGAGACATGCGCTGCCTGCACAGCGCTTCCCGCAACCAGGCCTGCCGGGAGATTGTTGACGAGGTTGCAGACAACCGCAACAACCACGCCCGCAATGCCGGCCGCCCGTGTTTCCGATGTCGCCGCGAGCAGGGCCAATTGATCTGAGAGCATGGTTGTCAGACCGGTACGATCCAGCGCCTCCACGACGACGAACAGGCCTGCGACCAGAGGCAGGACGCTCCAGCTTACACCCTTGAAGGTCTCGATCGGGCTTTGCCGGGTCAGTGCCAGCACCAGCACGGTGGTAATCGTGCCGGCGAGAAAAGTCAGCATACCCAAATCGATGTGCATAGCTGATGCCACGATGAGAATGACGGCCGTCAGGACAATTCCCCACCCGGCCAGCCGAGCGCTCGCGGAAAGGGTCGGCCGTGGCACGTTTTCAGCAACGCTGTCCTGGGCAAGCGCCTGGCGCTGAGTCCAGTAAAGGCAGCCGAATGTGACAACGATCGAAACGATCGATGGAAGCATGAATGTCGACAACCAGCGCGCCAGGGGCGGCATTTCGCCACCCGCAAAGATCACCAGATTGGCGGGATTGGAGATAGGAAGGACAAAGCTCGCGGCATTGGCGATGAAGGCGCATATCAGCAGATAGGGCATCGGGTCCCGGACGCGGGCAGCCCGGCAGGCCGCGCAGACGGCTGGGGTAAGGACGACGGCCGTCGCATCATTTGAGAGAAAGACCGTCACGACAATGCCGACCAGATAGACAAGCACGAACAGGCGTCGGGAGGAGCCACGGGAGAGCGTTGTGGCGATCGCCGCAATCCAGTCGAACAGCCCTTCCCGGCGGGCGAGTTCCGACAGGAGCATCATGCCGATCAGAAAAAGATATACGTCGCTGCCTTTTAAGACGCCCGTGATGACGTCCTGTGGTCCGATCAGGCGAAAGGCAAAGAGCAGCAAGGCACCGAACATGGCCCATACCGCTTCCGGCCATCGAAACGGACGAACGACCACGCCCATGGCGGTCAGGCCGGCAATGCTCCAGGTAATGGCGTGTTCTGTCATTCAGTCGCTGTTTTCAGTTGACGGGCCGGCTTTTATCAGCCGAGACGGCAGGCGCAAGAGAATTATCTCGGCGGTCCTTTGCGTGAGCCAACCGCGAACGCCGAGCAAGAAGCCGATTTCAGTTGAAGATCGAACCTTGGATATCACCCGACAGATGCGATCATTTCACTGAGGATTCGACCGATAGCCGTTTCGGGGAGGCCAAGGTCGCGAACACTGCTCATGTGATTGGAGCCTTCGAGCCTTTCGCTGGTGACCGACAGCCCTTGCTGTCGCAGGCGCAATGAAAAGGCGTCCGCCTGCTGATGAAACGGCGGCGTTTCTTCAGCGCCGACCGCGATAATGGCGCGACAGCCCTGGTCAAAGGAGTGCAGCATCGGCGAAAGGTCGGCAACCTCTCCGTCGGTAATGGCGATTTCTGAGTGCAGAAATGATGATTGCAGGGGCTTCAGGTCGTAAAGGCCGCCCAGCAGGAGGGCTGCCGACACGCCCGAGAAAGCCTCCTGTCGATGAAACAGGAAGCTCGCAAGATGCGCACCGGCAGAATGACCGCTGACCGTGAAGCGCGAGGCGTCGCCGCCATGGCTCGCGATGTGTTGGAGTACCCATTGCTTTGCTCGCCGAACCTGATCGACGAGCACCTCCATCCTCACATGCGGCATGAGGGCGTAATCGACAATGATCGCGATTGCCCCTGTGCCGGCAATGGTGTCGGCGACATAGGAGTAGTCACGCTTGGAAAACATCCGCCAGTAGCCGCCGTGGATGAACATGTGCACCGGTCGTCGGTCGCTTATACCGTCGGGGTAGAAGACGTCCACGGTTTCACTCCCGCCTTCTCCGTAAGCGATTTCCCGCATACGCAGCCTTGCACGCGTCGAAGCACTCCTTGCCTTGATCTCCGACACGATGGCGTCGAATTCCGGCACATGTCCCCGTATGCGGAACGGATCGGTTTCCAAATATTCTTCCTCTCAGCCGTCAGAAACTCGCAGCGATATACTTGGCTTCCATAAATTCGGCGATGCCGTGATGCTGCCCGCCCTCACGGCCGAGACCGCTCTGCTTGACGCCGCCAAACGGTGCTGCCGGATCGGAAACCAGACCCCGGTTGAGCGCGATCATGCCTGATTCCAGAGCGGAGGAAACGCGCAATCCCCGTGCTATGTCGCGTGTGAAGACGTAAGCGGCAAGACCGTATTCGGTGTCGTTGGCGCGCCCGATTACCTCGTCCTCGGTCTCGAACCTGTAAAGAGGCGCAACCGGTCCGAAGATTTCCTCATGCGCCATCTCGACCCCGTCGGGCATGTCCACGAGAACTGTCGGCGGGTAGAAGTAACCCGGCCCGGCGGAGGGCTCACCGCCGCAGGTGACGCGGGCGCCCTTTGCTTTCGCATCAACGACGAGGCGGTCGATCTTCTCCACGGCTTTCGTCGTGATCATCGGCCCGCATTCGGTAAGGGCATCGACGCCCGGACCGACGTTGAGAGCAGACATCCTTTTGGCCAGCCCCTCCGCGAAGGACTGGTAGATCCCCGACTGGACATAGAGACGGTTTGCTGCGGTGCAGGCTTCGCCCGCATTGCGCATCTTGGCAACCATCGCGCCGTCGAGTGCCGCCTCCAGATCGGCGTCGTCGAAAACGATGAATGGAGCATTGCCGCCGAGTTCCATGGAACATGAGACGACATGCTTGGCCGCTTCGGTGAGAAGCAGGCGGCCAACGCCTGTCGAGCCCGTGAACGAAAGTTTTCTGACGCGCGGATCCGCGAGAATGGCAGCGCTGAACGGGGCTGGAGTGCTCGTCGTCAGAACGTTGACGACGCCTGCCGGTACGCCGGCCTCCTCATAGATCGAGGCCAGCGCATAGGCCGTCAGCGGCGTCTCGCTTGCCGGCTTCAGAATGACGGTGCAACCAGCGGCGAGGGCCGGAGCGATCTTTCGCGTCGCCATCGCAGCCGGGAAATTCCATGGCGTGATCAGCAGGCAGATGCCGATCGGCTGGTAATCGACAATGATGCGGTTGGCGCCCGACGGAGCGATGCCGAATTCTCCCGTAATGCGGACGGCTTCTTCCGCATTCCAGCGGAAGAACTCGGCGGCATAGGCGACCTCGCCGCGGGCGTCGCGTAGCGCCTTGCCATTCTCCAGGGAGATCAAGGTGGCAAGCATTTCGGAACGCTCGATCATCAGTTCGAAACAGCGTCGCAAGATCTCCGAACGCTTGCGCGGCGGCGTCGACCGCCAGCCCGGCGCAGCCCGGGATGCGGCCTCTATGCCTGCCTGCGCATCCTCGACAGTGGCATCCGCAACAGCCGCAAGAAGCGCCCCGGTCGAGGGGTCGGTCACATCGATCTTGCGCCCGCTTTTCGATTGCCGCCAATTCCCATCGATATAGAGGCCGCGGGCCGTGGCCCCAATGTCTGGCAGGTGGCGGTCGGCCTGTGGCATTTGCTGGGCAATAGTCATTTTGGTCCTCGAATGTTTAGAGGGCAGCGGCGGCAAGATCGCCGTCATAGGCTGCACGAACGAGACGCTTCATGGCGTCGATGTCGAAAGGCCTCGGGTTATTCTTGATCAATCTGTCGATGCTGAGCGCCTGTTCGGCGGTCCAGTCGAGCTTGTCGGCGGTAAGTCCGAGATCGGCCAGTGTCGGTGTGATGCCGATGGCTTGAAAAAGCCTGCGGATCTCCTCGATGGCTGCGTCGGCCATTTCCTGCTTCGTCTTGCTCATTGAATCCAGACCGAGCGCTTGCCCGATCTCCGCCATTTCGGTCATTGAGGCGGAGCGGTTATAGTTCATGACGTAGGGCATCATCGTCGCGACGCCAAGCCCATGGGCCGTATGGGTCAATGCGCCCGCGGGATACTGGATGGCATGCGCCGCTGCGGTACCGGCCGTACCGAATGCGCAGCCGGCAGCCAGCGCACCCATCATTACGTCGGCGCGAGCATCTTCGTTCGATCCGTCCTTGCAAGCCGTTTCCAGGCTGCGTCCCAGGAGCTTGATGGCGAGGAGCGCGAAATAGTCTGTAAGTTCACTCTTACCGATGAAGACATGATTCTGTGGCAACAAGGGGTCGGCGCCGCGCCGGGCGGCCGTGAATGCCTCGATCGCATGCGTCAACGCGTCCGCGCCCGCGACAGCGGTCAGGCCCGGCGGGCAGGACATTGTCAGCTCCGGATCGCAGATAGCCGCTGCGGCAATGAGATAAGGGCTCGATATGCCGACTTTCAGCGTCCGATCCGGGTCGGAGATGACGGCAACCGGCGTCACCTCCGAGCCGGTACCCGCCGTGGTCGGCACAGCGATGATGGGCATTGTCGGACCGGGAACCTTGAACTCGCCATAGTATTCCGAGAGGCTGCCGCCATGGCTCAAAAGCAGGGCGGCGCATTTCGCCATGTCGAGGCAACTCCCCCCGCCTATCCCTATCACCATGTCGGGCTCGAAGCTCCGCGCCTCCTCAACGCATAGCGCAACGGTGTCGCGCGGGACATCCGGCAGGACCCGGTCATGGACCAGTGTCTCGATCGATGCCGCGTTCAATGCGGCCACAAGCTCGGCGAAAACGGAAGTCCCTGCGAAGCGCTCATCCGTGCAGATCAGCGCCTTTTGGCCAAGCCTCCTGGCGACGGATGGCAGCGCAAACCGTTGGCCCTTGCCGAACAGGATTTCTTTCGGGAGCCGGATAGCCGCAAAGAGGGTCATTGTACTGGCCCTTTCACCAGTTGGGGAATGAAGAAAAACCTCGAGGAAGCGTCGCAAAATTGGCGCGAGATTTCCTTCGCGCTTATCCAAATGACCTTCATGAAACCTCCGATATAAAATCCTATAGGATATGGGATTGCATATCGCCGAGCATCGTGTTAGCGATTGTTCCTGTCAAGAGGCAAAAGAAATACACGGCCGGAATACGATGATGCTCAATGCCACGCCTGATCCGAGTGGTTTCATACAGCGCAGCAACAGTCTCGCGGACAGCGTCTACGAGGTGATTTTTGCGCAGCTCATGTCTCTTAAGATTGCTCCGGGTGCGCGCATCACCGTCGATAATCTGGTCAAGGAATTCAATGTTTCCCAGACCCCGATCCGCGAGGCGCTCGGCCGCCTCGAGGGAGAGGGGCTCGTCGTCAAGACGCATCTTATCGGTTACAGCGCTGCTCCGCAGATTACCCATCGTCGCTTCGATGAGCTCTATCACTTGCGGTTGCTTCTCGAGCCCGACGGTGCTGCGAGGGCGGCAAGGGCAATGGACGATGAAAAGCTCGCTATCCTCAGGGAGGCGGCCGGCGTCATGGGGCGCCGGGAAGGGGCCGATGAACGGCTGCGCTATTCCACCTTCGCGCGGCAGGATGCCGTTTTCCATGACAGGATCATGGAATTTGYCGGCAACGAGCTCATTCGCCAAACTCTCAGCCACCAGCACACGCATTTTCACATCTTTCGACTGATGTTCCATTCCCGCGTCACCGAAGAGGCGTTGGACGAGCACGAGGCGCTTCTCTCTGCCTTTGCGGCGGGTGACCCATCGGCTGCCGAGAAGGCAATGAGAACCCATCTCGAACATTCACGGGACCGGCTCGTGCCGGCCTTCGATTGAGAGGCGGGCAATGTCGAGCGTCATGACCATGGAGAGAAAGGGGAGGAGCGTGGTGTCCGAGAAAGAAAGCCTCGTCTCTCATCCGGTCCTTCGTGCGGAGGGCATGTCGAAGCAGTACGGACCGGTCACCGTACTCTCGGAAGTCACGCTCGATATCTTGCCCGGCGAGATCCATGCCATCATCGGCGAGAATGGCGCCGGCAAGTCGACATTCATGCGGCTCCTTTCCGGTTACGCCGAGCCCACTGCAGGAACGCTGTCGATGGGCGGCCGCAAGGTCGGATTCTCAAAGCCGGAGCAGGCGCAGGAGGCGGGTATTGTTCTGGTGCACCAGGAGATCCTGCTTGCCGACGCCCTGACTGTCGCCGAAAATCTTTTCCTCGGCCGCGAGCTGATGCGTCATGGCCTGGTCGATGATCGGACGATGCGGCGTCTGGCCGTCGAAAAACTTCACGATCTTGGATGTCACGTATCGCCAAATGCTTTGGTGCGCGACATTTCGCTTGCGGATCGCCAGCTCGTGCAGATCGCACGTGCGCTCCTCGACGACTACAAGCTTGTCATTTTCGACGAACCGACTGCAGTCCTGACGGGTGAGGAGGTCGAGCGACTGCTTGCCATCATCCTTCAGCTGAAGGAGCAGGGTGCTGCCGTACTCTACATCAGCCATCGCCTCGATGAAGTCCAGCGGCTTGCCGATAAGGTGACGGTGCTTAGAGACGGCAAGATGGTCGGCACATATCCCGGTCATAGCCTGACGCAGATGGACATGGCGCGGCTGATGGTTGGGCGCGATCTCGCCGCGCTTTATCCCGAGAAGACCGTAAAGCCAGCCCTGCAGGCGATGCTGGAAGTCCGAGACCTCGGCGTTCCCGGCTTCGCAAGCGACATCTCGTTTACCGCCCATAGAGGCGAAGTCCTCGGATTCGCCGGCATGATCGGTGCTGGCCGCACCGAGGTGTTCGAGGGCATCATGGGCCTGCGCCCTGCCACCGGAACCGTAAAACTGCAGGGCAGGGCGATTGATATCAGGCGTCCCCGGGCAGCGATGGATGCCGGCATCGGCTACCTGACCGAGGATCGCAAAGGCAAGGGCCTGCTGCTGCAGGAGCGGCTTGCGCCGAACCTCACGCTGTCCGCCCTCGGCAGATTTCATCCCGGCCTTCTGATGCGCCGCCGTCGTGAGCAGAGCGCGCTCGTCGAAGCCGTCAACACCTACGACATCCGCCTGAAAAGTTATGCCGTCAAGGCGGGTCAGCTCTCCGGAGGCAACCAGCAGAAGCTTCTGCTCGCCAAGGTGCTTCTCACCGACCCTTCGGTCGTCGTCATCGACGAGCCGACGCGCGGGATCGACATCGCGAACAAGGCCCAGATCTACGCCTTCATCGAGCGCCTCGTCGCAGAAGGCAGGACCTGCATCGTCATCTCGTCCGAAATGCAGGAGCTGATCGGAATCTGCGACCGAATTCTTGTGATGCGGGAGGGGCGCATCACGGGAGAGGTGACGGGCGACAGAATGACGGAACATGAGATTGCGCTTCTTGCCACCAGCGAGACGAAGGTTGCGGCGAAGCAGGGAGGAAGACAATGAGTGTGATTACGGGTTCGACGCCGGTTCGGCCGGAGCGGGAATGGAACATCGGCTGGTCGGATGTCGGTCCGTTCCTTGCGCTTCTGGCGCTGCTGCTGATCGGTTTTTCGATCAACCAGGATTTCCTCTCGGCGACCAATCTCGGCAATGTGATCACGCGAAGCGCCTTCATCGCGATCATCGCCGTCGGTGCGACCTTCGTCATCTCATCCGGCGGACTGGATCTTTCGGTCGGTTCGATGGCCGCGTTCATCACGGGCATAACTATTATGTTCATGAACAGGATGGCTGCAGACTGGGGTGTCCTGGCAATACCTGCCGGCATGGCTATCGCGCTTGTCGTCGGGCTCATTTGCGGGCTGATGAACGGGCTCATCGTTACCGTCGGAAAGATAGAGCCCTTTATCGCGACACTCGGTACCATGGGGATCTTCCGCGCCCTCATCACCTATATGTCGGATGGCGGAACGATCCCGATCGATCGCAGTCTCCGCGATGCCTATCGGCCCGTCTATTTCGGCACCTTTGGCGGTATTCCCTTTCCGATCCTCATTTCGATTGCTGTTGCGGCTATCGCTTCCTTCATCCTCTACAAGATGAAGTACGGCCGGAAATGCGCTGCCGTTGGCGCGAATGAGGACGTGGCCCGCTACTCAGGAATTTCCATCATCAAGACGCGCACGATCGCCTACGCGATGCAGGGCGTATGTGTTGCGATCGCTGCGATCTGCTATGTGCCGCGCCTCGGAGCGGCGACGCCGACCACCGGCGTGCTATGGGAATTGCAGGTCATCACTGCGGTCGTCATCGGCGGAACTGCCCTGCGGGGTGGCAAGGGCCATGTTTGGGGCACGGTCGCCGGAGCGGTGATCCTCGAACTCATCGCCAACCTGATGGTGCTCTCGGATTTCGTATCCGAATATCTCGTCGCCGGCGTTCAGGGCGTCATCATCATCATCGCCATGCTCATTCAAAGATTCTCGAAGTAACCGCGTCCGGACCGCGCGGATTGATGTTTGTGGTCCGATTCTGGGAGGAATGAATGTCTAGAAAATGGATTGCGGCCCTGGCCGTCAGTACGGTGCTGCTCGCCGGTCAGGCCCTTTCGGCAGACAAGAAGGTTGTCGCCGTGTCGATCCCGGCAGCCGACCATGGCTGGACGGCGGGCATCGTCTATCATGCACAGGCTGCCGCCAAGGAAGTCAATGCCGCCTTTCCGAATGTCGAGGTCGTGGTGAAGACCTCGCCTTCGGCAACGGCGCAGGTGAGCGCGCTTGAAGATCTGTCCGCAGGACGCAAGCTCGATGCACTGGTCATCCTGCCCTATACGTCGGAGGAACTGACGACGCCGGTCAAGGCGGTCAAGGATGCCGGCACCTTCATCACCGTCGTGGACCGTGGCCTGAACGACCAGTCCATCCAGGACCTCTACCTTGCCGGCGACAACATCGCGGTTGGCCGCAATACGGCGAAATTCATGATCGACAAGCTGGGCGGCAAAGGCAACCTCGTCGTCTTGCGCGGCATTCCGACCGTCATCGACGATGAACGCATCCAGGGCTTTCAGGATGCCATCAAGGGAACCGATCTCAAGATTCTGGACATCCAGTACGCGAACTGGAACAGTGATGACGCCTTCAAGCTGATGCAGGACTATCTTGCCAAATACCCGCAGATCGATGCTGTCTGGGCAAATGATGACGACATGCTTCTCGGTGTGCTCGAGGCTGTCAAGGAATCGGGTCGCAAGGACATCAAGCTTGCCCTCGGCGGCAATGGCATGAAGGACATCGTCAAGAAGGTTATCGACGGCGATCCGATGACGCCGGTCGAGACACCCTATCCGCCGTCCATGATCAAGACCGCCATCTACATGACCGTTGCCAATATTGTCGGCCAGGCGCCGGTGCGAGGCACTGTCAAGCTGGATGCGCCGCTGATTACGCAGGAGAATGCCAAGGAATACTATTTCCCCGACTCTCCGTTCTGATGAGACCGAAACCGGGGGCGGCCGCAGCCGCCCCATTGCATGAAGAAGAGGAGCAAATCATGCCTGGTAAGAAGATACTGATGCTGACCGGTGAATTCACCGAGGAATATGAAATCTATGTCTATCAGCAGGCGATGGAGGCAGTCGGCCATACGGTCGACGTGATCTGCCCCGACAAGAAGGCGGGCGACCTGATCAAGACCTCGCTCCACGATTTCGAGGGCGATCAGACATATACAGAAAAGCTTGGGCACTTCTTCACGATCAACAAGACCTTCTCGGAGGCCGAGGCGCAGCTCGATCAATATCACGCAGTCTACTGCGCAGGCGGTCGCGGCCCCGAATATATCCGCACCGACAAACGCGTTCAGGCAATCGTGCGGCATTTTCACGAGAAGCAGAAGCCGATCTTCACGATTTGCCACGGCGTCCAGATTCTGATTGCCGTCGACGGTGTGGTTCGCGGCAAGAAGGTCGGTGCCCTCGGGGCTTGCGAGCCGGAAGTCACGCTTGCAGGCGGTACCTATATCGATTTGTCGCCGACCGAAGCCTATGTCGATGGCACCATGGTTTCCGCGAAGGGATGGACGGCACTTGCTGCATTCATCCGCGAATGCCTGAAGGTGCTCGGCACGGAAATCCGCCACAGCGACGATATCGCCAGGGCAGCCTGAGCCTGCATTCGCGCCACGGCTTGTTCCCTTGGTTTGATGATCAGGCAATCCTCGCAGAATGCGGGGGTTGCCTTTCCAGGGCGGTCCCTTCCTGCCCGCAGATGGCATCACGGCGGTGCCTGAGAGCGCCCACCGCAATCTTCCGAACGTCGCTTCAATCTAAATTTTAAGTCCCAACCAGCGGATTTCGGCGGGCGGGTTGCGATGCTCATCGATGGTTTGAGTAATGCAAGCGAATGCACTCACGATCTGAGGCAGGGTTCCACAGGTGAAGCTCTTCCGTCACCGCTCGCGCGCTAGGGCGCCTCAGCGAAATCGGCGCTCAGCACGGCTTCCTTCAATGCACGCGAGTAGGAGTGCTGGGGATTGTCGAGGACCTTGCGTGCCTCGCCCTGCTCGACGATCTCGCCCTTGCGCATGATGATAATCCGGTCGCTGATATAGTAGGCTGTGGCGAGATCATGCGTGATGTAGACGATCGAAAGTCCAAGCTCGCGTTTCAATTGATCGAAGAGATTGACGATTGCCATGCGCAGAGACGCGTCAACCATCGATACCGGTTCGTCGGCGATGAGCAGACGTGGCTGCGGGATCAGGGCACGGGCAATTGCGACGCGCTGTAACTGTCCTCCGGACAGTTCATGCGGAAACCGGCCCTTCACTTCCGCAAGACTGAGCCCCACATGGCCGAGAGCCTCATCGGCCAATCGTTCGATCTGTTGGCGATCCGACTTGCCGGCGCCAGCGGAGAAGTTCCGCGCCGTTTCGAAGAGGTAACGATCCACGCGCTTGAGCGGATTAAAGGCTTCGAAGGGGTTCTGCAGGACTGGCTGCACTTCCCTCATGAAGGCGCGACGCTCCGCCTTGCCGTGCAGGGCCACCGCTTTCCCACGAAAATGAAGTATGCCTTGCGTGGGCGCTGTCTGCCCGAGGATCATTGCTGCAATCGTCGATTTTCCCGACCCCGATTCTCCGACGATGGAGAGAATCTCCGGTTCGCTGCCGATCTCGAAACTGACATCCTTGACCGCCACGATCTGCCGGCGGCCTAGCATGCCGCCCTGACGGTAGATTTTCGTGACATGAGAGAGTGTGAGAAGAGCGTTCAAGCCTGATCTCCCGTAACCGCAAAGCAAGCCACTCGCCGATCCGGCTCAACCGTGATCATCGGCGGTACCTTTTGCGAACAGATCTCCATCCGCTTCGGGCAGCGCGGATGGAACCGGCAGCCTTCAGGCGGCATGGCAAGGTTCGGCGGCCGCCCCTCGAGCGAAGGCCGGGCCTTCGCATCGCCGATACGCGGCAGGCTGCCGACCAGATGCTGCGTATAAGGATGCAGCGGCAGCGCAAAGAGCTTGTGGGTCGGCGCCTCCTCGACGAGACGCCCGGCATAGACGATGCCGATACGGTCAGAAACCGTCGCATGCACACCCATGTCATGGGTGACGAACAAGAAGGAGGAGCCTATTTCATGCTGGATTTCGCGGATCATCGACAGCACGTCGCGCTGTACGATGACGTCGAGCGCCGTTGTCGGCTCGTCGGCAATGATGAACTCAGGCGTCAGGATCGTCGCGAGCGCGATCGTCATACGTTGGCGCATGCCCCCGGAGAGTTCATGCGGATAGGCCTGGAGCAGATGCGGATCGAGTTTCAATCTCTGGAGGTGCGAGCCGACTTTCGCGAAGAACTCACTCTTGCCGACTTTCATGTGACGCAAGGCGAAATCGGTGAAGGAGTGATGGATGCGCCGAACCGGGTTCAGCACGTTCATTGAGCCCTGCATGATGTAGGACAGATGCAGCCAGCGAAGCGCCATGCGTTCGTCCGGCGTCATGGCGTATATGTCCTGCGTACCGCCGGCAAAATGGAAGACGACCTTGCCCGATACGACCTTGAGCGGCGGCCGGATCGCACCGGCAATCGTCTTGATCAGGGTCGTCTTGCCGCTGCTGGATTCGCCCGCCACCCCATAGATTTCACCGCGACCGATCGTCAGGGTAATGTCGTCGACTGCGCGCACTTCACGATCGACGCCAAAAAGGAAGGCGCGATAATAGGCTTTCAGGTTCTGGACTTCGACCAGGGCATCCATGGCTAACCTCCCATCCGGTTCAGCCGGCTGCGCGGATCGTTGTATTCATTCATCGACATGGACAGGAGAAACAGCGCCAGGAAGAGAACGACGATGACGGCAACGGGTGCAGCCACCCACCACCAGGTGCCGGCGATGAGTGCCGAATGGGCGTTGGCCCAATAGATCATCATGCCCATGGTCGGGGTCTCGATGTCGGTGAAGCCAAGCACCGACAAGGTGATCTCCATCCCGATAGACCAGATCATGTTGTTCATCGTCGTGGCAAAGACGATCGGCAGGACGTAGGGCAAATGCTCCTCGACGAGGATCTTGCGCATGCTCATGCCGGAATAGACGCTCTGAGTGGTAAAGGGCCGCGTTTTAAGGCTGATCGCAACAGAACGGATGAGCCTCGCATCATAGGACCAGCCGAGAGCTGCCATGATGACGATGAGGGCTGTCCAGGTCATGCTGTCCTTCAGCACAAAATAGAAGAGGATCAGCAGCGGAAATTGCGGAATGACCATGACGCTGTCGTTGATTGCCATGAGGACCCGGTCAACCACGCCGCCGGCATAACCAGCGACCAGGCCAACGACGAGCGATATGATGCGAGATAGGAAGGCGACGCCGATACCGAAATAGAGTGTGTTGCGCAGCGCAGTCGTCAGCTGCCAGAAGACGTCCTGGCCGCGCGACGTGGTGCCCAGCCAATAGTCTCCGTCCGGCGGCATATCGGGCGGCAGCAGGTAGATGTCCGTGGCGCCATAGGGCGAGAAATAGGACAGGATGACCAGGCCCACGATGATGGCAAAGAGTGCCAGGCCGCTCAGGAATTCCATGTTGTGACGCGTCAGGTCGCGCAGGATCGTGAACATGGCCTACTCCACCTTGATGCGCGGATCGATGAGCGGGCTCAGGATGTCGATGATGAAGACGGCGGCCGCGACGCCGACGATCGACAAGGCGCTGAGGCCGAGCACGAGGCTGTAGTCGCCGGCATGGACGGCTGATATCAGCAGGTTTCCGATGCCGGGATAGCCGAAGACGATCTCGGTAATGACCGTGCCGTTGAAGATAGCGCCGAGCGACATCGCCAAGCCCGTAAACTGCGGCACCATGGCGTTGCGGGCGATATAGGAGCGCAGGATGCGCCGCTTCGGCACGCCGCCGAGCTCGGCAAAGACCACATAATCCTCCGTTATGATGTTGGAAACCAGAGCACGCATCCCGATCAGCCAGCTGCCGGTGCCGACGAGGATCAGCGAGAATGCGGGCAGGATGGAATGTTCGAGAATGTCGATAACAAGGGAGAAGGACAGGTCGAGATTGGCGTTCATCTCATAGCCGCCATTGATCGGCAGGATCGGCCAGACATAACCGAAGACAATGAGCAAAACGAAGGCCAGAATGTAATAGGGGATCGGCAGCATCGCGATGAAGACGAGACTGATCCCTTTCAGGATCATGTTCTTCCGGTGGTAACCGGCAAGCGCACCGATCGCGTTGCCGAGCACGAACGTAATCAGCGTGGAGACCGTCATCAGACCGATCGTCCAGGGCAGGGAACGCATGATGATGGTCGAGACCGGTGTGGGGAAGGCCGAGAGCGAGGGGCCGAGGTCACCTGTCGCGAGCCGAAGCCAGAAATGCAGGTATTGCTGCCAGATCGAGCCATTCAGTCCGTAAAGCTCCCGAAGCGACTGGCGCATCAGTTCGATCGCGTTTGGATCGGATTGCCCCATCTGCGTTATGGAGCCTATGCTCTCTTCGACCGGATCGATCGGGGTCAGGTGGGTGACGAAGAATGTTATGGTCACGCCAAGAAATACGACGAGCAGAAACTGACCGAACCGCTTCAGCACAAAGATCAGATAGGACGTCATAGGGTGGTGGTTCCTCTCTGGGTCCCTTCATCGAAAGGATCGACGGGCAGATTGCCCGCCGATAAGGGGGCCGGCGCGAAAGGGCCGCGCCGGCGGTGGGAGGATTATTTCGGTTGTGCCGGTTTCAATTTGACCATCATCAACCTGGAATTCGCCCAGTTCGGTACCGGATCGGTATAAGGGTCTGATATCGTCGGGTAACCGGTCCAATAGGTCGTGTCCATCGAGGTGAAGACGTTATAGGACATCAGCGGTATCGTCGGCATTTCTCGGGCGACCAGCTTGAGATAATCCTTGCCGAGCTCAAGGCCCTTCGGATCGTCGGCGCCGATGCCGCGAATGCTTTCGATGATCTTGTCGAGTTCCGGATTGCTCCAGCGCTGCCAGTTGCGCGGCGGCTGGTTCTCACCCTTCTTTGCCACGAACTGTGAGTGCCAGCTGTCGAGGAAGAACGACAGATCGGGATCGCCGCCCCAGGTTTCCACGCTCCAGGCAATCGCTACCTGATAGTCGCCGGGCTGAAGCGCAACCTGCCAGAGTTTCGTGACCGGCACGGCTTTGGCGTCGATGCCGAAAGAGGCCCATTGCTGTGCGATGAGCGTTCCGGCCCGGGTGAAGACGGAGCGGGTGTCGCCCTCGACGGTCATCCGGATCTTGAACGGCTGGCCGTCCGGGGTCATCCATTTGCCGCCGATCTTCTTGAAGCCTGCTTTTTCCAGCAGTTCGGCAGCTGCCTGCGGATCCGGTTTCCACCAGCCATAGCCGAACGCGCTATTGATGGCGGCGGGGTCCGTCGGGATCTGATCCTTGTATTTTGGCTGCTTGCGCAGGATATCGGCGATCTGCTGGCCAACTGTCGGATCGTAAGGCTTGATCTTGCGCTTGCCCGTATCGATCTCGAAGTCCTTCAGCCAATCCTGCAGGGGAGCCTGATAGTCCGTCATGGCAATGGCCGTTGGCGGTACACCGAGTGCCGATAGCGTGGCCGCACCGCGATAGCTCGCCATGTCCACGGCCTTGATATCGATCAGCAGCGCCAATGCCCAGCGGACATCCGGGTTCTGGAAGGTCGGATCCTGCGTATTGAAAATGACAGCCGGAAGCGTCGGGTCCGGATGAGCAAAGGGGAAGCCCGGGAACCAGCTATCGACGCTCTTCGACTTTTCCTTGAGCGTGAACATGCCTTCCGGCGTATTGTCGTGGATGATATCGAGATTGTGCTCGAGCTGGGCGATGGTGCGTTTATCCGGCGGGCCCGGGTCGACATAGGTTACATATTTTGGAGCAGGCTCGCCGAACCGGCCAAGCGAAGTCCGCTGCCAGTCGTCGCGCTTCTCCCATGTGTACCATTTGCCCTGAGGGTCATAGGTCTTCAGCTTGTAGGCGCCCAGTGAGACGGGGTTGGCGAAGTCATAGCGAACCGGATCGGCGATCTTTTCGAAGACGTGCTTCGGCATGATCCAGGCACCGTTCCAGCGCACGGTGAAGATCGCATGAAAACGGGAGTTGGGCTTTTTCAGCTTGAAAACGACCGTATAGGGATCGGTCGCTTCGACGCTTGCCACCTGCACGGAAAAGGCAGCACTCCAGACCATGCCGGGATGGTCCATCTGCGTCTTGACCGTGTAGACCACGTCGTCAGCGGTGAACTCCACGCCGTCGCTCCAGTAGAGCCCCTTGCGCAGTTTCACCGTCATCTCGGTGAAGTCGGCATTGTATTGCGGCTTGTCGGCGGCAAGGGAATTGTCCCAGGTAGAGCCGCCGAGGCCTTTTTCCGGATCGATGTACCAGAGCGTGTCCATGGTCAACTGCTGCAGGCCGGTCGAAACGCCGCCGCCGCCGTTGACCCAAATATTGAACCAGCCCGGATTCTTGATGGTGCCTTCCGGGTTTTCGACGATGAGAGTGTCCTTGCGAGGCAAGGATTTATAGTCATCCGCCTTAGCCGCGGCCATCAGGCCGAGCGTCGCCAAGGCGACGCCGAATGCAAGCTTCTTCCAATGCTGCATTATCTCCTCCCTTTGAATGCGACGAGAGCGCGGCCGCAATGGACGCATGGGACGTCGCGGTTTTAGGGTTCGCAGCGGCATAGGGACTTGCACTTGTCAGGTCAGATGCTTCTGCGAACCATTTCTCCGGCTCGGCTGCCTCCTCGCAGCAAGCGGATATTCTCCAGGCCAGCACGAGAGTGATGGCCGGAATGGCGTCAGACCGAAAGCCGGATGACGCTGTAGGACAGAGGCTTCAGGCTCGCGCGCAATCTGCCGTCCTCGACTTTCGCGTTCTCGACCTTGATTGGCGCAACCGTCTCCGGCTGCCGTGCCGTGTTGACCGCCTGCAGGTCAGGATGCGTCATCTCCAGCTGCTCGAGCACGCGGGCATTGGCAAAGCCGTCCAGCCGGGCGTCGAGGTCAAGGGCGCTTTGCGGATGACGGTTGACGATAAAGAAGGTCAGCGTCTTGCCATCGTCGGAAAGGACTGCGGATGTGTCCAGATAGGGCACATCGTCCGCTTCGTCGCAATCGTAGGTCGGCGCGTCAGTGATGATTTGCAGGGCTGATCCCCGGCCGTATTTCGACGCGAAGTAGAAGGGATAATAGATCGTCTGACGCCAGGCCGGACCACCATTCTCGGTCATGATCGGAGCGATGACATTGACGAGCTGGGCGATGCAGGCGATGCGCACGCGGTCCGAACGGCGGATGAAGGTGTTGAGAATCCCGCCGACCTGCAACACGTCCTCGAAATTATAGACGTCTTCGAGAAGGTGTGGGGCATCGGGCCATTCGTTTTTGGCGAGGATATCCTTGTCCTGCTGGTTGGAATGATACCAGACATTCCATTCGTCGAAGGAAATGCCGATCGTCTTCTTCGACCGCTTCTTCGCCTTGATGTAGTCGATCACACCGCCGATCGTGGTGATGTAACGGTCAAGCTTTGTCGTGCGGGCAAGGTAGTTGAGCGTATTTTTCTCGCGGTTTGCGAAATACATATGCAGGGAAATATAGTCGGCGCTGTCATAGCACTCGTTTAGGACCTCTGCTTCCCAATCCGGATAGGTCTTCATATCGGAATGCGAGGAGCCGCAGACCACGAGTTCCAGCGACTTGTCAAAATTCCGCATGGCCTTTGCCGTTTCGTCGGCGAGCCGGCCATATTCGTGCGCTGACTTGTGTCCTACCTGCCAGGGGCCGTCCATTTCGTTGCCGAGGCACCACAATTTGACGTTATGGGGTGCTTCCCAACCATGCTTGCGACGCAGGTCCGACCAATAGGTGCCGCTGGGATGGTTGCAATATTCGAGGAAGTTGCGGGCCGAATCCAGCCCGCGTGAGCCGAGGTTGACGGCGAGCATGGGCTCGGTCTTCGCCTTCTTGCACCAGTCGACGAATTCATTGACGCCGATTTGGTTGCTTTCCCGGGTTCGCCAGGCAAGATCCAGCCGGACAGGACGTTCGGAACGCGGACCAACGCCGTCTTGCCAATCATAGGCGGAAACGAAATTGCCGCCAGGGTAACGACAGTAGGGCGTATCGAGTTCCTGGACGAGATCGATAACGTCTTGCCGGAAGCCGTCCGCGTCTGCTGTCGGATGCCCTGGCTCGTATATGCCGCCGTAAACGGCTCTCCCGAGGTGCTCAAGGAACGAACTGTAAAGTCTGGGATCAATGCTCGCGACCCGAAAATCGCGATGAACAACAACATTCGCTTTCAACGAACCCTCCCGTAAATATCGATTTCTTCGTTCTTGTGCAGCTATCTTGATAGCTTGATGAGTGCGAGTCAATCGAACAGCGTGTGAGTTGTTGGCAGCCCGCCTTTCAAAAATAACAGTTATTTAACAATAATTTATGGGGAAATTTCCATCATCCGGAGAAAAATTTCTCGCGCCTTCGAAATCAGGATTTCCGATATTGTTCGTTAAATATAGAGGCGCATAACAATGTCGCGGCCATGATTCCCGAAGCCGCGGCCAAATATGTTGACGCCACCGGTATGGCTGGCGTTCTCGGCAATGCCGATCCGCAGGCGGATCGAGGAATGCTGCGCGAGAGCAAGGTCTTCCACCGTGACATTGGAGGTTGAGATGCCGTCGATGAATGTGCCTCGTGTGGAGATACGCCACGTCTTCAACTTGCCGTACTGAGAGCCTTCCAGCTTCCACCAGGCAGGTGTGTGAGCACCGCGCTTGTCACCGTAATCGCCCGGAGAAGTCCAGGTGCCGACCGGTATTCCATTGACCCAGATCGTGATGTCCGAGGGCCAATCGGGATTGGTCCCAGGTACTTCAGAAGACAGTTCCATCGAGAATTCAATGGCGCGCACGTCCTTGTTCAAAACCTTGGCATTGTTCGGGAATTTGTATTCGACATAACCCCTCCCGAACCACACAAGACCGGCCTGCATGCGCTGTGGATCAAGGAAATAATCAGGAACATCGAGCAGGCCGACTACACTGTCACTGGAGCAAAGGCCGCATGGGGCGTGGATATCGCAGCTCGTGTAGAGCCCAACCGGCATCTCGACCTCGATGACGTCATCCGCCTTGTTGACGGACTTGTCCTCAAAGCTGATGAGGATTTCGTCATAAACCGCGGAGCAGATCTTCTGATTGCCCTTCCGGCCTTTGGCGAGGCGGGATTCGACCAATCCTACCTCTTCCAGAATTTGAATTCCGGTTGCGACGGTCGACTGCGGCAGCGACAGAGCCCGTGCCATGTCGTTGACGTTCATGGGACCCTTTGAACACAAAAGTTTAAGGAGTTGCAGGCGTCCAGGCGCCGAGAGAGCTTTGATTACGGTGTCATTGACTCCGGCATCGATCGTCAAAAACGAGCGTTCCATGGCTTCTCCATGCTGCATCACATATCGATTTATATCGACAATGCTGATATAGCAAGCCGCGCGTGGATATAGATCGACTTCCCTGATTTAAATCTCAGCATTCGTTGAAATTGACAGGGCGTCTCTCCGCAAAACCACGTCGGTTGGCAAGCCGGAGTTACGAGCCGGAGTTATCCGGTACAATGCCCGTGATCTCGGGAACGAAGGCGGTGATCTTGCCGCTCGACGGAATATCCGGCGCCATGGAGCCGCATGCCAGACGTGCTGCGACTTCACCGATCAGACGACGTGGCGATTTGGATGTAGCGATCCTCACGGGAAGCGCAGCCGCGAGTTCAAGGCCGTTGAAACCCGCCATCAGAATGTCGTCAGTCCGGGAGGCCTCGATGCCGGCAAATGCACCCCCCGCGGCCATGTCGTCATTGGAATAATAGATACAGTCGAGGTTCGGCTCGTCACGCAGCAACTGCTGTGTCAGATATTTGCCGAGACTGACGGAGGAAAGGGTATCACCCAGCCTTTGCCCGATGATGGCGAGGCCGTTTTCATGCAGGGCGCGCTCGAAGCCGGCCTTGCGTTTTGCGGCACGCAGGTCCCGCTCCAGCGCACTGCCGATATAGCCGAAACGCTTTCGGCCGGAGGCAATCAGCGATCTCGCCATTTCCTCGCCTGCCTTTCCGTGCGACAGGCCGACATTGAAATCGATCGGCGTACCATCGAGATCCATGATCTGAATGACGGGAATATCGGCGCTTTTCAACATTCTCACCGTATCTTCGGGCTGGTCGAGACCGGTGACGATAATGGCGCTCGGCCGCCAGGACAGCATGTCCCTGATAACGTCCCGTTCCTTGCGGCTATCATAGTCTGAGAGCCCGAAGACCGCCTGCATTCCGGACCCTTCGAGCCCGGTCGAAATGCCTGCGAGCACCTCGGGAAAGACGATATTGGACATGCTCGGCACCACGACGGCGACGAGATTGGTTTTCTGTGACGACAATGAAAGGGCAAGCCGATTGCCGACGTAACCGAGCTGTTCCGTCGCCGTCAGCACTCTCTGGCGAGTTTGCGCGGAGACGTCAGGTGCACCACGCAGCGCTCGGGATACAGTCATCTTGCTCACGCCGGCCGCAGCGGCAACCTCTTCCAGAGTGGATTTGCGTATCCCCAAGGGGTCCCCCGATCAGTGCCGACACCAGCACACGCGCATAAATCATAAGCCGATTTCGCAAAAAGAGGAATTGCCGACGCTTGACATATGTTACGAAATTGAGGCTTGTTATCGATACCGGTATCGATAACACCGTACTCAACGCTGGCATTCCACGTTGGAGGAGGAGCTGTGCAGGACATGCGGACAGCAGCGGTCATCGGCCTTGGATCGATGGGATGGGGCGCTGCCCTGTCGCTTCTGAGGGCGGGTTTTATCGTCCACGGATGTGATGTCCGATCGGATGTGTTGCAGCACTTTTCGGAAGCGGGCGGCAAATCCTGCGAGACACCATCCAAAGCCACAGCGGAAGCCGATGTGGTGTTCCTGTTCGTCGTCAACAGCAGTCAGGCCGAGGATGTGTTGTTCGGGCCGGGCGGTTCGCTGGAGACGGCTCGCGCCGGCACCGTCTTTCTGCTTAGCGCGACCATGGCGCCGAGCGCCACAGTCGCGATTGCCGACCGACTGGAAGCTGCCGGCATGCTTGTCGTCGATGCGCCGGTTTCGGGCGGCCACGCCAAGGCGCTTTCCGGCGAGATGGTCGTTATGGGCTCTGGCTCGCCGGAGGCTTTTGCGCGCGCACAACCGGCGCTCGATGCGGTCTCCGGCAAGGTCTTCCGGCTCGGGGACAGGCCCGGCCCCGGTTCGCAGGTGAAGATGATCAACCAACTGCTGGCCGGGGTGCATATCGCCGTGACGGCCGAGGCGATGACGTTTGCAGCCAAGACCGGGATCGACCTGAAGACGCTTTACGAAGTCCTGCGGGTTTCGGCAGGCTCCTCCTGGATGTTCGAGAACCGGGGCGAACATATCGTCTCGGGAGACTATACACCGCGCTCGGCGGTGGACATCTTCGTCAAGGATCTCGGCATCGTCGCCTCTGAGGCAGAGCGGGCAGGGGCCGCCACTCCGCTCGCTTCGACCGCGCTCTCGCTGTTCCAGCAGGCAGCCGAAGCCGGTCTCGGCAAGGAGGATGATGCCGCCGTGGCAAAGGTCCTTGCCGAAAAGAGCGGCGTCGTCCTGCCGGGCATGACTGTTATTCGCTGACAGGCACTGGGCAAAGGAGACATGAGACTTATGTTCGATTGCTACCACCCGCAGATCATGCAAGGTAAGTTGACCTGCAGGTTGCAGTTTTGTTTGATTTTATCCGGTCGCTAACGTTCCTGCGTATCGGTCCGGACTTTGGAAAACTTGAAGAAATAGATGGCGTTGCGCTTGGTGTGACGCGCGGAATCCAACCGGGGAGAACGGGTTCCGATCTGACACGAGGTCGTCTCGAAGAGCGAGATCGGCGGCGCTGGGAGGTAAGCAGACATGCATGTGATGATTTTGGGTGCGGCAGGCATGGTCGGCCGCAAGCTGGTCGAAAGAATTGCCCGCGAACCTGACGCGCTCGGCACTACGATCAGTCGATTGACGCTGGTCGATGCATTTCAACCGCCGGTACCCGAAGCCCTTCAGTCCCTGTCAAACGCCATGACGTTCGATCTTGCCCGGGCAGGTGTTGCCGACAAGCTGATCGAGGCCCGGCCGGATCTGATCTTTCATCTGGCGGCGATCGTTTCAGGCGAGGCGGAAGCGGATTTCGATAAGGGCTATGCCGTCAATCTCGATGGAACGCGTGCACTGTTCGACGCAATCCGCCAAGAGGGTCTGAAATCTCACTATATGCCGCGTGTCGTGTTTGCTTCATCCATCGCCGTGTTCGGCACGCCTTTCCCTGATGTCATTCCGGACGAGTTCTTCTCCACGCCCCTGACAAGTTACGGAACCCAGAAAGCCATCGCCGAGTTGCTGCTTGCAGACTACTCGCGTCGCGGGATTTTCGATGGCGTCGGCATTCGCCTGCCGACGATCTGCGTGCGCCCTGGCGCACCGAACAAGGCCGCATCCGGTTTCTTCTCCAATATTCTGCGTGAGCCGCTCGCCGGCAAGCCGGCCGTGCTGCCGGTCGGCGATGGCGTCCGGCACTGGTTCGCAAGTCCGAGGGCGGCGGTTGGTTTCTTCGTCCATGCTGCAAAAATCGATACGGCAAAAGTGGGGTCGCGGCGCAACCTGACCATGCCGGGTCTCTCGGCGCTGGTTTCGGAGGAAATCGATGCCCTGCGCCGGGTTGCGGGCGACAAGGCGGTTGCCTTGATCAAGCGCGAGCGTGACCCGGTGATCGAACGGATCGTTGCCGGCTGGCCCACCCAATTCGATGCGAAGCGAGCGTCCGAGCTCGGCTTTACGGCGGAGACGAGTTTCGACGAGATCTTGCAGGTGCATATCGAGGACGAACTCGGCGGGAGGATCGCATGAGCGGGAGTTCCGGCGAGCGGTCGAAGATTGCCCTTGTGACTGGCGGAGGCACGGGTGTTGGCCGCGCAATCRCAAGAGGACTGGGGACTGCGGACTACAAACTGGTCATTTCGGGGCGACGTGCCGAGATTCTCGAAAAAGCCGCCGCCGAACTCGCCAGCGAGACAGGTGCAGAAGTTACCGCAATCCGCGCCGATGTCGGCGATCCGCTTTCAGTCAGAGCACTGTTCGATGCGATCGAAAATCGGTATGGCCGTCTCGATCTCCTGGTCAACAATGCCGGTGTCTCGGCGCCGGGGATATCGTTGGAGGACGTATCTTTCGAAGACTGGAGCGCCGTCGTATCGGCCAATCTGACAGGCGCCTTTCTCTGCACGCAGCAGGCGTTCAGGCTGATGAAGGGTCAGATGCCGCGTGGCGGCCGCATCATCAACAACGGCTCGGTTTCGGCAACGACGCCACGTCCGAATTCCGCGCCCTATACGGCGACCAAGCATGCAATCACCGGACTGACGAAATCGACCGCTCTCGACGGGCGCGAATTCGATATTGCGTGCGGCCAGATCGATATCGGCAATGCGGCAAGCGACATGACGAAAAGAATGGCCACCGGCGTTCTTCAGGCCAATGGCACGACTGCCGTGGAGGAGACGATTGATCCCAAACATATCGCCGATGCGGTCGTCTATATGGCGGGCCTGCCGCTCAGCGCCAACGTGCTGACGATGACCGTGATGGCGACCAGGATGCCCTTCGTCGGGCGCGGGTGACCCTCGGTCCTGCGCCAGCGAAAAGTATAGGAATACGAATACATAGCATGTGATGCTCGATATCTGGGAGGAGGGAGTATGGCAGGTGTTCAATTCGCGGAAGTGCGCAAATCATTCGGCGCGTTTCCAGTCATCAAAGGCGTGAACATCGATATTGCCGATGGTGAATTCGTCATTCTCGTCGGCCCTTCAGGCTGCGGCAAGTCCACGCTGCTGCGCATGCTGGCGGGGCTGGAAAACATCTCCGCGGGCGAAATCCGGATCGGCGGGCGGGTGGTGAACACCTTGCCGCCGAAGGATCGCGACATCGCCATGGTCTTCCAGAACTACGCGCTCTATCCGCACATGACGGTGCAGCAGAACATGGGCTTTTCGCTGATGCTCAACAAGGCGCCGAAGGCCGAAGCCGAAAAGCGGGTGAAATATGCCGCCGGCATTCTCGGGCTCGATGCGCTACTCGACCGCTATCCACGCCAACTTTCCGGCGGCCAGCGCCAGCGCGTCGCCATGGGCCGCGCCATCGTACGCGATCCGGAAGTCTTCCTTTTCGATGAGCCGCTCTCCAATCTGGATGCGAAGCTGCGCGTCGCCATGCGAGCCGAGATCAAGGGACTGCATCAGCGGTTGAAGACCACCACCGTCTACGTCACCCACGACCAGATCGAAGCGATGACCATGGCCGACAAGATCGTCGTCATGCATGACGGGATCGTCGAGCAGGTCGGTTCGCCTTTGGAACTCTATGACAAGCCGGCCAATCTCTTTGTCGGCGGCTTCATCGGCTCGCCTGCGATGAACATGATCAAGGGCAGGCTCGATCCCGAGAATGCAGCGCGTTTTATCGCCGCCGACGGCACGGCGCTTCCGGTCGCCAATGCGCCGGAAAGCGCTAAAGGGCGTGATCTCGTCTATGGGCTTCGGCCTGAATATATCTTGCTCGATGCCGGCGGCCTGCCCGGTGAGATCGTCGTCATAGAGCCAACCGGTTACGAGACACATCTCACTTTGAAGCTTGGCGGCACAGATCTCAACTGTGTCTTTCGCGAACGCGTCAATGCACGGCCGGGCGAAAGCCTGCATGTGATGATCGACGCCTCGCATGTTCATCTCTTCGATGCAGAAGGCGGCCAGAGATTGACCAATTAAGCCTTCAGGCGGGGCGCGGCAGAGGAGGAGTCTTCCCGCCCATTCGCCAGATGGCTGGCATCCCATTTCAGGATGCGGGTACCGTCGTTCATCAAGCGGGAGATGAATGTCGGAGAATTCTCTCCCGCTTTTTCCAGGAGGAGGAATATAATGACGATCAAGAGACGTGAATTTCTTGCCGCTTCGGCAGCAGCGGCCGGCGTCGCCGGTCTCGGCATCAGGCCGTCTTTCGCACAGGCAGAGCCGACCTTCACGCCGGAAAGTGGAGCGAGCCTGCGCCTGCTTCGCTGGACACCCTTCGTGAAAGGCGATGAGGAGGCCTGGCTTGCAAATACCAAGAAATTCACGGAGGCAACCGGTGTCGAGGTCCGTATCGACAAGGAGAGCTGGGAGGACATTCGCCCGAAGGCTGCTGTTGCGGCCAATGTCGGTTCCGGGCCTGACCTCATCATGTGCTGGTTCGATGATGCTCACCAATATCCGGACAAACTCGTCGACCTGACCGAACTCGCCAACTATCTCGGCAACAAATATGGCGGCTGGTACGATGGGGTCAAAGGTTATGCCTCACGCGGCGATACGTTCATTGCCATGCCGCTGACGGCGATCGGCAATGCCGTCGTCTATCGCGACAGCCATGTGAAGGCGGCTGGCTTCAGCGAATTTCCCAAGGACACTGCCGGCTTCCTGGAGCTTTGCAAGGCCATGAAGGCAAAGGGCACGCCTGCCGGCTTCCCGCATGGCAAGGCCGTTGGTGACGGCAACAACTATGCCCATTGGCTGCTCTGGAGCCACGGCGGCAAGATGGTCGACGAAGGCGGCAAGGTGACGATCAACAGCCCGGAAACGCTGGCGTCGATCAACTACGCCAAGGAACTCTATGCGACCTTCATTCCGGGCACGGAAAGCTGGCAGGACGTCAACAACAACCGCGCCTTCCTTGCCGGCCAGGTTTCGCTGATCGCCAATGGTGTGTCGGTCTATTACACCGCCAAGAACGATCCCAAGCTCGCAGAAATCACCAAGGACATTCGCACGACGAACTTCCCGATCGGCCCGGTTGGCCAGAGCGTCGAGCTTTGCCAGACGAGTTCATTGCTTCTGTTCAAGCACAGCAAATATCCGGAAGCCGCGAAGGCCTACATCAAGTTCATGATGGAAGCCGATCAGATGAATGCCTGGATCCAGGGTTCCAGCGCCTATTGCTGCCAGCCGCTCAAGGAATTCGCCAAGAACCCGATCTGGACTGCCGATCCGATCCATGCGCCTTACGCACGCGCCTCGGAAAAGCTGCGTCCGAACGGCTATGCCGGCCCGCTCGGCTATGCCTCGGCTGCCACCATGGCCGACTATGTTCTGGTCGACATGTATGCCGCCGCGGTTACCGGCCAGATGTCGCCGGAAGATGCGATGAAAGAGGCCGAGCGCCGGGCGAACCGCTACTACCGCGTCTGATCCCGCATTTTCCAAGACAAGCGGCATGCCGGAAACCGGCGTGCCGCAAGCCTGAAATCTACAGCAATCTGGAGATAAGCAATGTCGACGGTGAATTCCGGGGATGCGCGCGCGCCGACGTCCGCGCTCCTGCAGAACAATAACGTGCTCGGATTCCTGTTCATGCTGCCGGCGGCGGTCTTCCTGGTCTGCTTCCTGACCTATCCGCTGGGGCTTGGTGTCTGGCTTGGCTTCACCGATACGCGCATTGGCCGCGACGGTATCTTCATCGGGCTGGAGAACTATCAATACCTGATGGACGACAACGTCTTCTGGCTGTCGGTCTTCAACACCGTCCTCTATACCTTCATCGCATCGCTGCTGAAGTTTGCCCTTGGCCTCTGGCTGGCGCTGCTCCTGAACCAGCATCTGCCGTTCAAGAGTTTTTTCCGCGCGATCGTGCTTCTGCCCTGGGTCGTGCCTACCGTGCTGTCGGCCCTTGCCTTCTGGTGGATCTACGATTCCCAGTTTTCGATCATATCGTGGTCGCTGATGCAGCTTGGCCTGATCGATGCGCCGATCAACTTCCTTGGTGATCCCACCAATGCGCGCATTTCCGTCATTATTGCCAACGTGTGGCGCGGCATTCCCTTCGTGGCTATTTCGCTGCTTGCCGGCCTGCAGACCATCCCAGCGTCTCTGCAGGAGGCTGCCTCACTTGACGGGGCGACCAGCTGGCAGCGTTTCCGCTACGTGACGCTGCCGATGTTGACGCCGATCATCGCGGTCGTGATGACATTCTCGGTGCTTTTCACTTTCACCGATTTCCAGCTCATCTACGTGCTGACCAAGGGCGGCCCGGTCAACGCCACGCATCTGATGGCGACATTGTCCTTCCAACGCGGCATTCCCGGCGGCCAGCTCGGCGAGGGTGCTGCGATCGCCGTCGCCATGATCCCGTTCCTGCTTGGAGCGATCATGTTCAGCTTCTTCGGTCTGCAACGCCGCAAATGGCAGCAGGGCGGCCAGGACTAGGGAGAAAAACAATGTCGACCAATTCCAATACCGCCAACGTCGTCCTGACCGATAATGCCGAGGGCATGAGCTATCTGAACCGCCTGCCGCGGCGGGTGGTGATGCTCTATCTGCCGATGGCGGTTTTCGTCTTCGTGCTGCTCTTCCCGTTCTACTGGATGGCGATCACCGCGGTGAAGCCAAACGAACAGCTGACAGACTATAGCAATTACAGCCCGTTCTGGGTGGTCGGGCCGACGCTTGATCACATCAAATACCTGTTCTTCGAAACGTCCTATCCGGGCTGGATGTGGAACACGATCCTTGTCGCCGTCTGCTCGACCTTCCTGTCGCTTGTGGCGTCGGTCTTCGGCGCCTATGCGATCGAGCGCGTGCGCTTTACCGGCTCCCGTTCCATCGGCCTCGTCATCTTCCTTGCCTATCTCGTGCCGCCATCGATCCTGTTCATTCCGCTTGCCTTCATCGTTTTCAAGCTCGGCATCTATGACTCGCGGCTCGCGCTGATCTTCACCTATCCGACCTTCCTCATTCCCTTCTGCACATGGCTTCTGATGGGTTACTTCCGCTCGATCCCGTTCGAGCTCGAGGAAAGCGCACTGGTGGACGGCGCCAATCGCTGGCAGATCCTGACGAAGATCATTCTGCCATTGGCAGTGCCCGGCCTGATCTCGGCCGGCATCTTCGCCTTCACCCTGTCTTGGAACGAGTTCATCTACGCCCTGACCTTCATCCAGTCGTCGGAGAACAAGACGATCCCCGTTGGTGTGCTGACGGAGCTGGTGCGTGGCGACGTGTTCGAATGGGGGTCGCTGATGGCGGGAGCCCTGTTCGGTTCGCTGCCCGTCGTCATCCTCTATTCGTTCTTCGTGGACTATTACGTCTCGTCGATGACCGGGGCGGTCAAGGAATGAAAGGGGCAGAAGCTGCCCCTTGCCGAGCCTACCGACTATTCCTCTTCCGCCATTCAGCGAACTTTTCGCGCGGCGCTTCGCTGGTTGCCGGATAAAGCCCGATGATGGTCGCGCCGGCGAGCACTTCCTCGGTGACGAAATCCTCGTAGGCCGTCATCTCGACGGCCTCGTCGGCGATCTCCTCGGCAAGATGCAGGGGGATGACCACCACGCCCTCATTGTCGCCGACCACCACGTCGCCCGGGAAGACAGGAACATCGCCGCAGCCGATTGGGACATCGATCTCGATTGCCTGATGCAGGGTCAGGTTTGTTGGCGCTGACGGCCGGTGGTGATAGGCAGGGATATCGAGCCCGGCGATTTCAGGACTGTCACGGAAACCACCGTCGGTCACGACACCGGCAACGCCGCGCACCTGCAGGCGCGAGACGAGAATCGAGCCGGCGGAGGCCGCACGCGCGTCCCGCCGGCTATCCATGATCAGCACTGCGCCCGGCGGGCAGCGTTCCACGGCTGCGCGCTGGGGATGTTCCGGATTGCGGAAAACATCGAGCGTGTTCAGGTCTTCGCGCGCCGGAATATAGCGCAGCGTGAAAGCCTGGCCGACCATGTTGGTCTTCTTCGGCGAGAGCGGGCGCACGTCCTGGATGAACTGGTTGCGCAGGCCGCGTTTGAAAAGAGCAGTACAAAGCGTTGCGGTCGAAACGCTTTTCAGCTTCTCACGCGTTTGCTCGCTCAAAGTGGTGGTCATATCTTGTCCTCCTGAAATCAATAGATATCCGGCTCGCCGGGGGCGGGGCCAAAGCCGGTTTCCAGAAAATCGAAATCGCAGCCCGTATCGGCCTGGGCGATGTGGCGGGCAAACATCCAGCCATAACCGCGGCCGAATTTCTCTGGCGGCTTGACCCAGGCGGCACGGCGGCGCGCCAGTTCTTCATCGTCGACAAGCATGTCGATGCGGCGGGCTTCGAGATCGAGGCGAACAATGTCTCCAGTCTTCAACAGGGCGAGCGGGCCACCGACGTGCGATTCCGGGGATATATGGAGCACGCAGGCGCCGTAGCTCGTGCCGCTCATGCGCGCGTCCGAAAGCCGCAGCATATCGCGGTGGCCTTTCTTCAGCAGCGCCTTCGGCATCGGAAGCATGCCCCATTCCGGCATGCCGGGGCCGCCTTGCGGGCCTGCGCCGCGCAGAACCATGACGTGATCCGGGGTGATATCGAGGCTTTCGTCGTCGACCGCTCTCTTCATGTCCGGATAGCTGTCGAAGACGAGGGCAGGACCTTCATGCTTGTGGAAGCGCGGATCGCAAGCAGCCGGCTTGATGACGGCGCCGGTCGGCGCAAGATTGCCCTTCAGCACCGCCAGCGACCCTTCATGATAGAGGGGATCGTCGAGCGAGCGAATGACATCGTCGTTGTAGCATCTGGCCCCGTCGAGCGTTTCGCCGAGAGTTACGCCAGTCACCGTCATCGTCGAGAGATCTAGCTTGGAGGAGAGCTTTGCCATCAGCGCTCTCAGACCGCCCGCATAATAAAAGTCCTCCATCAGATAGGTCTTGCCGGTTGGACGGATATTGGCGAGCACAGGCGTCGTGCGGCCGGCGTGATCGAGATCGTCGAGCGTCAGCGGTATGCCGGCCCGGCGTGCCATCGCGACCAGATGCACGATGGCGTTGGTGGAACAGCCCGTCGCCATGGCTACCGTCACTGCGTTATTCACTGCTGTCTCGGTGACGATCTTCGTCGGCACAAGATCCTCCCACACCATCTCGACGATGCGACGGCCGACTGCCGACGACATGCGGATATGGTTGGAATCGGCGGCGGGAATGGRGCTTGCACCCGGCAGCGTCAGCCCAAGCGCTTCGGCGATCGCCGTCATCGTGCTTGCCGTGCCCATGGTCATGCAATGGCCATAGGAGCGGGCGATCCCGGCCTCCACTTCGACCCATTCGGTTTCGGAAATCGTGCCGGCCCGCCGCTCGTCCCAGAATTTCCATGCATCCGAACCGGAGCCCAGATATTCACCGCGATAGTTGCCGCGCAGCATCGGGCCTGCTGGCAAATAGATCATCGGCAGCCCCATGCTGAGCGCACCCATGATAAGCCCGGGCGTCGTCTTGTCGCAGCCACCCATCAGCACCGTGCCATCGACCGGATGTGAGCGCAGCAGTTCTTCTGCCTCCATGGCGAGCATGTTGCGATAGAGCATGGTCGTCGGCTTGACGTAGCTTTCCGACAGCGACAGCGCCGGCAGTTCGAGCGGGAAGCCGCCCGCCTGGAAGATGCCACGCTTCACATCCTCGACGCGATGCTTGAAATGCGCATGGCATGGGTTGGCGTCTGACCAGGTATTGAGGATGGCGATGACGGGCTTGCCCGACCATTCCTCCGGCGCATATCCCATCTGCATGGTGCGGGAACGGTGCCCCGAACTTCTGAGGTCGTCAGGCGCGAACCATCTGGCGCTGCGCAGCGTGGAAGGGTTTCTCCTGACATTCATCGTGAAGTCCTGTCTCGGATTAAGAAAAATGCCGTCCAATCCCGGCGCGACTTTGGGCGAAGGAACTGAAGCACTAATGCATCAGTGCATCAAGCTACAAAATATGTTTAAACGGTCGGAAGTGTTTCGAGGGTGGGATAGGCAGGCGTGAAAGTTAATCGGACAGAATTTCCTCTCGACCGAACGCGTCAGGTCGCGCCGCAAATTCTTGAAATCCTTCGTTCCCGTATTCTCTCCATGGATCTGACGCCGACGACGGTTCTGTCGCGCGTGTCGCTGCAGAGCGAGTTTAATGTCAGTCAGACGCCTGTGCGGGATGCCTTGATGCGGCTGGAAGAGGAGGGACTAGTCGAGGTCTATCCGCAATATGCCACTGTCGTTGCCAAGATCGACATCGAGCATGCCAAGCGGGCGCATTTTCTCAGGCTGTCGATCGAACTCGAAGCGGTTCACAGGCTGACGCTCGCAAGCCCGGCCGAGACGGCACAGGTATTGGAGCGGGTACTTCGTATGCAGGAGGCAGTGGCCTCGCCAATTCAGTTTGACCAGTTCGATTCACTCGACAGGGAGTTCCATCGCACGCTCTTCGAGCGCAACGGCATTCTGGGTCTCTGGACAACGGTGCGGCGTCAAAGCGTCCATCTCGACCGTCTGCGCCGCCTCAACCTGCCGATGCCCGGCAAGTTGGAGACAGTGCTTGCCGATCATCGTGCCATCGTTGAAGCTGTTCGCTCCGGCGAACCCGAAAAGGCGGTCGCGGCGATGCGCAAGCACCTGTCGGGCACGCTGTCGATCACGGATATCATCTGCGCGCAATATCCCGATTTCGTCCGGCGTTAAGGACAGGCTCAGGCAGGAAAGCAGCGCAGGAGGTGGCCGGAGGCGTCGCTCTGATCGGCATCGGCCATGCGGCGGGTGGTGACGAAAATCGTGCGCGGCATTGCGCGGTTCATCACAAGCTTGGTCGGATGGGTTGTCGGCAGTTCGACAGGCGTGAGCGGCTCACCCGATGGCGCAAAGCGCAACAGTTGCGAGCCGCCGACGCCGGCAATCCAGTAGATCCCGTCCTCGTCGATGAACGCCCCATCGGGCCTTCCGGCAAAAGCATGCGTGGTCGCAAAGATCCGACGGTTGGACGGCGTGCCGGTGGCAAGGTCATAGTCGCAGACCCAGATGGTTTGAACAGAAGGATGGGAATCGGAAAAATACATTCGTTGCCGTATTGGATCGAAGGCTAGGCCGTTCGGCGTCCAGAAATCTTCGAAAACCCGTCGATGGCTGAAATCGGGCTCGATGCAGAAGATCGCGCCGGCCGGTGCTGCCATCTCCCGGTGCATCGTGCCGGCCCAGAATCGTCCGGCGGGATCGAGCGTGCCATCGTTGAAGCGGACATCCGGGCGGCTTTCCGGTGTGCAGACCCGTTGGAACAGGCCTGCCGACGGTTCAAAGAGGAAAATGCCGGTCGCAAGCCCGGCAATCAGCGTTCCATCTGTCCGCAACGCAATGCAGCCGACTGCTTCGGGCGCATCCCATGCCCAGGTCTTGCCGGTTTCTGGATCGGTACGCAGCAGCTTGCGGCCGTCGGTATCGACCCACCAGATGCAATTTTCAGTCTCCGACCAGACCGGGCTCTCGCCAAGATGCGCCCAGCGGTTGGAGAACACTTCGAATGTAATCGCCATTTCGCTCTCAGCTTGTCTCACTATATCAATACGACATGCATAGCTTAGCCGCAGCCTCTCGGGAATCGTGGGGTCGCGACCTGTGCGAATTGTGGTCCTGATGCGGAACACGAAATCGTGGGCAGTCGATCCCACTTTCCTACGAACCGCTACGCGGAAGCTCCTGCGACCGCCCAGTCACGACCTCGTGGACCGTAAATTCATGCTTTTCCAAGGCTTTCGGGCGGCGTTATGTGGAAGGTCCCAGCACACTTCATTGTTTTCCGGCCGGTCGTTGAGAATGGTTTTTCGCGGCTTTGCAAACCACACGGTTTACTGCCGGTTGCCAAAAAACCATAATTACCTCACCTAGATCGCACATCGACAACAGGCATTACGAATTGGATCAACGCTTGCGCATATCACACATCGTCCTTGGTGCATTTCTTGCAATCGCGCAGTCCGCCTATGCTGAAGTCGCATCACCGCCCGTTTTGGCGCCGCTAAAGCAGCAGGCGCAAGCCGCTCAGTTAAGCGCACAACTCCTCAGGCGATACAGCTACAGGCCTGTTGCGCTCGATGACGCCTTGTCGGCCAAGATCATGGATCAGTTCATCAAATCGCTGGATCCGGATCACATGCTCTTCCTGCAAGCGGACATCGACAAATTCATGTCTAACCGCAGCGAGATCGACGATGCCGTCGAACGGAAGGATTTGAAGATCCCGTTTGCGATCTTCAACGCCTATGAACAGCGTATTGTCGATCGTATGACCTACGCGCGTAATTTGCTTAAGCAGGGCTTCGATTTCGGCGTACAGGAAAATTATTCCGTTGTGCGTGACAAAGCGCCGTGGCCGCAATCGGAGGCCGAAAGCAATGAGCTCTGGCGCAAGCGTGTCAAAAGCGACTGGCTGCTGTTGAAACTCGCCGGCAAGACCGATGCAGCCATTCGGGAGACGCTCGACAAACGCTATGCAAACGTTCTCGAGCGCGCCTATCAATATAAAAGCGAGGACGTATTCCAGTCGTTCATGGAGGCCTACGCAACGTCGGTCGATCCGCATACGGACTATTTCGGTGCGGCTGCCTCGGCAGATTTCAATATCTCGATGAAGCTTTCGCTCGTTGGTATCGGTGCGGTCCTGCAAGAGCGCGACGACTACACGACGATCCGTGAGCTCGTGCCCGGCGGCCCTGCCCAGTTGTCGGGCAAGCTCGTGGTCGGAGATCGCATTACGGGCGTTGGTCAAGGCAAGGATGGCGCGATAAAAGAAGTGGTGGGCACGCGCCTTGATGAAGTCGTGCAATTGATACGCGGAAAAAAGGGCTCCGTCGTACGCTTGGACATCCTGCCCGCGGATGCCGGGCCAGATGGCACGCATCGTGTTGTCAGCCTCGTGCGCGATAAAATCAGCCTTGAAAAACAGGCTGCCAGGAAGACCGTGCTCACCGTGAATGACGGGGGTGCCACACGCAAAATCGGGGTGATCACCCTGCCGACATTCTATGAGGACTTTGAGGCCCGGCACAAAGGGGACAAGGACTATAAAAGTGCGAGCCGCGACGTCGCCAAGCTTCTCGACGAATTGAAGCAGGAAAAGGTCGACAGCGTTCTCATAGACGTGCGCAACAATGGCGGCGGTTCATTGGATGAGGCAGTTGATTTGACGGGCCTGTTCATCGGCAATGGCCCGGTCGTTCAGCAACGGAGTAGCGACGGCAAGGTCGCGGTCAGAAGTGCGGATTTTGCGGCACCTGTCTGGACAGGCCCTATGGGCGTCCTCATCAATCGCGGGTCGGCATCGGCTTCAGAGATTTTTGCCGCGGCAATCCAGGATTACGGTCGCGGCGTGATCATCGGCGAACCGAGTTTCGGCAAGGGCACCGTTCAGACCGTCGTTGATCTCGACCAGATCGTGCGTAACAGCAAACCCGAACTCGGCGAGCTGAAGGTGACGATTGCCCAGTTTTTCCGGATCAATGGTGGTACGACGCAGCTGCGTGGTGTGACGCCCGATATCAGCTTGCCCGGGCTTTCCGACCCGGCGAGCTTCGGCGAGACGAGTTATGACAACGCTTTGCCGTGGGCGCAGATCAAGCCCGCGAATTACGCACCCGCCGACACGGTCGCAAAGTTGCTGCCCACATTGCAAAGCCGCCATGATGCACGGGTTGGAAGCGATCCGGCCTTCCAGGGACTCGTGAAAGATATTGCCGACCTCAAGGCGCTGCGCGACAAAGGCGTCGTTTCCCTCAATGAAGCCGAGCGTCGCAAGGAAGCAACTGCTCGAGAGGAGCGCCGGAAGTCTCGAGCACAGTTGCTCGGTGGCGAAGATACCGGCGCGGATGATGGGCTGGAGTCGAACGAACGCAGCCTGAGTGCCGATATTGCCATTGAAGATGCTCGCAAGAAAGCAAAGGACGTGCTTCTGGACGAGGCAGCCGCCATCCTTGCCGACGAGGCGGATTTGCAGCAAGGCGTGTCGAAGACAATCACCAAGCAGTAGACACAGGCGGAAAGTAGTCAGACCGGAGCGTCCCGTCGCGGCCTATCGGGCCGGCCGAAGCGATCCCAGCTTCGTCCGGCCAGCGAAAGGATTGATTACCGCCAGTCGCGGTCGCGATCCCAGCGGTCGTAGCGTCTGTATTCGCGCCAGTCGCGATGCGGACGACCCCAACCGTAGGAGCGATCCCAACCGTAGTAGCGTGGCGGCGGCGGTGCCCATCGATTGGGCCGGCAAAAGCCGCGCGGGCTCAAATGATAACCGCGGCCACAGGCGTAGTCGACCGTTACCACGTTCGAGGCTGCCGGAGCCGTGACCCTGCCAGAGGGCATGGCATTTGCAGCTCCAGCTGTCATTCCGGCTGCGAGAAGGGCTATGGTGACGAGAAGTTTTCGCATCTTCGTTTCTCCGATTATTGGGCGATTTAATGCCTGTCCCGGTGAACCGAGGCTGAAAACGCCGTTCACCTGGGCGACAGCTTCAGCCGCTAGTCGCGTTCCCAGCGATCACGCCGGTCATCGCCGCGCCGATCGTTGTTGCCGGAGTTGGATGCCTGCAAATGCTCCAGCACCTGCAGAACAGCGTCGGCGCAGTCCTTTGTGGAGTCGCCGTCGGCGCATCTGAGATCGATCCTGGTCTGACCGTTCTCGATGTGGAACCGGGCACCGCGCTCCCTAGGTTGCGAACGCCAATCATCATCAGCACGCTCCTCGTTCTTGCTGGAAGAATTCGGCGGCGGCGGTGGATTTTGCCTGCTGGATTCTGGGGGTGCCGGCGGCGACGGTTCGGCTGGGGCCTGCGCAAGGGCGCAAGTGGAGATCAGTCCAAAGACAGCCGCCGTTGACAGTCCTATGATTTTGTTCATGACGTTACCTCGCTTCTGTGCCGAGGTAACGAAGGGTTGAGGCGATAGTTCCTGTCGGGCGATTGCGGCTGATACCTCGCCATTCCGGGGCCAGTATCCTTCAATCGGGTCCTGCCGATCACGAGCAGATCGTCTGGTCCTGTCTTGCGGACGGGATTGAATCTCGCACAGGAGATCGCTTGCTTCCTGTATGTCCGGTCGATGCCTAGTGGAGGCCCTGCAGCCGATTCCGTCGTTCACTCAACAATTCATGTTGCACGAGGTCTCGCGCTTCGGCCGAAAGGCCGTTCGGCCCGGATAGTCCGAGCGCGACTAACCTCGCTTCGATCGCTTGTGGAACACTATCTGCTTCGTGCTGGCAGAGCCGCACAAGCCACTTCCATTCGTCGCTTGTCATGTCCCTTCGCGCGACCATCAACTGCCTCCAGCCCAAGGATAACCGTGATTTCGAGAATATCACAATTCTCGTCGAAAGGCAGTGAGGCACACCGTTTTGCAATTCGTCGGTCATGACGACACAGTCTTCGGATCTCCTGCGCCAGGCCCCCGGGCCAGTAGTCGCGGCAAGCGTGTGCTGGTTCCCCGAATTGGGCGGCGGGAGAATGGGAGGATCGAGGAGGCTGCAACCTATCCTTGACTCTGATAGCCTGCTATCCGACAGTGTCGCCTGCTAAATCCATGGGGATTCAATGGGCCTCACGAAAGGCTTCACGATCGTCGGCAGAGCTGCGATAGCCGCCATCGTGTTAATGTTCCTTGCGCTCTCGCTTGTCTTGGGCTTTTGGCTGCATTCGAGCTACATGTCCGCCGTCAGGCGTGGAGAGGATCAGGTCACAGCCACAGCCAAGATAGTTGCTGCCAACGCGATCTGGATCAATTCTCTAGCGCGCCAGACCCTTTACCGCATGGACGACGCCTTCGGAGCGGCTGAGGCATTGCCGGACGACGCGCGTATTCGAAGGCTCAACGCCGCGACGGCTGCATTGCCGACCACGGCAACGGCCTACGTGGTCGCCGCGGATGGGACGCTGCTCTATTCGACCGATCGCGAAAGCAGCCCCGCAGACATCGTCGATCAAACCTATTTCCGCCGCCTGGCCAATGGCGCAGAGGACCATACGTCGGCGATGACCGTCATGCGCAATACGGATCGCCACGTCTTCCTATCGGCTGCGCGCATCGAGAGGAACGATAAGTTCGAAGCCGTCGCGATCCTGGCGTTTGATGTCGGAATGCTGCGATCGATCTGGGACGCCGCCTCGCTCGGACCAGGCTCGACGGTGAGCTTCTTGAGACGTGACGGAAAGCTGATCGCCAGATATCCCGAACCGAAAGAAGTCGTCGATCTCGGTAACTATATCCTGTTCACCGATTATATGCGCAAGGCGACATCGGGCTCCTATGTGTCTGTCTCCCCTGTCGACCAAGTCGAAAGGCTAGTGGCATACCGCATCGTCGAGCGGACACCATTTGTCGCCATCGCATCGGTCGACACCGGCGCAATTCTCAAGCCGTTCTGGACCGATGTCTCGATTGCCGCGCTGATCGTTCTCCTGGCGCTTTGCGCCGCCGTGGTTGGCGGATTGAAGATCCTGCACCTGGCGCATGCGGATGCGCGCCACACCGCCGAACTTGCCGAGGCGCTTCGAACCAATCAGGTCCTGATGCGGGAAATTCATCACCGGGTGAAAAATAATCTGCAGACCGTGATGGCGCTCATCCGTCTACAGGGCCTGCGGCCTGAAACCGTCCAGAGAGTGAACGAGCGGATCGTCGCCATGTCGGCGGTGCACGAGCAAATGTATGGCTTCGATCAGTTCAGCAGCGTCACTGCGCGGCAGTTCGTTCCCAACCTGGTGCGCACGCTGGTCGGGTTGCATGATCGCGACATCAAGCTGACCTTCGAGATCGACGACATCAGGATCGATGCGGACAAGGCGACGCCATTTGCATTGTTGCTGAACGAGCTTCTGACAAACAGCATGAAATACGCCTTCGTCGACCGGACCGACGGTCATATCCGTATCAGGCTGCTCAAGCATCCCGATGGCAAGGTCCTGCTTGAAGTGGCGGATGACGGCGTTGGCTATGAGCCGGTTGCGACAGAAACCGGCATGGGAAGCCGGTTGATCAAATCCTTCGTCAGCCAGATGGATGGGACCTACGGCACCGAACGGGCACGCGGTACCGTCTTCACCGCCCTGTTGTCTATCGCTGCACGATGATGCTTCGATCAGCGTTGGCGTCGGCGACCTTGGCTCTCCGTGCAAAAAGATCTTTGAAGCAATCTCCGGCTGTGCTGACGCTGGCGCGGAACTCCCTCCGGACCGGCGGCAATTGGCGAAACCGCCCGCGCCGCCGTCGCTTGATGTCCATCACGACTGAGGCGTTTCGGATTTCCTAGGGCCAGCAAGCCGCCTTCTCAGCTCCTAACCTGGCCGCCACCGCGGCCCGACGGGTCGAAGCGCACCCGTTCGGAGGTCGAGTAGAGATACAGGCTCTGCTGTCGCCGCTTATCTAGGGGAAAGGTCAGTCTTATTCCAACTTGGCATTGCAAGTTTCCCGCCCTGGATTATTTGATAGGGTTCGAAGAACACACCCGGAGTGTCCGTTGAATAAAACCCGGCCAGCGCTCCTTCTCATCACGGCGTCGCTCATTCCGGTCATCATACTGGCGGCGCTGATGGGAAGGTTCTTCATCAAGGAGCAGCAGGCTGCTCTCGACGATGACATTCGCGGCCGGGCAGCGACGTTGGCCGCCACTCTTCAACGGGAACTCGCAAGCCAGATCCAGCTGCTTTCGATCGTGGCCGATTCGCCTCGGCTCGATCCCCCCATACCGCGCGCCGCTTTTGCCGAGACTGCGCGGCGTCTGCGCGATCGGGTGCCGGAATGGGAGCAGATCCGGATTTCCAACGAGAAGGGCGAAGTGGTTCTGTCATTTCCGCCGCTCGACCCCTCCGCCGATACGCATGTTGTGGACATGGAAAGCCATGACGCCCTGGTTCGCACGGGTGTCGCGGTGGTCGGCAATATCGCCATCGGGCCGAAAGGCCAGGCCGCCTTTGCCTTGCGCGCTCCGATCCAGAGGAGCGATCGTCTGAAAGCCGTCCTTTCGGTGGTGATCCGTCCGACGATCGTGACGAAACTGCTTTATGCCAATGGACTTCCAGGATCATGGTCGGCCTGGATCGTCGATGGGCAGGATCGTCTGGTTGCATCGACCGGCGATCCCGCGCTTGCCGGCAATCCGGCGAGCGAATTCGCAAGCTTTTCCGGCAATGACTTCGGGACAGCCACCGTCAAGAGCGGATTGGAGCTTCGGGTCGCCGAAGTCGCGCTTGCCGACACGCCTTGGCGGGTAAGGGTTGGCCTGCCGGTTTCCGATTATGAGAGGCCGGCGCGCAGGGCCACCATGCTGCTTGTGACGGCGAGCTGTTTCACACTTCTGTTGTCCGGCTCGGCCGTGTTTCTCTTCTACAGGGAGGCGCGCGCCCGGAACCGGGAGCGCGAGAGCATGGCCAACTGGCAGCGGATGGATGCGCTTGGCAAGCTGACGGGGCAGGCTGCTCACGATTTCAACAATCTCCTGATGGTCTTCCAGTCAGGGGTCGAGGGCATCAAGAGACGGCGAAACGACGAACAGCGCGTGACGCAGCTTCTGATGCACATGAGCGATGGCGTGGCACGAGGAAAGGCGATCACGCAAAGGCTACTGTCGTTTTCAAGGCGCTCCAACCAAGGTGCCTCCCAGATCGAACTGGACGTCAGGCTTGCCGACCTGTCTCCACTGTTGCGTCAAGCGATCAACGACACGATCGTGATGGAGATCAGGATACCGGAAGATACCTGGCCGGTTCATGTCGATCCTGCCGGGCTTGAAATTGCCCTGATCAACATCCTGACGAATGCGCGCGAAGCCATGACGGGAGGTGGAAAGGTGACGATTTCCGCCCGCAATGTGCTCAACGCAGCCACAGAGGATCCAGGGCTGCAGGGCCCGTTCGTGGCGCTGACGATTTCCGACACCGGGACAGGCGTTGCCCCGGAAAATCTCGCGCGGGTGTTTGAGCCATTCTTTTCCACCAAGAAGAACGGTGGCTCAGGCCTTGGCCTGACGCAGGTCCACAGTTTCGCCACCGGCAGCGGCGGTGCGGTCAAGGTCGCAAGCCTGGCCGGTCACGGCAGCGCCTTTACCTTGCTTTTACCACGATCGAGCGAGCCGCGTGCGGCACGTCCGGATCCAGCACCCCCCGCGAATCTTCCCCATGCGATCATGATCGTCGACGACACACCGACATCGCTTGAATCCGTGCGACTGGCGCTCGAGGGCATCGTGCCGTCGATCTTCCTGGCCGCAGGTGGACCTGAGGCAATCGAGATCCTGGGCCGCCATCCTGAAATCGAAGCGATCGTCAGTGACATCATGATGCCGGGCATGTCGGGTATCGAGCTTGCCGAGGAGATCCGCCGCAGAAACGCATCTCTACCTGTCGTGCTGATGACCGGCTACAGCGACAGGCTTGAGGCCGGTACGGAGGTCGGTTGTCCGGTTGTCCCGAAGCCCTTCAAGATCGAGGATCTGGCCGCCAGCCTCGAAAAGGCGAAAACCTCGGTAGTCCAATCGGCAAATGTCGTGCGCCTGGAAATTCCGACGAAGGGCTGACCAGCCTCGACGTCTTTTCGAGGGTCATTTTTCGCGCGATTGCGGCAAACGAGTTTCGGCAACGATCTGCTTCCCTCCATCAGCCGTTATCGCCGATCTTATCGTCGCTGCTCCTTTCGAGGGGAACCCTGGCCAATCTTTGCCGTTTTGCGCTTTGCAAAGATAAAAGGAATATGTCGATGGTTGGAACAAGCGCCAAGCGGGGCACGGCAATCTTCGCGGAAGCGATACTCGTCCTCGGACCGGTCAATCCCTCGTCAGACATTCGGCTGGAGCATGCGGTGCTATGATTACAAGCGAACAGCTGCGCGCAGCGCGCGCGCTATTGCGATGGGAGCAGAAGGACCTTGCCGAGGCCGCACGGGTTTCACTGCCTCTGATCGAGGAGCTTGAAGCCGTGCCCGGGCAGTTGAAGACGCAAGGGCGGGCAATTGAAGCAATCATCAACGCCGTCCATTCGGCAGGTGTTTCGTTTTTCGACGGAGACTATTCAAGCCCGGGCGGACCTGGTGTCCGCTTCAGCCAGCCTTCCGGCTCCAGCCTGGATACCAATGAGGACGAAACGATCCAGTACCGGGAGTTCTTCGAGAACGATGCGCCGCCTGGTGCGGGTGGTTGAGACGACGCGCACCTTCCAGCGAAGGTCCGGACACACTGGCTGCCGGGGCATTAAGGGACGCCGTTTTGCCGCGTCCCGGCCTGTCTCATTTTATCGGTGGTGAAGCCTTGCCGAGCTTGACGGAAGGTTCCCGGCCCCAGACTCGCAGCTTGCCGAGTTCGGTGACGAACGCGGCAATGCCCTCTTCTCCAGGCAGGCTCAAGACGCCCTCGTCGATGCTTTCGGAAATTCCGGCCTTTTCTAGCAGCGGCAGCGCCGACGGATCATAGCCGATAAACTTGCAATGCTGGAAAGCATCGGCGACGAAGTCACGTGCTGCGGCCTCCTTGACGAGGTCTTCGATAGCAGCCGGTGAGGTCAAAAGTACTATCGCGTCGAAAAGCACCGACGGTGCGCCATCGATCATATGCTGCGCTTCGATCCAAGTGCTGTCCGAAGCCGTCACGCCACCAACCTTGGGAGCAATCAGTTCGAAGACCGCTTTCTGCTTGGTAAGAGCCGTTGTCACGCCCTTGAGCAGTTTGGCATCGACACCGTCGGTAATGAAGATGCCAAGTTTGCGCCCCTCGAAGCGTCCAGGACCGCGTTTCATGATGCTGAGCGCGGGTGAGGGCTCCAGGTCCTGACGCGTTGGGATAGCGGCCTGAGCCGGTTTCGGCAGCGACTGAAATCCCAGTTTTTCTGCGACGGTGGTTGCCAACGTTTCGTCGATGTTGATCAGATGAGATACCATCCGCTCGCGGATGACAGGGTTTTCGACCTTGCTGAGTTCAAAGGTGAGCGCCATGGCGATATGCCGTTGCTCGGGCGGCGTCTGGCTGATGTAGAACTGACGCGCCTGGCTGTAATGGTCGGCGAAGCTCTCCGGACGGAGCCTGGCCTTTGCGCCTTGTTCCTCGGACGCGAAATGTCGAAAGCCTTTCTGAGGCGATTCTCTCGGACCTTCGCCCCAGGAGTTTGGCTGGTAGTTGATCCGGCCGGCCGGATTGCGCATCGCCATGTGGCCGTCCTGGTGAAAGGTGTGGAAGGGACACTTGGGCGCGTTGATCGGCAGGTGCGTGAAGTTCGGGCCGCCGAGGCGCTTGAGCTGTGTATCCAGATAGGAGAAATTCCGGCCCTGCAAAAGCGGATCGTCGCTGAAGTCTATCCCCGGCGGAACGTTCTGCGTCATGAAGGCGACCTGTTCTGTTTCGGCGAAGAAATTGTCGGGCATGCGATCGAGGACCAGCCGGCCGATCGGCTGAACAGGGAGGATTTCTTCCGGAATGATCTTTGTCGGATCAAGCACGTCGAAATCGAACGCGTCGGCGAACTTCTGATCGAAAAGCTGGACGGAGAGTTCCCATTCCGGAAAGTTGCCCGACTGGATTGCCTGCCAGAGATCGCGGCGATGGAAGTCTGGATCAGCGCCGTTGATCTTGACCGCCTCGTTCCAGGCGACGGACTGCAGCCCAAGCTTCGGCTTCCAGTGGAACTTGACGAATGTCGACTGATCCTTAGCGTTGACGAAACGGAAAGTATGGACGCCGAAGCCCTCCATGAAGCGGAAGGATCGGGGAATCGCCCTGTCAGACATGACCCACATGATCATATGCATGCTTTCAGGCGTCAGGCTGATAAAGTCCCAGAAGTTGTCGTGGGCGGATTGCGCCTGCGGAAAACCCCGGTCTGGCTCCGGCTTTACGGAATGGACCACGTCGGGAAATTTGATGGCGTCCTGGATGAAGAAAACCGGGATGTTGTTGCCGACGAGATCCCAGTTTCCTTCCTTTGTGTACATCTTCACGGCAAAACCGCGAACATCCCGCGCAAGATCGAAGGACCCTTTGCTGCCCGCGACTGTTGAAAAGCGCACGAAGGCCGGTGTCCTTTCGCCTGGGCGCTGGAAAATGTCGGCCCGCGTGTAGTCCGCAAGGGATTTATAAGTCTCGAAAAAACCATGCGCACCATAGCCGCGGGCGTGTACCACGCGTTCGGGAATGCGCTCGTGGTCGAAATGGAAGATCTTTTCTCGGAAGTGGAAGTCATCGATGAGTGCAGGTCCGGGTGTCCCGACATGCAGGCTGTTCTGATCGTCTGCTACAGGGCCACCTTGCGCTGTTGTCAGAACCGGATAGCCATCTTCGGCGAACTGATGAAGCTCGCCCCCTTCGCCGCGATGCAGTTTCTGGTCATGGATCGTCGCTGTGTTTTTCCCGGCGGTCGTCGAAGATTTCTTCTTGGCCATCATGTCGTTCCCTTGCGATATATGTGAATTGCCAACTGGAAATGCTGCCTCGGGGCCGGTCCGCTCATGTCGGAGCGTTCGATCTGGCCCGCATCGCGGTGCTTTGGCGTCTTGGTTGGTGGTGCTACCGGGCGCGGACGCATTCCCAATGTCTGCGCGGCGTCATTGTTCCCAATCGTACTGAAACGAAGGTCCCAGGTCGGCGCTCGCTCAGCCCTCTGTGGATATTGAGGTGGACCTTCGAACGAGCACGAGCGTCGAAGAATGGTATTCACGCCCCCGCCGACAGTGCAGGCCGCAATGCCCGAGCTCACAAGATCGGTTTGCCGCCTGTCACCGCAATCGTTGCTCCCGAAACATAGCTCGACAGCGGATCGGCGAGCATCACATAGGTGGTTGCAAGCTCGGCGGGCTGCCCAGGTCGCTGCATCGGCACCTGTTTGCCGAAATTCCTGACGGCTTCGTCCGGCATCGTCGAGGGAATGAGCGGCGTCCAGATTGGGCCTGGCGCGACCGCATTGGCACGGATGCCCTTTTCCGCAAGCATTTGGGCCAGACCCGCCGTGAAGTTCTGGATCGCCCCCTTGGTTGTCGCATAGGCAAGCAGGTGCGGGCTCGGACTGTCAGCATTGATCGACGCCGTATTGATGATCGCGCTGCCCGCTTTCATATGCGGGACCGCCGCCTTGGTCAGATAGAACATCGCATGGATATTGACCTTGAAGGTCAGTTCCCACTCGTCATCGCTGATTTCGCCGATATCCTTGAAGCTTGCCTGATGGGCCGCATTGTTGACGAGGATGTCGATACCACCAAGTTTGCTGCGCGCTGTTTCGATGATGTGCCGGCAATGTTCGGGATGCTGCAGGTCCCCGGAGACAAGAATGGCCTTTCGCCCTGCTTCTTCGACCCATTTCTGGGTTTCTCGTGCGTCTTCGTCCTCGTCGAGATAGGCGATGAGAACATCTGCGCCCTCACGGGCATAGGCAATCGCAACGGCTCGTCCGATACCACTGTCGCCGCCGGTAATAATCGCTTTCCTGCCGGTCAGTCGGCCAGATCCTCGATAGGTCCGCTCGCCGTGGTCCGGTACCGGCGACATCGCGTCGGTCGTGCCCGGCATCGGTTGGCGCGGCGTATCGAAGGGTGGGGTCGGGTAATTGGCCATTTTCTGTTCCTTTTGACTTTCGCGGCGCAGATGCGGTCGGAGTTTCGGTACACAACTCGTCGGTCGGCCAGCAGTTCCCGGTGAGTTTGCGGAGATAATCCGGATTGAGCGCCGTGTTTGCGCAGCTCGTTCCTGCCGGCCACCTCAAGACGGAAGGCATTGGTCTTGTTCTTGCCGGGAGCTAACCAACTGATTTAACGAACCCTTCGACCGGCGGTCGAAGCGGTATCCGAAGCGACGTACCCCGTGGGCAATTGAGTCAGCCTTCCAAACCAGATCTTCCGCAGCTGATAACGGCTCTTGACAGGCAATCTCTTGTCATGGAGTGTAAGTAAAGCGTTTTACTAAAGCGGTTTACAAGCTGATGGCGCAAGCGAGAACTCCAGGGTTGAAGGATGTCGCGAAAGCGGCGGGCGTGTCGGTGACGACGGTCTCGCGCATGCTGAACGGCTCGCTGGATTTGCCTGCCCTCACCAAGCAGCGTATCGAAAACGCTATCGCTTCCCTCAAATACCAGCCGAACCCTCACGCGCGGCGGCTGAGCCGCGGCCGCTCCGACATGATCGGGCTGGTCGTGCCTGATATCGCCAACCCGTTCTTCGCGACCATGGTGGCGGCGGTCGAAGAGGAGGCAAACGATCGGGGGCTGGCCGTTTCGCTCTACGCGACTCTCAACCGGACCGGCCGTGAGGTCACCTATCTCCGGCTGCTTGAGCACAATCATGTCGACGGCCTGGTTTTCGTCACCAACCATCCCGACAACGGCGATCTCGCGGCTCTCATCAATCGAACAGGCAAGGTGATCGTCGTCGACGAAGACGTTCCGCTCGCGAGTGTCCCGAAGCTCTTCTGTGACAACTTTCAGGGCGGCCATCTGGCGGGGCGCCATCTGGCGGAGTTCGGCCATCGAAACGTGCTCTATGTGGGCGGTCCCGATGCCATGATCAGCACGCAGCGCCGTTTCAACGGACTGCATAGGGGCCTGCAGGAGCATTTCGGTGGTGATGCCTCGATCAGGCGCTACAGCGGCGAATATACGGTCGCCTGCGGGCGGGACATGGCACGCCGCTTCCTTGAAGAAGGCAAGCCAGCGACCGCAATCTTCGCGAGCTCCGACGAAATCGCCATCGGCATGATCGAAGTCTTCAGAGAGAAGGGAATATCGATCCCTGAAGACCTGTCGATCATCGGCTTTGACGATGTCAGTCCGCTACACCTTTTTGCGCCGCCATTAACGGCGATCCGGCAGCCGGTGCGCGCTATCGGCCGGCGTGCCCTGTCCCTTCTTCTTGAAACAAACTGGCAGGAGAGCAAATCGCTCGCCACCGAGGAACTCGTGCCAGTCGAAATCGTCGTGCGGAACTCCGTTGCGCCGCCGTCGACCCATAATAAGCAATAATAAGCAACGATAACGAAACCAGAGGATGAGAACATGAAACAGATCAGACGTCGGGCGTTCAGCGCCGCTCTTGCCTTCACCGCGCTTGCCAGCGCCACACTTGGAGCTTCGCTCGCTCACGCTGCGGGCAAGACCTATGCGCTGGTGCAGATCAATCAGCAGGCCCTTTTCTTCAACCAGATCAACGAAGGCGCGCAGAAGGCGGCCGATGCCTCCGGTGACAAGCTTGTCATCTTCAACGCCAACAATGAAGCGGCCGCACAGAACAGCGCCATCGAAAACTACATCCAGCAGAAGGTCGATGGCCTGATCGTTGTCGCAATTGACGTCAATGGCATCATGCCGGCGGTCAAACAGGCTTCGGACGCCGGCATTCCTGTTGTCGCCATCGACGCGATCCTGCCCGATGGACCGCAGAAATCGCAGATCGGCGTCGATAACGGCAAGGCCGGCGCCGATATGGGCGCCTACTTCCTCGACTACGTGAAGAAGAACATGGGCGGCAAGGCCAAGGTCGGCATCGTCGGCGCCTTGAACTCCTATATTCAGAACGTCCGCCAGAAGGGCTTCGAGGACGCCATCAAGGGCGATGGCATCGAGACCTCGGGCGTCGTCGACGGCCAGAATATCCAGGACAATGCACTTGCTGCTGCCGAGAACCTGATTACCGGCAATCCCGACATGACGGCGATCTACGCAACTGGCGAACCGGCCCTGCTCGGCGCCATCGCCGCTGTCCAGAGCCAGGGCAAGCAGGACAGTATCAAAGTCTTCGGATGGGATCTGACCGCGCAGGCGATTTCGGGTCTCGACGACGGCTACGTCGTTGCTGTCGTCCAGCAGGATCCTGCCGGCGAAGGCAAGGCCGCGGTCGAAGCTCTTGCCAAGCTGACAGCAGGCCAGAGCGTCGAAAAGAGCATTTCCGTTCCGATCACGATCGTGACAAAGGAAAATGTCGAGCCATACCGGGCCGTCTTCAAATGATGACGGACAATCGGCCTGTTTATGCCGGGGCCGGGGAGGCGCAAGCCTCCCCGCATTCCTCCGGCTCGTCCGCCCGGACACCTGCTGTCTCACTGCGCGGGATCCGCAAGACGTTCGGTTCGCATCAGGCGTTGCGTGGCGTCGACCTCGACCTCTTTCCAGGCGAGTGCCTTGGTCTTGTCGGTGACAATGCAGCCGGTAAGTCAACGCTTACCAAAATCATCTCCGGAACCTATCTGCCGGATGAGGGGACGATTTCGCTGAACGGCGAAGAGGTCCACCTGTCCGGGCCTGCTGATGCTCGCAACCGCCATATCGAAATGGTCTTCCAGGATTTGAGCCTCTGCGACCATATCGATGTCGTCGGCAATCTGTTTCTTGGACGAGAACTCACCAGGGGTCCGTTCCTTGATCGTCAAAAGATGATGAGCGAAGCGCGCAAGATGCTGGATGCGTTGGAAATCCGTATTCCGCGTCTCTCCGCCAAGGTCGAGAAGCTGTCCGGGGGCCAGCGCCAGGCGATTGCGATCGCGCGCGCGGCTTCCTTCCAGCCCAAGGTTCTGATCATGGACGAGCCGACATCGGCATTGGCGGTCGCCGAGGTCGAGGCTGTGCTTGCACTGATCAACCGCGTCAAGGCAAAGGGTGTATCCGTCGTCCTCATCACCCATCGTCTGCAGGATCTGTTCCGCGTCTGCGACAGGATTGCCGTCATGTATGAAGGCACCAAGGTTGCCGAGCGGGACATCGGCAACACCAATCTCGAAGATCTCGTCAAGCTCATCGTCGGGGGAGAAAGACATTGACCGTCTACACCGAACGCGCCAAGGGCTCGCCGATAGCCGACTTTCTGGGTGAGAACGCTCAGGTTCTGTCGATCGCCTTTTTCTTTCTGGCATGCCTCGTCTTCTTTTCGTTGACGACGACGACCTTCATGACGACGGGCAACATCCTGAACATCGTGCGCCAGGCAGCTCCTATCCTCGTCGTCGCCATCGCCATGACCCTCGTCATCGTCACCGGCGGGATCGATCTGTCGGTCGGTTCGATGCTGGCCCTGATCAACGCCGTTGCCGCCATTACACTGGCGACAGGCATACCCTGGCCCATAGTCTCGATCGGCATGCTCGCCTTCGGCGGCATTGTCGGTCTGCTTCAGGGCTGGTTCATCGCCTACCAGAACATTCCAGCCTTCATCGTCACCCTTGCCGGGCTTTCCATCCTGCGTGGCGTGGCCCTCTACCTGACGCAAGGCTATTCGATTCCGATCAATAACGAGCCTGGCTTCTTCTACCTGGGGCGTGGCGAACTGGCGGGTTTTCCTGTCCCGGCGCTCATTGCGATTCTGGTTGCGATCGCAGGCTACGCCATCATGGCGGTCACCAAGTACGGACGGCAGATCGTGGCTGTCGGATCCAACATGGAAGCAGCGCGCCGCGTCGGCATGCCGGCCAAATGGATCGTCGCCTCGGTCTACCTCGTGTCAGGCGCCGCCTCCGCACTCGCCGGTCTTTTGATCGCGGCTCGCCTCGGTTCCGGCTCGTCGAATGCCGCTGTCGGCTTCGAACTGCAGGTCATCGCGGCGGTCGTGCTCGGCGGCACCTCGCTGATGGGCGGGCGCGGCACGATGATCGGCACGGTCCTTGGGACGATGACCATTGCCGTCATCGGCAACGGGCTAATCCTGATGCATATCTCGCCCTTCTTCACCCAGATCGTCACCGGCGCGATCATCCTTGTCGCCATCTGGCTGAACACTCGCATCTTCACAACCAACTTCCGCTTGGCGGGCAGGAGGAAGAGCTGATGGCGGCAAATGAGCTTTCGCCGGGTCATGTGCGTTCCGGCAATGTGATGACGGTCTCCGGGCCGGTTCCAGCGGCGGAAATCGGCATCACGCTGATGCACGAACACATCCTCAACGATTGCCGCTGCTGGTGGCATGCGCCGAAGACGCCTGAGCGGCAATATCTTGCCGAGGGATTTGTCTGCATGGAGATTCTCGGCGAACTGAGGCAGGACCCCTTCGTCAACAAGCACAATATCACGCTCGACGATGAGAACCTTGCCGTCACCGAACTTGGGGACTTTGCCAGTCTCGGCGGACGTACGGTCGTTGAGCCCACGTGTCAGGGCATTGGTCGCGATCCTCTCGCCTTGCGGCGGATTTCTGCGGCGACAGGACTGAACATCGTCATGGGTGCCGGCTTCTATCTGGGCTCCTCGCATCCGGCCAAGGTTGCCGGCATGTCCGTCTCCGAGATCGCCGACGAGATCGTCTTCGAAGCGACGGTCGGAGCTGATGGTACCGATGTGAAGATCGGCCTGATCGGCGAAATCGGCGTATCCTCTGATTTCATCGCCGCCGAGGAAAAATCGCTGCGGGGTGCGGCACAGGCTCAGGTGCGCACCGGCCTGCCGCTGATGGTCCATCTTCCCGGCTGGTTTCGGCTGGGCCACAAGGTCCTTGGTATCGTCGGTTCCGAAGGGGCGGATCTAAGGCACACCGTGCTCTGCCACATGAACCCGTCACATGACGATCTCACCTATCAGTCGGAATTGGCCGCCCGCGGTGCGTTTCTCGAATATGACATGATCGGTATGGACTTCTTTTACGCCGATCAGCAGGTGCAATGCCCGAGTGACGAGGAGGCGGCGCGCGCGCTCGTCAAACTCGTCGAGATGGGATATGCGGATCGCCTCCTGCTCTCCCACGACGTCTTCCTGAAGATGATGCTCAAGCATTATGGGGGCAACGGCTACGCCTATATCCTGCGCCACTTTCTGCCTCGCCTGAAGCGTCACGGTCTCGATGATGCGATGCTCGACATCTTCATGCGCGCCAATCCAAGGTCGGTTTTTCAGGCCAGCGCCTGACCGCCACATAAAAAGAAATGGAAACATCATGAAAAAGAAGGTTCTTCTCGTCGGCGAAAGCTGGGTCAGTTCCGCCACGCATTATAAGGGTTTCGACCAGTTCGGGAGCGTCACGTTTCACCTCGGCGCCGAGCCGCTCGTTGCGGCACTCAAGGATAGTGCATTCGAGCTCACCTATATGCCCGCCCATGAAGCAGTCGAAAAATTCCCCTTCGACATGGCAGGGCTCGACGCTTTTGACGCGATCATTCTCTCCGATATCGGCGCCAACTCCCTGCTGCTTCCCCCGGCGGTCTGGCTGCATTCCAAGACTGTTCCGAACCGGCTGAAACTGCTCAAGGCCTGGGTCGAAAAGGGTGGCGGGCTGCTGATGGTCGGCGGTTATTTCTCGTTCCAGGGCATAGACGGCAAGGCGCGCTGGCGTCGCACGCCGGTCGAGGATGTCCTGCCGGTCACGTGCCTGCCCTATGACGACCGGGTGGAAATTCCGGAGGGAACGACGCCTGTCCTCGTCAAGCCCGGTCACGAGACCGTCGCCGGTCTGTCAGGCGAATGGCCGTTGCTGCTCGGCGTCAACGAAGTCGAAGTGCGCGAGCGCGCCGATGTCGAAGTCATTGCCCGGCTACCGGAAGCGGAAGGTGGCCATCCATTGCTGGTCACAGGCCGCTTCGGCAAAGGCCGAACTGCCGCCTGGACCTCGGATATCGGTCCGCATTGGCTCTCGCCGGCCTTCTGCGAATGGGAGGGCTACGGGCGTCTTTGGAAGAATATTCTCGGCTGGCTGACGGAGGCAGAATAGCCTCATTCGCCGACGAGAATGCCGGCGAGTTCTAACCCGGTTGGGAAGGCCGAACGCGTCCCGCGGCGGCTGACGGTAATGGCCGCAGCCGCAGTTGCGTGATGGATCGCCTTCGCATCGAGCCTGGTCGATCGGAGGGCCGCAGAGGCAAGGGCGACCGCCATGAAAGTGTCGCCGGCGCCGGTCGTATCGACGACCTCTGTGACACGGGCGGGAACGGTTGCCAGTACCTGATTTCCGCTGGCAAGGATTGCCCCGTCGCCGCCGAGGGTCAGCACGGTCTGCGTCACGCCGGCTTCGGCGAGGCGCTGGATCGCGGTCTCGCCGGACGATCCGGTCAGACTTTCGGCCTCGCCCCTGTTGAGGAAGGCGATGTCGATAAGTGGCCAGAGCTCGGCAAAATAGGGCCTGAGCGGCGAGGGATTGAAGGCGGTCGTCAGGCCGCGGCGTCTGGCTTCGGCCAGAATGCCGCGGGTCACGTTTTCGCTGAGGTTGCCCTGGAGCACGACGAGGTCGCCGACCGCTGCATCGTCGAGCGGGGCAAGCGCCTCGGACAGGGTCAAGGCTTCGGCCGAGTCGGTCGTCGTGACGATGGCGTTTTCGCCGTCGGGCGTCGTGAAGATGATGGAGAAATCGCTGGAGCGATGAGGACTGCCCAGCAATCGGGCGTCCAGCGCTTCACCAGCGAGCTGGTCGCGGATCGTCTGGGCGCGAAAATCCTCGCCCACGGCCGTGACAAGCGTCGTGGGAAGGCCTGTGCGGCCCATCACGACGGCCTGATTGGCACCCTTGCCACCGAGGTCGCGGGTTTCCTCCCGACCGAGGATCGAGGCGCCGGCTTCGGGCATGGACATTACGGAAATGGTTTCGTCGACGGCGACGTTACCGATGACATAGGCACGCATGGCTGGCTTTCAGAAGGGAAAGAAAAATGCAGCAGATATCGGATAAGGCCACAAGCGCCATACGGGAAATATTCGGCACTGACAAGGCGCTGATTGGCATGATCCATTGCCCGCCTTTCCCGGGGGCTCCACGCTACCGCAGCGCGGCAATGGATGTGATCTATGACGCCTGCATGCGCGATGCGGAGGCGCTTGTGAAAGGCGGTATCCACGGATTGATCGTCGAAAATCATGGCGACATCCCCTTTGCCAAGCCGGAGGATATTGGCCACGAGACCGCAGCCTTCATGTCGGTTGTAACGGACCGCATCTCTCGTGCCGTCGGGGTACCGCTTGGCATCAATGTGCTTGCCAATGCGCCCATCCCCGCTTTCGCGATCGCGGCAGCCGGTGGGGCGCGCTTCATCCGTGTCAACCAATGGGCCAACGCCTATGTCGCCAACGAAGGCTTCATGGAAGGCCGCGCAGCCGAGGCCATGCGCTATCGCTCGGCTCTGCGTGCCGAACATATCAAGGTGTTTGCCGACAGCCATGTCAAGCATGGCGCACACGCCATCACCGCCGACCGGACGATCGACGAACTGACCCGTGACCTGGCGTTCTTCGATGCCGATGTGGTGATCGCCACCGGCCAGCGAACGGGCAACAGCGCGACAATGGAGGAGATCGAGGAAATCGGTGCTGCGACCCATCTTCCATTGCTCGTCGGCTCGGGCGTGACCAAGGATAATATCGTCGAGATCCTCAAGCGCACCAACGGCGTCATCGTCGCCTCGTCGCTGAAAGAGGGTGGCGTCTGGTGGAACCCTGTCGAGCCGGCTCGCGTCGCAGCCTTCGTCGAAGCTGCAAAACCGGGTCTGGAGTCGTGACGACCATGGTATCTCTCTCCGAACAGATGCTCGACGAGAACCGCGACGTCTTCGAAGCCATGGTGCACCACCGCTTCGTCGAAGATATCAAGGCTGACCGCCTCCCGAAGAAGGCCTTCGAACGATATCTCGTCTTCGAGGGCGCCTTCGTTGAAACGGCGATTGGGATATTCTCCTATGCCACTGCAAAGGCCGGGACCATCGAGCAGAAGCGCTGGCTGATCGGCGTGCTGGACGCGCTTGCAAACCAGCAGATCGCCTATTTTGAGAAGACCTTCGCAGCCCGCGCCATCGATCCCGCCCGCTATGACACCGGCCGGGCCGATGTCGCTGCCTTCCGCGAGGGAATGCTGGCGATTGCCCGTGACGGCGGCTTTCTCGACACGATTGCTGCGATGTTTGCGGCCGAATGGATGTACTGGACCTGGTCGACCGAGGCCGACCGGATTGATATCAGCGATCCGCTTCTCAAGGCATGGGTCAAGCTTCATGCCGAACCGGAGTTCGAAGCGCAGGCGCGCTGGTTGAAGGCGGTGCTGGACGAGGCCGGTGAGACGATGGATCCTGCCGAACGCAAACGATTGAGCGCCATTTTCGGCCGTGCTCAACGCCTTGAGATCGATTTCCACGAAGCAGCCTATTCCTGAGAGCCTGGACAATGACCGGCAATCCCGAGATCAATGGAGAACGCCTGCTGGAACGACTGGACCGATTTGCCGGGATCGGCGCGACCGCGGGCGGCGGTGTCAATCGTCAGGCCCTGACGGAGTTGGACCGAAAAGCCCGGTTGCTGCTGGCAGAGTTGGCAGAGGCGCGCGGTTTCGGTGTCTTCCAGGATCGCGCCGCCAATCTTTTCATCCGCCGGCCGGGCAGAGACGAGGGGGCGCCGCCGCTCCTGATTGGCAGCCACCTCGACAGCCAGCCGTCCGGAGGGCGCTTTGACGGTGCGCTCGGGACACTGTCGGCCTTCGAAGTCCTGGAAAGTCTTGAGGATGCGGGCACTGAAACTCAAAGGCCGATCGAAGTGGTTGCCTGGACGAACGAGGAGGGATGTCGCTTCGCACCGGGCTGCATGGGATCTTCGGCTTTCTCGGCTGGTGAAATTCCGCTTGCCTGGTCCGATCTGGTCGCAACCGACGGTGCACGGTTTGGCGACGAGCTGAAGGCAACCATTGCCAGTCTTCCGCAGGCCGCGATCCGCGATCTCGGCTTTCCTGCTTACGCATATCTCGAACTGCACATAGAGCAGGGGCCGTCTCTCGAGAAAGAGGACATCCCCATTGGTATCGTCACCGGCATCCAGGGGACGCGGTGGCTGGAAGTGACGGTGTCGGGCCAGACCGCCCATGCCGGGACCACTGCGCTCAACTATCGTCGGGATCCGCTTCGCGCGATGATCGCGGCCCTCAACGGGCTTTACGCCAGTATCATGCCTCAGGACGAGCGTGCCCGATTTACCGTCGGACGTATCGCCGTAGAACCCGGTGCCATCAATGCCATCCCGCAGACGGCGCGATGCACCATCGACATCCGTCATCCGGATTCATCGGAGATCGATCGTTTGAGCGCGACCATCGAGCAAGTCTTCAGCGACCGCGCGGGGGCGGAACAATGTCAGGTGGCGATCAGGCAAGCCTTCGATATGCCTCCGGCCAACTTTCCTCGAACGGTGCTGGAAGCATTGGACCGGGCCGCGATAAAAGGCGGGCTGGCAACCAGGAAAATGCTGTCAGGTGCCTTCCATGACGCATTGTTCGTCAACCGGGTCGCACCCGCGGCAATGATCTTCGTGCCTTGTCGCGATGGCCTCAGCCATAATGAAGCCGAATATACCGCACCGGATCATGTTGTCTCCGGCGCACGCATGCTGCTGCTGTCGACAATCGAAATTCTGGAAGCCGCGCTTTGAAGCCTATAGCTCGGAATTGATGATCGTAGTGCTGTCGGGCCGGCCCGTCGCGAAGATCGCTGCGCTCGTGAGTCATGCCTGCGGATATTTGTCGTGCTCAATGATGCCCGAAGATTATTCGCCCCGGGGAAACCGCTGGTTCTCTTCGAGCACATTCAGATCCATATGATTGCGCATGTAGCGCTCGGCGGCTTTCTGCAGAGGTTGATAGTCCCAGGGGTAGTAGGCTCCTTCGCGCAATGCCGGATAGACGACCCAGCGCCGTGCCTGGCTTTCTCGAACTGCCGCGTCAAACGCTGCAAGGTTCCAGCGAAGCTTTGCCTGATCGAGAAGCGTGGCAAGCGTATTCGCATGGGCCGGATCGCCGGCCAGATTGATGAGCTCGCGGGGATCGGCCTGAAGGTCAAAGAGCAGCGGCGGATCCTTCTCGCAGACTGTCAGCTTGAAGCGCCCGGAGCGAATGCCCACGAGCGGCGCGATCGATCCTTCGGCCGCATATTCCATCAAAACCGGACTGCGGGTTTTCGTGCCATTCACCAGCTGTGTCAGGTCCTCGCCATCCGTCCAATTGGCGATTGCCGAAATATCGAGGCCGGCGAGGCCGGCAAGCGTCGGTGTGACATCGAGAGTGGAGACCGGCTGATCGACCAGGGCGGGCTGCCAATCCGGTGCCGATATCATCAGCGGCACGCGTGAAGAACCGTCGAAGAAGCACATCTTGAACCATAGGCCGCGTTCACCCAACATGTCGCCATGGTCGGAGACAAACAGGATGACAGTGTCGTCCTGCATACGTGTACGCTCCAGCACGTCGAGGATCTCTCCGATCTTCTCGTCGACATAGGAGATATTCGCAAAGTAGCCTCGCCTCGCCCTGCGGATCTGTTCGGCAGTGATATCGAAGGCCTTGTAGTCGCAGGCCTCGAGCAGGCGCTTCGAATGCGCGTCGATCTCGTCAAAGGGCAGTGGTGGAACCGTCGGGTCAAGTGCCGGGCAGTCCTCGTAGAGATCCCAGAATTTGCGCCTGGCGACATAGGGATCGTGCGGATGGGTGAAGCTGACGGTCAGGCACCAGGGACGCTCGTTTTGACGGCGCGAGAGATCGTAGAGCTTTCGAGTGGCATTGTAGGCGACTTCGTCATCATACTCGAGCTGGTTGGTGATCTCAGCGACCCCCGCGCCCGTCACGGATCCGAGATTGTGATACCACCAGTCGATCCGCTCGCCAGGCTTGCGGTAATCGGGCGTCCAGCCGAAATCTGCCGGATAGATATCCGTCGTCAGGCGCTCCTCGAAGCCGTGCAACTGGTCGGGCCCGACGAAATGCATCTTGCCCGACAGGCTGGTGTGATAGCCGGCGGCCCGGAGATGGTGCGCATAGGTCGGAATGTCGGAGGCAAATTCGGCTGCATTGTCGTAGACGCGCGTTCGGCTCGGCAACTGGCCCGACATGAAGGAGGCGCGCGCCGGCGCGCAGAGGGGGCTTGCCGTGTAGCTGTTGGCAAAACGGACCGAACGGGCCGCCAGTGCCTTGAGATGCGGCGCATGCAGGAAATCGGCCGGCCCGTCCGGAAACAGCGTGCCGTTCAGTTGGTCGACCATGATGATGAGAATATTGGGACGGGCCATTGTATATCGACGCTGCTCACATTCAGGGGCTTTTCGGGGGAAGGGGTCTACGGATGCGTCAGCCACCAGTTCGCCTGACGGAACCGGCTGTCGCCGGCGGGTACCGGTCTCGATCGGCGAGCGCCGATCAGGTCCGTTATCCTCTTCAGAAGCGGCACTGGTCGTCGCATGAGTGGTCCTCTCGGCGGCGTGGGTCGCAGTTGTCATTTCACGATAACCAACTTGATGATTGYACACTATCGCCTTGCCGACATCCGGTGTTCCGGGCGCTCGCGCCTGCCTGTTTTACAGGGGGCGAACTTGCCGGCGACACCGGGGGTCGCAGCAAGACAGGCGTCGTGGCCGAGCGCGTGCATGATGCAGTATCGGTTAGCTGGCTGTCTGACAGCATCTTGCAAGCACGCGGAAGGATCTTCATGTCGATCGACCGACCGATGCCCACCGAAGAGAGCATTCTGGAATTCCTTGATGTCTGCGAAGGCTTTTATCCATCGGACGCAGTCGAGGCATCGATCGAGCAGCAACGTCAATGGTATGACGCACTCTGCGCGCGATTTGACCACGCCCTGCCGCAGGGGATGGTCTATGCGGATGGCATGGTGCTGCGGATACCGATCCGCCGGTATCGGCCGCGGACAATAACCACATCAACCGTTCTCCTCTATCTCCACGGCGGAGGCTTTGTTGTCGGCTCGCTCGAAAGCCATCACTCGATCTGCGCTGAAATCGCCGATTTTGCCGGCGCCGAACTTGTTTCCGTCGACTACCGGCTGGCGCCCGAGTACCGCTGGCCGGCGCAGAGCGAGGATTGTTTCCTTGTCCTGAAGCATCTGCTGTCGTCCACCGGAAGCAAGGTCGTCATCATCGGCGATAGTGCCGGTGCCAATCTGGCGGCAGGGCTCGCCATCAGGGCGCTGGGGGAGGCCTTACCGGGTATCGCCGGTCAGGTTCTCGTCTATCCGGCGCTGGGCGGCGACCTGCAGAAGGGCTCCTATGTTGAAATGGCAAATGCGCCAGGCCTGAGCACGGCCGATGTCGCCTACTATCGCAACGTTCTGCAGGCACCGCTGCGCCATCCTGTCGCCGCGCCGCTTCACGCGGCATCAGTCGAAGGGCTTGCACCTGCCTTCATCACGGTTGCGCGGTTCGATCCGTTGCGAGACGACGGTCGAGCCTACGCTGCCCGGCTTGCGGGGGCCGGCGTGGAAGTCTGGTTCCGGGAGGAACCGCAAATGGTGCATGCGTGGCTGCGCGCGCGCCACATGAGCGAGGGTGCGCGGGCAGGCTTCAAGGCGGTATGCGAGGCGGTGCGGCTCTTCGCTTCGCGCTAACGGCTACATCAGATCGCGGGCGATTGCCGTCTCGGCAAAATCCTTCTCGAAGATTTTTATCCCGCCCTCATGGGCAATGACCGTGGCGGTGATGATCCAGTGCGTTGCCGTGCAGGCGATCGATGCGGTCGCAACCGTCGTCACGGACCAGCCGGGACGCTGCATGTCGCAGGTCCAGGTGGACCGCCCCGTCATCGAGAGTGGATCGCCCGGCCTAATCGACCATATTTCATCGCGTACCTGACGGGTGCTGAGCCCGGTGTCGGGATGCTCGAAAAGCCCAGTATCCTCGTAAATACAGTATTCGGTTCGATCGGCGGAAAGCTGCCTGATGACCTGCCTTCTGGTCTCAGCCGGCGCATGCTCGATATATTTCGGCAGCGGATCGGGATTATCCGGCTCCTTCACGGCGACGAGGCGGTGATCGGCAAGTATCGGCAGCGCAAGTTCGATCGAGGCCGTATCGATGACGAGGCCGGCATCCGTCGGCGGCGGCAGGATCATCGGCCAATAGGCCGTCGAAAGCGAAAGGCGAATGCGATGGCCGGTGCGGAAGCGATAGCCGCAGGCATCAAGCAGCAGGCGCACCGTCGTCCACTCTCCGCCCTTCATGGGTTTGGGATCGGCATTGCCATCACGATGAGCAAGATTGAGAACGCCGAAGGAAACGCGTGTGGCCGTGCCGTCCTCATGCACGTCGACGAGCCGCGCGCAGAGATTTGCGGTCTCTGCCTCGCAGCGTAGCGGCAGAGTAACAATAGGCTGGCCGAGATATTCGTGATCTTCGACAAGTGGCGGGGTCTCGAATATGAGCGAACCGGCATCGTCCCCGCGCTGGTCGATGGCCATTTCAGCATCCGGTTTCAGCGTGAAATATTCCCCCGATGCCGTGCCGGTATCGAGGGGCGAGCGCACATAGACCTCTTGCGCTGATGTCTGAGGCTCGGCCGCTCCTTCCTCGAGCCGGCTGGACGATCCGACATGGAAAAACTGCATTGCCGGTTCGCGCCATGCGTCCATGGCGACCCAAAAACCGGGATCGGCATCGCGGCGCGGGGCAGGGCGCACGGCGTCGAGAATATAGGCGCGAAGCTGGGGCGTATTTTCCGCACCATTCTCTTCGCCGCGCAGCCAGCGGTTCCACCAGGCGATCGCTTCGCCATGGAAATCGGCGCGCGGCTTTGGAAAGGCGAAATGCGGATATTTGTGAACCCAGGGGCCAATCAGCGCCTTAGCCTCTGTGCCAAGCCCGGCGATCGCCTTCAGCGGTGTGTTGCGATAGCCGTCCGCCCAGCCGGCAATCACCATCGCAGGGATCTCGACGCGTGCAAAATCCTCGCAGATCGAACCATGTTCCCAGAAGGTGTCGCGTCGCTGGTGGGTAAGCCATTCCTCCATGAAGAACGGTTCGTTTTCCAGCCGCTCCAGCCACATATCCTTCCAGCGATCGCCGGTGATAGCGGGATCGGGCGGGCGAGACTGGTAGCCGAGCATCGTTGCGGCCCAGGAGAGCTGGGCGGAAAGGTGACAGCCGTTCTTATAGTGGATGTCGTCATTGTAACGGTCGACGGTCGATGCGATCGAGATAACGGCCCTCAATGCCGGCGGACGCAAGGCCGCGACCTGCAGGCTGTTGAAGCCGCCCCAGGAAATGCCCATCATGCCCACCGAGCCATTGCACCAGGGCTGGTCGGCGATCCAGGCGATCAGTTCGCAGGCATTGGCAAGCTCGAGTTCGGTATATTCGCCGTCGATCACCCCGTCGGATTCGCCCGAGCCGCGGATATCGACACGCACACCCGCAATGCCGGCGGCGGCAAAGACCGGATAGGTCGATTCATCACGCAGGCTCGTTCCATCGCGCTTGCGGTAGGGCAGGAATTCGAAGACGGCCGGCACCGGATCGGCATCCGTACCATCAGGCATCCAGATCCGCGCGGCAAGTCGCGTTCCGTCGGCGAGCGTGATCCACTGGTTTTCGATCGTCGTGAAGGAGCGTTGGCTCATGGTTTTCCCTGGAAGCAATCATTGAGCCGGCCAAGAGCGGCCGGCCGATTTGACGTTCAGTTGCCGGCGCTTTCCATCCGCCGGGTGGTCAACACCTTTTCCAGCCAGCCGATCTCCATCTCCGGGACGGATTTCAGGAGCAGGTCGGTATAGTCGTCGAAGGGCGGAGAGAGCGCCTTCGATTTCGGGCCGAAGCGCACGAGCCTGCCGCGATGCATGACCGCGACGCTGTCGGCAATGGCCCTGACGATGGCGATGTCATGGGTGATGAAGATGTAGGAGAGCTTTTCCTCTTCCTGCAGGCGCAGCAGCAGCTTCAGGATGCCTTCAGCCACCAGAGGATCGAGAGCCGAGGTTGGCTCGTCGCAGAGGATGAGTTCCGGTTTTGCGGCGAGCGCGCGCGCAATCGCCACACGCTGCTTCTGGCCGCCCGAGAGCTCTGCCGGGTAGCGGTTCAGGAAGCCGTTACCCATCTCGATCTGGTCGAGCAATTCCTTCACACGGTCGGTCTTTGAGGCTCCCCTGAGGCCGTAATAGAAGGTGAGCGGCCGGCCGATGATGTCGCGCACGGTCTGACGCGGGTTCATCGCCGTGTCGGCCATCTGGTAGATGAGCTGGATGCGGCGGAGATCGTCGCGTGGCCTGCGTCGGACGTCGGGCGTCAATGGTTTGCCGGCAAAAGAGATCGACCCGGCGCTGGGTGACAAGAGCCCGGTGACGACGCGGGCGAGCGTCGATTTTCCCGAGCCCGATTCACCGACGATCGCCAATGTCTGTCCCTTCGGCACATGCAGACTGACATCGTTCAGGACCTTGAAGCCGTTGGAATATTCTGCACTGACGTTTTCGATCTTCAGCAGCGCATCGGACTGGTCGACAGCCTCGTCCCTGAGCGTCTGCCGGACGTTGACGAGCGCGCGGGTATAGTCCTCCCGTGGCTCTTCGATGATCTGCCGTACGCTGCCGTATTCCACTGTCTTTCCATGGCGCAGCACCATGATGTCGTCGGAGATCTGGGCGACGACGGCGAGATCATGAGTGATGTAAAGGGCCGCCGTATGGGTTGCTTCGATCGCATGCTTGATTGCAGCCAGCACGTCGATCTGGGTGGTGACGTCAAGTGCCGTCGTCGGTTCGTCGAAGACGATCAGTTCGGGGTTAGAGCAGAGCGCCATGGCCGTCATGGCACGCTGCAGCTGGCCGCCCGAGACCTGGTGCGGGAAACGCTCGCCGAAACCTTCGGGATGGGGAAGGCCAAGCACCTGAAACAGGTAGAGCGCTCTGTTCTTCGCCTCCTGCTTGCTCATGAGCCCGTGCTTGACGGAAGCCTCGATCACCTGGTCGCCGAGCCGGTGGGCAGGATTGAAGGCAGCCGCGGCCGACTGGGCGACATAGCAGACACGGGCGCCGCGGATCTGTCTGATGCCCTTCTTGCCAAGGGCAAGGATATTGTCGCCGTCGAGCCGCACCTCTCCGCCGGTGATCTCGGCACCGCCTCGGCCATAGGCAAGTGCCGATAATCCGATCGTCGACTTGCCGGCCCCGGATTCACCGATCAGCCCGAGTACCCGGCCTTTCTGCAAATCAAAGGAAACGCCGTCGACGATGGTCACGCGTTTCGGTGCTTCACCCGGCGGATAGCTGGTGGCTTCGATCTTGAGATTGCGGACGGAAAGAAGATCAGGCATCGCCACGCCCTCCCTTGAGGCTCGATGTTCGTTTCAAAAGCCAGTCGACGACCAGATTGACGCAGACGGCAAGTATGGCGATCGCGCTACCGGGCACGAGGGCTGCCGAAATGCCGAAAATGATGCCGTCCTTGTTGTCCTTGACCATGCCGCCCCAGTCAGCCGATGGCGGCTGGATGCCGAGGCCGAGGAAGGACAATGTCGAGAGGAACAGGATCGAGAAGGCAAACCGCAGGCCGAATTCGGCAAGCAGCGGAGTCAGGGTGTTCGGCAGGATCTCCCTGAAGATGATCCAGAGTTTTCCTTCGCCGCGAAGTTTGGCCGCCTCGACGAATTCCATGACGGCGACATCGAGTGCCACGGCGCGGCCAAGACGATAGACGCGGGTGGAATCGAGGATCGCCATGACGAGGATCAGCACGATGATGTTTTGTGGCAGGACGGCCAGAACCACGAGTGCGAAGATCAGTGTCGGGATCGACATCATCAGATCGTTGAAGCGCGAGAAGACCATGTCGATCAGCCCGCGCGAGACGGCTGCCGTAAAGCTCAGGATGACGCCGAGCGAAAAGGAGATGACGGTCGCTGCAAGCGCCACGAAAAGCGTCGTGCGCGCGCCGTAGATCAGCCGCGAGAGGATGTCGCGGCCGAGATTGTCGAGGCCGAAGACATATTGTGCGTCCGGCATCTGCCAGACGCTGCCGACGACCTGGGTCTCGCCGTATGGGGCGATCAGAGGCGCAAAGAACGCGAAGATGAAGGCGACGGCGATGCCGATCATGCCGATCCAAGCGGTGATGGGGATATCTCTCAATCTCATCTTGGATGCCTCAGCCGCGGGTTGGCAATGATGGCGAGAATGTCGGCCAGCATATTGAGGAAGATATAGACGGCGGCAAAGATCAGGCCGCAGGCCTGCACCACCGGCATGTCGCGCACCGTCACGGCATCGACCATGTACTGGCCCATGCCGGGATAGACGAAGACCACCTCGACGACGACCACTCCGACCACCAGATAGGCGAGGTTCAGCGCCACGACGTTGATGATAGGCGCAAGCGCGTTCGGTGCGGCATGCTTGACGATCGAGCGAAACGCCGAAAGGCCCTTCAGCTCTGCCGTTTCCATATAGGCCGACGACATGACCGAGAGGATTGCAGCACGCGTCATACGCATCATGTGGGCCAGCACGACGAGTACGAGGGTCGCCGTCGGCAGGGCGATCGCCTTCAGGCGGTCGGCAAAGCCCATGCTCTCATAGACAGTTGCGGGAAAGGTGGCGACGCCGAACTTCACCGCGAAAAACATAATCAGCAGGTAGCCGATGAAGAACTCCGGCAACGAAATCGCAGCCAGCGAAATGATGTTGATGATCTTGTCGGGCAGGCGGCCCCGAAAATGCACCGAAACCATGCCGAGCCCGACGGCAAGCGGCACCGAGATCAGTGCGGCAAAGCCCGCCAGAAATAGTGAATTGCCGAGCCGCTTGCCGATCTGCTCGCTGACGGAGTTCTTGCTGGCCCAGGATGTGCCGAAATCGCCTTGCACGGCATTACCGAGCCACTCGACATATCGCGTCGTCACCGGCCGGTCGAGGCCGAGATCCTTGCGGATATTGGCAACCGCCTGCGGCGTTGCCGACTGGCCGAGATAAGTCGTGGCGAAATCGCCGGGGAGAGCTTCCAGGCCGCCGAAAATCAGGATTGAGACGGCAAAGAGCAGGATGATGCTGAGCACGAAGCGCTCGAGAACAAGGGCAAGCAGCGGAAAACGCTGCCGGAACCTGAGACCGGGCAGGATATTGCCGGAGGTCGGACTGGACATGGTGATGGCCTCGCGCTGAAACGTCAGGAGGACCGCGGGTTTTGTCCCACGGTCCCGGCTTCGGTGGAGATCGGACAGAAGACCGGCGTCAGGCCTCCAGCCAGACGCGGGTTGCGACGTAGCCGTTCGACATGTCGTTGCCGATGTCGTGGACGTAGCCCTTCACCTGCTTGGTGGAGGCGTTCACGAAGTCGTTGAACATCGGCAGGATGACGCCGCCTTCATCGCGGACCATCATCGCCATGGCGCGATAGAGCTCCTTGCGCTTGCCCTCGTCGAGTTCGGAACGGGCCTGAAGCAACAGCTTGTCGAAATCCGGACGCTTGAAGCGGGTGTCGTTCCAGTCCGCCGTCGACAGATAGGCGGTGGAGTACATCTGGTCCTGTGTCGGACGCCCGCCCCAATAGGAAGTCGAGAAGGGCTGGACGTTCCAGACGTTGGTCCAGTAGCCGTCGCCCGGCTCGCGCTTGACCTCTATCTCGATGCCGGCCTTCTTGCAGCTTTCCTGATAGAGGACGGCCGCGTCGACACCGCCGGGGAAAGCGACTTCGGAAGTGCGCAGCAGGACCGAGCCGCTATGGCCTGATTTCTTGTAGTGGAAGGCCGCCTTGTCCGGATCATAGGTGCGCTGTTCGATGCCCTCGGGAAACAGCGCATAGGTGCTGTTGATCGGGAAATCGTTGCCGACCTTGCCGTAACCGCCGAGGATCTTCTCCACCATAGTCTCGCGGTCCATGGCGTATTTGAGCGCCAGGCGCAGGTCGTTATTGTCGAACGGCGCCTTGTCACAATGCATGATGAAGACATAGTGGCCGCGCCCGGCAGTCGAAAGGATCTCGACATTCGGAGCACGCTTCAGGAGGTTGACGGTCTTCGGATCGACACGGTTGATGTAATGCACCTGGCCGGACGAGAGCGCGGCGATGCGCGCCGTGGCGTCGTTCATGCCGATGATTTCGATGGAATCGACATAGCCGCGATCAGTGCGCCAGTCGTCCTTGTTCTTTTCAAAGGTGGCGCGCACGCCCGCCTCGAAGTTCGTCAACTTATAGGGCCCCGTGCCGATCGAGGCGAGCGGATCGTCCACACCACCATTCGGCTGAATGACCAGATGATAGTCGGTCAACAGCAACGGCATATCGGCGTTGCCTTCCGAAAGCGTCAGGACGAGGTTGCCGCCGTCCGCCTTGATTTCCTTAATCGAGCCGAGAACGCCGAGTGCGCCGGATTCCGACGCCTTGTCGGTATGACGCTTGAGTGTGGCGATCACGTCATCGATCGTCAGTTCCTTGCCGTTGTGGAACTTGACGCCCTTGCGGATCTTGAAGGTCCAGGTTGCCGCATCCTTCGACGGTTCCCAGGATTCGGCGAGCGCCGGTACCGCGGCACCGGTGAGCGGATCGGATTCTACCAGCATGTCGCCCCAGCAGCGGCCGACGCAGAACATGAATTGCGAGAGAAATTTCGCCGGGTCTTTGGAGTCGGTCGCAGCCCCGCCCTCCAGGCCAAGCTTCAGATGACCGCCGCGTTTCGGTTCGGCGGCTTCGGCACTTTCGGTAAAGAGCTTGTCGGCAACGGCAAGCGTCAGGCCGGCTGCCATGGCGCGCCCCAGGAATTCGCGGCGGCTGAGGCCACCGGCGGTTACCCGGCTTGCGAGATATTTCGTGTAGTCGTTCATTCCCCTTCTCCTTCTTATGGTGCGTTGACTTCGATTTTTGGGCATGATTCCCGAACGGTTTCCTCTTCCGTTCGTGATGCCCGCACGCTTGCGGGAAGATGAGCGGTTGCCGCCGCCTTGTTACCGTCCTTTCCAGTCAGGGCTTCGTTTTTCGGCGAAAGCCCGTGCGCCTTCCAATTGGTCCTCGCTCGAATAAAGCCGGTCCACTGTAGCAAACTGCCGTTTGGTGATTTTGTTCATGGCAGTCTGGAAGGTGGAGCCCTCCGATTCACGCACGATTTCCTTGATTGCCGCGTAGACGAGCGGCGGCCCGCTTTCGAGCAGGCGGGCGAGATCCCAGGCCCGCTCCATCAGCTTGTCTGCTGCCAGGATTTCGTTGACGAAACCCCAGCGATGCGCCTCCTGGACGTCAAGCCAGCGGCCGGTCAAAAGCATGTCCATGGCGATATGATAGGGGATGCGCTTCGGCAGCTTCACCGAGGCGGCATCGGCAACCGTGCCGGAGCGGATTTCCGGAAGAGCGAAAGTTGCATGTTCTGCTGCGAGGATCAGGTCGGCGGAGAGTGCGATCTCCAGCCCGCCTCCGCAACAGATGCCGTTGACGGCGCAGATGACAGGCTTGTTGAGATCGCGCAGTTCCTGCAGCCCGCCGAAACCGCCGACACCATAATCTCCGTCGACCGCGTCGCCTGCCGCGGCGGCCTTCAGGTCCCATCCGGCACAGAAGAATTTCTCGCCTGCGCCGGAGATGATTGCCACGCGCAGCGATGGATCGTCGCGGAAATCACGGAATATCAGTCCCATGGTGCGGCTTGTGGCAAGGTCGATGGCGTTCGCCTTCGGCCGGACGATGATGACTTCCAGCACTGCGCCGACCTGTCGGGTGCGAATGGGGTTGCTCAACCTATGCTACCTCCTCCGCCGGATCAGGGCATCGACTGCGGCCACGCCGTGACCTTCGGGAAGAACCATCAACGGATTAATGTCCAGTTCCTCCAGCCGTGCCGCATTCATTACGACATAATCTGCCGCCCGCGCGACAGCCGTCACTGTCGCTTCGAGGTCTCCCTTCGGGCGCCCGCGATATCCCTCGATCAGTTTTGCGATCTTCAGGCGCGAAATTGCCTCGGAAATTTCCGATCTCGTCGTCGGCAACGGCAAAATAACGGAATCCTCCAGCAATTCGACGAAAATTCCGCCGGCGCCGAGCGTTAGCGATAATCCGAAGACCGGGTCGCGGGAAGCGCCGACGATCAGCTCGGCGACAGGCCGGTCGATCATCTTCTCGACCAGAAAGCCGGCTGTCGCGGCCATCTTTGATGCGGCTTCCGATACGGCCTTGGCATCCTTCAGGTTGAGTGCGACGGCGCCTGCTTCGGTCTTGTGCGCGACGCCAAGAGCTTTCAGGACAACAGGAAAGCCGAGCCGCTCAGCACAATCCGCCGCCTGAAGCGGCGAACTTGCAACCTGGCCTTTGGGGGTCCGAAGGCCGGCGAGATCGAGTTCGGTCTTCGCATCGGCCTCCGTCAGCGTTTCGATTGCGCCTTCGACGGACGCCACATCGAGAAGCGGCAGGGAAGGCGGTTTGCGCCAGGCATGGCCGATGCCGGCCGCGACTTCCGCGGCGATCAGGGTTTCATCAATACCGCAGAAGGGAACGACGCCTTCGGCGATCAGTCGGTCGGCGACAGCCTCCGGCATGTTTTCGGGCAGCGTCGCTAGGATCCCGGCAAGCGCGCCTGTCGCAGATGCCGCAGCGGTGACCGCGTCGGCCGTCGTCACCCAGTCCGCCGCCTCGCATCGATCGGCGCGGGGAAAATCGAGGACGACGAGATTGAGGTCATAGCCACCTTCGAACATGGCGGTGAAAGCTTCTGTCTGACGCGCGAGATCGCCCCACACGAATGTGTGGTAATCGAGCGGATTGGAGAGCGTCACCATGTCGCCGAGGATGCCTCTCAGGCGCGGCAGTTGCTCTGGTTCGAGATCTCGGAACGTGACAGCGCGTCCGATCGCAGCATCCGACATCAGCGAGGCTTCGCCACCCGAGCAGCTCATCGAGGAGATTGAGGCACCTTGCAGCGGGCCTGCGACATGCACGAGTTTCAGCGTTTCAAGCAGCGCCGGCAGCGTTTCGACGCGGCCGAGGCCGAGGCGGGCAAGCACTGCATCGGCCACCGCATCGCCGCCGGCAAGGGATGCGGTATGAGAGAGCGTTGCCTGTCTCGCCTGTTCAGACTTGCCGACTTTCAAAACAATAACGGGCTTTTTCGTCAGGCGGGCTGTGGCGGCAAGGCGCTCGAGCGCGGCCTTGTCTCCAAAGCCTTCGACATGGAGGCCAAGCGCCGTCACGCGCGGGTCGGCAAGCAGGCCGCAGGCGAGGTCGCAGAGCGAGGTTTGCGCCTGGTTGCCCGACGTCACGACATAGGCGATCGGCAGGCCGCGTGTCTGCATGGTCAGGTTGAGCGCTATATTCGACGATTGGGTCAGGATCGCCACGCCGCGTTCGAAGCGCGTCATGCCATGCTGATCGGGCCAGAGAAGCGCGCCGTCGAGGCCGTTGATGAAGCCGTAGCAGTTTGGTCCGAGGATCGGCATGTCACCCGCGGCGCCAACCAATGCCTGTTGCAGGTCGCTGCCATCGGCAAGCTCCGCCACGGCCTCGCTGAAGCCCGAGGCATAACAGACCGCACCGCCGGCACCCGCTGCCGACAAGCTGCGCACGATCTCGATGGTCGATATCCTGTTGACCCCGACGAAAGCCGCGTCGGGCGGCGACGGCAGGTCGGAAACGCTTCTGTAGCAACGCCGTCCGAGGACCTTGTCGAGCGTCGGGTGAACGGGCCAGAGCTCGCCCGCAAACCCCATCCGGTCGCACTGCTCGATCACCCGACGCGCTTCGCGGCCGCCGAAGACGGCGATCGTTTGCGGTCTGAACAGGCGGTCGAGCGCGCGTGATGTCATCGGCTACGCTCCCAGAGGCCGCAGAAGATCGCGGCTGATGATGTGGCGCTGGATTTCCGATGTGCCGTCCCAGATACGTTCGACGCGCGCATCCCGCCAGAAGCGGGAAAGCGGCAGATCGTCCATCAGACCCATGCCGCCGTAGATCTGGATCGCCTCATCGGTGACGCGGGCAAGCATTTCGGAGGCGTAGAGCTTGGCCGAAGCGATTTCGCGATCGGAAGATAGACCTGCATCCAGTCGCCATGCCGCCGAAAGTGTCAGCCAGTCGGCTGCGTCGATCTCGGTAATCATGTCGGCAAGCTTGAAGGAAACCCCCTGGTTGGCGCCGATCGGCCTGCCGAACTGCTTGCGCACGGCAGCATAGGAAAGCGCCATGTCGAAGACGCGCCGCGCCCGACCGACACAGGTGGCAGCGACCGTCAGCCGCGTGCCGTAGAGCCATTGGTTGGCAAGTTCGAAACCGCGATGCACCTCGCCCAGCACTTGGGAGGCCGGAATCCGGCAATCGGCAAAGCTTAAGGTGCAATTGTGATAACCGCGATGGGAGACGGAATCGTAGCCCTTGAGGATTTCGAAGCCTGGCGTGCCGCGATCGACCAGAAACGCGGTGATCTTCTTCTTGAGACCTCTCGGTGTTTCCTCCTCGCCGGTCGCGGCAAAGACGATGATGAAATCGGCGACATCGGCATGCGAGATGAAGTGCTTGGTGCCATTGAGCACGAAATCGCTGCCGTTGCTGCGAGCGGTGCATTTCATGCCGCGCATGTCGGAACCGGCATCGGGCTCGGTGATCGCCAGCGCGTCGATCTTTTCTCCGCGGACGGCAGGAAGCAAATACCGTTCACGCTGCTCGCCCTCGCAGGCCATCAGGATGCCGGAGGGACGGCCGAAAAAGACCGTCAGGGCCATGGAGCCCCGGCCGAGTTCCCGCTCGACAAGCGTGAAGGTGACATGATCGAGGCCGGCGCCGCCCGCCTCTTCGGGGAAATTGCAGGCGTAGAAGCCGAGGTCGATGCATTTGCGCCGGATCTCAGCTGCTAGATCCGGTGGGACGAAACCCGTGCGCTCGACTTCGTTCTCATGCGGATAGATTTCGGTTTCGACGAAGCCGCGGACCGTCTTGACGATCATTTCCTGTTCTTCGCCGAGGCCGAAATCCATGTCGATCTCCCTATCGTTTCTGGCCGATATGGCGGCCAACCCCATCGGGGGGAGGCAGCTTTGCATGGGCAGCGGCGATCAGATTTGCCTTGTCGAGGACTGCGATTGGCGCCGGTGTCGCCTTGCCGGCTTCGGTATCGACATGCAGCAACATCTGCTCGGCAGTGGCGAGCACCGCACCGCTCTCCGTGTCGTGGATCGTGTGGAAGAGGTGCAGCCGCTTCTCGTCAATTGCGAGGATCTGGCAGGTCGAATGGATCGCGTGCCCGAGCTTGGCCTCGCCAAGATGGCGGATATGGGTTTCGACCGTATAGTAGCTCTGCCCGGCCTCGACATAGGCAAGATCGACCCCGATCAGCCGGAGAAGCGCGTCGGACGTATCGCCGAAAACCTGCAGGTAGCGATGCTCCGTCATATGGCCGTTATAGTCGACCCAGGCGGGGCTCACCTTGGTCTCGACGAGCTTGAGGGGGCCAGAAGGATTAGCAGTAGTGGTTTTCCCGCCGCCTGCTGCCCACAGGGACCGTTCGAAATCCTTCAGCAATTGGCCGGCGCCCCAGCCCTTGCCATCGTTTCCGGCCTTCAGCGCCTGCAGGATGCCGACGAGATTTTCGTCGCGGATGCGCTCCAGTGCACGGATCGAAAGGCCGGCGGCCTGTTCGTCCGACTGTTTTCCGATCTTTTCGATCAACGCGTCGTCGAGGTCGACGACGTCGGTCAGTTTCGTCCAGGGCCAGGCTAGGCAGGGTCCGAACTGCGCGAGGAAATGGCGCATTCCGGCCTCGCCGCCGGCAATGCGATAGGTCTGGAACAGACCCATCTGCGCCCAGCGCAGTCCGAAAGAATAGCGGATGACGTCGTCGAGCGTCTCGACGGTGCAGATATCGTCATGGATAAGCCAGAGCGCCTCGCGCCAGAGCGCTTCGAGCAGCCGGTCGCCGACGAAGGCCTCGATCTCCTTGGCTATATGAACGCTCTTCATGCCGATTGGAGCGAGCCGCTCCATCGCTGCCTCGATGGTCGCTTTCGAGGTCTTCTCGCCGCCGACGATTTCGACTAGTGGCAGCAGGTAGACGGGGTTGTAGGGATGGGCGACGAAGAGGCGCTCGGGATGTTTCATGTCGCGCTGCAGGTCGCTCGGCAGCAGGCCTGATGTGGACGAGCCGATCAGCGCGTCCGGTCGTGCCGCAGCAWCGATTTCCGTCAATACGCGGCGCTTGAGGTCGAGCCGTTCCGGTACGCTTTCCTGGATCCAATCCGCACCGGAGACGGCCTCTTGCAGCGACTTTTCGAAGGTAAGCCGGCCGCGCGGCGGCAGCGGTGCCCCGGTCAGCATGGCATAGGCTTTTTCCGCATTGGCAATGACCTCGCCGACGATGCGGCTTGCTTCCGGATGAGGATCGAAGACGCTGACATCAATGCCGGCAAGCAGAAAACGTGCAATCCATCCGCCGCCGATGACGCCGCCGCCGATACAGGCCGCTTTGGTAATCCCTGTCATGTCGTCCTCAGCGCTTCGTCAGCTTCAGTTTCTTGCGGACGTCCTCAGGACCGATGATCCTGGCACCCATGCCTTCAACCACCTGCACGGCCTTTTCGACGAGCTGCGCATTGGTGGCGAGCGCGCCCTTGCCGATATAGAGATTGTCCTCCAGTCCAACGCGGACATTGCCGCCCGCCAGAACCGCGGCAGCCGGATAGGCCATGGCGTTGCGACCGATCGAAAAGGCCGAGAAGGTCCAGCTATCGGGCACGTTGTTGACCATGGCCATGAAGGTGTTGAGATCGTCAGGGGCACCCCAGGGAATGCCCATGCAGAGCTGGATGAGCACCGGATCTTCGATCAGGCCTTCTTCGGCGAGCTGCTTTGCAAACCAGAGATGGCCAGTGTCGAAGGCCTCGATCTCGGGGCGCACGCCGAGATCGGTCATTTTCTTCGCCATTGCCCGCAGCATGGCGGGCGTGTTGGTCATGACATAGTCGCCGAGATTGAAGTTCATCGTTCCGCAGTCGAGCGTGCAGATTTCTGGCAGGCATTCGGCGACATGGCTGACGCGCTCGGTTGCCCCCGCCATATCCGTTCCCGCAGTTTTCAGGGGAAGGGGACTTTCGACATCGCCGAAAATCAGGTCTCCGCCCATGCCGGCCGTCAGGTTCAGCACCACGTCGACGTCGGCCGAACGGATGCGGTCGGTGACCTCCCTGTAGAGGTCGTTGCGACGGCTTGCGGCACCGGTATCCGGATCGCGGACATGACAGTGAACGACTGCCGCCCCAGCCTTGGCGGCGTCGATCGCGGAATCCGCGATCTGCTTGGGAGTAATGGGAACGTGGCTGGATTTCGAAACCGTATCGCCGGCACCGGTGACGGCGCAGGTGATGAAAACATCGCGGTTCATCGCAAGAGGCATGTTTGTTGTTCTCCCTCGTCTTGAGGGCATTACGCGCCAGGATGGGAGAGGATGCTTTGCATTTTCGGAATCGATCGATACATTATCGGAACACCAAGGAGGGGAGTTTGCTGGAGCGATCGACCGAACGGCTCGACATCGATCTTCTCGTCCTGCCGGACACCAATCTCATCCTCATTGCCTCCGTCATCGAACCGCTGCGCGGGGCAAACCGCATTTCCGGCAGCGAGCTCTACCGCTGGCGCATCTTCACGCCAGATGGAGAAGCTGTGCCGACAACCAGCCACATTGCCATACCGACGCAGGGAACGTTCCAGACCACGGCATCGGATACACCGCTCTTCGTGCTGGCGAGCTACAACTGGCGGCAAAGCGCGACAGCGGGCCTAAAAATGCAGCTATCGCAGGCGGCACGCCACCGGACCATAATGGCCGGCATCGAATCCGGCACCTGGCTGCTCGCGGAAGCCTGCCTGCTCGACGGTTTGTCGGCGACGGTGCATTGGGAGGATTACGAGGATTTCGCGCTCGCCTATCCGCAGGTATCGGCCGTCAAGGACCGGTTCGTCATCGACGGCAAGCGGCTGACGACATCAGGCTCGCTGCCGACCGTGGACCTGATGCTGGAGATCATCCGGCGGCGCCAGAGCTATTCGCTGGCACTCGAGGTCAGCCGGCTGTTCCGCTACGAGCAGCCATCCTTTCATGCCAACGAGGCGCTGTCGGCAGGCTTGCGCGTGGATGATCCGCGGGTGGCCCACGCCGTGCGGCTTATGGAGGACAATATCGAGCAGCCGATCGTGCTGGCGCGCCTTGCCCGCAGGGTCGGGATCAGCGCCCGACACCTGCAGGATCTCTTCCAGGCCTCGATCGGTGCGCCCCCTCATATCCACTATCTTGCCCTGAGATTGAACGCGGCGCGGCGCAAGGTGATAGAGACGACGGCGTCCTTCGCCGACATTGCCGCCGCAACCGGCTTCAATTCGGCCTCTGCCTTCGCGCGAAGCTATCGGGCAAGCTATTCCGAAAGCCCCTCGGAAACGCGGCGACGGCTGCGGCGTCCGGTCAGGCCATCGGAGGTCCGGCCATAGGCTGGAAGGCATCGCGTACCATCTCGGCCAGCTCGCGAACCGCTTCGCTGGACCGGAAGGTATTGCGACGAAGCACGACCCTTGAGGAATCGACCGGCGGGAAGCCGTCCTCGGTCGTCAGCTCCCGGCAGCCGGGCGGGATGTTGCTGCGCGACAGCGTGGTGACGGCAAGACCGGCAGTCACGGCGTTCTTCAGTCCGGAGCTGGTATCGGCAATGAAGGCGACCCGGTAGTTGCGACCGAGCTGGTGCAGCGACTTCAAAGCAAAATCGCGACACCAGCTCGAGTCTCTGTAGGTTGCGATCGGCAGCGGGTCGATGTCGTGAAGCCGGTGGACGATCGAGGTCACCCAGACAGTCGGATCGATGCAGAGCACCTCGCCACTCATCTGATCGCTCCAGTCGAAGACGACGGCGAGATCGAGCTCGTCGCGTTCCAGGGCGGCGATGTTGCGGACAGTATAGTCGCAGGAGATCGTGACCTCGACAGCCGGATGACGCACGGCGAAGGCCGCAAGTGCTGCGGGCAGTACGGTCTGGCTATATTCCTCGGGAATGCCGATGCGAACCGGTCCGCCAAGCGGTTTGCTGCGGATTGTCGCCGCGGCCTCGCTCAGGAGATCGATGACGCGGCGGGCATAGGGGACGAGCTGGACGCCCTGACGTGTCAGCACCACCCCTCGGGCGCCGCGTTCGAACAGTGCTTCGCCGATCGTGTCTTCCAGCTTCTTGATCGCCGCGCTGATCGCAGATTGTGTTCTGCCGACGCGCTGTGCGGCCGCAGAGAAATTGGTGGTCTCGACGACGACGAGGAAGGTCCGGAGAAGATCACTCTCGATGGGCTCGCGCATGGACAGCCATAGAAAAAATCGATGACATCCATCTCTACTATTCGTTTGTCTGATGTCAATTACGGGTGCAGAAAGGAGGTGCGTTCGACTTTTCCTCCTTCGAGACTAACTTGCGTGACCATTGACCATCCGGCCAGGCACCTCGGTGCCGGCGAGCGCGAGAAGGGCATCCTTCTCGTCATCGGGGCGACGCTTGCCTGGAGTGCCAGCGGGGTCTACTCGCGGCTTCTGACGACAGACGTCTGGACGGCGATCGCCTGGCGTTCGCTGTTCGGCGGGTTGTTCCTGCTGATCCCCTGCCTGTTCCTCGAAGGCGGGATATCACGAAAGCAATGGCGTTCGGTCCTGCATCCGTCCGGCCTGGCGATGATTGTCTGCCAGACAGTCAGCCAGGGCTGCTTCATCGGCGCGCTCTATATGACCAGCGTTGCGAACGTGACGATGATCTATTCGACCGCACCCTTTATCGCCGCCCTGTTTGGATGGATCATCCTGAAAGAAGGTGTCGGAAGGCGCACGCTGATTGCCGGGGGCATTTCTCTTCTGGGTGTTGTGGTTATCGTCGCCTCGTCGATCGGCGGTGGCACCGGGGTCGGCGACCTGTTGGCGCTTGGCATGACGGTCTCCTTCGCGCTCGTCATCATCATCCCGCGTATCAATCCCGACGTGCCGAGCCTGCCGCCGACTGTTGTCAGCGCCTTCCTGACCCTTGTCATCTTCGCGCCCTTCGGCTCAGTCGGCTCGCTTGATCTTCACAACTGGATCGTGCTTGCCGCTTTCGGTGCGACCAATTTTTCGCTGGCGCTTGTGCTCTTCCTGGCCGGGGCCAGGCGAATGCCGCCGGCCGAAGCTGCGCTGATCGGGACGATGGAGATCGTGCTGACCCCGTTCTGGGTCTGGCTTTTGTTCTCCGAGCAACCGCCTGTCGCCACCTTCTTCGGCGGCGCCATCATCTTCGCAGCCGTTCTCTGGCATACCGCCGTCGACCTCAGCCGCGGCCGGCGGGCGCAGGCCGGCTAGAAAGCGACGCCGATCGGATCGTCATTTCAGGCGGCATGGGTCAGAATAGCGGTTCGATTGCCACTCCCACCCAAGCAACGAGTGCGGACATGTCCTCCAAAGACCCCCTGCTGCAGCCGTTTCAACTCAAGCACCTGACGCTGAAAAAYCGCGTCATGTCGACCGCTCACGAGCCGGCTTATTCGGAAAACGGCATGCCGACGGATCGCTATCGGCTCTATCACAGGGAAAAGGCAAGAGGCGGCATTGCACTGACCATGACGGCGGGATCGGCGGTCGTCTCGCCTGACTCCCCGCCGTCCTTCGGCAATCTCCACGCCTATCGCGACGAGATCGTGCCCTGGTTGAAGGGACTTGCCGACGACTGTCACGAGTTCGGTGCGGCAGTCATGATCCAACTCACGCATCTCGGCCGCCGTACAAGTTGGAACAAGGGCGACTGGCTGCCCGTGCTGGCGGCCTCGCCGATCCGCGAGCCGGCGCACCGCGCCTTCCCGAAAGAGGTGGAAGACTGGGACATCGAGCGTATCGTGGTCGATTATGCAAGCGCCGCGCAGCGCATGCAGGAAGCCGGCCTCGATGGTATCGAGATCGAAGCTTACGGCCATCTGCTCGATGGTTTCTGGTCGCCGGCAACCAACCGGCGTGAAGATGAATTCGGCGGATCGCTCGACAACCGCATGCGTTTTTCTGTCATGGTCACGCAGGCGGTGCGCGAGGCGGTCGGGCCGGATTTCATCGTCGGCATGCGTCTCGTCGCGGACGAGGACTGGGAGAAGGGACTATCGCGGGAGGAAGGCCTGGAGATCGCATCGCGATTTGCCCGATCCGGCGACATCGATTTCCTCAACATCATTCGCGGTCATATCGACAGCGATGTCGCGCTCAACGAGGTCATCCCGATCCAGGGTATGGCGTCTGCCCCGCATCTCGATTTTGCCGGCGAGGTGAGGGCGATAACCAAATTTCCGGTCTTCCACGCCGCGCGCATCGGTGACGTAGCAACCGCCCGTCATGCGATCGCCGAGGGGAAGCTCGACATGGTCGGCATGACGCGCGCCCATATCGCCGACCCGCATATAGTGCGAAGGATCGAGAGCGGCGAGGAGGCACGCATCCGGCCCTGCGTCGGCGCTACCTACTGTCTCGACCGGATCTATGAAGGCGGGGAGGCACTCTGTATCCACAATGCCGCGACCGGTCGTGAAGGGGAAATCCCGCACGAGATCCCCAAGGCGGAGATCCGCCGCAAGGCCGTCGTGGTCGGTGCGGGGCCGGCCGGCCTCGAGGCCGCTCGCGTGCTTGCGGAGCGTGGTCATCAGGTGGATGTTCTGGAAGCGACGGGAAAGGCCGGCGGACAGGTCAACTTGCTCATCCGAAATCCCCGGCGCAAGGAGATGATAGGCATCATCGACTGGCGGCTGGCGGAACTCGAGCGGCTGGGTGTTCGCATGCACTATAACGTCTACGCCGAGGCAGGTGATATCCTTGCTCTTGGACCCGATCTCATTGTCATCGCGACCGGTGGCATTGCGCAGCAACCCGAACTGGATGCCGGCGACGAGCTGGTGACTTCTTCCTGGGAAATACTCGCCGGCGGCGCCAGGATCGCCGACACGGTACTGCTCTTCGATGACAATGGCGGACATCCGGGAATGTCGGCGGCTGAGGTGATTGCGAGAAGCGGTGCCGAACTCGAGCTGGTCTCCCCCGAACGCTTCTTCGCGCCTGATATGGGCGGCATGAATCATGTGCCTTATGCCCGTGCCTTCGCCGAACGCAACGTGAGAGTTACCATCAACACGCGGCTCAAATCCGTTCGCCGCGACGGCAATGCCCTTGTCGCCATGCTCGGATCGGATTTCGCAGACGGCGCACAGTGGGAGCGGCGTGTCTCCCAGGTCGTTGTCGAACATGGCACGCTTGCCAATGACGGGCTCTATCTCGAACTGAAGCCGATTTCGCGAAATGTTGGTGCCGTGGATTATTCCGCCCTGATCAATCGTCGGCCACCGCTGCCGCAACGCAACAGCGAGGGGCATTTTGACCTCGTGCGGATCGGCGATGCGGTTTCCAGCCGCAACATCCATGCGGCCATCTATGATGCTCTAAGGTTATGTTCGTTGTTTTAAGCTCTTAACCGTGGGCCTGGCTTTTGTGAATCTACCTGGCCTCAGGGTTTGCGCTGCTGCCTGTTCTTCTTCCTCGTTCCCTTCGCCTTCCAGGGCGTGCTTGGTCATCGGGCATGCTGGCGCCCGGGATTGTCGACGGCACCGATGTCGCCGAAGCACTCGGCGGCCTGATCGGCGCCGGCCGCATCGTCACCCAGCTGCTCGTCGTGCTGATGATCATGGTGCTGTTCCTCGCCATCATGACAGCGATGGATCGAGCGATCAGGGCATGCATCATGTTGGCGTGATCTGTCCCCTATCTGTCCGCAATCGGCATTTCGCAGTATGTTCCTCTCGATAGAATGTCTTCATGCCCATCCTTGGAGATAACCAAATGTCCGCAGATACCGTACTCCTAGTCATCGACGCCCAGGAATCCTTCCGTCATCGACCCTATTTTCGTGAAGATGAGGTTGGGGTTTATATCGCGTCCCAGCAAACGCTGATCGATGGCGCGAAAAGGGCCGCTCTTCCGGTCGTCCAGATATTTCACGTCGAGGAGGCAGGCGTTTTCTCTGAAGGTTCGGGCTTCGTCCGCCCGCTGGCGCCGCTTCGGATTGAGGCTGATGCGGTGTTTCGCAAGCGCCGCCACAGCGCGCTCGTCGGCAGTGGCCTGGACGTCTGGCTGACTGAAAACCATATCCGGCGCGTCATTATCTCCGGCATCCGCACCGAGCAGTGCTGTGAGACGACGGCAAGGCACGCCTCCGATCTCGGTTATGAGGTCGACTATGTCGGCGAGGCGACATTGACCTTTCCGATGACCGATAGGTCGGGTCGCGAATGGAGTGCCGCCGAGATCAGGGCGCGCACGGAGTTGGTCCTTGCCGATCGTTTTGCCCGTATCGTTACTGTAGAGCAGGTGCTCAACGGACTTTCAGCACCAGCGGCCGCGTAATGGTGGATGGCCCCCGGCGCATCATCCCGGTTTTCGTGGTCGTGCCGCCGCGGGCGCTCCTGCTCGATATCGCAGGTCCCATGGAAGTCTTGCGCAGAGCCAACCTCGAGCAGGGATCGACAGAGTTCGTGCCGAGCTACATCGGACCTGCCGCTGAGGTGCGAAGTTCGACCGGCCTCGACCTCGCCAAGATTTCTCCGCTTCCGGTACGTTTGCCCGACGACGCGCTTCTTATTGTTTCCGGTGCGGTGGATGAACCGCTTGCCGGATCGGTCGAAAGCGGACCGGGAGATGCGGCCCTTGAGGCAGAGATCGTTGAATGGCTAAGGGGGACCGTTCGGCCTGACATCCGCCTCGCGACGATCTGTTCGGGTGCCTTGCTTGCGGCGCGGGCGGGACTGCTCGAGGGCTATGAATGCACGACCCACCATTCCATGCTCCAGGAACTCGTCCGACTTGCTCCGACCGCCCGCGTCCGCGAGAACCGGCTCTATGTCGAGGATGGTGAGCGGCTGACCAGTGCGGGCGTCACCGCGGGGATCGATCTCATGCTTGCGGTGGTCGCAAAAGAGGTCGGTCATGCTGTGTCGCTTGCCGTGGCACGCACTCTGGTCATCTATCTCCGCCGGGCTGGCGGTGATCCTCAGTTGTCGCCGTGGCTGGAAGGGCGAAATCATCTCCATCCGGCAATCCACAGAGCCCAGGATGCCGTCGGCGCCGACCCCTCGCAAAACTGGTCCGTTGAGACGCTCGCCAAGATCGCCGCGACGAGCCCGCGCAATCTGTCACGGCTTTTCAACGAGCACACCGGCATGAGTGTGACCGACTATGTCAACCGCATGCGAATTGCACTCGCAAGAGAACTCATCACCGGCTCGAGGCTCGATATGGAAAACGTCGCTGAACGCATCGGCTTTTCGTCAGCTCGCCAGTTTCGACGGGCCTGGAGACGACTTCATGATACGCCGCCGGGCCACGTTCGAGGGCCGACCAGAAGCTGACAGGCTTGATCAAACCTTAACGGGGGCTGTCGTCTGATGAACAAAAAAGAGGCCGCGAGCGTAGGGCCGGGCCTTTAGGTGTGAAGGTCAAAAAACCTCCAGAGGGGAACAGCTGACGTAGCGGGCCGGGAGGAATGGACCGCCGTGGATCGCCAACTGTCGCGATGATGACCGAAGGTCGTTGCTCATGCGAAGTATAAGGCACTCAAAACGAGGCGCTCTTTGACAAATTCTACCGCAGGCGCCCCTGGAGTCCTGCAATCAGCCGCCGAATATCGAAAGACATTGTCGGCGAGTGGCTGCCGCTGCGCATCGCGAATGACGGTTGCGCTCTTGGCGCGATGCTCGGGAACCGTCCGACGGGGGGCGGGCAGCCAGTCCGTAAAGTGGAATCCAATGCTGGCGATCCTTGGCCGACAGCTGTATGCAGCTTGCGGAAGACGAACGAAGGTCACCGATGAGAATAGAATTTCTGCTTTGGCTCGCTGGCGCGATGGCAACATTTCTGGGCGCGGCGACCGCTTCGCGCACCTATATCGCGACCAACAGCATTCTTGTGTTGATCCTGTCGCTCGCCCTTTATTGCGTGGGTAATCTCATCATGGTGCGGCTCATGAGAGAGGGCGGAATGGGGCTTGCAATATCGGTTTCCGCCGTTGCTCAGCTGTTGCTCATCAACGTGATTGCATATTTTGTTTTTGACGAGCGGCTTGCTCCGTCACAGATGCTAGGCGCGGGGCTAGGTCTGGTCGCAATGATGCTTTTGTTGTTCCCAATTGGGGAAAGATAGCAGTCCCGAAGCGGCTGGTTTCGAAAGATGCGAAGTCAGAACGCAGAGAAGGGTAGTATCTCTTTTGTGCCCCCAAGGGGATAGCGCGACTGCGAAAGCCTGCATCGAATGATGTATACCGGAATCCGCATCCCCTAGAACGGTCGCGCACGTCGCTGGCCGGTGTCCCGGTCGGCTACTGATATCCGATGTTCAGGGCGAGCCCGGACATATCGGTTGAAGACCTGGAAGGAAATTCCTCCAGGCCGTGAAGTCGCGCCTGATTGTCAGAATCCCTAAAAGCGCGATCCCATTTTTGCAACAGCATGCAGCCCGCGACGGGAGATAAGATCTCGTTTCGTCATCGCTCGCCTATAGCGCGATCTCTCCTGTCGCCGAGCGCATGATTTTTTTAAATTAATACCTATCGCATCGATTGAAAAGGAGTATCGTTACGCTAGTTTAAATTGTTAAGACGTTGGCGTCGATGCGTCTGGTCGTGATACGCATGCCGCCAGCTCTGCTCCGACTGAGGGACCGGAAATGCCTGAAAAACCCCTAAATTATTGTATTCTGAGAAATGAACCTCTCCGGAAACATCCTGGAAATATGGACTGCGACCGAGAGCCCAGCCGTCGAATGACATGCCTAAAAGGGCTTCATCACCGCTGGTCGTGCCTCACCATTGTTCGATGAATTACCACACGGAGAGGTAGACGATGTGGAAGCGTGAAGTGGTTGTCGTAGCGACGCTTGTATCCCTGTTTACGGTTCAGGCTGCCCGCGCGGACGGTCCTGCCGGTGCAGCCCGTGGGCTGAAGACGGCGCCCGTGTTCAGCTATATTTCTGAAAAGCGCCGAACTGCAGCACCTTTCGCGCATGTGATGTTTTGCGCTCGAAATCCGGATGAATGTACGGTTCGCGGCGATGTTTCCGAAGTTCCCTTGAGCCCCCTTGCGGAGAAGCAACTTGGCGATATCAACGCGTCGGTCAACCGCTCGATCCGTCCGACGGACGAACGGCAGGGCGATGTCTGGCAGGTGAACGTCAAGGCAGGCGATTGTGAGGATTTCGCGTTGACGAAACGCGACCACCTCATCGCCATGGGCTGGTCGTCGAAAGCACTGCGGATCGCCGTGACCAAGACGCCTGCCGGTAAAGGTCACGCGGTTCTGGTCGTCAAGACCGATCGCGGCGATCTGGTGCTCGACAACCGCACGAATGCGATCAAGGGCTGGAAGGATACGGATCTTCGCTGGCTGATGATCCAGTCAGGCGATGATCCGAAGATATGGTACGAACTCTAGATATGCAGACATGTTGCGGGTTCGAACCCATATGCGGCGACCGAATGTCGATGGCAGGGAAGGCGGCGTTCTGAGCCCGCAGAATGTCCGCGCCGAAATCCGCCGCCTCGGTTGCGATCGGCACCATTGAACACGCGTTGATGGAACCTTCGTCATCTAATCGATCTTATCGAAAAGAATCCATTGACCTGACGCCCTGCTTGCATCTTCTATCCGCCCCCACATGAGGAAGGCTGGCAGGAGGGCATAATGCAAGTCCTATCGAGCATTAAGGCGATGCGCGTAGCACTGGCATCAGCAAAGGCAAACGGCGGAGACGTCGGTTTCGTGCCTACGATGGGCTATCTTCATGCAGGACATATGGAACTTGTCGCGCAAGCCCGCGCTCAGAACCGGATCGTCGTTGCCTCGATCTTCGTCAATCCGCTCCAGTTCGGGCCGACGGAGGACCTCAGTCGGTATCCGCGCGATCTGGAACGTGACCAGGCGATGCTGGACGAGGCCGGCGTCGATATTCTCTTTGCGCCCGGCGTCGAGGATATGTATCCGCACCCGATGAAAACCGTCGTTGATGTGCCCGAGCTTGGCTGCGAGCTGGAAGGTGCCGTTCGACCAGGGCATTTTGCCGGCGTGACTACTGTCGTCAGCAAGCTTTTTAACATCGTACAGCCAGACAACGCCTATTTCGGCGAGAAGGATTACCAGCAGGTTGCCATCATCAAACGGATGGCAGACGATCTGGCGCTGCCCGTGCGCATCGTTTCCGTGCCGACGGTGCGGGATGCCGATGGTCTCGCTCTCTCTTCTCGCAATGTCTACCTCAGCGAAGAGCAGCGACGCGCTGCAGTCATCGTCCCTCGCGCGCTGGACGAGGCGGAGCGCCTTGTCAACCAAGGCCTGACTGACCCGCAGCTTCTTGAAGCAAAGCTCGTCGACTTCATCGGGCATGAATCGTTGGCAAAGCCTGAGGTCGTCGCTGTAAGGGATGCCTCGACGTTGAAGCACGTCGCGAAAATCGACGATCCAGTGGTTGTCGCACTGTTCGTGCGGATTGGCACGACCAAGCTTCTGGACAACCGGGTGATTGCGAAAAAAGGTTCGTCTGGAACGGGAGAGAGATCATGAGCGCTGTCGGTTCCGCAAAGCGCCTGACGCCATCACGGATCCGGGCGATGAAGGGCGGCACGCCGATCGTGTGTCTGACGGCCTACACGACGCCGATGGCGCGGCTCTTGGACGAACACTGTGATCTCCTGCTTGTTGGAGATTCGCTCGGCATGGTTCTCTATGGCATGGACAGCACCGTGGCGGTGACGCTCGACATGATGATCGCGCATGGCAAGGCGGTGATGCGTGGTGTCGCGAGAGCCTGCGTGGTCGTCGATATGCCCTTCGGCAGCTACCAGGAGTCGAAGGAGCTTGCCTACCGCAATGCCGTGCGCGTTCTGCAGGAAACCGGGTGTGACGCGGTCAAGCTCGAAGGCGGCCAGGAGATGGCCGAGACAATTTCCTTCCTCGCTGCGCGCGGCATTCCGGTGCTCGGCCATATCGGGCTCATGCCGCAGCAGGTTCATACCGCCGGCGGCTACCGATCTGTCGGTCATTCCGAGGAGGAGGTTGCGAAGATCCGGCGTGACGCCGACGCGATCGGCAATTCCGGGGCCTTTGCCGTCGTCATCGAGGGTACGGTGGAGACATTTGCGCGTGAGGTGACAACGGCAATTCCTGTTCCGACCATCGGGATTGGAGCTTCGGTTGCGTGCGACGGCCAGATCCTCGTCTCGGACGACATGCTTGGACTATTCAACGACTTCACGCCGCGCTTCGTCAAACGTTACGATGAACTTGGAAAAAGGGCAGCGGTGGCGATTGCAGCCTATGCAGACGATGTGCGTTCCCGCGCATTCCCCACCGACAAACATACATTCAAACGTCGGTCTTGATTGTGAGGCCCTTTCGATTGGGAGCCGGTGATGAACCGCATCGCTCTTTTGATCACCAGTGCAGAATTGGCTCCATCAGAGGCCGAATTGCAGAATCGGGAGCAAAAATCTTAAAACTGCGTACCGATCCGCGCAAAACTGGGCTGTAATCGTCGCCCTCCATACGATAAATGCTTTTTCAGCGACCGCCGCTGACAATTCACTTCCCAAGCCCCGATCGCCTCATAAACAGCCCGCACGAAAACCGACGACGGCCCGATATGATTCCGGCCGCTCAGGAGGAAGATCCATGGCATCCGTTGCCGAGAGCGCCCCCCGCTTTGAAAAGACCGCAATGTCCATTCTGGTGGCAGTCAGCTTCTGCCACATGCTCAACGACATCATGCAGTCGCTGCTTGCCTCGCTCTATCCGCTCTTCAAGGCGAACTACAACCTCGATTTCGTGCAGATCGGCCTTCTAACGATGACCTTCCAGGTTACGGCCTCGCTGCTTCAGCCGCTCGTCGGCATCGTCACCGACCGTTGGCCGATGCCCTATTCGCTGCCGATCGGCATGGCGAGCACATTCTGCGGTCTGATCCTGCTCGGCAATGCCGGCAGCTTTGAGTTGCTCCTGGTCGCCGCCAGCCTGATTGGCTTCGGCTCGGCCGTCTTCCATCCGGAATCCTCGCGCGTCGCGCGTCTTGCTTCCGGCGGCCGCCACGGCTTTGCCCAGTCCTTCTTTCAGGTCGGCGGCAATGCAGGCCAGGCGATCGGTCCGCTGCTGGCCGCCTTCATCGTGTTGCCGAACGGTCAGCACAGCGTGTCCTGGCTTTCCGGCATCGCCATGGTTGGCATTGTGGTCCTGAGCTGGGTCGGCAGCTGGTACGTGAGCCACCGTCGTCAGAACGCCAGCAAGGCGGCCCCGAGTCGCACGCTGCCGCTGCCTCAGAGCAAGGTCGTCACGGCGCTGCTCATCCTCGTGCTGCTGACGGCGACGAAGAATGTCTACATGGCAAGCGTCTCGAGCTACTTTACCTTCTATGTCATCGATCGTTTCCAGCTCGATGTGCAGCAGGCGCAGCTCATGCTCTTCCTGTTCCTGGGGTCCGTTGCGACCGGTACCTTCCTCGGCGGCCCGATCGGGGATCGTTTTGGTGCCCGTTTCGTCATCTGGTTCTCGATCCTCGGCGTGATCCCCTTCGCGCTGCTGCTGCCCTATGCGAACCTGTTCTGGACGGGCGTGCTCAGCGTTGTCATCGGCCTGATCTTCGCCTCCGCCTTTTCAGCCATCGTCGTCTTCGCGCAGGAACTGGTGCCAGGTCGCGTCGGCTTGATCGCCGGCGTTTTCTTCGGCTTCGCCTTCGGTGCGGGCGGTCTCGGTGCGGCCTTGCTCGGCGGTTTTGCCGATTCGCACGGTATCGCCTTCGTATATCGTATCTGCTCCTACCTGCCGCTCCTCGGCCTGTTCACCATCTTCCTGCCGCGCATCCCAAAACATCGAGCGGTTTAAGTTTCGCACTCGGAAAGAGGCACCGAAATGCTTTCGGTGCCTCTTTGGTATCCCGGCAAGCGCACGGCGCGGCGTCGCGGTGAAACGAACATTTTTTCCCCGGCCTTCAGCGAAGACGGATCGTCATTTCTTTAATCTACTATTTTGATGGATAATATCTGCCTGATGATGGAGCCATCGACGGCGCGATAGTGGAAGGAAATGATATGTCTGCACCCAAACTGGTCGGTCTTGCCGGCAGCTTCAATCGTCCCTCGAAGACCTTTGCGCTGGTCGAGAATATCGCCGGCCTCGCCGCGGAAAAATATGGCTTCCGCAATACGATTTACGACCTGACGGATGTTGGCCCCTCGCTTGGTCAGGCGTTGCGCCGCGACGACCTCGACAATCGCGCCAAGGAAGTCATCGCCGATATCGTTTCTGCGGATGCTATCGTCATCGGCGCGCCGACCTATAAGGGCAGCTATCCGGGCCTTTTCAAGCACCTGGTCGATCTCATCGATCCGCATGAATTGCGCGCAAAGCCGATTGTCATCACGGCGACGGGCGGCGGCGATCGCCACGCGCTCATGGTCGAACATCAGCTTCGCCCGCTCTTCGGCTTCTTCATGGCCCATACCTTGCCGACGGCCGTCTACGCCTCAGATCGCGATTTCACTGACTATCGCGTCTCCTCCGAACAGCTTTCCAAGCGTATCGGGGAGGTCATCGGCGAGCTTTCCGCTTTCTTTCCGGCCAGAAGTTCCGCGCTGATCGCGGCGGAATGAATCTTATCCCAAGACTGACTTTCGCGGCGCCCATTGGGCGCCGTTTTCGTTTGACGGCCATTTTTGCGCTGACATTAATCCATAAATTTGATAGAATTTTATCCTGCCGGCATCGACAAGGAGGCAAGAGTTTTTCTGGCATTAACAAGACATCGGACGTTCTTGCTTCGCTCGTAATGACCGCATTTGCAATTATCCGCCTGCTCGGGGCTCGGCCTCATTCAGTCAGACGGGATAAAAAATGACCAAGAACAAGAATATCGGCACCATTTCGATTTCGCGCCGCGCGGCGCTCACTGTTGCCGCCTCTGCGGCTGCGCTCATCGCCTTTGCTGCGCCGGCTCCTTCCTTTGCGGAAGACAAGTCGATCAAGGTCGGCATCATGAGCGGCGAGGACGAGGATGTCTGGCGTGTCGTGACCACCGAAGCCGCCAAGAAGGGCCTTAAGATCGAGACGATCACCTTCAACGATTATACCCAGCCGAACGAAGCCCTGGAGCGCGGCGAAATCGACGCGAACGCCTTCCAGCACCAGCCCTATCTCGACAATCAGATCAAGCAGAACGGCTACCACATCGTCCGTGTCGGCTATACCGGCGTGTGGCCGATCGGCCTCTACAGCAAGAAGCACAAGTCCGTCGCCGAGCTGCCGGAAGGCGCCGTGATCGGCGTGCCGAACGATCCGTCCAACGAAGGTCGTGCGCTGCGCGTTCTGCAGAGTGAAGGCCTGATCAAGCTGAAGGACGGCACGGGCATTCTTGCGACGATCGCCGACGTCGCTGAAAATCCGAAGAATATCGAGATCAAGGAACTGGATGCCGGCATTGTCGGCCGTTCGATCGATGACCTCGACGCCGGTGTCGTCAACACCGACTGGGCGTTGAAGAGCGGCCTTTCGCCGGCAGAGCGCGTCGCGCAGGAGCCGATCGCCGACAACCCCTACCGCAACTTCATTGCCGTAAAGGAAGAAAACAAGGATGCCGATTGGGTGAAGACCCTGGTATCTTCCTATCAGAACGATACCGTGAAGGCCGAGTTCGACAAGGTTTATAAGGGTACGGGCCTCAGCGCCTACTGATCAGCCGCCCTTCCTAGGGCGCCAATGACCGAGGCGGCCCGGGCCTTTGCCGGGGCCGCCTTCGGCTTTTGTGAAGGAATGAGCATGAATTCAATTGTCTCCGCTTCAGGGATCGAGACGCGCCCCGCTGACGCCGAAGAGGTCGTCCGGCTGACGGATGTCAGGCGTAAATTCGGTGCTACACCGGCGCTTGACGGCATCTCGTTGAGTGTGAAGAAGGGCGAGGTTCTCGGCATTATCGGACGCAGTGGCGCCGGAAAGTCGACGCTGATCCGCTGCCTGAACGGTCTTGAGCGCGCTGACAGCGGCGAGATCGTCATCGAGGGCCGTAACATTACAGGCCTTGCCGAGAAGGACCTGCAGCCGTTGCGCCGCCGCATCGGGATGATTTTTCAGCACTTCAATCTGCTTTCGGCCAAGACGGTCGAAGAGAACGTCGCGCTGCCATTGAAGATCGAAGGTATCGGCAAGGCCGAGCGACTGAAGCGGGCGCATGAGCTTCTGGATCTCGTCGGCCTTTCCGACAAGGCTAAGGCTTATCCATCTTCCCTTTCAGGCGGCCAGAAGCAGCGTGTCGGTATCGCCCGCGCACTTGCCGCACGCCCGGCCCTGCTACTTTCCGACGAGGCGACCTCAGCACTCGATCCGGAAACGACGCGCTCGATCCTCGTTCTGCTGAAGGATATCAATCGTAAGCTCGGACTTACTATCCTGTTGATCACCCATGAGATGGAGGTGGTGCGTGGCATTGCCGATCGCGTCGCCGTCATCGATGCTGGCAGGATCGTGGAAGAGGGACAGGTCTGGTCGATCTTCGGCAATCCGCAGACGGCGATCACCAAGAGCCTGCTCGGCGGCATCCGTCCGCAACTACCCGAACATATTGCCGCTCGCCTGTCGCAGACAGGTGGCACTGAAGCGATCGTCAGTGTCGATCTCTCCGGTCCGGAAGCCCAGGGCGCGCTCTTTGCCGACCTTTCGGCGGCATTGCCGCATTCCTTCCGCCTCGTCCATGGCGGCATCGATCACATCCAGAACCAGCCCGTGGCGCGGTTCTTCATTGCCGTCCCGGCGCGCGATTCGGCGCTTGCCGGAAAGGTCGAACAATTTCTGAAGGCCCGGTCCGCCCGGGTGGAGGTGCTTGGTTATGTCACCGATCATGATTAATCTGCTTTTGCGCTCCCTCTGGGAGACGGTGTTGATGACGGCGGCGTCCGGCGTGATCTCGCTCATTGCCGGACTGCCGCTCGGACTGGCACTGGTGCTGACGAACCGAGGCGGCATTGCGGAAAATGCCTGGGTCAACCGCGTTCTCGGCGGTGTCATCAACGGCTTCCGCTCCGTGCCTTTCATCATCCTCCTGGTGGCGCTGATCCCACTGACCCGCCTGATCGTCGGCACGGCGATCGGCACTTGGGCGGCCATCGTTCCGCTCGCTATCGCGGCCACGCCCTACTATGCCCGTATTGCAGAGGTCTCGCTGCGCGAGGTCGATCGTGGGTTGATCGACGCCGTGCGTGCCATGGGTGGCAACCGCTGGACGATCATTCGCGAGGTTCTGGTACCGGAAGCCCTGCCGGGAATCGTTGCCGGTTTCACTGTCACACTCGTAACGCTGATCGGCGCATCGGCGATGGCCGGAGCCATCGGTGCCGGCGGTCTCGGCGACCTCGCCATCCGCTATGGCTACCAGCGTTTCGAGACCAATGTGATGATCGCGGTCGTCGTCGTGCTCATCGTTCTCGTCTGCGGCATCCAGTGGCTGGGCGACCGGCTGGTCGCCCGCCTCGATCATCGCTAGAGCAATTCCAGCGTAAGTTTGCCGCGCGAACACGACGAGGTAGAGCATTTTCGTATTTCGAAGAAAGCGAAAAGACTCTACCGCCTGAACTGCGCAGCGGGATGGCTGGCCGATAGCCGGCCATTGCCGCCGAACAATTTCTGGCGCAGCGGTCCTTCCGCGTAATCGGCCTTGAACAGGCCGCGCTCCTGCAGCACGGGCACAACGAGATCGACGAAATCGTTGAGGCTCTCAGGTGTTACGGTGCGCGCCAGATTGAAGCCGTCGATGCCGCCTTCCTCGATCCAGCGCTGCAGCGTGTCGGCGACCTGCTCCGGGGAGCCGACGATCGGCTTCATGCGGCTGCCGAGCACCATCTGGTCGATGATCTGCCGCTTGGTGACAGGTTTTGCCGCCTGCTTGGTGATTGCCGCCAGTGCCGACTGATTGGCGTTGGTCGAACTCTGGTCAATTACGTCATCGAGCTCGTATTTTGAAAAATCAACGCCGACAGAGGCTGAATAATGTGCGAGCGACGCCTCGACGCTTGCACGCCGGCGATAGTCCTCAAGCTTCTCCTGTGCTTCGTTTTCGGTCCTGCCGACGACAACGGTGATCAGGCTCAGGATCTTGATCGCGTCCTCACCGCGGCCGTTCGCCAGCGTCTTGGCGCGAAGCGCGTCGACAGTCGGACGCGCCGACTGCGGCGTAGGGCCGGCAATGAAGACGCATTCGGCATGGCGGGCGGCGAAATCCTGGCCGCGGGCCGATGCGCCGGCCTGGAAGAGCAGGGGCGTGCGCTGCGGCGACGGTTCGGCGAGATGAATGCCCTCCATCTTGTAATACTGGCCCTGGTGGCTGACTGCGCGCACCTTTGAGGCATCGGCGAAGATGCCGCGCTCGCGGTCACGTAGCACCGCATCATCGTCCCAACTGCCTTCCCAGAGTTTGTAGAGGATTTCGAGATATTCTTCGGCGGCGTCGTAACGGGCATCATGCTCCGGCAGCTTCTCGAAACCCATACTGTGGGCAGCACTGTCAAGATAGCCCGTCACGATGTTCCAGCCGATGCGGCCCTTGGTCAGGTGATCGAGCGTCGACATGCGCCGCGCCAGCAGGAAGGGCGGTTCATAGGTCGTATTGACGGTGACGCCGAAACCCAGATGCTTCGTGACATAAGCCATGGCCGAAATCGGCATCAGCGGATCGTTGACCGGGATCTGCGCACCCGTCTCGATGACCGGGGCTGGGCTGTTTTTGTAGACATCATAGACACCGACGATGTCGGCCAGAAAAATGCCGTCGAGCCTACCGCGTTCGGCCGTGCGCGCAAAATCGACCCAGTAGTCAACATCGGTGTAATTGACCGAGCGATCGCGTGGATGCGTCCACATGCCGTGGTTTATGTGCCCGACGCAGTTCATGTCGAAGGCATAGATCTGCATTTTCTTCATCGAATATTGTCCTGAGATTTCGTCGGCCACGTGGCCGGAATTGTCGAGCGGGTCGGGAAACCACCGCTTCTTCCCTTCAAATTAGAAGCAAATTGTCCCTCACCGCTGATTCCAGAAATTTTCTATCTCTATAAAATCTATGAATTTTACAATGATCTATCGACATTCCCGAGGCGGAATGATTTTTAACATTGCTGGAGAGGGATATGAAAATCAACCGACGCAACCTGCTGGGCGCGGCCGCTGCCGCTGTCCTCACCTTGACCACCTATGCAGCCCACGCTGCCGACGTCACGCTCAATATCGGCTACCAGCCGATCGTCGAGCCGTCGCGCGTGCCGCAGGCCGATGGCACCTATGAAAAGGAGACCAAGGCCAAGATCAACTGGCAGAAATTCGATGGCGGCGCCGATGTCATCGCTGCCATCGCCTCCGGTTCCATCGATATCGGTTATGTCGGCTCGTCGCCGCTTGCCGCGGCCGCCAGCCGCGAACTGCCCATCGAGACGATCTATGTCGTCGGCCTCATCAGCGACGCTGAAGCGCTTGCGGTCAAGAACATCACCAAGCCAGAAGACTTGAAGGGCAAGAAGATCGCCACGCCCTTCGTTTCGACAGCGCATTACAGCCTGCTGACGGCGCTGAAGCACTGGAAGGTCGATCCGAAGTCGGTGCAGATCCTCAATCTGCGTCCGCCGGAAATCGCTGCTGCCTGGGAGCGCGGTGACATCGACGGCGCCTATGTCTGGGATCCCGTCCTGGCGCAGTTGAAAAAGAGCGGCAGCGTGCTTGCCAGCTCCGCCGATGTCGCCGAGTGGGGCGGCCCGACCTTCGATGCCTGGATCGTCAGCAAGAAATTTGCCGAGGCCCATCCGGAAGTCGTCACCGGCTTCGTGAAGGTCACAGGTGCGGCTTATGCCTCCTACCTCGCCAATCCGGATAGCTGGAATGCGAAATCACCGGAAGCCGAAAAGATCGCCAAGCTGACCGGTGCCAAGACCGATGAAGTGCCGGCTCTTCTCAAGGGCTACACTTTCCCGAGCCTGAAGGAACAGGCCAGCGCCGATCTCCTCGGCGGCGGCACAGTCAAGGCCGTCGCTGAAACTTCGGCCTTCCTCCTCGAGCAGGGCAAGATCCCCGCCGTTCTGAAGGACTACAGCCCCTATGTTTCCGACCGCTGGGTCAAGGAAGCAGCCAAGGCAGGTCTTTGATCCTCCCAAGGGTCCCGGCGCGGCTTCGGCTGCGCCGGTTTTTCTCAAACAGGTGATGCCCATGAGCATACTTTCATTACAGTCCTTGTCGCTCGATTATGCCGAGGCAGGCACTCGCCGGAAGAGACGTGTGCTCGATGGCGTCAACCTGCATATCGCCTCCGACGAATTCGTGGTGGTCATCGGCCGTTCGGGTTCCGGCAAGACGAGCCTTCTCAATATCGCGGCCGGTTTTACCGAGCCGAGCGAGGGACGCGTGCTGGTCGACGGCAAGGAGATCGACGGACCTGACGTAGACCGGGCTGTCGTGTTTCAGGACGACGCGCTCTATCCATGGCTGACGGCCGCCGGCAACGTCGCCTTTCCGCTGAAGCTTCAGGGCATCCCGAAAGGCGAAAGGCAGCGCCGCGCGGAAGACCTGCTCGTGAAGGTCGGCCTCGATGGCGCAGGCAAGAAGAATATCTGGGAACTCTCCGGTGGCATGCGTCAGCGCGTCGGCATTGCCCGCGCGCTTGCCTCCGGGCCGCGCTTCCTGTTGCTCGATGAGCCGCTCGGCGCGCTCGATGCTTTGACGCGCAGCCGTATGCAAAAATTCCTGCTCGACGTCTGGGCCGAGAGCAAGACCGGCGCGTTGCTGATTACCCACAGCATCGACGAGGCTTTGCTGCTTGCCACGCGCGTCATCGTGCTTGCGCCCAACCCGGGTCGCATCGTTGCCGATATCAAGACGGAGTTCGGCAAGGCGGTGCTCGAAGGAAAAAGTATAAAGGATATCAAGGCGCTGACGGCATTCAAGCACTTGAATGACGAGCTGACCGCGCTCATCCACGCCGATGAAGAGGAGATTGCCGCATGAGCGTCGAGGCAGAAGCACTCACGACCGCAGTCTCGGATCACCCGGTAGAGGCGCGGCCGAAACGCCGCGGTACGCTACCGATCTCGCTCGCAACCATTGCCGTTATCATCGCCGGCTGGGGCCTTGCTTCCGCCTATGGCGCCGTCTCACCGGTCTTCCTGCCGTCGCCGTTTGTCGTGGCGAAATCGCTTGCCAATGTCGCGGTCAACGGCTTCGTCGATTCCACGCTCGCCGAGCATACGTTGGCAAGTCTGCTGCGCATCTTCGCAGCGCTCGCCGTCTCGCTCCTCATCGGTGTGCCCGCTGGTCTTGTCATCGCCACCAGCCGCATCGGCAAGGGCATCCTCGATCCGATCGTCGAATTCCTGCGTCCTCTGCCACCGCTTGCGTATCTGCCGCTGATCATCATCTGGGTCGGCATCGGCGAGGCGTCGAAGGTTACGGTCATCTCGCTCGCCATGCTGCCCCCAATCATCCTGTCGACGGCATCAGGCGTCAAATCCGCTCCGGCCGATTTCGTCAACGCCGCCCGCTCCTTTGGCGCGAGCCGATTGCAGGTGCTGCTGCATGTCATTCTTCCAGGCGCCATTCCGTCGATTTTGACAGGCACACGCATCGCGCTCGGCGCCGGCTGGTCGACGCTGGTCGCTGCCGAGCTGGTGGCGGCAAGCCAGGGCCTTGGCTTCATGATCCAGTCTGCGGCGCAGTTCCTGGTGACCGATACCGTCATCGGTGGAATCATCGTGATCGCTGCCATCGCCTTCCTGCTGGAGATACTGGCGCGGCTGATCGAACGGGTCCTCGTGCCTTGGGCTGCTCATCGCTGAACGTCTATCATCGCCTTGCCGATCAAATTATCCTAAGGCTGTATCGCGCCGCGCGACCGCATGATGGTAGCGTGGGGCGCAGATAATGCCGGAGGATGATATGACGAAGAAGACGCTGTCGGACTGGGAGGCGCTGGCGGAGAAGGAGCTGCGCGCAGCACCGGAGACGCTGACCTGGCAAACACCCGAAGGCATAGACGTCAAACCGCTTTATACAGCAGCCGATCTCGACAGCACTGACGTGGACAGCCTGCCGGGATTTGCGCCCTTCACCCGCGGTCCACGCGCCACCATGTATGCCGGCCGGCCCTGGACGATCCGGCAATATGCCGGCTTCTCGACCGCCGAGGAATCCAACGCCTTCTATCGCCGCAATCTCGCCGCGGGTCAGAAGGGCCTCTCCGTGGCCTTCGACCTCGCTACCCATCGCGGCTATGACAGCGATCACCCACGGGTCGTCGGCGATGTCGGCAAGGCGGGGGTAGCCATCGACAGCGTCGAGGACATGAAGATCCTCTTCGACGGCATTCCGTTGCAGGACATGTCCGTCTCCATGACCATGAATGGCGCCGTCATCCCAATTCTGGCGAATTTCATTGTCGCCGGCGAAGAGCAGGGTGTTTCGAAGTCGGAGCTTTCAGGCACCATTCAGAACGACATCCTCAAGGAGTTCATGGTCCGCAACACCTACATCTACCCGCCGGAACCCTCGATGCGCATCGTTGCCGATATCATCGAATATACGGCAAAGGAGATGCCGAAATTCAATTCGATCTCGATCTCCGGCTATCACATGCAGGAGGCGGGCGCGACGCTGGTGCAGGAGCTTGCCTTCACGCTTGCCGACGGGCGCGAATATGTGCGTGCGGCTATCGCCAAGGGCCTTGATGTCGATGATTTCGCCGGGCGGCTCTCCTTCTTCTTCGCGATCGGCATGAATTTCTTCATGGAAGCCGCAAAGCTTCGCGCCGCCCGCCTCCTCTGGACCCGTATCATGGAGGAGTTCGAGCCGAAGAAAGCGTCTTCGCTGATGCTGCGAACTCATTGCCAGACATCGGGTGTGTCGCTGCAGGAGCAGGATCCCTACAACAACATCATCCGCACGGCTTTCGAGGCGATGTCGGCCGTGCTCGGCGGCACGCAGTCGCTGCACACCAATTCCTTCGACGAGGCGATCGCCCTGCCGACGGAATTTTCGGCCCGTATCGCCCGCAACACCCAACTCATTCTGCAGCACGAGACCGGCGTTACCAAGGTGGTTGACCCGCTTGCCGGCTCCTACTACGTCGAGAGCCTGACGAAGGAACTTGCCGACAAGGCCTGGACGCTGATCGAAGAGGTCGAGGCGCTCGGTGGCATGACGAAGGCCGTCAATGAAGGCTTGCCGAAGCGGCTGATCGAGGAGGCCGCCGCCCGTCGCCAGGCCGCGGTCGACAAGGGCGACGAGGTCATCGTCGGCGTTAACAAGTACCGGCTGGAGACCGAGCAGCCGATCGACATTCTCGAGATCGACAACAGCGCGGTGCGCGCAGCGCAGATCCGCCGGATCGAGGAAACCAAGCGTCGCCGCGACGGCATGAAGGTGAAGGAGGCGCTAGCCGCGCTTTCGGACATTGCCCGCAGCGGCAACGGCAATCTGCTCGCAGCCGCTGTCGAAGCGGCGCGTGCGCGAGCGACCGTCGGCGAGATTTCCGATGCGATGCGTGAGGTCTTCGGCGATCATTTCGCCACACCCAAGGTCATCCGCGGCGTCTATGGAACCGCCTATCGCGACGAACCGGAACTGGATGTTCTGAAAGCCCGCATGGCCGAGGTAACCGAGGCGATGGGCCGCAAGCCGAAGATCATGGTCGCCAAACTCGGCCAGGATGGGCATGACCGCGGCGCCAAGGTCATCGCCTCGGCTTTCGGCGATGTCGGTTTCGACGTGCTCGCCGGCCCGCTATTCCAGACGCCGGATGAGGCGGCCGGCATGGCGCTCGGCGAGAGGGTCAATGTGATTGGTGTTTCGTCGCTGGCGGCCGGCCACCGGACGCTGCTGCCGCAGTTGATCGACCGGCTCAAGGAACAGGGTGGCGGTGACATCATCGTCGTCTGCGGCGGCGTCATCCCGCGGCAGGACTATGAATTCCTGCACGAACACGGCGTCGCCGCCGTGTTCGGCCCGGGTACCAATGTGCTGGAGGCCGCGAATTCCGTTCTCGACCTCCTGCAGGGGATCAGGCGAAACCAGTAGCTTAGAGCAATCCGCGCTTTGCGAGGCTGCTCATCAGCGCCGAGATGCCGAAGGTCCAGGGCGGGCATTCCGTCGACAGCCGGACGGTATTGACCAGTGCGCCGAGGCCGGCGGACGAGATTTCCACGACATCGCCGACCTTGTGGGTAAAGCCTTGGTTCTTCGCATCGCGGTCCTGCGTCGGCGCAAAGAGCGTGCCGAGGAAGAGCATGAAGCCATCGGGATACTGATGGTGACTGCCGACGGTCTGCTTGACGAGATCGGTCGGGTCGCGGCTGATCTGCGACATGGAACTCTTGCCGTGCAGCACGAAACCGTCCTGGCCGGTGACCTTGAGATCGAGTTCGGCCTTGCGGACGTCGTCAAGGCTGTAGCTCTGATCGAAGAGGCGGATGAAGGGGCCGATCGAGCAGGAGGCGTTGTTGTCCTTCGCCTTGCCGAGCAGCAGCGCCGAGCGGCCTTCGACATCGCGCAGGTTCACGTCATTGCCGAGCGTGGCGCCCTTGATCTCGCCACGGCTGTTGACGGCCAGCACGATTTCCGGCTCCGGATTGTTCCAGGTCGAGATCGGGTGGAGGCCGACATCCGAACCCCAGCCGACCGATGAAAGCACCGGCGACTTGGTGAAGACTTCTGCATCCGGGCCGATGCCGACTTCGAGATATTGCGACCAGATGCCTTCCTCGATCAGCGCCTTCTTGACCTCGGCGGCTTCCGGCGAGCCGGCCTTGATGTTGGTCAGGCTGCCGCCAATCAGCGTGCTGACGCGCTCGCGAATGGACGCTGCCCGATCCGGATTGCCGGCGGCTTTCTCCTCGATGACGCGTTCGATCATCGACTGGGCGAAGGTCACGCCGCAGGCTTTGATTGCCTGCAGGTCGGCCGGTGCCAGCAGATAGGCTTTGCTCGTATCTGGTTTGCCAGTGCTGTTGGCGGCAATCGCCTCAAGGGTGCCAAGCGCCTTGCCGCTGGCGGTACGGACGAAGTCTGCCGCATCGGCTCGCTCCAGCAGAGCGCTCAGCGTCGGCGCTTCAGCGGAGGTGATATCGACGAGGCTGCCATCGCGCAGCGTTACGATGCTCGGCCCGGCAACATCGGGGTTCCAGGCACGGCCGACAAAGAGACCGCCCGAAGCGGCACCGTCGAGGGGGGATTGGGACATGGTGATCTTCCGTCACAGGGCGGAGCGGGGAGCGCTCCTGCAGAATGGGATAGTTGCCGTCCTCCTACCCGACGGCCTTCAAAATCGAGCATATTCATTGGCCAAGAGCAAGCCTCAAAGGGCTGGAGCGGTTCGTAGCGGTGCAGCACGATGGCGCGGTCAAGAGGCATTTCATCTTAACTTATAACTATTTAGATACAAAATAATCTTTCTATTTCATATATTTACAAAAGAGGCAAAAGAGTTTTGCCATCAATCCCGCCTTGACAGGCCTTTGCTTTCGCTGTCTGGTTTGCACCACGAAGGAGGGTCGGCGTAAGCCGGCCCGGATAATTCCCCGGGAGGATAATATTGCGATGTTAAGATTTGCCGTCGTCGGAATCGATCATGGGCACACTTTCGATCATGTGAAGGGATTGTTGGCCGCCGGCGCCGAATTCGTCGGCTATTGCCCGCAGACATCAGTGCCGGCGATCCGCGAAATGTTCGAGAAAACCTATCCGGACGCGCCGCAGATCGACCGTGAAAAGATCTTTGCTGATCCCTCCATCGACATCATCTGCATTGCCGCGATCCCACGTGACCGTGCCGGCCTTGCCATCCGCGCGATGAAAGCCGGCAAGGATGTGATGACTGACAAGCCCGGCGTGACGACCTTCGCCCAGCTGGAAGAGGTCAAACGTACCGTTGCCGAGACCGGCAAGATCTTCTCCATCTGCTTTTCCGAGCGCCATTGTGTGCGCTCTGCCGTCAAGGCCGGCAAGCTGGTGAAGGAAGGGGCGATCGGCAAGGTGATCCAGACGCTGGGCATGGGGCCGCACCGGCTGCAGCTGCCGACACGGCCGGACTGGTTCTTCGATCCGGAAGCCTTCGGCGGCATCATCGTCGATATCGCCTCGCATCAGGTCGACCAGTTCCTGTTCTATACAGGCTCGACGACGGGTGAGGTGGTTGCAAGCTCTGTTGGTAATTTCGGCATGCCGGAAAAACCGGCCTTCCAGGATTTCGGCGAAGTGCTGCTGCGTTCCGACAAGGCGAGCGGTTATATCCGGGTCGACTGGTTCACGCCGGAAGCGTTGCCCACCTGGGGCGACGGTCGACTGACCATTCTCGGCACCGAGGGTTATATCGAGCTGCGCAAATATATCGATATCGCCGGCCGTCCCGGCAAGGATCATCTCTTCCTCGTCAATGGCAAGGAGATGACGCATATCGATTGCAGCGGCGAGAAGCTTGATTATTTCGACGCCTTTGTCGCCGACGTGCGTGACCGCAGCGAAACGGCGATGACGCATAACCATGTGTACGAGGTTTGCCGTCTGTCGCTTGAAGCGCAGTCGAAAGCCACCCGTATCGGTAATCGCTGAGGAAGACACCATGACACGGAAACTGCGCGTCGGCGTCATCGGTGCAGGCATCGCTGAGCGGCACCTGACAGGTTTCGCCTGGAACAGCGATCTCTTCGAAATTCCCGTTCTCTGCTCTCTCGATGCCGATCGCGGCCAGCCGCTCTGCGAGGAGCACAAGATCCCCGAATATACGCAGGATACGAATTCGCTCTTCACGCGCGACGATCTCGATATCATCGATATCGCCACGCCGCCGAGCTCGCATTTCGAACTGTGCAAGAAGGCGATCGAGAGCGGCAAGCATGTGATCTGCGAAAAGCCGCTGTTCGGTTCGATTGCCGAAGTCGATGAGATGGCAGAGATCCTTGCGAGTTCGAACGGGCGCAAGCTGATGCCGATCTTCCAGTATCGCTATGGCAGCGGCCTGCAGAAGCTGAAATTGCTGATCGAGCGCGGCCTGGCCGGCAAGCCCTTCCTGACCACGATCGAAACGCATTGGTGGCGCGGCCCCGATTATTATGCGGTGCCTTGGCGTGGCAAGTGGGCGACGGAACTCGGCGGCGGCCTGCTCGGTCATGCCATCCATGCTCATGACATGCTGAATTATGTCCACGGCCCCTGTGCTGAGGTGTTTTCCTATGGTGCGACGCTCGTCAATCCGATCGAGGTCGAGGATACCGCGTCACTGTCGGTGAAGATGCAGAACGGATCCCTTGCGACGCTTTCCATGACCCTCGGCTCTCGCAAGGAAATCTCCAGGCTGCGCTTCTGCTTCAGCGATCTCGTCGCAGAAAGCATTCTGGAACCATATACGATGGGCCGCGATCCCTGGACTTTCATCGCCGGAAGCGAACAGCATCAGGCGCGCATCGATGTGGCCCTTGCCGGCTACGAAGCCGGGGAGGACGGGTATACGCGCCAATTCCAGCTTTTCCATCAGGCAATCATGGATGACCGCGATCCGCCGGTTACCCTGCAGGATGCCCGCAATTCGCTTGAGCTGGTAACGGCCGCCTATTATTCGCAGCGCACCGGCCGGCCGACGCCGATGCCGATTACGGCCGACCATCCCCTATACGGTTCCTGGCTGCCGGAAGAAGAACGGCGCCCAGCCGCCAGCGTCTGAGGAAAAGCCGGTGCTGAAATCATTCGAGCATATCGGCATGACGGTCGGCAATATGGATCGTGCCATCGAATTCTATTGCGGACTGCTGGGGTTGAAGCTGCATCTGCGCAAGCAGATGCCTGACGGCATGCAGGTCGCCTTTCTCGATGCCGGCGGCGGCATGCTGGAGGTTTTCGGACCACCCGGCGGTGCTGCGAGGGCGGTCGATCTCCCGGAGGGAACGGCCGGCGTCAAGCACATCACCTTCCATTTCGAGAATGTCGAAGAAACCTTCGCGCGGCTGGAAGCGGCGGGCGTCGAAATCAAGGAACGTCCGCGCTTTGCCGTCCATTCCGAGATGCTGAACAAGATCGCCTTTGTTCGCGATCCCGACGGTATCATCGTCGAGCTTGCGGAGCGCTCACAGAACCGGCTTGGCTGACAGCTGCCACGCGCCCGGTCGAAAGAAAAAGGGCGCGGTGTGAACCGCGCCCTTCGAATTTATCGGCGTTCGCCCGAAGTCTTCTTCTTGGCTTCGTCATCCGTGAGCTCGTACCACATGGCGTTGAGGACGGCGAAGGCGGCTGCCAGCGGCAGACCGAGTATCCATGCGAAATACCACATCGTTTCGTCTCCTCAATAGGCGTGGCTGTTCTTGTCTGTGACGCTCTTCTCGTCGACTTTGCCCCACAGAACTTTGTAGACCCAGGCGGTGTAGGCAATGATGATCGGCAGGAAGATGACCGTGACCACCAGCATGATGAAAAGGGTCTGGTGGCTCGACGATGCATCCCAGACCGTCAGGCTCGACTTCGGATCGAGCGAGGAGGGCAGGATGAATGGGAACATCGACAGTCCGACCGTCGAGATGATGCCCAGGATCGAGAGCTTGCTGAAGAGCAGAGTCATGACCTCACGCCGGGCCTGCATCGCGATGAAGGCAGCCGCAGCACCGAGGAAGCCGAGGATCGGAGCAACGATCATCCAGGGATAGGTGCCGTAGTTGGCAAGCCAGGCCCCGCCTTCCTGCGACACCGATTTCAGAAGCGGATTTGACGGGCCGACCGGGCTGATATCGCTGGTGATGCGATAGCCGCTGACGCCGGCCCAGAGCCACAGGCCGCCAAGCGCAAAGAGCACGATGACCACAAGCGCTGCGATGCTGCCGAAGCGGCGGGCGCGATCGGCGACTGGCCCCGTTGCCTTGAGCACCAGCCAAGCGCTTCCGTGCATGATGAGCATGGCGACGGAGAGCAGGCCGCAGAGAAGGGCATAGGGGTTCAGAAGCGCGAAGAACGAGCCTTCATAGAAGATGCGCATGTCATCCGCGAAGCGGAAGGGCACGCCCTGTAGCACATTGCCGACGGCAACGCCGAAGATCAGCGACGGTACGAAGCCGCCGATGAAGAGCGCCCAGTCCCAACCATTGCGCCAGTTGGCGCTGTCCCGCTTGGAACGATACTTGAATCCGACAGGGCGCAGGATGAGCGCAAAGAGGATCGCAAACATCGCCAGGTAAAAGCCCGAGAAGGAGACCGCGTAGAGCGGCGGCCAGGCGGCGAAGATGGCGCCGCCGGCGAGGATCAACCAGACCTGGTTGCCTTCCCAGGTGGCGCCGATCGTATTGATGGCGATACGGCGTTCCGCATCGGTCTTTGCGACGAAGGGCAGCAGTGTGCCGACGCCGAGGTCGAAGCCGTCGGTCGCGGCAAAGGCGATCAGGAGCACGCCGAGCAGGACCCACCAGATGAGGCGCAAGGTTTGATAGTCGATGAGTTCGTACAGGATCATGACAGGTCACTCCGCGGCTGGAACGAGGGTTTCGGAGATCAGCTTTGCTTCCGGCTCGTGGTCCGGTTCCGGCCCCTGACGGATCGCCTTCAGCATCAGGCTCATCTCGATGATGATCAGCGTCGTATAGAGCGCGGCAAAGCCGATGATGGTGAGCAGCACCGTCCAGGCGCCGTGGTTGGAAACGGCGACCGCCGTCGGCAGTACGCCTTCGATCACCCAGGGCTGACGGCCGATTTCGGCAACCACCCAGCCTGCCTCGATGGCAATCCAGGGCAGCGGGATGGCAAAGACCGCGATGCGCAATAGCAGCGGGTACTTGTCGAGATGCCGGCGAGCCGACAGCCAGAAAAAGGTTGCCGTCAGCACGATGAAGAACATGCCGAGACCAACCATGATGCGGAACGACCAGAAGAGCGTCGGCACGTGCGGGATCGTGTCACGCGCGGCCTGGGCGATTTGCTCGTCGCTCGCCTGACGTGGATCATCGACATAGCGCTTCAGGAGCAGGGCATAGCCGAGGTCGTGGCCTAGATCCTCAAACGAGGAGCGCACCTCCTGGGCAACCTGATCCTGCGTCGGCGCGGAGCGGATCTGCATCAGCGCATCATAGGCCTTGATGCCGTCGCGGATGCGGGCCTCGGCCTGCTGTTCGAGCTTGTCGATGCCGGGTATTTCCGTCGTCAGCGAACGCGTGCCGATGAGCCCCATGACCCAGGGGATATGGACGGCAAAATGGGTTTCGCGTGCCTCCTGATCGGGGAAGCCGAAGGCGGTAAAGGCAGCCGGAGCCGGCTCCGTCTTCCACATGGCCTCGATTGCGGCGAGCTTCATCTTCTGGTTTTCAGTAGCGAGATAGCCGCTTTCGTCACCAAGCACGACGACCGAGAGTGCCGAGGCGAGGCCGAAGGATGCGGCAACGGTCATCGAGCGCTTTGCAAGCTCGATATGCCGGCCCTTCAGCATGTACCAGGCCGAGACGCCGAGCACGAAGATCGAGGCACAGACGTAGCCGGCCGAGACCGTATGGACGAACTTTGCCTGCGCGACGGGATTGAAGACCACGTCGAAGAAGCTCACGATCTCCATACGCATCGTCTGCGGATTGAGCGCGGAACCGACCGGGTTCTGCATCCAGCCGTTGGCGATGAGAATCCAGAGCGCGGAGAAATTCGAGCCGAGCGCCACCGCCCAGGTTGCGACCAGATGGCCGACCTTCGACAGCTTGTCCCAGCCGAAGAAGAAGAGGCCGACGAAGGTCGCTTCGAGGAAGAAGGCCATCAGGCCTTCGATCGCCAGCGGCGCACCGAAAATATCGCCGACGTAATAGCTGTAATAGCTCCAGTTCATGCCGAACTGGAATTCCATGACGATACCGGTGGCGACGCCCAGCACAAAATTGATGCCGAACAGAGTGCCCCAGAATTTCGTCATCTGCCGCCAGATTTGGCGACCGGTCATGACGTAGGTCGTCTCCATGATGGCAAGCAGCACGGAAAGGCCGAGCGTCAGGGGTACGAACAGAAAGTGATAAAGCGCTGTCAGCGCAAATTGGAAGCGCGATAGCGCTACGATGTCTAGTTCCATTATCTTTCTCCCACGGTCCCACGCGGTATCAAGAGTTTCCGCGTGGCCGGCCGGCCACGCGGGGTAGGCCTGTTCGCTCAATCCGGCCGAAGCCGATCGAGCGCCTTTTCGAACGCCGCCTCTCCACGGCGCGAAACTTCTGTGATGCGGCCGCCGTCGACGACGACGATGCGGTCTGCGAGCGCCGCTTCGCGGCGAATATGGGTTGCGATGAGCAGTGCCCGGCCTTCCGCTTCGACTGCGAGCCGATGCAGTACGTCGCGCGCCGTGCGCCCATCGAGACCTTCGGTCGGTTCGTCGAGAAGCCAGAGCGGCGTGTCACGCAGAAAGAGACGGGCGAGCGCCAGCCGACGCGACTGGCCGCCGGAAAGCCCCATGCCGCCTTCGCCGAGCAGTGTATCGAGGCCCGATGGCAACGCATCGACATCGGCAATCAGGCCGGCAGCGGCAAGCGCATCGCGCAACCGGTCGTCATCGGCATCTGGCGCTGCGAGCACGAGGTTGCCGCGCAGCGTATCCTGGAAAAGTTCCGTCCGCTGGGTCAGCAGCGTGCCGTCGAGTGCGGCGGCCATGCCGGAGGCCGGTGGCAATTCGCCTGCAAGCAGCGATAGCAGGGTCGATTTGCCGGCTCCGCTCGAGCCGATCACGGCGATATGTTCTCCGCGGCTTACTTCCAGGGTCACATTCCGTAAGGCCGGCAGAGCCGCGCCATCGTGGATAACGGTCACGTTCTGCAGTGCGAAGGCGAGTTGGTGGGCAGGCGCCTCGGGCGCGAAATCCGCCTCGACTGCGGAAAGGCGCGGTGCGATGCGTCCGGCGGCAAGCAGCGTCCGTCCGAATTCCAGGGCACCCCGGCGCAATACTGCGAAGGGTTCTGCGGCGGCAAAGGCAACGAGCACGCCCAGTGCTGCGACAGGAGCGCTGATCGCCCCTGCCTGCATCAGCGCCGCTACGGAGAGCAGTGCCGCGACCAGCAGGGCGGTCGAAAAGAGCCCGAAGCCGAAGGCCACGCCGGTCTCTATCCGGTTCAACCGGTCGTCGGCGTTTGCCACATAGGCGTCTGCGGCTGATATCGCGTGCTCCTGGGCGGCAAGCCGATTTGCCATCAGAAGATCGGCCTGTCCGGCAACGAGATCGATCGTCCGCGACCGTAGTGTCTCGATGCCATAAGCGCGCCGCCGTGCAAATTTGCGGGCTGCCTGACCCGCAGCGAGCGGCAGGCCAAGTCCAACCAGTATAAGGCAAAGGCCGAAGAGCAGCCCAAACAGCGGATGCATCAGCCCGAGCGTGACGCTGGCGACGAGTGCTGCACCGATCGCCACGGTCGCCGGCACGAGAACACGCAGGTAAAGCGAATCCAGCGCGTCGATATCTGCTGTCAGCCGGAAGAGCAGTCGAGCCGGTCGGTTGAGAAGCGTGCGCGCAGCACCCGCCGATGCCCAGCCTCGGAACAGCCGCTCGCGCAGGGCAGCCAAGACGGCAAGCGTGGCATTATGAGTTGTCAGCCGTTCGCCATAGCGGGCTGCTGTACGCAGAATGGCGAGGAAGCGAATGCTTGCCGATGGCGCAAACACATCGAAAGTCGCGGCAACCGTGATCGAAAGCCCGGCAAGCGCGGTCGCCGTGATGAACCAACCCGACAGGCCGAGCAGAGCAATGCCGGCGATGACAGTCGCGGCCGACAGCACCGCGCCGAGCAGCAGTTCCCTACGGCGTGTCTCGAGGAAGAGATGCAGGACCGGTTTGATATCCTTGAGGGAAAAGGTCATTCGGCTGCCTCCCGAAGGGTTTCGCTGTCAAGGCGGATGGTGCGTTGCATGCGCGCGGCCAGCAGCGGGTCATGCGTGGCCACGATCAGCGTGCGATCCTCGGCGAGGGCGAGTAGGCTGGCGGTGATCTCAGCGGCAGTCTCGGCATCGAGATGGGCGGTCGGCTCGTCGGCAAGGATGATGCGGACATCGGGATCGCAGGCCGCCCGTGCGATCGCCAGCCGCAGCGCCTCGCCACCGGAAAGGCCGATGCCGCCTTCGCCGAGCGGGCGATGGCCGTAGGCTTGCGCGACGCCGGCAAGCCTTGCCAGTTCGAGTGCATCGGCGACCTTGTCTCTTGTCATTCCGGGCCTGCCGAGCGCGATATTGCCCGATATCGTACCGGCAAAGATGTGCGGCTTCTGGCCGATCCAGGCCATCCCGCCGCGTCTTGCCGGCACGCCTCCGATCAGAACCTGACCTTCTCCGCAAGGTGCCAGGCCGGCGATCAGCGATAGTATGGTCGATTTGCCGCTGCCGCTCGCGCCGAGCAGCGCCAGATGTTCGCCAGCGGCGATATCGAGTTTGAAGCCGTCAAGCACCGGCTCCAGATCGGGCCGGTAGCGAAAGCCGACGTTTACCAGACGGATGTCGCAGGCCCTGGCGGCGGCGACATTCTCCCGTTCGGGAAGCGTCATGCCTCCGGCAGCTAATCCATCCAGTGCCTTCAGCGCGGCTTCGCCCGAGGCACGGTCATGCCAGACAGCGGAGAGTTCACGCAGTGGCTCGAAGAAGGCCGGTGCCAGCAGCAGGATGAACAGGCCCTCAGAGAGGCTGAGGCCGGCCGACCATGCGCCGAAGCGGATTTCACCGAGCAGGCTGAATCCGATATAGACGGCGGTCATCGCCACGCCGAGTGCCGAAAAGAGTTCGAGCACAGCCGAAGACAGAAAAGCGATCTTCAGCACTGCCATAGTGCGCGTGCGGAGCGATTCTGCTTCCGCGCGGAGCCGGTGCGCAGTGGCATCGACGGCGCCGAGAGAGCGGATCGTTGCAAGACCGCGCAGACGGTCGAGCAGGAAAGCGTTGAGGCCACCCGTTGCGATAAGCTGTTTTTCGCTTGCAGCCTGCGCGCGCCAGCCAATCAGCGCCATGAAGATCGGAATGAGCGGCGCAGCGAACAGCAGCACGAGTGCTGCAATCCAGGAGATGGGGAAAATGCAGGCGAGAATGATGAACGGCACAAGGCTTGCCTTCATCCGCGTCGGCTGGAACCGGGAGAGAAAGGGTACGATCAGCTCAGCCTGTTCGCCGAGAATGCTCGCTGCTTCGCCGGAAGCTGGACGGCCGATATCGACGGGCGAGAGCCGTGCGAGCAGGCGGACGGCTGTCGCCCGCTTTTCGCTGAGTTCAGCGCGGGCCGCGCGAAAGGCGAGGCGGGTGCCGACTGCATCAAGACCGCTTTTGACGATGCCGAGCAGCAGGACAGAGACAGCCGGCCATAGGACATCATTAAATCCGCCGCCATCGGCAAGCCTGCCGACAGACCAGGCAAGCAGGCCCGCCTGCGGAATCCAGAGCGCGGCCGCGAAGGCCTGGAGCATAGCGGCGCTGCGCAAACGGCGTCTGTTTGCGGCGGGCTTGCGTGTTCCCGCCTCTCGCCGGTTTCTCGCGTCGAAGAAAGCACGGGTCATGGCGCTAACTCTTGTTCGCAGGATTGGGACGGCGGCGGCCAAGCGAAACGACCCTGTCCTTGGCCTCCAGCAATTTGGTCACTTTCGCGCCTAAGGAGAGCAACGTTGCAAGTCTCTCTGTTTCAAGTTGCTTTACGTCTTCGTACCAATGCGTCAGCTGCTCGATCAGCGTGTGCATCTCGCTCATGCGCTCCTGCGCATGGCGTTCGGCCTCGCTTGCCGGGCGCTGCATGAGAATCTCGCGCAGCACGGAAAGCGTCGGATCGACCTCACGCTTCTTTCGCTCTTCGGCAAGTGTTCTGAGGATGACCCAGACGTCGTCGGGCGTCGTGAAAAAGTCGCGCCGGTCATCCGGCTTGTGGCGTAGCAGCACCAGGTTCCAGGCCTGCAGCTCGCGAAGGCTCATGGAAACATTCGAGCGCGATATACCGAGGGCATCGACGATTTCCTCTGCGCAGAGCGGCGCTGGCGAGACGTAGAGCAGAGCATAGATCTGGCCGACCGTACGGTTGATTCCCCAGCGGGAACCCATTTCACCGAAGTGCAGGACGAAGGACTGAACGAGAGGCGGAAGGTTCATTGTCATTTCCGTTGCGTCTGTTATTTCAGAAATTTCTGAAATCACTATACAGACTTTCGCGTTTGTGCCGCAATTGGTGAGCTTGACCTGCGTCAATTTGGAAGCATTCTTCGGTGATCTGCTTCTTCATAGACCGGCGCTGAGCGCCCGGAATTGACTTGAATCAAATCCTGCAAACATAAAACGCCCGGCAGACTGGTGTCTGCCGGGCGCCAGATGCTGTTTGAATTTGAACTTGCCGGTGAGGCGTAAGCCTCAGATGAGGCCAGTCAGGAGGCCGACGCCGGCAATAGCTGCAAGGCCGCCTGTCGTACGCATGACAAAGACACCCCGCCGTTCGCCGAAGCGAGCGATAAGGAAACCAACGCCGAGCCCGACTGCATGCAGCAGGGCCGTTGCGAACATGAAGCCTGCGGCATAGGCGGCACCACCCGCATTTTCAGGCATTTCGACCCCATGCGCATGGCCGTGGAAGACTGCAAACAGGCCGACAACAGCCATTGCGGCCGCCGTGGAGGCGCGCATGTTCAGAGCGACGACAGCACCGAGCACGATGACGGAAAGCGCGATGCCGGTTTCAACGAAAGGCACGTTGATACCGGCCATGCCGAGCGCGCCGCCGAAGGCCATGACAAGCACGAAGGTCGCTGGCACGGCCCAGACGGCGCGGCCGCCAAGCTGGAAGGCGAGCGCGCCGACCATGACCATGGCCAGGATGTGATCGAGGCCGGACACCGGATGGCTGAAACCATGGACAAGGCCTGCCGTCTCGCCGACGCCGGTATGGGCATAGGCAGCTGCCGGAAGCGCTGCGGCAGCAAGCGCAAGGACGCCGCTCTTGAAGACTGATTTCATGATGGAATTCCCTCTGTTTTATAGATCCTGCGGCCGCCGATCGCTCAGTCCCGGTTGCAAGTCGCTTCCACAAGCTAATCCAGCGAAATTTCATCGTCAACGGAAAGCAAAAGAATAGGTAGGAATTTCAAGTGCTTATATCGTAGGCAATTGCCGTTTTGAAAGGCGTCTTCACAAGCGCCCGCCAACGGTACTATCAATCACGTTGCGGCGGTGAGAGCCGTCGCATCTTGAGGAGGATTCCATGACGAATACCGAAAAGCCGCTGGCAATCAGTGCGCCGGAACCGCGCACGCTCGACCTGATCTTCAGCGACAAGGCGCGTGTCGAACTCAATGCCAAATATGAGATTGTCGAGGCCGATGCCGAAAACATCGCCGGCCTCGGAGAGGATATTCTGGGCAAGGCGCGCTACATCATCGGCCAACCGCCGCTTTCGGCGGAAACACTCGGCCGCATGCCGCAGCTTCGCTCGATCCTCAACGTCGAGAGCAACCTCCTCAATAACATGCCCTATGAGATCCTCTTCCAGCGCGGCATCCACGTGGTGACGACCGGACAGGTCTTTGCAGAGCCCGTGGCGGAGATCGGCCTCGGCTTTGCGTTGAGCCTTGCCCGTGGCATCGTCGACGCCGATGTTGCGTTCCGGGAGGGCAAGGAACTCTGGGGCGGCGAGGGCAATACGAGCGCGCGGCTGATCGCGGGTTCGGAGATTGGGATTGTCGGTTTCGGCGATCTCGGCAAGGCGTTGCGCCGCGTCCTTTCAGGCTTTCGCGCCAGAATCAGGGTTTTCGATCCCTGGATGCCTCGTTCGATCCTGGAAGAAAATGGCGTCGAGCCAGCGAGCCTGAACGACGTGCTGACACAGAGCGATTTCGTCTTCGTCGTTGCCTCCGTCACCAGCGAAAACAGGGGCTTCCTCGGCGCGGATGCTTTCGCCAGCATGCGCAAGGGTGCGGCCTTCATCTTGCTCAGCCGTGCCGATGTCGTGGATTTCGAAGCGCTGATGGCGGCCGTCGCGTCAGGCCATATCGTGGCGGCAAGCGATGTCTATCCTCAGGAACCGCTGCCGCTCGACCATCCCGTCCGCAGCCTCAAAGGCTTCCTCCGCTCGGCCCATCGGGCAGGTGCGCTCGATATCGCCTTCAAGAGGATGGGCGACATGGTGCTCGAAGACATGGATCTGATGGATCGCGGCCTGCCGCCGATGCGCTGCAAGCGGGCGGAGCGCGAAACGGTGTCCCGAATGCGCTCCAAACCCGTGTCGGTCAATTAGGCTGCGCGCTGGCCGGTGCCCTGGATAGCGGCAAGCTTCCAATCGGCGCCGGGCTTGCGCACGAAGGTCCAGACCTCTGTGCTTTCGCTCGGGCGGCGATCGTCACCCGAAACGACACGGCCGCTCGCGCGCTCGACCATGGCGTCGATCGAGGAATAACGCATCGCGAGTGTTGCATATTCCTGACCGTTCTCACGCCAGGCTTCGGCAATATCGCCCTGCAGAAGCTTCACGTCGGAGACCTGGTTGCGCACGCCATTGGTGGCGTTCTCGCCAAGCTCTTCGGCAAGGTAGGACATGGCTTCCGGTGTCGTCAGGCGGCGCAGCGCGGCGTAGTCTTCTGCGCCATAAGCGGTCTGAACCTTTGTCAGCAATTCCTCGAACTGGTCGAGGTCCGCCTGGGCAAGGCCGATCTCATCGCTCGGGCGGGCATTGCGCTGCTGGCTGCCGGAACCCGAGCCGATCGCCGGAATATGGAAGGACGAACCGGCATTGGCCGGCGTCATGTTATGGGCCTGCGGTCCACCATAGCTCTGGCCGCCTGTTCCATACGAGGGTTGGCGGCGATTGGCGAAGAAACGCATGGCGAGTGTAGTCGCTCCGAAGATCAGCGCGATCTGCAAGAGCATGCCAAGGAAACCGAAGCCGCCACCGAAACCATGGCCGAGCAGCATGCCGAGAAGGCCGCCGGCAATCAGGCCACCGATCATCGAACGACCGAAGCCGTTGAAGAGGCCGGGGCGCTGCTGAGCAAAACCGGGCTGCTGGGTGCCGTAAGGCGCAGTCGTCTGCGGGCGCGGCGTCATCGAGCGTTCGATGGGCGCGGCCGGGGCCGGGGCAGTCTGTGTGATCGGAGGCGCGTTGAAGGTGCGCGTGCCACGGCTTCCGAATCCGCCAAAGCCGCCGGCGCGGCGCGCATCGGCGTCTCCGATCGAAGCAAAGACGGTGGCGCTCGCAAGTACAGCGATAGCCGCAATCCTGGCAAAACGCGAAACGGCACTGGGCATTCTTCATCTCCTATCATGCGCTGAATGGCATGTTCGGAGATAATATAGGTATTCTTTCTGCCCTGTGAAGTTGTGGGATGCTACTGGCAGACGTCGACCCATTCCGCGCGGGTGATTTCCACCAATCGTTCGGTCGGAATATGCACGGCGGAATTGGTCGAACCGGCGGCCGGAACGACCTCGCCGAACTGCTTCAGCGATACGTCGCAATAGATCGGCAGCGGTGCAGGCAGGCCAAAGGGGCAGACACCGCCGACCGGGTGGCTCGTCACTGCCAGCACCTCTTCGGCATCGAGCATGCGCCCTTTTCCACCGAACGTGTCCTTGAACTTCCTGTTGTCGAGACGCGCGGTACCGCTTGCCACGATCAGCATGGTGCGGTCGCCCACACGAAGGCAGATCGTCTTGGCGATCTGCGCGGGCTCGACGCCATGCGCTTCGGCGGCGAGAGTGACTGTCGACGAACTGCCGGCCGTTTCGACGATGGCGATATCGGGGGCATTGGCGGCGAAGAAGGCGCGAACGGATTCAAGGCTCATAGGATAGGATACTTCTGGATCGACAATCGACAGGGAGGCCGCGAAGCGGCGGTGAATTCCCGCACTTGCGGGCCAACTTAATATTTAAATTTTAGAGAATTCAATTGCTTAGTTGCCGCAATATCGTTTTCGGTCGTCCTTTTGAGTGGCGCGGATTGTTCCGAAATTCTAAGTCATGGATATTGCTGGAAAAATTGGCAGCTGCGCAATAAGGACTCCAGAGTGAGCAAGCCGAATTATCGCGATATCGCCCGCCAGGCGGGCGTGGGAACCGCGACTGTCGAGCGCGTGCTCAACGGGCGCGGCGGTGTGCGGCCCGAACTCGTCGAGAAGGTGATCATTGCCGCGCGCAGCCTGGACTACCCACGAACACTCCCCGATACGCATCGCGGCCTTTTACGCATCGAAGTGCTGATGGTTCGCCCTGAGACCACATTCTATCAGCGGCTCTCCAAGGCATTCGAGAGGATCGCGGCGACGCTCGATGCTCTCGTCGTCGTACATCGCAGCTTCACCGAGGAAATGAAGCCCGAGGAGATCGCCAGGCGCATTTTGTCGACCGACCTGCCGCGCGCGGGCCTCATCCTCGCGGTGCCGAGCAACCCTGTCATCAAGGCGGCGGTGGACAAGGTTGTCGCCCAAGGGTTGCCTGTGGTTCATGTCGTGACCCGCGCTTCCGATCGCTCGGGCGAATTAGTCGCCATCGACAACTATGCTGCCGGACGCACTGCAGCACTCTTCATCGGTCGAATGGCCCGCCGGCAGGGCTCTGTCGTGGCGATCTGCCATCCGATCTATCAGGTCCATCGCGATCGTATCCGCGGATTTTCCGAATATTTTCTGGAGCATGCCGGTGCCACCAGCTTCCAGTGGCTGGGCTTCGGTCTTGATGAGGAGCATATCAGCGCCGAGCTTCTCGCGTCAGCTCTGAAGACCTATCCGGACTTGGCCGGTCTTTATAATGCCGGCGGCGCCAATTCCGCTCTCATTGATGTGCTTCGACGCCAAGCCGCCAAGCGCGATATCTTTTTCGTCGGCCACGAACTGACGGACTACACCCGCAAGGCACTTCAGGATGGCATCATGGATGTCGTCCTCGATCAGGCGCCGGAAGCGCAAGCCAGGCGATCGCTTGATCTCATCCTGCGCCGCATTGGCCTGACCGATATCGAGCCGGATCAGGCCCCCATCCGTTTCATCACCATCACCAAGGAAGCGCTTTGATCTGATTTGATCAAGAATGGCTTCGGCTCCGACGCGCTCTCCTGTTACTTTTGCATCAGGGGGAGAGCCCCGAGCGTCGCGAGGAGCGACACCGGACAGGGCGCAGAAGGCGCTCTCCTTCATCAGATCTGCGCGGACCGATATCGGATCCACCTGAAGGAGAGTGCAATGGACGATCTGAAATTCGGCACGCGCAACAAGCGCGGCGACTGGGCGCCGAACCAGCCGGTCGAGACCGCGCCGCTATTTGCGTTTCCGCCGAGGCTGATGGCCATCGTGAAATGGCTGCCGCATTATTTCTTTCCGTGGAATGCGATTTTCGCCGCTTCGGCCGTTGCCTATTGGGCCTGGGTCATTCCGCCTGTCGAAACAATGCGGACGCCGGGAATTGGCTGGATTGCTTGGTTATATGCCGTCAATGCGGTCTGCGTACTCCTGTTCTACGGCGCATTCGAGCTGCATCTCTATGTGCTGAAGCGGCAGGAGAGCCGCTTCAAGTACAATGGCAAATTTCCCTCCGAGCAGAAGAACAAGGCCTTCTGGTTCGAAAGCCAGAACCTCGACAATATATTGCGCACGTTCCTGTCGGGGGTAACGATCTGGACGGCGATCGAAGCAGGCATGTTATGGGCCTATGCCAATGGTTATGCGCCATGGCTGAGCTTTGCCGAACATCCCTGGACGCTGGCACTGGTCGCGCTGGCGGTGCCGATCATCCACGAGTTCCATTTCTTCTGCATACACCGGCTCATTCACACGCCCTTCCTCTATAAGTGGGTGCATTCGGTCCATCATAACTCTGTCAATCCGTCGCCCTGGTCGTCGCTATCCATGCATCCGGTCGAGCATCTGCTCTATCTCGGAACGGCCTTCTACCACCTGGTCCTGCCGTCCAATCCGATCCTGATGCTCTACCAGCTGCACTATGCGGGCTTCGGCGCCATCCCCGGCCATGTCGGCTTCGACAAGGTCGAGGTCGGCGAGGACACGCTGGTCGATAGCCACGCCTATGCGCATTACCTGCATCACAAATATTTCGAGGTGAATTACGGCGATGCATTGATCCCGCTCGATAAGTGGTTCGGCACCTGGCACGACGGTTCGTCCGAAGGCGAGGCGCGCATGCAGGAGCGTTACCGCCGCCGCAAGGAAAAGCTCGCCGCCCGCAAGGCTGGCATGGAAGTGAAGGGAGCAGCCGAATGAGCTGGATCACCGCCTGCAAACTCGAAGACATCGAACAGGAAGGCGCTATGCGTTTCGATCACGGCAGCCGCACCTATGCCATCTATCGCGGTCCCGATGACAGCGTCTATTGCACTGCCGGCCTCTGCACCCACGAGGCCATCCATCTCGCCGAAGGTCTGGTCATGGATTTCGAAGTGGAATGTCCCAAACATTCCGGCGCCTTCGACTATCGCACCGGCGAGGCGCTGCGGCTTCCGGCCTGCGAGAATTTGAAGACCTATCCCGCCGAGGTGATCGACGGGGAGGTGCGCGTGGCTCTCGCCTGAGCCGGCATCTTTTGCAGGCCTGAGTGGCCTCCGGAATGCGTGGGGTGGCCCGGCACCCATGGGAGGAAATCATGAAGTCATTTTGTGTGGCGGCCATCCTGGTCGCCCTGACGGCAAGTGCTGCCTCGGCCGAGACCATCGGCGTGTCGATGCAGAGCTTCGACAATAACTTTCAGACGTTGCTGCGAGAAGGTCTGAGCGCAAGGGCATCTGAAGTGGGTGGCGTCACCCTGCAGATCGAGGACGCTCAGACCGATGTCTCCAAGCAACTCAATCAGGTGAACAATTTCATCGCTGCAGGCGTCGATGCGATCATCGTGACACTTGCGGATACATCCGCAGCGGCTGGCATCAGCGCGGCGGCCGAGAAGGCTGGTATTCCTCTCGTCTATCTCAACCTTGAGCCGGGAAATCTCGCTCAGCTACCCCAAAAGCAGGCCTATGTCGGCTCCAAGGAAACCGACTCCGGGCGTCTCGGTGCGGAAGCCGCCTGTCAGATCCTGAAGAAGAATGGCAAGGCAAGCAGTGCCCAGGCCTATATCCTGATGGGAGATCTCGCACATCAGGCCTCGCGCGATCGCACATCGTCGGTCAAGGAAACGCTTGCGGCGAGCGACTGCAAAGACGTGAGCATCGCCGACGAGCAATCGGCAGCGTGGACGCGCACGAACGCCATGGATCTGACGACCAACTGGATCACCGCCGGCCGGCCGATCGACGCGGTCTTTGCAAATAACGACGAAATGGCAATCGGTGCGATCCAGGCACTCAAGGCCACCGGCGTCTCGATGGACAGCGTCGTGGTCGTCGGCATCGATGCGACGCAGGATGCCCTTGTTGCGATGGCCGCGGGCGATCTGGACGTGACGGTATTCCAGAACGCCAAAGGACAGTCGGCGAGCGCCGTCGATGCAGCCGTTGCGCTCGCTCAAGGAAAGAGCATTGAAAAGGAGGTCTGGGTTCCTTTCGAACTGGTCACTCCCGAAAACATGGACCAGTACCGGCAAAAGAACTGATCCTCCCCGGCCGGCGTCTCTTCCTCACGAGCGCCGGCCTCCTTTCACGGAGAGCTTTATGAGCGGCATTGTCATCATCGGCGCAGGAGAATGCGGAACACGCGCGGCGTTCGCCCTGCGCGAGACCGGATATTCCGGATCAATAGCCCTGCTTGGTGCCGAGCCGCATCTGCCTTACGAACGGCCGCCCTTGTCGAAACCGATGGATGGCGCCGTCCAGATGAAGCTGATCTGCGCGGACGATGCGCTAGCTGCAGCCCAGATCGAATATCTCCGGGGCGTGTTGGTCTCGGAATTGGATGCCGATGCTGCTGCAGTCACCTTGGACAACGGGCAGGTCCTGGTCTACGAAAAGCTGCTACTCGCCACCGGCGCGCGCCCAAGAAGGCTTGGCTGCCCGGGTGCCGGGCGTGCGCTCGATTTTCGCACTCATGCCGATGCCGAAGCGATATTCTCCAAAGCGGGGATCACGCGTAGCGTTGCCATTATCGGCGGCGGCCTGATCGGCATGGAGCTCGCCTCCGTCCTTCGCGGAAAAGATATCGCGGTCAGCGTCATCGAAGCGGCACCCAAGCCGCTGGGACGCGCGGTCCCGCTGCGCTTTGCCGACAAGCTTCATGCCAGGCACAGCTCGGAAGGCGTCATTTTCCACCTCGACCGGGGCGTTGTCGCCATCGATGACGATGGCGTTCTGCTGAGTGATGGAAGCTTGGTGCGCGCCGATCTGGTCGTCAGTGCTATCGGTGTCACGCCGGAAATTACACTCGCTGAGCAAGCCGGACTGGCGATCGGGAACGGTATTCTGACCGATCGCCATCTTCACACCAGCGCACCTAATATCTTTGCAGCGGGTGATTGTGCGGCGGTGAGCCAGCAGGGCGGAATTCATACCCGGTTCGAGAGCTGGCGGAATGCAAGAGCGCAGGCAGAAACAGCTGCGCGCAACATGATCGGCATCGCTGAGCCTTTTACCGCGATCCCCTGGTTCTGGTCCGATCAGTATGACCTCGGCCTGCAGGTGGTGGGGCTGCCGCAGCCGACGCACGAGCGCGTGATCCGTTCGCTCGGCGATAACGAGCTTGAATTCTATCTGGACGATGGGCGCCTTGTGGCCGCAGCCGGCCTCGGTACCGGCAATTCCCTGGCCAGGGATATCAAGCTCGCAGAGATGCTGATTGCAGCTGGTATCCATCCTGATCCGGCCGCGCTTGCCGATCCCGACCTGAACCTAAAGGCACTTCTGAAAAGGGAGAAGGCCGCGTGATGCAGAGACTGCTGATCTTCCAGTCACTCTGGGCCATGGAGCGCCGGCACACCGACGGGTACGAGCGCAGCCTCAGCGAGAATATCGCGATGATCATCGAGGCTGGTTTCGACGGTATAAGCGCCCACTATACCAACCGGGCCGATGTCGTCACGCTGAATGACGCGATCCGCGGCACCGGGCTGAAGATCGAAGCTGTCTGCTTCCCTCGCACCGTCGAGGATCTGCGCCTGCCGCTCGAACTGGCTTCGGAGTTTCCCGTCAACCATATCAACCTGCAGCCCGATATCCGCCTGCGGCGGGTCGAAGACTGCCTGCCGATCCTCGATGGCTGGATGCGGCTTTCCGAGGAAGCCCGCATTCCCGTCTTCATAGAGACCCACCGCGACCGGATGACGACGGACCTCTTCTTCACGCTGGATCTGCTGGACAGGCGGCCGAATCTGCCGTTGCTTGCCGATCTCTCGCACTTCATGGTCGCACGCGAGTTCGCCTTTCCTGTCGATGCCGAGAACCATGCCATGATCCACCGCATTCTCCGCAATGCCCACGCCTTTCATGGCCGGGTCGCATCGCGCGAGCAGGTGCAGATCGAAATCTCGTTCCCGCACCACCGGCCCTGGGTCGAGCTCTTCCTGCAATGGTGGGACCACGGCATGCGCGATTGGCGTGGTCGCGCCGCTTCAGACGCGGAACTCGTCTTTACCTGCGAGCTGGGTCCGAAGCCCTATGCGATTTCCGGCCGAGACGGCAACGACAGTACCGATCGGTGGGCGGAAGCGCTGCTGCTCCGCCAGATGCTTCTCGATCTCTGGGCCGCGATCTAATCGCCACAACGTCAGGGATACCGGCAGGAATGCTACCATCCCTGCCGGACAGCCCCCGGCATATGCGTCGCGGGGCCTTCTAGTCATCGGACAGGGCAAGGTCATGGCGCAACCATGCAGGCAGACTGCTGGCGCTGTTTGCCATGCGCTGACGCCTCCATCGGGCTATAATGGTTGCGAGCAGAATTTCCCTGAAGCTGAATCGCGAGCAAAGCTCGCGCATGGATGCCGCCAGGCTGTCGCCGGTGTGTTGATTGGTCATGATGATGATCTGCGGCCAGAAATCTGAACCGCCCTCTTTCAAGCTGAGTATGCATAGCGCCATGCCGAGCGGACGTTGCCGTAGCCGGACGCTGCGCGCGAAAAGACGCCATCTCTGGATGGTGAAGCTTGAAAGTTTCGGACGTGGCCGAGGTTTGGAGCTTCGAGGACCTATGCCAAAGAGGCGCGGGACGAAGAAATATCTGTCATTGCACGCCTCCATTGTTGATGAACTCCGACGCAATCATTAGCCGATCGGGGATGAGCAGGCAAGGGCACTCGTTCGGATCTGGGGCCTATCGCCAGCCTGGGACGGCGCTCCGCCGCCGTCTGATCGTGATTTCCACCGGCAACTGACTGGGTCTTTTCATCGGCAATTGACCGCGCCCAGAACATCGTCATAATAATTTTGCACACGTGCTCAATTTTGTCATTTGGTCGTTACGTTCGCCCCCTAGAGCGGGACATGCCACGTTTTCGTGGGGCGATTGGAACGGCCATCAACACCAGTGATGACCCGTCAAGAGGCCTCACACTGTTCTTCCAGGGAGATGAAGAAGATGACCATTTTGCCGACACTGAAATCCCTCACCATTGCGGCCGCAATCCTGGCCTCGACTTCCGCATTTGCACTTGCCAAGGACGTTCACATCAGCGTCTGGGCCGGCGGTACCGGTCCGAATGACGTGTACCGCCTCGATGCCATCGAGATCGCTGCTCAGCAGCTTCAGCGCGAAGCTGCGCTGAAGGGCGAAGATCTGAAGATCATCGTCGAAAAGACCCCTTACTCGGGTTGGGACGACTTCAAGCAGGCGCTGACGCTTGCTGCCGAAGCCAAGAAGGCTCCGAACATCGTCGTCAGCGGCCATGAAGACATCGCTCCCTGGTCGCAGGCCGGCCTCATCGTTCCAATCGAGGACTATGTCGATCTCGACTCCTGGCCACTCAACGACATCTATGAAAACCTGATGCAGATCGCCTCCTACAATGGCTCGGTCTACGGCATCCCGCAGGATGCAGAATCCCGCCCGATGCTGTTCTGGAAGCCGCACATGAAGGCGATCGGCTACAGCGACGCTGACCTCGACGCGCTGCCGCAGAACGTCCAGGACGGCAAGTACACGATGAAGAACCTGCTCGAAGACGCCAAGAAGATGCAGGACAAGGGCCTCGTACAGCCCGGTTACGGCTTCTATCCGCGCACCAGCAACGGTCCTGACTACTGGCAGTTCTACACCTCCTTCGGCGGCGTCATGGAAGAGAACGGCAAACTCGTTTTCGACAAGGCTGCGATGAAGCGCATGTACCAGTTCTTTGCTGATGCCGTTGCTTCCGGCGTCACCAAGAAGAACCACATCGGCATGCCGGGCGACCAGTGGTGGAAGGAAGTCTCCAGCGGCAAGGCCGGCATCTGGGACGCTGGCACCTGGCATTATGCCCGCATGGTCAACCAGGAAGGCCTGAAAGACTTCTTCGGCAACATCGCCTTCACGCTGATTCCGGCTGGCGAAGGCGGCAAGGCCAACACGCTGACGCACCCTCTCGTTTACCTGCTGACATCGGGTCATAGCGACGAGGACACGCAGATCGCAGCCCAGCTGATCACGATCGCTTCGGAGCCGCGCACCAATGCGCTGCACGCTATCAAGTCGGCGCATCTCGGTGTCTCCAAGTCCGAATCGGCCGTTGATTTCTACGCCGCCAATCGCTGGGCCCGCGAGGCGACGGAGCGACTGCTGCCTCACGCCAACGCGATGCCGAACAATTCCGATTTCGGCACCTACTGGAACATCATGTGGAAGAACCTTGAAGCATCCTGGACCGGCGCCAAGACTGTCGACGCCGCCGTCAACGATGCCGAAAGCGAGCTGAAGAGCACGCTCGGCGACAAGATCGTCATCCGCTAAGATCGACGCACTCTGCCGGAAGGCGGTGGCTAAACACCGCCTTCCGGAGCGTCGTCCATGAAGGGACTTCCATGAAATCGTCCAGAACGCTTGGGCTGGTGATGATCACACCTGCAGCGATCATGATCCTTCTGTTCTTCCTGCTACCGGTCGCTCTGACGGCCGTCTTCTCGATGACGAACATGACGACGGCGACCGGCATTTCCGGCGGCGTCTATCAGGTCGCGCCGAATTCGCTGATCACGCTCAAATCGGCCATGCCCGATATTGCCGATCAACTCGGCGAGCCGCGCTACACGATCGACGAGGCAGGTCTCAAGGCTCTCGAAGGCCTCAATCTCTCCGCCGGCATCGTCTCGGAGCTGCAGGAAAAGCATATGAACGAGGTCTTTCCTTCGCGCCGCGAGATCGAGCGCATGATCAAGGACCTGAACGAGCGCCCCTCGACGCGCGAGGTCAAGCAGATCTCCGACCAGTTCAACCGCTCAGTCGTCAACGCGCGCTTCGACAGCAAGGATCAGCTCTTTTCCGCCCTCGATACGCTCGGCTTCAAGCTGACGCCGGAGCAGGAGGATGCTGTCGCCAAGGCCACCTATACCGGCTGGATCTGGACGTCAGACAATTTCTCACGCATGGCCTCTTCGCCGGATATGGCCCGCGTTCTTCTCAACACCGTGCTCTATGTCGCGCTGGTGCTGACTATCTTCAACGTTGGTTATGCACTGCTGCTTGCCATCTGGACGCATTATATGCCGGCGGCACCGGCTTCCTTCTTCCGCGGCGTATGGCTGTTGCCGCGTATCACGCCTGTCGTCATCTATGTCATGCTCTGGAAGTGGCTTGCCTGGGACACGGGCTTCATTTCCACGCTGATGGGCAATTTCGGCTACCCACCCAAGAATTACCTGCTCGACAACGCCTATAACGCCTGGATCTTCGTTGTCATGATCAACGGCTTCATCGGTGCCTCCATGGGCATGCTGGTTTTCTCCTCTGCGATGAAGGCTATTCCGAAGAGCCAGTTCTATGCGAGCGAGGTCGACGGCGCGTCGCGCTGGCAGCAGATCCGCTACATCATCCTGCCGCAGATGCGCTGGCCGATCCTCTTCGTCACCTGCTACCAGACGCTCTCGCTGCTTGCCTCCTTCAACGAAATCCTGCTTTCGACGAACGGCGGACCCGGCAGGGCGACTGAGATCTGGGCGCTCGCCGCCTATCATACGGCGCTCAGCAACTACGCCGGCAACCTGGAATACGGTCTCGGTGCTGCCATGGCCCTCGTGCTTGTGGTCATCGGCGTGACATTGTCGCTGATCTATCTGCGCATCTTCAACTACGGCACGCTTGTCTCCACGCCGCTGATCGAGGACTAACCCATGGCCGAAAAAGCGCAACCTTCCGCGAATTTCAGCAGTTGGCCGGTCATTGCCGTGCTCGCCGTCGTCAGCCTGCCGCTGCTTTTGATGTACGCCTATTTCTTCATCGACACGGTAACGGTGAAAGAGGCCGGCTCGCTCATACCCTCCAGCTTCACCATCGAGCACTGGCGCTTCCTGTGGCAGACGACCGAAGGCAAACCGAACATCTGGATCGTGACGCTCAATACGCTGCTTTTCGCCAGTTCCACGACCAGCGTGGTCGTCATCGTCTCGTCGATGGCGGGTTATGTGCTCTCGCGGCTCAATGTACCTGCACGCGGCTTCTTCCTTGCCGGTGTCATGGTGCTGCACGCCTTCCCGTCGGTGACGCTCATCATCGCCATCTTCATCGTGCTGCAGATGATCGGCCTCTATAATTCCCTGATTGGCGTCATCCTGGTGAAGGCGGCGATCGACCTGCCGCTTGGCATCTGGCTGATGAAAGGCTTTTACGACACCGTTCCCTGGGAAATCGAGATGGCTGGCGTCGTCGACGGCGCTTCGCGCTTCCGTGTCTGGCGCAGCCTCGTTCTGCCGCAGGTCGGCCCGGGTATCATGGCGCTCGGCCTCTTCTCGTTCCTGTCGGGCTGGGGCGAATTCATCCTGCCGCAGGTGCTGGCGCCAGGCAATCAGGTGCAGGTGCTCTCGGTCTATCTCGCCGGCTTCCTCGGTGACGATAACAATTATGATTTCAACATGTTCAAGGCGGTCGGCGTCTTCTACGTCATCCCGGTTCTGATCGCCTACGCACTCTTCCACAAATATCTCATGAACATCTACGGCGGCGGGAGCAAAGGCTGATGCGTATCCTCCTCGACAATTTTTCGAAGAGCTTCGGCTCCACCAAGGTCATCGAGAACATGACGCTCCAAGTCGGCAGCGGCGAAATGCTGGCGCTGCTCGGACCCTCGGGCTGCGGCAAGTCGACGACGCTTTTTGCTATCTGCGGCATCCATCGTCCGAGTGGCGGTCGTATTCTCTTCGGCGATCGTGACGTCACCAACCTGCCGAGCCAGATGCGCAATGTCGGCGTCGTCTTCCAGTCCTATGCGCTCTATCCGCATATGACGGTTGCCGAGAACATCGGCTTTCCCTTGAAGGTCAAGGGTGTCAACGGATCTGAGATCCGCAAGGAGGTCGAGCGCATTTCCGGCCTCGTGCAGATCGGCAATCTGATGGAGCGCCGGCCGGCACAGCTTTCCGGCGGCCAGCAGCAGCGTGTGGCGCTCGCCCGTGCGCTCATCCGCAAGCCGGATGTCCTGCTGCTCGACGAACCTCTTGCCAATCTCGACGCAAAGCTTCGCCTCGAAATGCGCTCGGAAATCCGCCGCATCCAGCGCGAGACTGGTATCACCGCCGTTCTTGTGACCCATGATCAGGTGGAAGCGATGAGCATGTGCGACCGCATCGCGATCATGAAGGAAGGCGAGATCGTGCAGATCGCCACACCCTCCGAAATGTATCACGACCCGCGCACCTCCTTTGTCGCCGGCTTCCTCGGCAATCCGCCGATCACCTTCCTGCGCGGCGTCATGAAGGACGGCGCTTTCGCCATGCCGGAGAGCGAAATCCGAGTTCCGGTAGCGGTCAAGGCCGCGGAGGGCACCAAGCTGACGCTCGGCGTGCGCCCCGAACATTTCAGCCCGGCCGGCGATGTCGCCGTTCCCGGTAAGGTCACTTTCGCTGAAACGCAGGGTCGCGAGAACCTCTACGACGTCCGGCTTGCCGGCGGTTCGCTGCTACGTTCCATTCAGCCTGTGCGCAACGACATCACTGTCGGCGATGAGGTGAAATGGGCAATCGATAGCCGAGGCGTTTTCGTTTTCGACGAGGAAGGCCGGAGGCTTTGAGCGATGCGTGATTTCTCGTCTTTCTTCGAGCGCTATGGCTGGCCGTCAAACAAGGGAAGCCTGCCATTCTGTATCGGCCATCGCGGTGCCAGCGGCCATGAGCGGGAAAATACACTGGAAGCCTTCCAGCGTGCCGCCGAACTCGGCGCGGAAATGTGGGAGCTCGATACCCAGCTCACCAAGGATGGCGTGGTCGTGGTCTCCCACGACGATCACCTCGAACGTGTCTTCGGCATCGACAGGCGCATTTCGGAGATGACGGCTGCCGAGCTTGCCACCCTCGAAGGTGTCAACGTTCCGACTTTCGAGGCGGTCGCGGCCCTCGGTCGGCGGACCAATACCGGCCTTTACATCGAGCTCAAGGCGCCGGGCACGGGAACTTTGTGCTGGAAGCATCTCAAGGAAAAGAACCAGCGCTTCGCCTGTCTCGGTTCCTTCGACGCCGCACAGGTGCGCAAACTCCGCGAAGCCGGCTGCGACTATCCTCTCTCTGTCCTGATCCGCGTCGGCCATGACCCGCATGCGGCTGGCGACGAGGCAGGCGCAGATATTCTGCACCTCTGCTGGGAAAGGGCCGGCGAACGGCCGCAGGACCTGGTTACCGATGAGCTGACGCAGAGAGCCTTCGGCGAAGGCCGCGAGATCGTGCTCTGGCACGAGGAGCGGCCGGCCATCCTGGCGGACATTATGAAGCTTCCGGTGCTCGGCATCTGTACGGATCTGCCCGATCTGATGCGCCCGGCCGCCAGGGACGAGAAGCATGGCCGACAGGGATAACAAGGGACCGAGAAAGGTCACGTCCTTCGATGTGGCGCGTGTGGCAGGCGTCTCACGCGCTGCCGTTTCGCGCGCCTTCACGCCGGACGCCAGCGTTTCGCCGAAGACTCGCGAGAAGGTCTATCAGGCGGCCAAGGAACTCGGCTATCGGGTAAATTATCTTGCCCGCAGCCTTACCAACAAGCGCTCCGATCTCGTTGGTCTCGTTGCCGCAGGCCTCGACAATCCGTTCCGCACGATGCAGATCGAGCATCTGGCGCGTGTATTGATCGCCCGCAATTTCCGCCCGATCCTGTTGCCGACGTCGAAGGAAGCAGACACCTCAACGGTCATCGGCCAGCTTCTGCATTATGCAGTTTCAGGCGTTATCGTCACGTCGGATGCGCCGCCGACGGAGATTTGCGAGCAATGTGCCGCCGAAGGTGTGCCGATCGTCCTTATCAACAAGGGCGACGATATCCCGTTCGTCGACCGCATCATCTCCGATGACCGGATGGCTGGCCACCTTGCCGCGACGCACTTGATCGAAAGCGGCGCCAGTGCGCCTGCGGTCATGGCCGCACCCGCTATCTCCTATACGGCGCGACGGCGCAGTGAAGCCTTCATGACCACCTGTCGGCAGGCTGGCCTCGAGCCGCGTATGATCGAATTGAAAATCAACGATTATCGGAGTGGCTATGACGCAGCCGCCGACCTTCTGTCGCTCGGTATCGACGGCCTGTTCTGCGCCAACGACTATATGGCCTGCGGCGTGATCGATAGCGTCATGAAGGGGCTTGGTCGTGAGGACCAGCCGCCGTTCCGCATCGTCGGCCACGATGACATTCCTCAGGCCGGCTGGTCGGCCTATGACCTTACGACCATCCGCCAGCCGTGCGATTTGCAGGCCGAACAGACCGTCGATCTGCTGATGAGCAGGATGGCCGAACCGGATATGACCGCCCGCGTCGAATTTACCCCCGTGACGCTGATCAAAAGAAGGACTGCTTGATGAAATCCGCATTCGATACCTCCGCTCTGACCGCGCGGGCGGAGGTCGCAATCGACGTGGCCCGCAAGGTTGGACGCGAGGCTGCGCGCTTCAGGCGTGAAGGAAACCCCGGCGCGTTGCATGTCGAAAACAAGGGCTTGCAGGATTTCGTCACCGTCGCAGACAGGCAGGCAGAACAGGCTATCCGCGAAGGGCTGCTGGCGCGTTTTCCCGATGACACATTCATGGGCGAGGAAACCGGCGGCAAATCCGGCTCTGCCGGCACCTGGGTCGTCGATCCCATAGACGGCACGACCAATTATATCCGTGGTTTCCGCCATTGGGGTGTTTCAATCGCCTTCGTTGTTGGTGGCAAGGTGGAGATCGGCGTGGTCTACGACGCGGCCAACGACCAGGTTTTCTCCGCGATCCGCGGCCGCGGCGCCCTCAAGGAAGGCCAGCCGATCCACGCCGCTCCGACGACCGATCCCGCCAATGCGATCGTTGTGCTCGGCCATTCGCGCAAGACGAGCTTCGATGACTATGCGGCGCTTTCCAAGCGGCTCTACGAACGTGGAATGGATTATCGCCGCATGGGTGCGGCGGCAGTCGATCTCGTACGCGTGGCGGAAGGTGTTTCCGACCTCTTCTACGAACGGCATCTGAATGCCTGGGACATGCTGGCCGGCGCGCTGATCGCCGCGGAGGCCGGTGCGAAGGTCGCCATTCCGCCGGTCGCCATGCTGCTGGAGGACGGCGGTCCTGTTATCGCCCATTCGCCTGGACTGGCAGAAGAGTTCGCCTTCCTCGTCGAGTTCGAAGGTCTGGCTCTCTAGCCCGCCATGCGCTTCAACCACGCCCGTTCGGTTGCCGGGGCTTCGTCTGTGGTGATCTGATCCGGCTTCAAGGCGACCAGGGCCGAGAACTTCGTCCATTCTGTATCGCTGAAGCCGCCGTCGGGATCCTTCAGCGTGAAGGTCCATGCGTCGACCCGCTTGGCCTCGTCGTGGCAGAGCGCGATCATATCGAGGCCAGCCTGCGCCGCATCGAGCAGCATCGGCCAGTAAAGATAGATTGTTTCCGGCTCCGTTGGCCCACGCAGGTCGGCGAGCAATTCTTTTTCGACCGCTTTCCAACCTTCGGCCTTGTAGATATTGCCGAGCTTGTCGGTGGGATCGATCCCGCGGCGCAGATGCGGCAGCTTCTCCTTGACGGCCAGGATCAGCTCCAGGCTTCCGGCACTGACGATAACGGAGGCGGAAATCTGCTGCAGGTGTTCAGCGAGGTGGGCGATGCCCTTTTCGCCGATCACCTCGTAATCGTCCTTCATGTCGAACTGCAGCAATGCGTCCGGATGGGCCGATTGCAGCATGGCTGCCAGATCCTCGCTGGTGAGGATCGGACGATTGCCGTCCCTCATGCGCAGGTCGCGTAGATCGGCAAGGCTCTTTTGGGCAATGATGCCGTGCCCCGAGGTCTCGCCTTCGAGTTCCCCGTCATGCAGCACGACGAAACCGCCATCGGCGCGCACCCTCAGATCAAGCTCCATCGAGGCGCCGGCCTTGAAGCCGTCCGCCATGACTTCAGCCGAAAACAGCGGGTCGGCCAGGCGCCGGCGCAACCGGTGCCATTTCAGCAGGGTCACATGGTTCTCGAACACTATCTGAAGCCCGCGTGCGTCTGCCATTCCATCATCCTCGGCCTGTTCGTTTCTGCCTCTTCGTGCATCGGAAAGATCCGATTCTCAAGGGCCTGCGGCAGATTAAGCCCGATCTCCCGGCAGTCGCTTCTCTTGCACCGAACATGGTCTTTTTCGTGAGTCGGTCTTCCGATGGTGTCCGCATGCAGCGTAACAGCGCAAATTAGAATACTAATTTTGTAGACAATATTTTCTGCGCCGGCGATACGTGCGAGAATCCAGGCTCGGTTTTCCAGGAGGTGACGTATGTTTGCGGCATTCAAAACTTTCCTAGCGAAGCTTTTAGGGAGCCGTGACCACGTGGCGCCCGAAACCCCTGGCCGCGCTGCGGGAGCGGATGCCGAAAGCCGTCTTCGTAGCCTGCGGGAGGAAGAACTGTTCTTCTGGCAGCCGACGCCGAACTCCTGGTACTGAGGAGCAATCAGCCGCAATAGCTCTTCGTGACAGCTTCCGAAGCCGCGCCGATATTCGCCGGGAACCCAGCCTGCCGAAGTGCAGCGCCATAAGCCACGACATTTGCAAGCACGGTCGGGAAGCTTGCCCGCGCGCCTGTGTGGTTGATACGCATGAGGTGAGACAAGCCCGTGCCGACACCGGGCGTCAGTTCGACGCCTAATCCTGCGGCAAAGGCGATCACAGACGCAGATCCAAGTTCTGACGGCAGCGAGACCGTCGTCACGAGGTTCGAACCCTGTCCGGCCGGCACCCAAAGGCTCGTGCCCAGCGCTGTCAGGCCGGCTCGGCTCGCCGAAGCGGCTTTCTCATGGCGGGCAATGATCTGCGCCAGCCCTTCGGCCTCGACCTGGTCGAGGCAGGCTTCCAGCGCGAAGAATTCCAACGGCGCCGGCGTTCCCGGCAGCACGCCGCGGCCGGCATCCACCCAAGCCTTCAGGTCGGCCAGCGACAGGATGGAGTCCCGCGGTGCGTCGTCATGGAGCACCAGTTCCCAGGCATGCCGGCTGACCGACAGCGCGGAAACGCCTGCCGGCCCGCCCAGTGCTTTCTGTGGACCGATCACGGCGATATCGATACCCAACGCATCGACATCGAGCGCGTGACCGCCGACGGACGCGACGGCATCGACTATAGTTACAATGCCTCGCGCCTTTGCGAGAGCGGTGATCTCCGGCAATGGATTGAGGATGCCGCTTGCCGATTCTGCATGGACAAGCGCCAGTACGCTGACATTTGGATTGATATCGAGCGCGACTGTGATCGCGTCGAGCTCGATCGGCAGGCCGGGCTGAGCGACGATATCGACGACGTGAGTGCCGCCCCGCCGCAGCCATTGTCCAAACCAGTTGCCATAAGGGCTGGTGACGATGTTGAGTACAGAGAGGCCAGGTCTGGCAAGGCTGGTCGCAACGGCTTCGAGCGCGACCACGGCCTCGGCCTGCACCAGCAGGACGTCGTTGTTCGTCTTCAGGATCCGGCTGATGCGGCGGGTGAGGGCGGCGTAGCGTTCAGCCGGATAGACCGGCGCACCATAGAGCGGGTTCCAGGCGACTTCGGTCATGCGCAGCTCCATCAAACGGGTTCGGTTACAAGGCGTGGCACCGCCGCGACGAGCCGGCGCGCCGCTTCGGATCGCGGCGCATTGACGACATCTGCCGCCAGCCCTTCCTCGACGATCCGGCCGGAATCCATGACCGCGATGCGATGCGAGATCGCGCGCACCACCGCAAGGTCATGGGATATGAAGAGATAGGCAAGGCCATGCTCGCGCTGCAGTTCGACCAGCAATTCGAGAATGCGGCCACGAACCGTCACGTCGAGCGCGGAAACGGCTTCATCCAGCACCAACAGTGAAGGCCGCGTCGCGATAGCGCGGGCAATGGCGACGCGCTGTCGTTGGCCGCCCGACAGCGTGCGTACCGGGCGGGGAGCGAGGGTTGCGGGCAGGCCGACGCGTTCCAGCAGGGCAGTGATTTCCGCCGGCCGTTGCCTCCTGTCCGCAATGGCGTGGATCCGCAGCGGATCGTCGAGAACGGAGGCGACGGAGGCCAATGGGTTGAAGGCTGCGAGTGGATCCTGAAACACCATTTGCATGCGCGCACGCCTGCGTCGCAGCTCGGCTCCGCGCAGCGCAAGCCAGTCCTGTCCCTCGAAGCTGATAGAGCCGGAATCAGGTTCCAGCAGGCGCAGAAGGACGCGCGACAGGGTCGATTTTCCACTGCCGGATGCTCCAACCAGCCCCAGGGTTTCGCCGGCTGCGATTGTCAGCGAAACAGTGTCGAGGGCCRCAACCTGCCGACCGGAACTGGAGTAGGCCTTGGAAAGTGCAGTTACGGTCAGAAGCCCGGTCACGACACTACCTCGGCAATCAGTGGCGGCGTGGAGAGATCGCGATGACTGGCGATCAGGGCAGCCGTATAGCCATCGGCTGGCGATGACAGCACCGACCGGACGGGGCCGGTCTCCAGCAACGCTCCACCGCGGAAGACGGCGACGCGATCGACGAAGCCGGAGGCGAGCGCGATATCATGAGTAATGAAGAGAAGCGTCATGCCCTCCTCGCGCACCAGGCTGTCGAGAAGTTCGACGATCTCGGCCTGCACCACGACATCGAGCGCACTGGTCGCCTCATCGGCGATGAGCAGGGCGGGTCTGGCTGCAATCGCTGCCGCAATCGCCACGCGCTGCCGCTGGCCACCCGAGAGCTGGTGCGGGAACGCGCGCATGATGTTTGTCGGCTGTGGTAGGCTTACGCGCTCCAGCAGTTCCTCGGCACGTGCGTAGGCTTGCCGCCAGCCGAGGCCCAGGTGTCGTCGGGCACCCTCCGCAACCTGCTCGCCGACCGTCAGCACTGGATTGAGACTGGTGCCGGGGTCCTGAAAAACAAAACCGAAATCATGGCCGGGAAGCGGAGCATGGCCGAGCGCCGGCCAGATTATGTTGCCTTCGATCCGTGCCTGCACCGGCAGAAGGCCGGCGAGCGCCCGGGCAAACGTACTTTTGCCGGACCCGCTTTCGCCAATGATTGCCAGCCTCTCGCCCTCGATGAGATCGAGGTCGATGGAACTCAACGCCGCCTCCTGTTCATAACGGGCGGAAAGCCCTTTCACGCAGCAGAAGAGAGCGGTCATCGCGGCCCTCCGCCACTGTCGAGCGCCTTGGTCAGGCCCTCGCTGAAAAGGTGAACGCCAAGCACGGTGATCGCCAACGCCAGACCGGGCAGCACAGAAAGATAGGCGGCCGAGCGCAGCACGCTGCGGCCTTCGGCGATCATCGAGCCCCAGGTGGCAAGGTTGGGATTGCCGAGACCGAGGAAGGAAAGTGCCGCTTCCGTGAGGATTGCTCCGGCAACGATCGTGGCCGACAGCGCCAGCACCGGCGGCAGGGCATTCGGCAGGATTTCCTTGAAGGCGATCTCGGCCGGATGCATGCCGATCACGCGTGCAGCAGCCACATAATCCCGTTCGCGGATGGACAGGACCTGCGCCCGCGTCAGCCGCGCGGGATCGGCCCAGGCTCCGAGCGCAATGGCAAAGACGACGACAGGTGTTGATACCCCGATGACGCTGACGAAGGCGAGCGCCAGCAGGAAGCCCGGAACGATCTGGAAAGCATCGACAATACGCATGAGCGCCTCATCGATGACACCGCCGGCAAAACCCGCGGCCATGCCCACAAGGAGCCCGAGCACCATGGCGGAAAAAGCTGCTGCAATGCCGACGGCCAAAGAAGTCCGCGCACCGTAGAGCAGGCCTGCCAGGACGTCGCGCCCCAGTCTGTCGGTGCCGAGCGGCAGGCTCATGTCGGCGAATGGTGTGAGCATCGCCCGACCGGCAATCCGCAGCGGATCTCCTGGCGACAGGACCGGAGCCAGCAAGCCGGCGGCGAGAAGGGCTGCCAGGATGGCAAGCCCGATTGTACCTTCAGAGGTTCGAAGGAGACGGCGCAGCAGGGTCATGCCCGGCCCTCCGACGCGCCGATACGCGGATCGAGGGCTGCGTAGACCAGATCGACAACAAAATTGACACAAATGACGAGGACGGCGCTCGTGACGATGATGCCCATCAGCAGCGGCGCATCCCGGCCGTTGACCGCCTCCTGCGCCAGCCTGCCGAAGCCCGGAATGGCAAAGACACTTTCGATGACGACACTGCCGCCGAGCATGGCCGCGGACTGCAGTCCGAGCATGGTGACGAGCGGCAGCAGCGCATTGCGCGCGACATGACGAAGCACGATGCGGCTGCGCGACAGGCCCTTGGCCCGGGCGAAGAGCACGAAATCCAGCTTCCAGGCTTCCGCCATGCCAGAGCGCATGACGCGCAGAAACAATGCGAGATAGATGAAGGCGAGCGCGCCGACCGGCAGGACAAGATGCTCCGCTACATCCAGCACCTGCGAGAGTCCTGATTTGCCGGAGGCGATGGTCTCGATGCCGGCAATCGGCAGCCAGCGCAACTTGACCGAAAGGAGGATGCTGAGCACCAGCCCCAGCCAGAAGCTCGGTATGGCATAGATGATCAGCGAGCCGATCGAGAGGAGACGATCGCGCAGGCTGCCCGGCTTTGCGCCGGCGACGATGCCGAGCGCCGAACCGAGGCCAAAGGAAAGCGCCGTAGCACTTCCCATCAGGAGCAGCGTGTTCGGTAGCCGCTCGGCGATCAGGTCCCGTACCGGTCGGTTGAAAGCCACCGACCAGCCAAGATCGAGGCGAACGAGCGACGACAGATAGAGCCAGAGGCGGGAAAAGACCGATTGGTCCAGGCCGTAGCTTTCCCGCAGCGATTTGATGAGTGCGGCATCGCCGCCGCCGATCGATCCGAGATAGGCATCGACGGCGTCGCCGGAGGCGGATTCCAGCAGGAAGAAAGTGAAGATCACGACGATCAGCAGCACCGGGATGCTGCTGATGATCCTGCGTCTCAGGAGGAGAAGTGCACGTTTCACGCCGGATGAGGCCTCTGCCGCAATTGCGCCTTCGACCCTATCACGACTGCAGCGCGGTATCGCCCCAGTTCGAAACTGCCCATCGCGGATTGTCCGAAACGTTCAGCACCGTATCGCGGGCAACCGTGATGAACCCCCATTCGGCGACATTGATCAAAGGCAGTTCGGCCACCACAAGCTGCTGGAACTTGTAATAGAGGTCGGTGCGCGCGGCGGTGTCCACGGTCACTGCTGCTTGCGCGATGATCTTGTCGAGCTCGGCGCTGACATAGCCGCCCTGGTTTGAGAAGGGCACGCCATCAGGCGTTCCGGACTGGACGAGAATGGTGGTCGAGATGGCCGGATCGCCACGGAAGACCGGCGGACCGACGGCGATATCGAAGTCGTGGTCGGTATAGACGGCCTTCTGATGTGCGGCGGCATCGGCATTGACGATGACCGCATCGATGCCGACGGCTGCGAGCGCCTGACGCAGATAATCGCCGAACTGGCGCGTCTCGTTGAAATAGGGTGCCGGCCGCAGCTTGAGCTGGAATCGATTGCCGTCAGGCCCCTTGGTATAGCCGCCCTGGTCCAGCAGCTCGTTTGCCGCCTTCACGTCGAAATTATAGTTGGCGACATCGGCCGTGTAGAACTCTTTCGAATTCTTCGGAACAGGGCCGGTGGATTCCGTCGCATAGCCGAGGAAGATCGTATCGACGACGAACTTCTTGTCGATCGCGTGGGCAATCGCCTGACGCACCCGAAGATCGGAGAGCTCCTTGCGGCGATGATTGATCTCGACGACGAGCTGATAGGTGAGCGCCTCATAGCCCTTGGAGATCACCTTGATGCCGTCAACTTTGGAGATACGGTCGAGATCGGCAAGCGGTACGGCTGAGAAAGCTGCGAGATGGATTTCCTCGGCCTCCAGTGCGGCGCCGGCTGATTCGCGATCAGGCAGCACTCGGTAGACAATTTCGTTGAGCTTTGGCTCGCCCTTCTGCCAGTAATTCTCGTTACGCGTCAGCCGGTAATATTCGCCGGGCTTGTATTCGGCGAACTTGAACGGGCCGGTGCCGACAAGCGTATTGTTGGCCGGGTTCTTGGCGATATCGGTACCTTCAAAAATATGCTTGGGAACGACGCTGGTGACAGCTGGAAGCGCATTGCGGATGAGCTGGAAGGGCGTCGGCTTCGAGAAACGGAAGATCGCCGTGTGATCGTCGGGTGTATCGACTGCTTGCAGATTGGCGAAGACCAGGCGACCGAGGTTCTGGAGCGGTTTCCAGACGTTGAGCGCCGAGAAGGCGACGTCGGCCGAGGTGAATGGCTTGCCGTCATGCCAGGTGGCGTTGTCGCGCAGCTTGAAGGTGACGGAGAGCCCGTCGGCTGAGCCTTCCCAGGACGTAGCGAGACGCGGCGCAAGACCGTCCGAGCCTTCGTAGGAAGCCTCCGCGAGCGGCTCGATCACCTTGCTTGCGATGAAGAAGACGCCGTTCGAGGCGACGATTGCGGGGTTGAGGTTCTTCGGCTCGGAATCGGCTGCAACGATCAGGCGCCCGCCGGCCGGGACGTCCTGTGCCAGCACAATACGCGACAACGCTGTCGTTCCGAGAAGCAACGCCGTGCCCTTCAGCAGGCCGCGCCGAGAGATATCTGCAATAGTCATGCCCGCTCCTGATATCCAAGAAATTCAATGATCTATATTCGAGTTGAAACGTTAATTGTGACAGGAATTAAATTCGAACAGGATGGCCAGGCGAGATATTTTTTGTCGCCCAGCCATTATTTTTCAGCGGTTGCCAACAACGAGCCGCGGCGCGTCAATGCCGAGGTTGCGATAGGACGCTCCCGGATGCGGCGCAACCAGCCGCGGTCCCGCGCCACCAAGCTTTTCGCGCAGCGTACCCTGCCGGTATTCGGTCTTGTAGACGCCGCGCTTCTGCAGTTCAGGCACCAACAGGTCGACGGTGTCTTCGAAGCTCTCGGGGGTCACCGCATAGGCGAGGTTGAAACCATCGACGTCGGTATCCTCGACCCATTCCTGCATCAGATCGGCGACTGTCGACGGTGAGCCGACGAAGACTGGGCCGAAGCCGCCGATGCCCACCCAATCGGCCATTTCGCGCACGGTCCATTCCTTATCCGGATCGATGGTCGTGAAGGTTTCGACAGCCGATTGGACGGCATTCGTATAGCGATGGCGCAGAACCTCGTCCGGGCCGAACTGGCCGAAATCGATGCCGGTCCAGCCTGATATCAGCGTCAGCGCACCCTCGAAGGAGGCGTATTGGCGATATTCGTTGAACTTGCGCTGTGCCTCGGCATCGGTCTCGCCGAGGACGACGGTCTGCAGGTTGAAGGCGAGGATTTCGCGCGGATTGCGTCCGAGCCGCTCGGCCGCCTGGCGGACATTGGCGACGTAGCGCTTCAAAACCGGCTTGGAGGGCGCCGCAACAAAGATGCATTCGGCATGCGCGCCGGCAAAATCCTTGCCGCGGCTCGAGGCGCCGGCCTGGTAGAGCACCGGCGTGCGCTGTGGCGAGGGCTCGCTCAGGTGAATGCCGGGAACGTTGAAATATTTGCCCGAATGATTGATCGGATGGACCTTTTCCGGATGGGTGAAAATGCCGGTTTCGCGGTCGCGCACGACGGCATCGTCCTCCCAGCTTCCCTCCCAGAGCTTGTAGCAGACCTCGAGATATTCGTCGGCGAGGTCGTAGCGGTCGTCATGGTTGGTCTGCGCGGCCTGGCCGATATTGAGCGCACCGCTGTTCAGATAGGAGGTGACGATATTCCAGCCGACGCGACCCTTGGTCAGATGATCGAGCGTGGAGATGCGCCGGGCAAAAGTATAAGGGTGTTCGAAAGAGAGCGAAGCCGTCAGGCCAAAGCCGAGATGTTCGGTCTCATAAGCCATGGTCGGGATGAGCTGCAGCGGATCGTTGACCGGCACTTGCGCCGAATGGCGAAGCGCTGCATCGACATTGCCGTTCAGGACGTCATAGACGCCGAGCACGTCGGCGATGAAGAGACCGTCGAACTTGCCGCGCTCCAGCGTCTTTGCCAGATGCACCCAATAGTCGAGATCCTTGTAGGTCCAGGATTTGTCGCGCGGATGTCGCCAGAGCCCCGGCGACTGGTGTCCGACGCAATTCATGTCGAAGGCGTTGAGCCTGATTTCACGGGTCATGTCATTCTTCCTGCGTTGTCGGCGAGGTGCGCTTCAGGCGCCGACGGTTTTTCTGTTGATGAAGCTGAGGGCGAGCACGGCAAAGATGAGCGTGCCAGTGCCGACCTGCTGCCAGTAGAAGTTCAGGCCGGTTAGCAGCAGGCCGTTGGCGACGATGCTGAGGAGCAGGACGCCGAGAACGGTGCCAAGCACATTGGGCCGGCCGAGCGGCGACAGCGTCGTGCCGATGAAGGTGGCACCGATGGCGTTCAGCAGGAACGCATTGCCGGAGGAGGGGATGTAGACGGTTACCGTCGCCGTCAGGATGAGGCCGGCAACGGCGGCAATCAGCCCAGCGAGAATGAAGGTGGCGGCAACAGGCGCGCCGAGACCGATGCCGGAATAGCGCACGACGCTCGGCTGGATGCCGATCGAGACGACTACGCGCCCGAAACGGGTCCGAGCGAAGACTGCGGCTGCGCCCGCGATGACGATGGCAGCGATCACCAACGGCACCGGAACGTTGGCAATCGTGCCATGGCCGAGAAAGCGAAAGGTTTCCGGCACTCCCGAGGGCGGAAGATAAACCGGGTTGCCGCCATTGGTCAGCAATTGCTGGACGCTGCGGCCGATAAAGAGGGTGCCGAGTGTCGCGAGAAACGGTGCGACGCCGATCACGGACACGAGGACAGCGTTGAACGCGCCGACCAGCGCGCCGGCTGTAAGCCCGGCGATGAGCGCGAGCGGCACCGGCTGGCCCGCCAGAACGAAGGAGACGAAGGCAAAGCTTGCAAAATCGACGGCCGTGCCGACCGAGAGATCGATGCCGCCTGCGGAGACCGCGAAGGTCATGGCGATCGAGACGATGGCAAGCAGCGTGAAATTGTTGACGAGAATGCTTTGCAGGTTGCCGGGAGTGAAGAAGGTGGGCGCCAGTACGGAGAAGACAGAGAAAACCACGATCAGCGCTATGATCAGCCCAAAGCGTGCGAGGCCGGCGAGCGATCGTCCGGCTGAAGTTGAGGCGGACATATCAGATCTCCCGCGTGCGCAGTAATGTCGTGGCCGACACGACGATCAGGATGAGAAGGCCCTGCACACCGCTGACAAGCGTGCTCGGCAGGTTCAGGAGCTGGAAGCCGTTGGTGAGGAATCCGATGAACAGCGCCGATATCAGCGTTCCCAGAATGGTCGGCACCAGCCGCCGCGAAAAGACCGAGCCGAGCAGCGCAATGACGACGACAGGCAGCAGCGCCTCGCCCGAACCGGTCGTGCTGCCGCTGAGATAGGAGACCGAGAGAATGCCGGCAAAACCGCCGCAGAGCCCGCTGGCGATGAACGCGCCGGCAAGCAGCCGCTTTAGCGGCAAGCCGGCGGCGCGTGCCGCGTCCGGAAACTCGCCGACGGCATAAAGCCTGAGCCCGATCGGCGTATATTGCACGATCGCCGTGGCAATTGCCGTGAAGCCGAGCAGTACGTAGGCGAGAATGGGGATGCCGAAACTATCGGAGGCCGAAACAGCCGTCAGAAAATCGGTTGACGCAGGTACGACGGTGTTCTGCGTCAGCACGAGTTCGAGGCCGGCGACAACATTCATCACTGCGAGCGTAGCTAGCAGCGGGACGATTCCCGCGAGTACGATGGCGACAGCGTTTACCGCGCCGATCGCAACACCGGTCAACAAAGCCGCCGCCGCCGCTGTTGCGTCACCATAGCCAAGCTGGATCAGGGTCGCATAGACTGCAGCGCTTAGGCCCATATTGGCCGCAAGCGACAAGTCGATGCCGCCGGTGACGACATTCGAACCTCCGGCGATCAGCACGCCTGTCAGGCCGATCGCCAATATACCGGAAATGGCGGACTGACCGAGAACATTGCCGATATTGCCGACAGACAGAAAATAAGGCGCCGTCAAAGAGAACACGCCAAGGATGGCCGCAAAGGCAAGCAGCGAGCCGAAGCGGAGCACCGCGACCGCCGCTGCGCCCCTGGCTTGCGACACGGGGTCCGTGGACGCGGTGGGAAGAGGCCCGAAATGAACGTCAGCCGACATGGCGCAATCCTTCCGAAGCGCCGGTCGAGATCGACAGGACTTCATCCGTTGTGGTTTTCGAGGAATCGAGCTCGCGGATCAGCCGGCCGCGGAAAAATACCAGGATCCTGTCCGTAATCCCGACGAGCTCCGGCAGGTCGGAGGAGAGAACGATAACGCCGGCCCCACGTGCGGCCAGTTCGCCGATCAGCGTATAGATTTCGACCTTTGAGCCGATATCGACGCCGACGGTCGGTTCATCCAGCAGGTAGATTTCCGACTGGCGGCTCAGCCATTTGGCGATCGCCACCTTCTGCTGATTGCCGCCCGAGAGTGTGCGGACCAACGCATCGCGCCCGGCCGTTTTGATCTGCAGCCGCTTGATCAGGTCCTCGGTATCGGAGTTTTCACGCTTGCGATTGAGGAAGCCGAAACGGCTGTAGCGGGCAAGGCTCGGGAGGGTGATATTCTCGGTCACACTGAGATCGAGGCCGATGCCGTGTCCGCGCCGATCCTCGGGAACAAGCGCAAGCCGGCGGTCGACCGCTTTTGCGGGGTCGCCGGGCCATGCTGTTCGTCCCTCGATTTCAATCTCGCCGCTTGCGGCCTGTTCCAGACCGAAAAGCGTGCGGATCAGGTCCTTTGCGCCGGAGCCGAGGAGGCCGGTGATGCCGAGCACCTCGCCGCGGCGCAGGCTGAAACTGACGTCGTCAAATCGGTTGGGTGCCGAAAGCCCCCGGATATTCAGGATCGCTTCGCCGAGCTCGACCCGGCGCTTGGGGAACATTTCGGCGATGTCGCGCTCGATCATCAGACCGGCGATCGCCTTGGCTGAGGTCTCGCTTGTCGGCAGCGAGGCCACATCCCGGCCGTTGCGCAGTACGGTGACGTGATCGCAGAGTTCTTCGATCTCGTTGAGATAATGCGAGATGTAGATAATCGTGACACCTTCGTCGCGCAGCCGGCGGATCAGGCGGAAGAGGATTTCAGCCTCGCGCCGTACCAATGCAGCGGTCGGCTCATCGAAGACGAGAACTTTCGGCTGATGGAGCAATGCCCGCGTGATCTGGACGATCTGCTTTTCGGCGGTCGAGAGCTCGCCGATAAGGGCGTTCTTCGGCAGAGTGATCCCAAAATAATTGGCAAGGATCTCGCCGGCGCGTTTCTGCATTGCCCGGCGATCAAGGAAGGGTGTTCCCGCACGCCGCGTCTCGCGGCCGAGAAACAGTGCCTCGCCGACCGTGAATGTCGGAACCAGCAGTCTGTCCTGATGGATGAAATGAATGCCGAGCTCTTCGTTCAGATGCGGTGTCAGCCGATCATAGGCTTTGCCTTCGATTTCGATCGTACCTTCGTCCGCGACATGCAGCCCGGCAAGCAGCTTGATCAGCGTCGACTTGCCGGCTCCGTTCTGGCCGACGAGGCCGTGGACGGTGCCGCGACGTATGGCGAGTGATGCGCTGGCCAGTGCCTGGGCGCCGCCGAAGCGCTTGACGATATGATCGAAGCGAATGATGACATTATCGTCGGCTGTCGCTTGCGTCGGGACGGGTACAGTCATGATGCCGCTTTCCAGGGACATGCGGACCCTGCGGCATCAGCCGCAAGGCCCGCCTTGATATCAGCCGATACCGAGCTTCTTGATGATCTCGGAGACGTTTTCCTTGTTGGCCAGCAGCGCCGGTACGTAGGTCTCGCGCTGCAGCGTCTGGCCGGCGAGCAGCCTGGCAACGTTGCGGACTGCGACACGGCCGATCTCCGCCGGCTGCTGGGCAGCATCGGCGCCAGCCGGTGAATTCTTGTCGGCAACGAGCTGGAGAACCTCCGGGCTGCCATCGACGCCATAGGTGCGGATTTCGTTGCGGCCGGCGGCGGCGATCGCCTGCGTTGCGCCGAGCTGCGGAATATCCCAGGCCGACCAGACGGCCTTGATCGAGCCCTTGTCCGGATATTTGTTGAGGATCGCAGTGATCTGCGTGAAGGCGTCCTGGACCGTATTCGGGATGACGTCGCGCAATTCCGGCTGGAGGATCTTCACCTTCGGGAAATACTTGACGACGTTGACGAGCTGATCGTAGCGGATGGCGCAGGGCGTGACACCGTAGAAGCCGTTGAAGACGACGATATTGCCTTCTCCGCCGATATCGGAAACGAGCTGCAGGGCGAGGTCCTTGCCGATGCCCCAATTGTCCGACGTCGTGTTGTTGATCGAATTGGTCGAGCCGACATCGACGGTCAGAACCGGAATGCCGGCGTCACGAGCCTTCTTCAGCCAGGGGTCGATGACGCTGAGCGTGCCGAGGATCTGCACCAGCGCATCCGGCTTCTGGGCGACGAGCGTCTGCAACTGGGCGATCAGCTTGCCGTCGTTACGCCCGGCATCGACTGCGATCGGCTCGCCGCCAAGCCGCTTCACCTCTTCGATCTGGGCATTATAGACCTGCAGATCGAAATAGTGGTCCGTTCCGGTGGCGCTGATGGCGATGCGCTTGCCTTTCAGGGAAAGCCCTTCGTCTTCGGCCCTTACGGCCGGTGCGGTCAGCATGCTGGCGCCTGCAAAGGTGGCACTTGCGACGGCAGCAAGTTTCAAGATTTCACGGCGTCCGAAGCCGCCTCCAAGTCCTTCATTCATAACGATACCCTTTAGATTTGATAGGCTATAAATTATATAGATTTAAGGTGCATAAGAGGTACGTTATTCCAAAAGCATGCGGTCGCAGGAAATTTTCTGAAGCTAAAGCTGGCTTCAGCGATCGCTGTTGCGACCGAGCCCATAGGTCAGGGCAAGTGCTCCGACGAGCACGGCGCCCTTGACGAAATCCTGCGTGTAGTAGGGAGCGTTCAGCATCGTCAGGCCGTTGAGCAGCACGCCGACAAAGACGGCGCCGACGATGGTGCCAAGCACGTTGGGTCGGCGCAGGTTGAGGACGGCAAAGCCGATGAGGGCGGCAGCGACCGAGTCCATTAGCAGCGATCCGCCGGAAGAGACATCGCCGCGCCCCACACGGGCCGCGATCACGATACCGCCAAGGGATGCCAGGGTCCCAGAGATGACATAGGCGAGCGTCTTCAACCGTGTGGTGGAGGCGCCGGCAAGCCGTGTCGCCACCTCGTTGCCGCCGGTGGCAAAGAGCAGCCGGCCAATGCGAGTGCGCTCGGTCAACACGAACAGGACGATGGCAACGATGGCCATCAGCACCACGGAGACGGGCAGGGTGGCAAAGAGGCTGTAGCGGCCGATCAGCAGGAAAGCCGGATCATAGGCGCCGGTCGCCTTGGAACCGTCTGGCAGGACAAGGCCTGCCGAAATCGACCGCCCGGCCGTCGGAATAAGCTGCAGGCCCGAGAGCAGGAACATCATGGCAAGGGTGGCCAGCAGGTCGGGGACGCGAAGCCGCACGATGAGCAAGGCGTTGACGAGCCCAACCGTGGCGCCGAAGGCAAACACCAACGGCACTGTGGCGAAAACATCGAGATGCCAGACGATCATCGCATAGCTCGCGGCCATGACGCTGGAGGCGGCGACCGCACCGATCGAGAGGTCAAAACCGCCGACAGCAAGTGTTACCGTCACGCCGGCACCGAGGATCGCAACGACAGATACTGCCTGGAGGATGCTCATCAGGTTGCCGATATTGACGAAGGCCGGTTGCGCGATCGTGAAGCCGATCATCATCAGTCCGAGCAGGATGAACACCGCGCCGGCGCGCAGAAAGCTGCCGAGCGCTGGGACGCGGGCACCCTGGCCGTGGTTCTGTGCGGTGGAGCCTGCCGTTGGCAAGGCCTCCTCATCGATGGTTGTCATGCGGAACGTTCCTGTCGGGATGAAGAAGAGGCATCGTCGATAAAATCGGGCAGCAAGGTGTGGTGCTCGATTGTCAGGATGCGGTCGGCGACCTCGTAGGCCTCTTCGGGATCGGATGTGGCGATCAGCGTCGCGCGGTCGGTGCGCGCCCGGATTGCCTGGATGATGTCGTGGCGGGCGCCGACATCGACGCCCTGGAACGGCTCGTCGAGCAGCAGTAGCCGACTTGGCTCCGCCTCCCAGCGGGCGATGACAGTCTTCTGTTGATTGCCGCCCGACAGTGACCAGATCGAGGCGCGCGGACCGGCGGCCTTGATGCCCAGCCGGGAAATGGCCTGTTCCGCCTCGCGCCGCTCGCGGCCGCCGAAAAGCAGGCCGCTCGGATACCATTTGGCAAGATGCGGAAGGCTGATGGTGGCTGCGAGCGAATTGCCGGGCCACGCCGCCGGCATCAGCGAGGAGCGATGGCGATCCTCGGCTGCCATAGCGACGCCTGCAGCAATCGCCTCGGCCGGCGATTTCGGCCGATAAGGCTTGCCGTCGAGTTGCATCGCGCCGTCAGCCATGTCTCGAATGCCGAAGATCGACGACAACAGGCGGCTTTTGCCGGCCCCCAGCACGCCTGTGATGGCAACGACCTCGCCTTCATGCAGGGTCAGGTCGAAGGGCTTGCTTGACGGCAGAAGGCGAATGCGATGCATTTCGAAAAGGGCTGAGCCCGTGGCCGGGCGGGCGTCTGGCCGCGCTGCTTCAAGCCTGCGACCGATCATCGTTTCGATGGCGCTGGAAAAGTCGATCGGCCGGTTGAAGCTGCCGACGATGCGGCCGCCACGCATGACAAGCGCCCGGTCGGCGATGGCCTCGAGATCGGCGGTCCGATGGGATATATAGAGGATGGCAAGGCCTTGCGCCCGCAAGGTGAGCAGGATGTCGAACAGTCGCCTGCTCTCGTCCGTCGAAAGGCTTGCGGTCGGTTCGTCGAGGATCAGCAGCTCGGCCTTGTCAGCAAGCGCGCGGGCGATCGCGACGAGCTGACGGTCGGCCGCAGTCAGATCGCCGAAATCCCGGTCGAGCGGCAACGAGGAGCCAGCGGCATCAAGCATGGCGCGCGCTTCGCGGCGCACGCTTGCGCGGGAAAGGAAGAAGGGCGTACTGCCCTCCGCAAAGCGATGCAGCAACAAAGCGTCGGCAACCGTCAGCCCTGCTGCTCCGACAAGATCAGTCGACTGGTGCACGGTGACGACGCCGGCCTTTGCCGCCTCGGATGGCGTTTTGGGTGAAAAGGTCCGGCCATTCAGACTGATCGTGCCGCCGTCAGCCGCCAGCACGCCCGAAACAATTTTCACCAGCGTCGATTTGCCGGCGCCATTGGCGCCCATCAGCGCGACGATTTCGCCCCGCTCGATGGAGAAGTGGGCGCCGGAAAGCGCGCGGGTGGACCCGAAACTGCGGGTGATATTGTCAACGTGAAGGAGCGGCATCGGGCATATCCGGGTCTGCTTTCGAGCCGCAATATTGGCCCGACGTATGCCTGAACTGCGAGGCAAGCCTTTGCCGCGGTCACGCAGCGACGGGAACAAAGATTCTCCTGAACCGCAAAAAATCGGATCATTAAATCTACTAAAAACATAGAGTTTATATCTAATAATTTCATGCGTCGCGGGGAGCTGCTAACCTGTCAGACGACGCTCTCGATTGACTAGAGGATCGCGACGATGAAATCCCTCGCACGGCTGGCGCTCTCTGCAGCCGCAATTTCTTTCACTCTCTGCCAGACCTCCTTTGCCGCCGGTCTGAACGGCGCACCGGCCCCCTTCGACAAGGGCGGCGTCAAGGTGGCGCTGATCAGCTACATCTCGGCGGGTGACTTCTTTCAGGCCTATCAGGCCGGTGCGGAAGCCCAGGCCAAGGCGCTCGATATCGATCTGCGTGTGTTTCCCGGTCGGCAGGATGCCGCCGAGCAGCGTGAGCAGATTCTGCAGGCGATCAATCTCGGCGTAGCTGGTATCGTCGTCGATCACGGCCTGCCGGAATCGCTCGGCGATGTCGTCCAGCAGGCGCTGGACAAGGGCATCAAGGTCGTTGCCTTCGACGTCAACCTCAACAATCCCAAGGTGCCGCAGGTGGAGCAGAGCGACCATGAACTCGCTCGGCTCGGCCTCGACCAGGTCGTCAAGGACAATGGCAAGAGCTTCAAGGCCGGTTATGTCTATGTCGCAGGCTTCGCGCCGCTCGACCGCCGTAACGAGGTCTGGGAGAAGTTCAAATCGGAGAATTCCGGCGTCGTCGAGAAGGCCCGTTTCGGCAATGTGAGCGATACGACGGCGACCTCGACGGCCGATCAGGCGAAAGCCGCGCTGACCGCCAACCCCGATGTCAGTGTCGTCTTCGCTCCCTATGACGAATTTGCTCGTGGCGTGAAGCTCGCCGCCAATGACCTTGGCATCGCGAGCAAGGTGAAGATCTATTCAGCAGATGTCTCCACTGCCGACATTCAGGAGATCACCGAAGAGGGCAGCCCCTGGGTTGCAACCGTCGCCACCAATCCGGCTGTCGTCGGTGCCGTCTCCGTTCGTGCCGCCGCTCTTCAGATCGCCGGGCAGGAAATCCCGCATCAGATCACAGTGAAGCCGACGCTCCTGACGCAGCAAAGCCTGCGTGCCGCCGGCGTCAAGACGATCGAGGATTTGGCGCAGAAAATCCCGGCCTTCAGCACAAGCGACGCGGCAACCGCGAGCTGGATCCCGGACAAGCTTTTCTAAGCTGCCTGCCTCGATCTTCCGGCGGGGGTTGTGCGGCCCCCGCCGGCCCCATTTCTAGAAACCGGAGTTTCATTCCATGAGCCAGTCCAATGTCGTCTTCGCGACCAACCGTAGCGCGACGCGAGCGGACCTCTTTGCCCGCGCTGAGGACATCTCGGCCGACCTTTCCAGGCGCGCCGCCGAACTCGACCGTGAAGGTCGTCCACCGCTTGCCGAGATCGTCAAGCTGAAGAATGCCGGTCTGCTGAATGCCCTACATGATCAAAAGATCGGTGGCGGTGGCCTTGATTGGGTGGATGGCTTGCGGCTCGTGCGCATCCTGGCGCGCGGCGAAAGCTCCATCGGCCAGCTTCTCGGCTATCACTTCGTCAATAGCCAGTATGTCTATTGGGCGCTTGAGGAAGCCCGCGCTCATGCGCTAGGCACTGAAACCGTGGCGAAAAACCTCTATTGGGGTGCTGCTGTCAATCCGCGCGATCCAGGTCTTGTTCTCACCCGTCGCGGTAACGGTTATGTGCTGAACGGACGTAAGTCCTTCTCTACCGCCGCTCATGTCTCCGACTACATCAATGCCAACGCCACGCTCGGCGACAAGATCGTCGGGTTCGCGGTGCCGACCAATCGGCCCGGCTATCAGGCCAATGACGACTGGGACAATTTCGGTCAGCGGCTCTCTGACAGCGGCAGCGTCGAGTTCCACGATTTCCCTGTTTATGAGGAGGATTTCGTTGGCGTCCCGGTTCCTCCCGATGCCGCCCCGCAGGTACTTTCCACCTTCAACACGCCGCTGATCCAGCTCGTCTTCGTCAACTTCTATCTCGGCAGCGCTGAAGGCGCGCTCCAGACTGCCATCGACTATGTGCGCACGACGACGCGTCCCTGGGTCACTTCGGGCGTCGAGCGGGCTGCGGACGATCCCTATATCCTGGAGCGGGTTGGTGAGTTCACCGCCGCGCTGAAAGCCTCCGCCGCCCTGGCCGATGCAGCAGCGGCGACTGTCCAGGCAGGACTTGCAAAGGGCCATGCTGTCGCCGCCCGTGAGCGCGGCGAGGCGGCGGCGGAAGCCTATGCCGCCAAGGTCCACGCCACCCATGTCTCGCTCGATATCACGTCTCGCGTCTTCGAACTGACCGGCGCGCGCTCCACAGCGGAGAAATATCGCTTCGACCGTTTCTGGCGCAATGTGCGCACCCACACGCTGCACGATCCGGTCTTCTACAAGGCCAAGGAAGTCGGCGAATTCGTGCTGAACGACAAGATCCCCGAAGTCAGCCTCTATAGCTGAGAAGGCGAGCCATAGCGAAAAGAACCCCATTTCCGGTGACGGAAATGGGGTTGTTAGTTGAGGAGAGGGTTCAAAGTGCGCCGTTCTTCGGTGGGATCACGCCGTTCAGGTGATAATTGCCGACGACGTGGTACTTCCAGCGCACGGGATCGTGCAGCGTGTGGGTGCGTGCATTGCGCCAGTGCCGGTCGAGATTGAGTTCGGCCTTGACGGCGGAGGTGCCCGCAAGCTCGAAGAGCGTATTGGTCGCTTCGATGGCGATCTCGGTCGTCAGTACCTTGGCTGCGGCGACAGCAAGCGTGGCTTCAACGACGGTTGCTTCCGTCGTCTCGATCTGGGCCGCATCGACTTTCTGACCGGCACGTTCGAGGAGTGCTGCAGCAGCTTCCAGCCGGATGGCGATCTGTCCGACCTTCGAGATCGTCAGCGGATCCTCTGCGGCGCGTTCGAGGCCGCTGTCCATCCAGGGGCGCGATTTGGTGCGCACGAATTCGAGCGTCTCCGCAAAAGCGGCCCGCGCGATGCCGAGATCGATGCCGGCATGGACGATCTGGCCGACCGAGCCGATGGTCGTCGGCCGCTCGAAACCCTTGTGGTGACGAACGACGGAATCTGCGTGGACATAGACATTGTTGAGGATGGTCGTGCCGCTGCCCGTTGTGCGCTGGCCGAAACCGTCCCAGTCGTCGATGATCTCGACGCCCTCGGTTCCCTTCGGCACGAAGGCCATGACAAGCCGGTCTTCCTCATCGAGCGCGAACACGGTGACCCAGTCAGCGAACAAGACGCCCGTCGAGTAGTATTTCTCGCCGTTGATGCGATAGCCGGTTCCGTCTCTGACAATGCGGGTATTATAGTGGCCGACGGTTTTCGTGCCGCGCTCAGAAAGCGCATTGCCGAAACGGTCACCGGCAAGCGCCCTGCCGAAGAAATACCGCTTCTGCTCCTCGCTGCCATCCACCCGCAAGGCTTCCAGGATGTAAAAATGGTTCTGCGGGATCTGGCCGATCGAGCCATCTGCTTCCGCCAGGATCGCGGTCACTTCGGCCAGAACGGCATTCGAGACATCAAGCCCGCCATATTGCGCGGGAACCGCAATCGCCAGCAGGCCGGATTGTGCAAGCGCGTCGAGTTCGGCGAAAGGTAACCGGCGTTCAGCATCGCGCCCGACGGCGGTGGCGGCGAATTGGGTGGCAAGCGCGCGGGCCGTCTCAAGTGCCTCCTCGTCGCTGGCAATGCGGGCGGCCACGGGCCGGATTTGGTCTTGTTGCCTGAGCACGGTCGTCATCGATTTCTCCAGTTCTGACCGTCGTATGGGTGAAAGAAATCGACACGAGAGGTAAGATTATAAATTCTATAGATGTGCTAGAAAATGAAAAGTGCTTGCTTATCCGGAGCTCGGGTCGGCGGCTAGCCTATCCCTCCGTCCATCTCACCGGAAATTGACTGTTATGCCGATTAAATCGTCGCGGGAAAAACGCGAACCAATCTCGAATAACGGCGCGCGAACCCCTAGGTAAACGCAGGCATACGTCATTCCGGCATCCGCGTTCAGCAGAGGGCAGGCGGTCGCTTCACTCCGATCCACGAGGAAAAACATGACCCGTTCACGGCAGTTGCGCCTCGGCGCCTTCATGCGTCCCGTCAGTCTGCATACCGGCGCATGGCGCTATCCGGGTTCCTATCCAGACGCCAATTTCAATTTCGCTCATATCAAATCCTTCGCGCAGAAGCTCGAAGCCGCGAAATTCGACGCCTTCTTCATGGCGGATCATCTGGCTGTGCTCAACATGCCGGTTGAGGCGCTGAAGCGCAGCCACACCGTGACTTCTTTCGAGCCCTTCACGCTGCTTTCGGCGCTCGCCGCCGTTACCGAAAGAATCGGGCTTGCGGCAACGGCATCCACCACTTTTGACGAGCCCTATCATGTCGCCCGCCGTTTTGCTTCGCTCGATCATCTGAGCAATGGTCGCGCCGCCTGGAATATCGTCACCACGTCCAATCCTGATGCGGCGCTCAACTTCGGTCTCGACGAGCATGTGGAACATGGCGAGCGCTACAAACGGGCGCGCGAATTCTACGATGTCGTCACCGGTCTCTGGGACAGCTTTGCCGACGACGCCTTTGTCCGTGACCGCGAGAGCGGAATTTATTTTGATCCCGAAAAAATGCACGTGCTCAACCATAAGGGCGACGAACTGAGCGTGCGCGGGCCACTGAACATTGCCCGCCCGGTTCAGGGCTGGCCCGTCATTGTGCAGGCCGGCCAGTCTGATCCCGGCCGCCAGCTCGCTGCCGAAACTGCCGAGGTGGTCTTCTGTTCGCCGCGCGACCTCGATGGCGGCAAGGCACTCTACGCTGACATCAAGGGCCGGATGCAGGCTATTGGCCGCAATCGCGATCACCTGAAATTGTTGCCCGCCGCCTTCGTCGTCATCGGCGACAGTATCGAGGAGGCGCGCGCCAAACGTCTTTCCCTCGACAGCCTCGTTCACTACGACAGCGCCATCGCCTCGCTTTCGATCGCGCTTGGCCATGATGCCTCCGGCTTTGATCCGGATGCGCCGCTGCCCAGTGATATTCCGGACACAAACGCCAGCAAGACGGGCCGCGCCCAGGTCATCAAGCTGGCCCAGGAGGAAAACCTCACCGTCCGTCAGCTCGCCCAGCGTTACGGCGGCTATTCCGGCCTTGCCTTTGTCGGCACGCCGGGGAGCATTGCCGATGAGACGGAGCGCTGGCTGGATGAAGAGGGGTCCGACGGTTTCAACGTCGTCTTCCCTTATCTGCCGCAGGGGCTCGACGACGTCACCATGCGCCTGGTGCCTGAGTTGCAGCGCCGTGGCCTGTTCCGCAGGGAATACGAGGGCACGACGTTGCGTGAGCATCTCGGCCTGCCGCGGCCGGAGAACCGGTTCTTTAGCTGAGGTCGTCAGGGGTGGGCGACGATCAGGCGCAGGGACCCTTCGAAGAAGGGCTGCGTGCGCAGATATCCATAGCGCGCATCCCACTTGCCGTCCTGAAGATCGCGGCCGAGCTCGGCTACGAAACGCTCGCCGACCGATGGATCGACAAAGCTCCAGGCCGAATTTGCGAGCCGGGAGCCGGGATCGAGCATACGCTCCGGCCGCCCGTAATAGGCCTCACCGAAACCATCGATGCAGGCAAGCGGGATTGGTACGGGCAATATCTCGACAGTGCCGCCGAGATAGTCGGCAACAGTCTGCATGGCCGGATAACGGCTCGCCTCGATGGAGATCATCTCCGGCGCATAGTCGAACAGCCATGAGCGTTCCAGCTCATTGGGATCGCAGCTCAGGACCAGTACCGGACCGCGCGAGACGCGCCGCATTTCCGAAAGACCGGCCTTGAGGTCGGACCATTGATGCACGGTGAAGGTCGCCATGCTCGCATCGAAGGACTGATCGGCGAAGGGCAACTTTTCCGCCGTCGCATCGATCGCCTCGGGCAGATGTGCCGGGCGCTGCGCACGCATGGAGGCAGACGGTTCGACCGGCGTCACCTTCCGGTCGATCGGCTCGTAGGAGCCGGCGCCCGCGCCGACATTCAGAACGGTCTCGGCATTGCCGAGTGCTGTACGAATGAACTCTGCGATATACGGGTCGGGTTGGCGATACCTTGAGTAGTTGGTGCCGATCACGCCGTAATTGGCGTCGCCCGCACTTCCGTCACTGTGTCTGCTGTTCACGATCACTCTCCATAAATTGCTTCGAAAGCAAAGCTTCGCCATTGCCGGCACGCGTTGCAGTCCAGCATCCTTTGTTCCTGAAAAGGCATTCGATAGTTCGCGAGCCATAATAAACACCATGGAATTCCGTGTGAAAACCGATATGATTGAACAGATATTGTTCGGAAAACGCACATGGCTCGCCGCATTCCATCGCTCAATGCGCTTCGCGCTTTCGAAGCCGCCGGCCGTCTCGGCCGCATGACGCTTGCTGCCGATGAGCTTAATGTCACCCATAGCGCCGTCAGCCGTCAGATCCAGCATCTCGAAAATGTGCTCGGCGTTCCCCTCTTCGAGGGTCCGAAGAACAGGTTGCGTCTGACTGAAGCCGGTAAGACGCTGCTGTCGGGGCTGAACGTTGCCTTCGACCAGATTGATAACTCCGTTCGCGCGGTCGCCGATACCGAAGATGGCGCGCTCGATGTGTCCTGCCCCGGCACTTTCACCATGCGCTGGCTCATCCCGAGGCTTTATCGATTTCAAGCGGAATATCCCGATATCGACGTGCGCTTGACCGCCTCATCGCGCCCGGTGGATTTTGCTCGCGACAGTTTCGATGTCGCGATCCGCGTCGGAACCGCACCCTGGCCCGCCGGCGCAGATGTCATCCCGCTCTTTCCGGAGCAGACCGGCCCCGTACTATCACCGTCCCTGGCCGAGACCGTAGGTAAGCGCTTCATTGGTGCTGCGCGGCTTCACACGCGTAGCCGGCTGCGTGCCTGGGGCGACTGGCTTGCGCGCTCCGGTGTTGTCTTGGAAGCAGGTGGCCGCGTCGAATACGAGCATTTCTATTTCATGCTGGAGGCGGCTAATGCCGGGCTTGGCGTCTGCGTTGTTCCCTGGCCCTATGTGACGGATGATATCCGCTTCGGCCGGCTGGCAGCGCCGCATGGATTTCTCGAAAGCGGCCATGAATATGTGGCGCTGCGCCGGGCGAGGCGAAACCGCAAATCCACGCTCTTTTGCGAATGGTTGGAAAAGGAGGCGCGCGCATTCCCGCTCTCGCATCCGGCGCCAGCGACACAGAGCCAGACCGCCGCTATTTCCTGACGACGCCAACTCGTGCCAGTACCTCACCGGGGATGCCGTATCGCTGGACAATGTCCTTGTTGTTCCGCAGCCCGCAAATCTCGCGTTGGACAAAGAGCGCCCAAACGGCGTCCGAGGCGTCGTTGACCAGCGTTTCGCGTTGCTCGGCGGTGTGGCGATCGGGATTCCAAGCCTTCAGGGCAGAGAGAGCCGATTCGACTTTGAGGCCGTTGCGCCCGAGTGAACTGGCGCGCTCCGACATGAGCTCGTACTCGAGTACATTCACCCCGCCTTCGGCCGAAAAGGACTGCCTGAAGGATTGCGGCGGGCGAACGCTCATCGGACTATCCTCGCTGGATTATTGCGTCGGCACGCCGGTGACCTGGACATAGATCCATGCCAATGCAAACACGACGATGACCGCAGCGATGATCATGAGCTTGCGGAGCAGGGGATTGGGAGCTTTCGGCGGGGGCTTCGGCTTGCGAAACTTGATAACGTTGTCGCTCATGGTCTTGCTGTCTGGTTCGTTCTTCCTACAGCAGTAACGCATATCGACGGGTTTGGCACCCGTGTCATGCCCAAATATGCGCTTTTCATGTGGGCCGCCGGCGAGAAGCCGGCAGCCCTGATATCAGGCGATCAACGAGCCGCCCAATTGGCGCCGCGACGGAAGATCGTCCTCATCTGCGGCACGTCGAATTCCTTGGCGACATGGCCGAGCGAGGAATAGAAGACGCGGCCTTTGCCGTACTTGCGCTTCCAGACGACCGGCATCGTCACGCCGTCGATCCAATAGGCATGTTCGCCGGTGAAGGTCGTCGTCGCCAGCACCTCGTTCGAGGGATCGACATGCATGTAATACTGCTCGGAATTATAGGGGAAATCAGTGATCCCCTCCATCAGCGGATCGTCCGGCCGGGTGATGTTGACGGTGTAGTTGATGATATTGCCGGGATGGGCAACCCACTGGCCGCCGATGATGAACTGGTAGTCGGTTGACTCACGGAAGCTGTCGCCGGCGCCGCCGTGATAACCCGCGATGCCGACGCCGCTTTCGATCGCGGCAGCGAGGTTCTTCACCTCTTCCTTCTCGATCTTCGACATCGTGATAACGGGGACGATCAGGCTGAGATCATGGATCGACGGATCGGCGAAGGCCTCCGTGCTGTGCTCGACATAGACCTTGAAGCCGTCTTCCTCGAGAATGTCCTTGATGATTGCGGCGCATTGTTCCGGTTCGTGGCCGGCCCAGCCGCCCCAGACGATCAGTGCTTCACGCATCGTGTATTCCTCCTGAAAATTACTTGCCGAGCAGTCCGTCGACGAGGGATTGAGAAAGCGGAGCAGGGCGCTCCGTTGTCGTGGTAAGGCTTACGGTGCTGCCCGTGTCGGATGCCTTCTGGAAGGCTTCCATGACTTCCAGCACATGCAGCGCCAGATCACCGTTTGCGCGATGCGGTCGGTTCGACCGGATGGCATGGGCGAGATCGGCCACACCGAGAGAGCGATAGTTGCCGTCGGCATAAGGCAGGGTCACCGGCTGGTCCTCAAACTCGCCGCCCTTCTTCAGATATTCGACCGGGCCGGCGAAGCGGTTGGGGTCCGGCACGATCAGCGTGCCTTCGGTGCCGTAGACTTCGAGTGGCACATGCTTGTGGCCGGCGACATCGAAGCTCATGCCGATCTGCACGACAGCACCGTTGGCGAAAGCCATGACGCCGGCGACATGCGTCGGAATATGAACCGGAATGCGCTCGCCGTTGCGCGGCTCACTGGTAATAATGCGCTCTTTGCGCGGGGTCACCGCAAAGCCGGCGACTTTGGCGACCGGTCCGAGCAGGTTGACGAGATCGGTGATGTAATAGGGACCCATGTCGAGCATCGGGCCGCCGCCAACTTCATAGTAGAAGGCCGGGTTGGGGTGCCAGCGCTCATGGCCGGGGCACATGAAGGTCGCGGTCCCGCCGACCGGGATGCCGATCACGCCCTCGTCGATCAGTGCGCGGGCAGTCTGATGGCCGCCGCCAAGGAACGTGTCGGGGGCCGCACCGATACGCAGGCCCTTGGCCTTTGCGGCATCCGCCAATTTTTTCCCTTCCGCGAAATTAATCCCCAGCGGCTTTTCCGAATAGGTGTGCTTGCCAGCATCCAATGCCTGTAGCCCGACGGCGACATGGGCCTTCGGAATGGTCAGGTTGACGATGATCTCGACCTTGGGATCAGCGAGAAGCTCATCGACCGTGCGGGCTTGAAGATTGAATTCCGAGGCCTTTGCCTCTGCAAGTTCGCGATTGAGGTCGGCCAGTCCGCGGATCTCGAGGATCGGAAATGCCGATGTCATCGCCTTCAGATAGGCGCCCGAAATATTGCCGCATCCGATGATGCCGATACCGACTTTTTCCATCATGTCCTCCATAAATACCGGTTTTTGCGCGTCAAAGCGCAGGCCCCGTTGTGCTCCAGGGCGATTCGTAGAGTTCGTAAAGGGCGACAGCGGCGGCACCCTGCGCCCAGAAATCGTCGGTCGAATCGTCGAAGACGAGTTCGCTGACGCCTTTGAGCGACGGCGGAATTGCCAACGCATAGGCATCCCGCAAGCTGTTGAGGAAGGGCTCACCCAACGCAAGCGAGGAGCCGACGAGAATGACTCGTGGCGGCGCAAACAGCGTGACGATATTGGCGATTGTCAGCCCCACCGCCTCGCCGGCGCGCACGGCCGCGGCAATGAGCCGGTCGTCGTCGGCCTGGATCAGCGCCTGCACATGCGTCATGCCGCGGCCGAGGCGTACCGCTTCGGCAAAGCGTCCATCGGCCTGCTGTTCGCCGAGAATGGCACTTTCGCCGGCCTGACTGGAAAGTCTGACGACGCCTTGCTGGCCCATGCCGAGAACCAGGTCGCCCAGATTGTGGCTGAGACCGCCGGCACCGCGAAAAAGCTGATTGTCGTGCAGCACGCCGAGACCGAGCGTCTGCTCCAGCGAGATCAGCACCATGTCTTCGAGATCGCGGGCCTTGCCGAACCAATGATGGCCAAGCGTTATGGCATGTGCGTCGCTCTCTATGATGGTCGGTGTCGACAGGCGGGCGGACATTTCCGCAGCAAAATCAATGTTGGCTTCACGGAATATGGGGCTCGAACGGATGTGGCCGGTACGGTGTTCGATGACGCCGGGAAGGGCCAGGCAGATGCTGTCTATATCATCGAGCGAGAGGCCGATATCGACGACGCAGCGTCGCACACCATCCTCGATGAGATCGGCAATCACGGCAATCGGCTGTCGATCAATGCGGATCGGCAGGGTGAGTTTGGAGAGCACGTCGCCGCGGAAATTGGTCACGACGAAGATCATGCGGCTGGCGGCGATCTTGGCGCCGACAACGCGGGCAGCATCCGGATTGACCTCAAGCATGACGCGCGGCCTGCCACGCACCGCCTCGTTGCGGATATCGCCCTCGTGAATCGGCAAAATGAGCCCGTCGTCGAGAAGCGAGGCGGTAATGGCCGAAACTGTCGTCGTGGACAATTCAGTGCGTTCGCTGATCTGGATGCGGGAGATCGGGCCGTGGCGCCGGATCGTATCCAGCACGTTCAAGCGGTTGATGGCACGCATCAATTCAGGATCGGCAGTCTTCATCGTCTCGTGCGCACCTAAACTGTCATAGGGCCTCGCGATTTTTTTCGAGAGGCAAATTAAATTCGCCTTGTTGTAGATCTGATTTTCGCAATCGCGCAATAGAAATTTCCGTAATTGCATCATTTTGCGCATCCTTTGCCGCTTTTTCAGGCAGGGTATTGACAGAGAGGCAAAGGCTGCGATTATTTAATCCGGATACAGAAATAAAGCGCCTCGGGAGGAGTGCCACGTGCTGACCACCAAAACTCATCGCATCAACATGCTGTCGGCGATCGCAATTGCTGTTGCCGGCTATTGTGCATCGACGGCTACGGCTGCCGCCGATACGACCATCCGCTGGCTCCACCTGGAGCAGGTTCCAGGCACCATCGAAGTGTGGAACAAGCTCGCCAAAGACTTCGAAGCGAGCCATCCTGGCGTCAAGATCGAACTGCAGTTCCTTGAAAACCAGGCCTTCAAGGCGAAGCTGCCGACGCTGCTGCAGTCAAACGAGGCGCCGAGCTTTTTTTACACCTGGGGCGGCGGCGTGCTGAAGGCGCAGGCCGAGACCGGAATGCTGCGGCCGATCGATGCCGCGCTTGATGCCGATGGAGGCGCATGGCGCAACGGCACCAGCGCCGCGACGATCGATGGCATGACTTTCGACGGCAAGGTCTGGGCAGCGCCCTACAAGACCGGCCTCGTCTCCTTCTTCTACAACAAGGAACTGTTCAAGAAGGCCAATGTCGACGCCACCCAAATCAAGACCTGGGGTGACTTCCTTAACGCTGTGAAGACGCTCAAGGCCGCAGGCATCGTGCCGATCGCCGGCGGCGGTGGCGACAAGTGGCCGATCCATTTCTACTGGGGTTATCTCGCCATGCGCGAAGCCGGCCACGACGGTTTCGAAAAGGCCAAGGCCGGCGAGGGTGATGGTTTCGCCGGTGAGGCCTTCGTGAAGGCCGGCGAGCATCTTGCCGAACTCGGCAAGCTCGAACCCTTCCAGAACGGTTATCTCGGTGCCACCTGGAACGACGCGCTTGCTGCGTTCGGMGATGGCCGCGCGGCGATGCTGCTCGGCTTTGAAAACACCAACGACACCTCGCGCGCCAGCTCGACCAGCGGCAAGGGCCAGCCGGACGACAATATCGGCCGCTTCCCGTTCCCGGTCGTTGAAGGTGCTCCCGGTGTGGCAACTGACTACCTCGGCCGTCTGAACGGTTGGGTTGTCACCAAGAATGCGCCCCCGGAAACCGAAGAATTCCTGAAATTCCTCGGCAACCCGGAAAATCAGAAACTGCTGGCCCAGAAGACCGGCATCATTCCTGTCGCCAAGGGCTCGGCCGATGGCGTTCAGAATGTGCTTCTGAAGGACAGTGCGGTGGCTCTCGACCAGGAAACCTGGCACCAGAACTTCCTCGATCAGGATCTCGGCCCGAATGTCGGCGGTGTCGTCAACGACATGACGATGGATATCGTCTCCGGTTCGACGTCGCCGGCCGACGCCGCCCAGCAGATCCAGGACGCCTACTCGCTCGAAGCGAAGTAAAAATCCGCCGGCGCTCAAGCAGGGCGCCGGCTTCTTCTCACTCGCGGCGCAGTCGCGAATTCGCCCGAGGAGTCCTAGAGACCAATGAGTGATACTTTCATGTCAGCAGATGTGGCAGGGAGGAGCGCCAGAGCGGCGCCACGCCGGCACAAGCGTTCGCTGGCTCACAGCAAATGGCCGGTACTGATCCTTTTCCTGCCGCCCGCATTGATGCTTTTCACCCTACTCGTCATCGTGCCGATGGGCGAAGCCGCCTGGTATTCCTTCTACAACTGGAACGGCTACGGCAACCCGACGCAGTGGATCGGTTTCCGTAACTACCAGCTCATCTTTCGCAACGGTGCCTTCACCCAGGCGCTCGTTAATAATGGCCTGATCGTCCTCATCTCGCTCTGTGTGCAGATTCCGCTGGCGCTATGGCTTGCGACAATGGTTTCCAGCAAGATCAAGGGCGCGCTGTTCTTCCGGCTGATCTTCTTCCTGCCCTATGTTCTCGCCGACGTCGCCGCCGGTATGATCTGGCGCTTCGTCTATGATGGCGATTTCGGCCTCGTTGCGGGCATTTCGCACATGATCGGTGTCGAGCCGCCCTTCTGGCTGGCCGATCGCAACGTTGCCATGTATGCCATTCTCGGCGTTATCGTCTGGAAGTATTTCGGCTTTCACATGATGCTCTTCATTGCCGGCCTTCAGGCGATCGACAAAAGCGTGCTGGAAGCTGCCGATATCGATGGTGCGACCGGCTGGCAGAAATTCCGGCACGTAACCCTGCCGCTACTCGGCTCCACGGTTCGCCTCTCGGTCTTCTTCGGTGTCGTCGGCTCCCTGCAGCTCTTCGACATGATCATGCCGCTGACCGGCGGTGGTCCGTCGAACTCGACGCAGACCATGGTGACCTTCCTTTACAATTTCGGGGTGACCCGCATGCAGGTCGGTTTCGGCAGCGCCGTTGGTGTCGTGCTGTTCGTGATCTGCGTCACGCTCGCCTTCAGCTACAAGCGGATTTTCATGCGCAATGACTGATATCTCGACCGCACCACCCATCGATGCCGCTTCGGCAAACAGCGCTGGCCGCAAGGTCCGTACCGGCACGCAGATCTACATGTATGTCTCGCTGCTGATCGTTGCCGGCCTCGTCGTCATCCCGTTGATCAGCACCGCGCTCGGCGGCTTCAAGACACTGTCCGACCTTCGCGGCAATCCCTTCGGTCTGCCGACGGTATGGCAGTGGAGCAACTACATCGACATCATCGTCAGCCAGCGCTATTGGCTGCAGATGGGCAATTCGCTGCTGATCGCCCTGCTCACAGTCTTCCTGACGCTGACGCTGGGCGCCATGGCCGCCTTCTGCTTTGCCCATATCCGTTTCTTCGGCTCGACCTATCTGGTCAACTACTTCCTGATCGGGCTGATGTTCCCGGCGGCCACCGCGATCCTGCCGCTTTACATCCGCATCCGCGATCTCGGGCTTCTCAATACCTATTGGGGCGTGGTGCTGCCGCAGGTGGCCTTCGGGCTCGGCATGAGTATCATGCTCTTCCGCAATTATTTCAGGAACCTGCCGTCAGAGCTCTTCGATGCGGCTTTTGTCGATGGTTGCGGCTATATGCGCTTCTTCTGGCACATATCGCTGCCGCTCTCGCGCCCGATCATCGCCACCGTCGGCATCATCTCCTTCGTTGGCAGCTGGAACAGCTATATCGTGCCGCTGATCATGCTCAATTCCGAGAGCCTCTATCCCTGGCCGCTCGGCATCATGGTCTATAGAGGCGAGTTCGCCACCGATTGGCATCTCATCCTGGCGTTCATCACGCTGACCATCCTGCCGACCATCATCGTCTTTTTCCTCGCCCAGAAGCACATCATCGCCGGCCTGACAGCTGGTGCGGTGAAGTCCTGAGCCCGTATAGGAGACACGCACATGGCGTCCGTTGAACTCAAGAATATCCGCAAGGCCTATGGATCGCTCGATGTGATCCACAATATCTCGCTGTCGATCGAGGATGGGCAGTTCGTCGCCCTGGTCGGCCCGTCCGGCTGCGGCAAGTCCACGTTGCTGCGCATGATCGCCGGCCTTGAGGAAATCACCGACGGCGAGATCATGATCGATGACGCCGTCGTCAATGAGCTGACGCCGCGCGAGCGCAACATCGCCATGGTGTTCCAGTCCTATGCGCTCTATCCGCATATGACGGTCGCCGAAAACATGGGCTTCAATTTGAAACTATCAGGTCTTCCCAAGCCGCAGATTGAGCAGCGTGTGGCCGAGGCCGCCCGCATGCTCGATCTGACGAAACTGATGGATCGCAAGCCCGCACAGCTTTCCGGTGGCCAGCGCCAGCGAGTCGCCATGGGCCGCGCCATCGTGCGCAATCCGGCCGTCTTCCTGTTCGATGAGCCGCTCTCCAACCTCGATGCGAAGCTGCGCGTGCAGATGCGCTCGGAAATCAAGACGCTGCACCAGAAGGTCAACACGACCTCGATCTACGTCACGCACGACCAGATCGAAGCGATGACGCTTGCCGACCGCATCGTCGTCCTCAATCAGGGCAAGATCGAGYAGGAGGGCACGCCCCTCGAACTCTACAAGAAGCCGGCCAATCTCTTCGTCGCCGCCTTTATCGGTTCTCCGGCGATGAACCTCATCGAAGGCGTCGTCGAAGGTGAGGGTGGCGGGCCGGCCGCACGCCTTTCGGACGGGACTGCGATCCGGATCGCGCCTGACCGCAAGGTTCGCCCCGGCCAGGCAGTGACCGTCGGCCTTCGTCCTGAACATTTGACACCCGGCGGCAGGGACGGAAATGCGCTTGCCGGGCAGACATTGCTGGTCGAGCCGACGGGCGCCCAGACGCATGTCGTCTTCGATCTCGCCGGTCAGCCGGTCACCGCTGTTGTGGATGGGGATTATGCTGCCCGCTACGGTGCGCGTTTCGAAGCCAATATTTCCAGCGAGCAGGTCCATATTTTCGACCGGGGTACGGGTCTGGCGCTCTAAGTTTAAGAGATAGCGGGCAGGCTTTCGTTGGCCCGCCCGATCGATCTCAAATGAAATCCGCCGCCAATCGTCTGACTGGCGGCGGATTTTTCTTGTCTCGCTGTTTACTCGGCGGGCACTGCCACCGGGGCAAGCAGGTCGCTCTCATCGCGCAGATTGCCGGCCATCGCCGCAGCAAAACGGGTCTGGTCGAGTTCGTTTTCCCAGCGGGCAACGACGATGGTGGCAACCGCATTGCCGACGAGGTTGGTCAGCGCGCGGCATTCCGACATGAAGCGGTCGATGCCGAGGATGAGCGCCATGCCGGCGATCGGAACCGAGGGAACGACCGAGAGCGTGGCGGCAAGCGTGATGAAGCCGGCGCCGGTAATGCCGGCGGCACCCTTGGAACTGAGCATCGCCACGAGCAGCAGCAGGATCTGGTCGCCGAAGCTCAGATGCGTATCCGTCGCCTGGGCGATGAAGAGTGCCGCCAGCGTCATATAGATATTGGTGCCGTCGAGATTGAAGGAATAGCCGGTCGGAATGACGAGACCGACAACCGAGCGCTTGCAGCCGGCGCGTTCCATCTTGTTCATCAGACCGGGCAGCGCGGCTTCAGACGACGAGGTGCCGAGCACCAACAGCAGTTCTTCCTTGATATAGCGCAGCAGCGCCAGGATGGAGAAGCCGTTATAGCGGGCGACCGCGCCGAGTACGACCAGCACGAAGAGCAGCGAGGTCAGATAGAAGGTACCGATCAGGAAGGCGAGGTTGGCGATCGCGCCGATGCCATATTTACCGATCGTGAAGGCCATGGCGCCAAAGGCGCCGATCGGGGCGAACTTCATCAGGATCGCGACGAGGCGGAAGACCGGAGCTGTCAGAACCTGGAAGAAGTCGAGAACCGGCTTCCCGCGTTCGCCGACAGAGCCAAGCGCAATGCCGAAGACGACGGAGAAGAACAGCACCTGCAGGATGTCGCCTTTGGCGAAAGCGCCGACGATCGTGTCCGGGATGATGTTCATCAGGAAGCCGACGATTGTCGCGTCATGGGCCTGAGCGGCGTAGTTGTTGACGGCCTTCGTATCGAGCGTCGCCGGATCGATATGCATGCCGGCGCCTGGCTGCAGCACATTGGAAACGACAAGGCCGACGACGAGCGCCAGCGTCGAGAAGACAAGGAAGTAGCCAAGCGCCTTGCCGACCACGCGACCGAACTTCTTGAGATCGGCCATGCCGGCAATGCCGGTCGTGACCGTCAGGAAGATGACGGGCGCGATCACCATGCGCACGAGCTTGATGAACGCGTCTCCGAGCGGCTGCAGCGAAGCGCCGAGAGATGGGTAGAAGTGGCCGAGCAGAATGCCGGCCGCGATGGCGGCGAGAACCTGCACGTAGAGGTGCCGGTAAAAGGGAGTTTTGCCGCGATCTGCAGCGGCGTGCATTGCAATATCCATGGTGTCCTCCACTATGCCGGACGCCAATAGGGCGACGGCCAAGTCATGATGGTCAAACAGCCTCCCGACTGATGAGGACTTGTTTTGCAACGCGCGTGCCAGTTTCCTCTGATTTCCTAATTAATTGATATTGTTGAATGTCACTGGTTGATGCAGATGAGGTAGTGCGAGTTTTCGCACAAAGTGATTTGTTGATCGTGCGAAAACATGCACAATGCGGCCATGCTCCAGAGGACCGCAAACGAACGTTTCCTGACGCCTGAACAGCTTGGCCGGCGCTCCCGGTCGGTCTGGCTGGTCTTTGCGGCGCTCGCGGCCATTCTGATCGGCACGGCCCTTTACGGCGCCGGCGTCTATGGTCGACTGCAGGCAGTTGCGGCACTGGAGGATCAGGGGCAGACCGACGCCAATCTCAAGGTGGCGCTGCTGCGTGCCGTGCTGGAGGGACCGAGGGCTCTGCCGCTGCTCCTTGCGGATGACCAGCAGGTGCGAGACGCTCTGGCATCGGGGCAGGGAGAGGCCGTCATGGGGCTTGATCGCAAGCTTCAGAGCCTTGTCGCCGGCACCCGCGCTTCGGTTCTCTATGTAACCGGCAAGAATGGCATCGCGATCGCTTCCAGCAACTGGCAGGAGCCTCTGAGCTTTGTAGGCAACGACTATTCCTTCCGTGATTATTTTCGCCGCGCGATGGAAAATGGTACGGCAGAGCACTTCGCGCTGGGCAATGTCAGCAACCGGCCGGGGCTTTATATTTCCCGACGGGTCGGGGATGCTGCGGCTCCACTTGGCGTCGTCGTCGTCAAGATGGAGTTCGATCAGCTGGAATCCGACTGGCGCGATGCAGCCCGACCGGCCTATGTCATCGATGAGCACGGCGTCGTGCTTATCACCAGCTTGCCGTCATGGCGTTTTATGACGGCCAAGTCCCTGCTGCAGGAAAGCCTTGCGGCGATCAGGACGAGCTTACAATTCGGCGAGGCGCCGCTGCTGCCACTGCCGATCGACGAACGGCAGGAACTGAGGCCTGGAGCCGCAATCGTCCACGCCATCATGCCAGGCGCCGGGGAGGGCGAGTTCCTGCGATTGCGCACGGAGGTGCCGTCAACAACCTGGCAACTCGAATACCTGGTGCCGACCGAGGCGCCGATAGCCTCTTCCGTGCGCGAATGGCGGCTGCTGACATTGGCAGCCCTCATTCCCGTGCTCGCGATCATGACGTTTCTGCTGCGCCGCCGCCAGATCGTCGTCATGCGTATTGCGACCGAGCGCGCCGCGCGCGAGGAGCTGGAGCGTCGGGTGCTGGAGCGCACGCAGGATCTGAGCCGCGCCCGCGACCGCCTGCAGGAGGAGATAACGGACCATCGCGCCACCGAAGCAAGGCTGCAGGTGGTTCAACAGGAGCTGGTGCAGGCGAACCGTCTGGCGATCCTGGGGCAGGTTGCCGCCGGCGTGGCACATGAGATCAATCAGCCGGTCGCGACTATCCGTGCCTATGCCGACAATGCCCGCACCTTCCTCAAACGTCGGCAGCCGGATTCGGCCGACGACAATCTCGGTGCGATTGCCAGCCTGACGGAACGCATCGGTGCCATCACCGAGGAGTTGAAGGCTTTTGCCCGCAAGGGTCGCACCGCGGCGGAGCCGATAGAACTGCGCGCGGCCATCGAAGGCGCAGTCGTTCTGCTGCGGAGCCGTTTTGCTGGCCGGTTGGATGCGCTCGATATCAAGCTGCCCTCTGCCGATCTGAAAGTAAACGGCAATCGCATCCGGTTGGAGCAGGTGCTGATCAATCTCTTTCAGAACGCGCTGGAGGCGCTGGAGGGCCGCGAGGGCGCAAAGGTGGAGGTCTATTGCGAGGAGATGGGCAACCAGGTAGCGGTGAGCGTCATCGATAACGGCCCAGGCATATCTGCGGACATCCTCGGCTCGCTCTTTTCGCCTTTCAATACCTCCAAGGAAAAGGGCCTTGGTCTTGGCCTCGTCATCTCGAAGGATATCGTTGCCGATTATGGCGGCCGTATCGAGGTCGACAGCAACGAGAGCGGCACCCGCTTTACCGTCTATCTGCAGAAGGCACAGGCATGAGTGAAACTATCCCGGTCTTCCTTATCGATGACGACAAGGATCTCCTGAAGGCGACGAAGCAGACGCTGGAGCTTGCCGGCTTTTCGGTTTCGACCTTTTCCGCCGCCACGGAAGCTCTGAAGGATCTGAGCGCGGAGTTCTCGGGTGTCGTCGTTTCCGACATCCGCATGCCGCATATCGACGGATTGCAGCTCTTCGATCGAATCCGTCGCCTCGATGAAGACCTTCCCGTGATCCTGATCACAGGGCATGGCGATATCCCGATGGCCGTTAAGGCAATCCAGGATGGGGCCTATGACTTCATCACCAAGCCTTTTGCAGCCGACAGGCTGGTGCAAAGCGTGCACCGCGCCGCCGAAAAACGCCGGCTCGTGCTCGACAACCGGTCGCTGCGCGACGCGGCTGAACAGGCGCAGGGCGATCTGCCGCTGATTGGCCAGACGCCCGCCATGGAGCGCCTGCGACGAACGCTCCGGCAGATCGCCGACACCGATGTCGACGTCCTGGTGACTGGCGAAACCGGCAGCGGCAAGGAAGTGGTGGCAAGCCTGCTGCATCGCTGGAGCCGTCGTTCGAAGGGAAACTTCGTCGCGCTGAATTGCGGCGCCCTGCCTGAAACCGTGATCGAGAGCGAACTCTTCGGTCACGAAGCCGGGGCGTTCACGGGTGCCCAGAAGAAACGCATCGGCCGCATCGAACATTCGAGCGGTGGGACGTTGTTTCTCGATGAAATCGAAAGCATGCCGGCCCCCGCCCAGGTGCAGATGCTGCGCGTCCTGGAAATGCGCGAAGTCATGCCACTCGGCACCAACGAGGTGCGGCCGGTCGACCTGCGTGTCGTGGCTGCGGCCAAGGTTGATCTCGGCGATCCGCGCGAGCGCGGCGATTTCCGCGAGGATCTCTATTATCGGCTCAATGTCGTGACGATCAGCATCCCGCCGCTGCGCGACCGGCGCGACGACATCCCGCTCCTCTTCGCCCACTTCACCGAACGGGCCGCCACCCGCTTCAAGCGTCCGGTACCCGTCGCTTCGCCCGAACTGCACCGCCACCTGAAGAGCCATGACTGGCCGGGCAATGTGCGCGAACTCTCTCATTTCGCCGAACGCTTCGTCCTCGGTCTTGAAGCGGCGCCGGTAGAGCCGAGGCAAAACGGGGTTGAAAACAAAGATGCCCCCTTGCCTCTGCCGGCGAGGATGGACCGCTATGAGGCCGATATCATCCGCGAGACGCTGACCCGGAACGATGGCGACGTACGCCGGACGATCGAAACCCTCGGCATTCCACGCAAGACCTTTTACGACAAACTGCAGCGGCACGGCATCGAACGGGCTGCGTTCAGCTCGTCAAAGCCCGAAAGCTGACGCGTCGGTTACCGCAGAACAGGTCGCTGCACAGATTGCTATGTAACAACGAGCCGCAACCATAAAGACTGGGTTGAGGCCAATTCTCAACCACTGCTGGCTTTCTCGCGGAGTTCTTGAAGACAGCTGTCTCTTTTGGAAGGCGAGAAATTCTCGCTCCAGCGAATCAGGTGGCCTTTTGAGCGGCACCGACACATATTCGTGTCATCGGCGTGAAGGTGCGCGGCGTCCTCTTTTAAACCGCGCGCGAATAATACTCCCGGCACGGTCGCAAAGCTATAGAGGCTGTCAGATTTCGAGGATCAAATTGGCAAGTTACGCGCACTTTTTTGTGTAGCGATGCCGGAATGTCGGCCATGTCTTATTTCCGCCGAGGAGGACCTTGATCTTTCGAAACATTGGCGCACCATCTTACTTAGCGAAGGCGAAAATCGCTGAGGCAGACCTTTATAGGAGGGCCTATGCTGAACAACTCCCTATTTGATGCGTTCACCCGTAACTACGAGTCTCGGCGAGAGACGGATATGTCTATAGCAGACTATCTTGCCTTGTGTAAAAAAGATCCGATGGCCTACGCCAACGCGACCGAGCGGCTGCTTTCGGCAATTGGCGAACCCGAAATCATCGATACCGCCAAGGATTCGCGGCTCGGCCGGGTTTTCATGAACAGGACCATCCGAACCTATCCCGCCTTCGAAGGGTTTTTCGGCATGGAGGAGACGATCGAGCGGATCGTTTCCTTTTTCAGGCACGCGGCCCAAGGTCTGGAGGAGCGCAAGCAGATCCTTTACCTGCTCGGCCCGGTCGGTGGTGGTAAGTCTTCGCTTGCAGAGCGTCTGAAGCAACTGATGGAAGTCAACCCCATCTATGTTCTCAAAGCCGGTGACGAACTGAGCCCGGTCTTTGAAAGCCCCCTCAACCTTTTTGATCCCCTCGCCATGGGGCCGATGCTGCTCGAAGAATACGGCATCCCGACTCGTCGTCTCAGCGGTTTGATGAGCCCGTGGTGCCTGAAGCGGCTCGACGAATTCGATGGTGATATCTCCCGCTTCCGGGTCGTCAGGATTCAGCCCTCAAGGCTTCGACAGATCGCGATTGCAAAGACCGAGCCGGGTGACGAAAACAATCAGGATGTCTCGTCGCTGGTCGGCAAGGTCGATATTCGCAAGCTCGAGCACTATTCGCAAAACGATCCTGATGCCTACAGCTATTCCGGCGGTCTCAACCGCGCCAATCAGGGCGTGCTGGAATTCGTGGAAATGTTCAAGGCGCCGATCAAGATGCTGCATCCGCTGCTGACGGCGACGCAGGAAGGCAACTACATGGGCACCGAAAACATCGGTGCGATTCCCTTCTCTGGCATCATCCTTGCCCATTCGAACGAAGCGGAGTGGCAAACCTTCAAGGCCAACAAGAACAACGAGGCCTTCATCGACCGCATCTGCGTCATCAAGGTTCCGTATTGCCTCAGGGTGATTGAGGAACAGAAGATCTACGAAAAACTGATCGAAGGATCGGAGCTAGCCGATGCGGCATGTGCACCGGCGACATTGGAGATGCTGGCTCGTTTCTCCGTGCTGTCACGGCTTCGCAAGCATGAGAATTCCAATCTGTTCTCGAAAATGCGCTCCTATGACGGCGAAAGCCTCAAGGAAACCGATCCGCGTGCCAGAAGCGTGCAGGAATATCGGGATGCTGCCGGTGTCGATGAGGGCATGGACGGAATATCGACACGTTTCGCGTTCAAGGTTCTTGCGTCGACCTTCAACCACGACACGACGGATATCGGTGCCGACCCTGTGCATCTGATGTATGTTTTGGAACAGGCTATCCGCCGCGAGCAGTATGGCGAGGAGACGGAAAAGCGCTACATGGAATTCATCAAGGCCGAATTGGCACCGCGTTACGCGGAGTTCATCGGCAACGAGATCCAGAAGGCCTATCTGGAATCCTATTCCGATTACGGTCAGAACCTGTTCGACCGTTATGTCGATTACGCGGACGCCTGGATCGAGGATACCGATTTCAAGGACCCGGATACTGGTCAGCTGCTCGATCGCGAACTTCTGAACCAGGAGCTGACGAAGATCGAAAAACCGGCGGGCATCGCCAACCCCAAGGATTTCCGCAACGAGATCGTCAAGTTCTCCTTGAGGTCACGGGCTGCTAATGGCGGCAAGAACCCTTCCTGGACGAGCTATGAGAAGATCCGGGAAGTCATCGAGAAGCGTATGTTCTCGCAAGTCGAGGATTTGCTGCCGGTCATCTCCTTCGGATCGAAGAAGGATAGTGAGACCGAAAAGAAGCATAGCGAATTCGTCTCGCGCATGGTGGCGCGGGGCTACACGGAACGGCAGGTTCGCCGGCTGGTGGAATGGTACATGCGCGTCAAGCAGGCGAGTTAGGTAGGCCGTCGGAGCGAGTACCCAGGTAGGAGCAAACATGCACATCATAGACCGGCGGCTTAACCCGCGCGGTAAAAGTCTGGAAAATCGACAAAGGTTCCTACGGCGTGCCAAGGACGCCGTAGAGCAAGCGGTTAAACGGTCTTTGCAAAACCGCTCCATCCGCGATGTGCTTGATGGCGGTGAAGTCACTCTTCCAATCGGCGGCATGACCGAACCGGGTCTTCACCGGGGCGGTGGGGGAGTCCAGGATCGCATCCTTCCCGGCAATCAGAAATTCGTCGAGGGCGACTTCATAAAGCGTCCACCGGCATCGGGAGGCGGACGTTCGTCCGAGGCGGGAGAGGGCGACGGCGAAGACGGTTTCCGCTTCGTACTGACCCGAGAGGAATTCCTCAACATCTTCCTCGAAGACCTGGAACTGCCCGACCTTGCCAAGCGCCGGCTGAGCGAAACCGAGGAGGTGACACCGCAAAGGGCTGGTTTTTCTGTTTCCGGCTCTCCCTCCAACATTGCCGTCGGGCGTACGACACGTCTTGCCATGATGCGTCGCCTGGCGCTTCATCGCCCGAAGGCGGAGGAAATAGAGGCACTTCAGAAGCAGATCGACGAATGCGATGATGCGGAAGAACGCGTCGTACTCGAAGACAGGCTGAAGGCTTTGACGCTCAAGAGCAAGCGTATCCCCTATATCGACCCGCTCGACGTCCGCTACCGGCGTTTTGAGAATACGCCCAAGCCTGTCGTCAAAGCGGTGATGTTCTGCCTCATGGACGTTTCCGGTTCCATGAGCGAGCATATGAAGGATCTCGCCAAGCGCTTTTACCTGCTCCTCTACCTCTTCCTGTCGCAGCGTTACGAGAAGGTGGAGATCGTTTTCATCCGTCATACGGAAAAGGCAGAGGAAGTCGATGAGGAGACTTTCTTTTATAGCCCGGCGACAGGCGGCACGCTGGTTTCCAGTGCGCTGGCGGTGATGCGCTCGATCGTTGCCGCACGCTTCGATCCGACGGAGTGGAACATCTATGCGGCGCAGGCCTCCGATGGCGACAACTCTTATTCCGACGGTGCTCTGACGGGCCAACTGCTGCAGCAGGAAATCCTGCCGGTCTGCCAGTACTTCGCCTATATCGAAGTCGGTGAGGAAGATGGAGATTCCTCGACGTCGAGGTCACCGCTCTGGGCGCTCTATCAGGAAATCCGCTCTGCTGCACTGCCTCTTGCCATGCGCAAGGTCTGCCGCAAGAACGAGATATTCCCTGTTTTCCACGACCTGTTTCAAAAAAAGGCTGCCACGGCAGGGGCTACGCCATGAAAATCAGCACGCGGCACAAGGAAAAGCTCCTTTTCGAAGGCGCTGACTGGGATTTTCCGACTCTGCAGCGCATTCATGATGCCTGTGAGGATATCGCGCTTGGGGAACTGGGGCTCGATGTCTACCCGAACCAGATCGAGGTCATCACATCCGAGCAGATGCTCGATGCCTATTCCTCGACGGGCATGCCACTCTTCTATCGCCACTGGTCCTTCGGCAAGCATTTTGCCCATCACGAGGCCTTCTACCGCCGCGGCATGCGCGACCTCGCCTATGAAATCGTTATCAACAGTTCGCCCTGCATCTCCTATCTCATGGAAGAGAATACGGCGACCATGCAGACATTGGTCATAGCGCACGCTGCCTTCGGCCATAACCACTTCTTCAAGAACAATTATCTGTTCAAGCTCTGGACCGATGCCGAGGGCATTCTCGACTATCTCGATTTCGCCAAGAGCTACATCTCCCGTTGCGAAGAACGATACGGAGAAGCGGCCGTCGAACGCACGCTCGATGCCGCACATGCGCTGATGTCGCACGGGGTGCACCGCTACGCCGGCAAGACCCAGGTGGACCTCAGGCAGGAGGAAAAGCGGCTGCAGGAGCGCCGCGCTCACGAGGAAAAGATCTTCAACGATCTCTGGCGCACCGTGCCGACCGGTAACAAACGCAACAAGTCAGATCGCGATCTCGAGCGCCGGCGTGCCGCGCTTGGCTTGCCGCAGGACAATATCCTTTATTTCCTCGAAAAATCTGCGCCTCGGCTCCATTCCTGGCAGCGCGAGATTTTGCGCATCGTTCGCCATGTCGCCCAGTATTTCCACCCTCAGCGCCAGACCAAGGTGATGAACGAGGGTACAGCCACCTACGTCCACTACAATATCATGCAGCGCCTGCACGAGCGCGGTCAGATCAGCGACGGCAACTATTTCGAGTTTCTGAAATCGCACACCAATGTCGTGTTCCAGCCGCTGTATGATGATCGGCGGTTCTCGGGCTTCAATCCCTATGCGCTCGGTTTTGCGATGATGCAGGATATCGAGCGTATCGTGACGGAGCCGACCGGCGAAGACCGCGACTGGTTCCCGGATATTGCCGGGCGGGGCGACCCGATGGCGGTCCTGCGCGATATCTGGGCCAATTATCGCGACGAGAGCTTCGTCAGCCAGTTCCTGAGCCCAAGCCTCATGCGGCGGTGGCGCATGTTCCACCTCCACGACGATCCGGAGATTCAGGAAGGCATCCTGGTTTCCGCGATCCATGATGAGCGCGGTTATCGGCGTATTCGCCGGCAACTCTCCCGCGACTACGATATCGGTCATACCGACCCGGCGATTGAGATCGTCGACGTCGATCTTGCCGGCGACCGCAGATTGCTGTTGCAGCACCGAGCAACCAATGACGAGTTCCTGGAAGAGGAAGATCTGAAGCTCGTCCTGCAGCACCTTGCCGATCTCTGGAGCTATGACGTTCTGCTGGAAGAACTCGACAGCAAGGAGAGTATCGTCCGGAAGCACATCGCCCATCCTCGGACCTTTTCGAGACAAAGCGAATTCGCGTGAATGCGTGGGGGTAGACTTCTCAAGAGATCGGATTCTTCAAACGTGATTGGACAGGCAGCGTAGTTGGGATCAACGTTCTGAATGGGGGCGTGCAGTCTATTTTCCAAATAGGAGGCCGCCATGGAACAATACGCAGTCGATCAGCTGAAGGCTATAGCCAGGGTCAGCCGTACCACGCCACAATTGTCTCGGGCAGAGCGGTTGGGCCGGTGGGCGGAGCTCCTGGAAGACGATCCTGCGCGTTCGCTCGTTACCCTTCGGGAAACCGAATATCTCCCCCATGACCAGCGGATAATGATGCGGATCACCGGGTCTCCCATATCCGTAGCCTATGCCGATCCGGTTCTGCGTGCCGCCGGTCTAGAGGGCGATACCTATGGGGATGCTCAGAGCTTCTTTGATCTTAACGATCGCCAATTGCATGGGCTCGTCTGCTCCTGCCATTTTGGAGCACGGGTCGACGCTGGTATCGTCGCCCGCCATCTCAGAGCCGCCTCCATACCGGGCGTGAAGGGCATTCTGGCGCGCATGCGGCTGATGTTTACGCGATAGGGACTGCCTATCGGCAACCAACGATCAGAAACCTGGCGGCAGCCGACCGGGGATGGAGTGCGGCACCTGGGGGCCGCGCTTCATCGCGGGCGGGCTACAAGCTGAACGCACCACCGGGTGGACAAATCCAAACCTCTTTCCGGCAGCCTGAATAAAAATGCACGACGTCGAGGCGCCACGCACGCGATGTATACGCCGTTAATGGCTTGACGCAGTGAAATTCCAAAATCCGAGGGAGGGTTTGCGAGCATATCTCGCATGCAAAATCCGCATTGAGGGTGCGGTTGGTTCGGACGGTAAATCGGCCTATGTTCGGTGCCTCAGTTCTCATCGCGTCGCTGACCGCGGCGTCAAAGCACAGGGCACCTTCCATGACCAAAGGCTCGGATCTCCTTATTGCGGCTCTTGAGAATGAAGGCGTGGAGCGTATCTTCGGCATTCCCGGCGAGGAAAACCTCGACGTCGTCGAATCCATCCGCAAATCCTCAATCCAGCTCGTGCTCACTCGACACGAGCAGGCAGCTGCGTTCATGGCAGCGACGTACGGACGGCTGACGGGCAAGCCTGGCGTATGCCTTACGACGCTTGGTCCGGGAGCGCTGAACCTGTCGACAGGAGCGGCCTATGCTCTTCTCGGCGCGATGCCGATGGTGATGATCACCGGCCAGAAGGGTATTCTTTCATCGCGGCAGGCTCGCTTCCAGATCGTCGACGTCATCGCATCAATGAAGCCGCTGACCAAGCTCACGCGTCAGATCGTCTCGCCGCAGATGATCCCGACTCTGGTGAGGGAGGCGTTCAGGATCTCGCAGGAGGAACGGCCTGGTCCAGTTCATCTCGAACTGCCTGAAGACATCGCTGCAGAGGAGTGTGAAGACATCGCCCTTGTGGCGCCGCATCAGCTTGAACTGCCGACCGCAAGCGATGCCGCGCTTGATCGCGCCGCTGAGCTGATTGCATCAGCCAAGCGTCCATTGCTCATGTTTGGAGCAGCAGCCTCGCGCCCTCGCTCCACGTCGGACATTGCCCAGTTCGTTATTCGAACGCGCATCCCCTATTTCACGACCCAGATGGGGAAGGGAACGGTTCCGGGCGGAACCGAGCTCTATATGGGCACAGCGGCCCTCTCGGAGCGCGACTATGTCCACGAGGCCATCGAGCAGGCAGACCTGATCGTAACAATCGGTCATGACACGATCGAAAAACCGCCGTTCATCATGGGTAAGGGCGGACCGAAAGTCGTCCATGTCGGATATCAGCCCGCGACAGTCGAGCAGGTCTATTTTCCTCAAGCCGAGGTCATCGGGGACATGGGGCCTTCACTGAAGGCGCTCGCCGATCGCCTGGAAGGCAAGCTGCCGAACGCGCAGGCACTTCTTCACCTGAGGGAGCGAATTCTAGACCGCATTGCAGACCGGGCGACCGAAGGACGATTTACACCCCAGAGGCTTGTCCACGACATCCGGGAGGTCATGCCCCATGATGGCATTCTCGCTCTCGACAATGGCATGTACAAGATATGGTTCGCTCGCAACTATCGCACCAGGATGGCGAACACGCTGCTTCTCGACAACGCGCTCGCGACGATGGGAGCTGGCCTTCCGTCGGCAATGGTCGCTTCGATGCTCTACCCGGAACGACGGGTCATGGCGATCTGCGGCGATGGCGGCTTCATGATGAATTCGCAAGAGCTGGAGACTGCCGTGCGGCTCAAACTGAACCTTGTCGTTCTCGTCATCGAGGACGATGCCTACGGGATGATCCGTTGGAAGCAGGCCGTGGACGAATTTCCGGACTTCGGAATGACGTTTGGCAATCCCAACTTCGTCAAGTATGCAGAATCCTATGGAGCCAAAGGGTCTAGGGTCGACGATATCGGTCAGTTCAAACAGGTCCTCGAGGATGCGTTTAGGGGTGGGGGCGTGCATCTGGTCAATGTCCCCGTCGATTATTCGGAGAATGAACGCGTGCTGGTGAAGGAGCTGCGCGAACGGCTCCCGACAATTCTGGAGGCATGAGATGTCGGCTACCCTGAAGGTTTATCAGGCGTTTGATCGAGCGATCATCGCCGAGGTGCCGGTCGATGACGCCGCCGCACTTGATCGCAAGCTGGATATTGCGGCGAAAGCCTTTGCCGATCGCGACGGGTGGATGCCTGCGTATCAGCGCATGGCTGTCCTGAGAAGGGCGTCGGAACTGCTGCGCGACAACAAGGACCGTTTCTCCACGATGATTGCGCGGGAAGGGGGCAAGCCGCTGACGGACGCCATCATCGAAGTCACGCGAGCGATCGACGGGCTGATCAATGCCGCCGATGAGATCCGCAACTTCGGCGGCAAGGAAATCCCGATGGGGTTGACTGCAGCGAGCCTGAACCGTTTGGCCTTCACGACGAAAGAGCCTATCGGTGTTGTCGCGGCGATCTCGGCGTTCAATCATCCCCTCAATCTCATCGTTCATCAAATTGCGCCGGCCATTGCCGTCGGATGCCCGGTCATCGTAAAGCCTGCGGCAACGACACCCATCTCGTGTATCGAAATAGTGAAGCTGCTTTGGGAAGCCGGTCTGGACGAACGCTGGTGCCAGAGCTTCGTCACCGATGACAATGTGCTTGCTGAATCCTTCGCGACCGATCCCCGCGTCGCGTTTTTAAGCTTCATCGGATCTGCGAAAGTCGGCTGGTATCTCAAGAGCAAGCTGCCGCCCGGCACGCGATGCGCGCTTGAACATGGCGGTGCCGCACCGGTTATCGTTGATCGAAGTGCGGATGCGGGCGCAGTCGTCAATCCCATAGTCAAAGGCGGCTACTATCATGCTGGCCAGGTCTGTGTCTCGGTCCAGCGGATATTCGTGCACGACGATATTCTGGAGCCGTTCACCGAGAAACTTGCTGCCGCGGTCGCAGCCCTTCGGGTTGGCGATCCAACACTCAAGCAAACCGAAATGGGGCCGCTGATCCTGCCCCGCGAAACGGAGCGAGTATCGAACTGGATCCGGGAAGCCGTCGATGCAGGAGCAAAACAGCTCGGAGGCGGCCGTCTGTCGGAAACGACGCTTTTGCCCTCGGTCCTGCTCAATCCGCCTGCGGACGCAAAAGTTTCGCAACTCGAAGTCTTCGGCCCGCTGACCTGCGTCTACGGTTACCGGAACCTCGACAATGCGATTGAGAGTGCCAATTCGCTGCCATATGCGTTTCAGGCGAGCGTATTTTCCTCCGATATCGCCGTCGCGCTCCGTGCGGCGAAACGTCTGGATGCCGCGGCCGTTCTCGTCAACGACCATACTGCGTTCAGGACGGACTGGATGCCGTTTGCAGGTCGCCGTCAGTCCGGTTACGGCATCGGCGGTATCCCTTGGACAATGCAGGAGATGGCGGATGACAAGATGGTCGTATTCAATGGAGTAAGCTAGTAGGCGTAGGCACGCTCGCGGATGGAGCTCAACCGATGCGTGGCTGGATTTCGGCTTTCAGATCGCGGTAATAGGCAGTCAGCCGATCGAGACCAAAAGCTCTGTTGAGCCCGCTGGGGTTCGGTAGAACCCAGGTGTTAGCGCCGGCGAACACCTCGCTCTGTCTTCCCCAGTCGCAGTCCGCCCGCGCGCTGATCGCCGCAAAGGCAGCCTTGCCGAGAAAGGCCAGATTTGCCGGCGCGAACTTGGTTATCTTCGCTTCGAGCAGCGGTGCTGCCCTTTTATAATCGTCCAGCCTCAATTCGCTGGCGCTCTTCGTGGCCCGCGAGACGGCAGCAGTGATGCCGCATCCATACTCGAGCAACTCTCGCTCTTCATCGGCGCGCAGGAGGCGCGACGTAAAGCCGGAAAGGTGCAGCACCCTCCAGAAGCGGTTGCTGGGAGAGGAGAAATTGTGGCCGTCCCGGACTGCTGTGAGCGCGGGGTTCAAGCCACAAAAGACAACCGACAGACCAGGGCCGAGTACGTCCGAAAGACCGAGCGCCGCCTGTTGCATATCCCCGCTGTGATCCATCTGCGCAGACACCAGCCGATTTCCTTTCAATTGATTGAGCATACCCGGCGTGTTTCCTCCTGCCCATAGCTTCGTCCTGACCTCAAGTCATCAAGCCACCGCCGGGCTGCATCGTCACGGGATGGATCATCGGCTGCGGAGATTGTCGCTTGCAATGTTTATAAAATTGTCTATTACTAAACATATTGCTAAACATGAGAGTTGAGGAGTTCATGTAGGCAGTCTCTGAAATTGGTGGACTTGCATGTCGGCGGGGAGCCGGCCTTGGTTCTGGGAGGAACGTATGCAAAAGAAATCGAAAGCCCTTCTCGGGCTGGCCTCGGCATTTGTCATGTCGTCGGCGCTGCCCAATCTCGCAAAAGCCGATCAACTGACACTTTGCTGGGCGGCTTGGGACCCGGCCAACGCGCTTGTTGAGCTCTCGAAAGATTTCACCGCCAAAACTGGCACCGAAATGAAGTTCGAGTTCGTGCCGTGGACGAGTTATGCCGACCGTTTTCTCAACGAACTGAACTCTCACGGAAAGCTCTGCGACCTGATCATTGGCGACAGCCAGTGGATCGGCGGCTCGGCGGAAAACGGCCACTACGTCAAGCTTAACGACTTCTTCGACAAGGAAGGCATCAAGATGGATGACTTCGTGCCGGCGACGGTGGTTGGCTATTCGGAATGGCCGAAGAATACGCCGAACTACTGGGCGCTGCCCGCCATGGGCGATGTCGTAGGCTGGACCTATCGCAAGGACTGGTTCGAGCGGCCTGAATTGCAGAGGGAATTCAAGGAAAAATACGGGCGGGAGCTCGCAGCGCCCAAGACCTACGACGAACTGAAACAGATCGCCGAGTTCTTCCAGAAGCGCGAAATCGACGGGAAGACCGTGTACGGTGCTTCGATCTATACCGAGCGCGGTTCCGAAGGCATCACGATGGGCGTGACCAACGTGCTGTATGACTGGGGTTTCCAGTACGACAACCCTGACAAGCCATATGAGATGGAAGGTTTCGTCAATTCTCCCGATGCTGTGAAGGGGCTGGAATTCTATAAGGCGCTCTATGATTGCTGCACTCCGCCCGGCAGCTCCAATGTCTACATGGTCGAATCTGCCGATGCTTTCAAATCCGGCCAGGTCGCCATGCAGATGAATTTCGCCTTCACCTGGCCTGGCCTCTACAAGGACGAGAAGGTGGGTGGCGACAAGATCGGTTTCTTCCCCAATCCGGCCGAAAAGAAGCACTTCGCTCAGCTCGGCGGACAGGGCATCTCGGTCGTTTCCTATTCCGACAAGAAGGACRCCGCCCTGCAATATATCAAATGGTTCGCCCAGCCCGAGGTGCAGGCGAAATGGTGGCAGCTCGGCGGATATTCCTGCCTGAAATCGGTGGTGAACGCTCCTGACTTTGCTTCCAGTCAGCCCTATGCCCAGGCATTCCTGGACTCGATGGCGATCGTGAAGGATTTCTGGGCCGAGCCGAGCTACGCAACCCTGCTTCAGGATATGCAGAAGCGCGTTCATAACTATGTCGTGGCCGGCAACGGCACCGCTCAAGAGGCGCTTGATGGCCTGGTGAAGGACTGGACCGAAGTCTTCAAGGACGACGGCAAGATCTAGTGTCCGGCTGGATGCGCAAATTTCTTGCCAGAATGGCGGCCCGGATCGCCAAGACTGCCGGGCCGCCACATGTGTCACATACGCAAGGACCAGGTGATACCTTGAACATTTCCTCTTCCTCCATGGTCGAGAAAGCTGCAGATGCGACTGCCAGGGCGACACCGACAACGGTCGCCCGCCGCGTCCGCGGACTGTCCGATCGAGCGATTGCCTGGGTGTTTATCGCGCCCACCATCATCCTGCTTCTCGCCATCAACATCTTTCCGCTAATCTGGGCGATCTACCTGTCGTTCACGAATTATCGCGCCAACCGCCCGAATGCGCCGGTCCAGAACGTTGGATTGGGCAATTACGAGCGGGTGCTGACCGATCCCGACATCTGGCAGGCGATGCAGACGACGGCGCATTTCGTCTTCTGGACGATCCTGCTGCAGACCGTCATCGGCTTTACGCTCGCCTATCTGATCGACCGCAAGTTTCGCGGCCACGCCTTCTGGACGACGCTGATCCTGATCCCGATGATGCTGTCTCCAGCTGTCGTCGGCAATTTCTGGCGCTTCCTCTACGAGCCACAGATCGGTCTTTTCGCCTATGCCGTTTCCCTGGTCACCGGCATCCCCACAGCCGACATCCAGATGCTCGGCAGCGTGTCACTGGCCCCTTGGGCGATCATCATCGTCGATACCTGGATGTGGACGCCGTATGTCATGCTGATCTGCCTGGCAGGTCTGCGCTCCATCCCCGATTATATCTACGAGGCAGCCGAAGTGGACCGCGCCTCCGCCTGGCGGCAATTCTGGTCGATCACCGTGCCAATGGCACTGCCGTTCATCATGCTTGCGGTGCTGTTCCGCGGTATCGAGAATTTCAAGATGTTCGACATGGTGACACTGCTGACAGGTGGTGGCCCGGGCTCGACTACCGAAGTTGCCTCCATCACCTTGAAGCGGGCCGCCTTCGAGAGCTGGGCAACCGGGCGGGCGTCGGCATTTGCCATCGTCCTCTTCGTTGCCGTGTTCGGTCTCGCCAACATCTATGTCAAGGCACTCAACAAGGTGAAGCAGCGATGAGCTCGGTTACCTCAGCCCATTCGGTCGTCGAGCCGAGCCCGACCAGCAAGAGGATTGCAGGCGCTATCGTGATCCTCTACGCCCTGATCACGATGATCCCGCTCGTCTGGATCTTCTTGACCAGCATCAAATCCCCGCCGGATTCCATCAGCTACCCTCCGAAGATCATCTTCCAGCCAACGTTGGAAGGCTATTGCAATCTGCTGACAACGAGAACGCGCCAGACGCCCGAATATATTGCCTCCCTTCCTGCACCGACCGGCACCTGTGATGAGGTGACCCGTAAGCGCAACATGGTCATTGCCGGACCCTCGAATTTCCTGCCGCGCTTTGTCAATTCTCTGGTGATTGCTTTCGGCTCGACCTTCCTGGCCGTATCGTTGGGAACCCTTGCCGCCTATGGATTTTCGCGCTTCAAGGTGCCGCTCGCCGACGACCTTTTGTTCTTCATCCTGTCGACGCGCATGATGCCGCCAATCGCGGTCGCCATACCGATCTATCTGATGTACCGCGAGCTTGGCCTCTCCGACACGGCGCTGGGCATGATCCTGCTCTACACGGCGGTCAATGTCTCGCTCGCCGTCTGGCTGCTGAAAGGCTTCATTGACGAGATCCCGCGCGAATATGAAGAGGCTGCGATGATCGACGGATACACCCGGCTGCAGGCGTTCTGGAAGGTCGTCCTGCCGCAGGCAACCACAGGCATCGCCGCCACTGCGATCTTCTGCCTGATCTTTGCCTGGAACGAGTATGCCTTTGTCGCATTGCTGACCTCGGGTGAGGCCCAGACGGCACCGCCATTCATCCCGACCATCATCGGCGAAGGCGGCCAGGATTGGCCGGCCGTTGCTGCGGGAACGACGATATTCCTGATTCCGATCCTCGTCTTTACCATCCTGCTACGCAAGCAGCTCCTGCGCGGCATCACTTTCGGAGCGGTTCGCAAATGACCAATCTCATCGAGACCCCGCGCCCATCCTCCCGCCCGAAACGACCCTTCTTTTTACGCAGGGGGCCCATGGAGAACATTGCAACCGCCCTGATTGCCATTGGTTTCCTCATGCTCTTCCAGCCGTTTTTTCTCATGCTCTATACCTATTCGCTGGTAACGCTGCTCGCAGGCACTGCCATGTTCATCATCGTCTCGAAGTTTCCGGAGTGAGCCATGGCGGACATCAGGATAGAACATCTCCGCAAGCAGTTCGGCAGCTTCGTGGCTGTGCAGGATTCGAGCTTCGTCATCCATGACGGTGAGTTCCTGGCTCTGCTCGGCCCCTCGGGCTGCGGCAAGACGACGACATTGCGTATGATCGCCGGCCTGGAATTGCCGACCAGCGGCAAGATCTATCTCGACGGGGAGGACGTCACCTTCAACCGCGCCAGCGCCCGCGATATTGCCTTCGTCTTTCAGCTTTTTGCGCTCTATCCCCATATGAACGTGCGCAAGAACATCGGCTTTCCGCTGCTGTCGCAAGGCATGCCTAAGGCTGAGATCCGCCAACGCGTGGAAGAGACCGCACGGCTGCTGCAGATCGATCATATTCTGAACCGATCCGTCTCCGGACTCGCGGGCGGCGACCGTCAGCGCGTTGCCCTCGGCCGCGCGATCGTACGCCGCCCGAAGTGTTTCCTGATGGATGAACCGCTTGGGACGCTGGACGCCGAATTCCGCGAGGTTATGGTCCATGAGCTGCGCGAACTGCATAACCGCATCCACGCGACGACGGTCTATGTGACGCATGATCAGCATGAGGCGATGGCCATGGCCGACAAAATCGCCGTGATGAACCACGGCGTCATCGAGCAATTCGGGACGCCGCAGGAAATCTACAGCAAGCCGGCCACCATGTATGTTGCCGATTTCATCGGCTCACCGCCGATGAATTTCATGCGCTTCACCTCAGGCCTCCGCAGCGGCGACCAGTCCGTCTCGCTGCATGGCGTCGATGTCAGCATACCCGAGGTGCGCCAGGATCTGACGGAGACTGAATTGGCGCTTGGCGTCAGGCCGGAACACATCCGCTTCAGTGATACTTCCCCCTTGCGCGGCGCCGTCTACGGCAGCGAATATCTCGGAACCAATCAGGTGGTGGCGATCGAGACCTCGAGCGGCGTCATCAAGGCACGCGTTCCGGCGAACCGCAACTTCCGCATCGGAGAGACAGTTGGCCTTGAGTTCAATCCGGCCAAGCTTGCACTGTTCGATTGCCAATCGGGCCGCGCCATCGCCTCGGCACTCTATTCGGAGGAGCGTCATGGCTGACATCGCGCTCAAGGGCCTCAACAAGCGCTTCGGTGACACGCAGGCTCTTTCTGATTTCAACCTTTCCATCCGCGACGGTGAGTTCGTCGTTCTGCTTGGACCGACCGGCGCCGGCAAGACGACGACGCTGCGCCTTATTGCCGGCCTGGAGCGCCCCGACAGCGGTCGCATTGACATAGGCGGTCGAAGCGTCGCAAGCGAAGCACCGGCCGAGAGGGATGTTGCCTTCGTCTTCCAGCAATATTCGCTCTATCCGCACATGACGGTCTACGACAACCTTGCGTTTCCGTTGCGGGCGCCGGTGCGCAGGCTGACAAACGAAGAGATCGACCGTCGCGTCCGCGAAATTGCGCGCATGGTCAGGATCGACCACAAGCTCGAGAACCGTTCGACGCGTCTGTCGGGAGGCGAAATGCAGCGCGTTGCAATTGGCAGGGCGCTGGTGCGCCGGCCCGCCATCTACCTGATGGACGAACCGCTGTCATCGCTTGATGCGAAGCTGCGTGCGGAACTGCGTCTGGAACTGAAACGCATCCAGAAGGAACTCGGCTCGACACTGCTCTACGTAACCCACGACCAGGTCGAAGCCATGACGATGGCGGACAGGATCGGCATTGTCTCGGAGGGAAGGCTGCTGCAAATCGGAACGCCCCGTGAAATCTATGGCAATCCGGCCAGCCTTCACGTCGCCGCGCGTCTGGGGCAGCCCCACATCAACCTTCTGCCGACCGATCTTCTTCCGGGCGCCAATCCGCCGCCGGGAACGAAGACGATCGGCGCGCGAACAGAGCATCTCGACATCCTTGTCGATCAGAATGCTGAAGCGAAGATCGATTGGATCGAACATCTGGGGGATCAGAACCACCTTCATATAAAGGTGCGAGATCACAAGCTGGTTACGCTTGCCGATCCATATCTGGCGATCCGGCCGGGTGATCGAATAAGCTTGACGCTGCGCGATCCACTCTATTTCGATGCCAGCGGCCAACGCCTTGGATAAGCAACTGAAAGAAACGAACTCACTGGCATGAAAGACGGGTCCTCTCCATGAAACATTTCTTCAATCGCCGGGAAACCATCGTCACCGAAGCCCTGGATGGCCTGATCCAGACAAGCGGCGCCGGTCGTCTTGCCCGTCTCGACGCGTTCCCGGAGATCAAGGTCATCCTGCGTGCCGACTGGGACAAGTCGAAGGTCGCCATTATCTCCGGCGGGGGCGCAGGGCATGAGCCTTCGCATGCGGGCTTCGTCGGCAAGGGCATGCTGACTGCGGCAGTATCTGGCGAGATCTTTGCCTCGCCGAGCGTCGATGCGGTGCTGACGGCGATCCGCGCCGTCACCGGGCCCAAGGGTGTTCTGCTGGTCGTCAAGAACTATACGGGCGATCGCCTCAATTTTGGTCTCGCTGCCGAAAAGGCGCGCGCCGAAGGTTTCGATGTCGAGATGGTCATCGTTGCCGACGATATCGCGATCCCCGGTATCATCCAGCCCCGCGGCGTCGCCGGTACGCTGTTCGTGCACAAGATCGCCGGCTATCACGCCGAAGCAGGCGCCGATCTCAAGACGGTGGCGAGCCTTGCGACCGCCGCAGCGGGCAGCATTGTTTCGCTCGGCATGTCGCTGTCAACCTGTAACGTGCCGGGCCAAACGCATGAGGATCGACTGGGTCCCAATGAAGGCGAACTCGGTCTCGGTATCCACGGCGAGCCGGGGGTCGAGCGCATTTCCTTGCAGCCGATTGCCAATCTGGTTGCGACCATGACGGAGCGACTGGCGGCAAAGCTCGATGCTGCGGACGGTCATGCGCTGCTGATCAACAACCTTGGCGCCGTGCCTCCGCTTGAAATGGGTGTCATCGCCAATTCTGTGCTGTCGTCACCGATCGCCAGCCGTGTTCGGTTGATCGTTGGACCGGCGCCGATGATGACCGCTCTCAATATGAACGGCTTTTCCTTGTCGCTCATTCGACTGGACGCCGAGCGTGAAGCCGCTCTTAGGGCCGCCGTCGAGCCCCATGCCTGGCCGCCCGCGACGGAGCGACACGAGATCGCTATCCTTGCCGCGCCGCAACGGGCGTCGACGCAAAGCGAAGCGGTACCCGCCAGCGATGATAGGGATAATCGTCGTCTGCTGACCGCACTTTGCGAGCATCTGATTTCGCTGGAGGAACAGCTTAACCAACTGGATGGCCGGGTTGGTGATGGCGATACCGGTTCCACTGTCGCAACCGGAGCCCGCAGCATCCTTACCCGCATCGACATGCTTCCGCTGAAAGATCCTGCCGCGACGATGGCCTCCATCGGTGAGATACTGAGCACGAGCATGGGCGGCTCCAGCGGCGTCCTTCTCTCGATCTTCTTCACGGCCGCATCGAAGTCCATGGCCGAAAAGGCGGATATCGCCGCTGCCCTGCTTGCCGGACTTGATCGGATGACGTTCTATGGAGGCGCTGCTGTGGGTGACCGCACGATGGTCGACGCACTTTCTCCTGCGCTGGCGGCCCTTTCTTCAGAGGGTGTCGCAGCCGCGGCAAGGGCGGCAACGGCAGGTGCCGAGGCGACAAAAGCGATGCGACAGGCAAAGGCCGGTCGTGCCTCCTACGTTGGCGAAAGGGATCTCGAAGGCGTCCCCGATCCGGGTGCCGTGGCCGTGGCGGGTGTATTCGAGGTCGTCGCAACGCTCGTATGAGTTCTGGAGGCGGGAGGCTTAGGTGCTGGCAGAACCGGTTCTTCTCATGGGATTGATCGAAGCTTGCCGTGCGACGATCGCTGCAAACAGCGAGCACTTGTGCGCTCTTGACCGCGCCATTGGTGATGGCGATCACGGAACGAACATGCGGCGGGGCTGCGAAGCGGTGAGTGCCGAGGACGCCTCGGTTTCAACCCTTCCCCTGCCTGATGCGCTCGAGAAAATTGGCCTTACGCTCGTGATGAGCATCGGCGGAGCGGCGGGCCCGCTTTACGGAACGCTGCTCATGGAAATGGGCCGTGAGCTCCGTGCCGCAGAGGAAGAGAAAGACTTTTCTTCCGCACTGAAACAGGCGATCAACGCTGTCGCGCGTCGTGGTCGCTCGCATCCCGGAGACAAGACGCTTCTTGATGTTCTCTATCCCGTCCAGGACGCGCTCGCTCATCGATTGCCTTGGACGGACATTGCACGCCAGGCCGAACGTTCAGCCGAGCTGACCGCAGCGATGAGGGCCACGCGCGGGCGTGCCTCCTATCTCGGAGACCGGTCGATCGGCCATGTCGATCCCGGCGCCTCAAGTTGTGCGCTGCTGACAACTGCGATCTGCCGCTACCTCGAGGAGTACCGACCGGTATGAGTGGGAAAGGCCCCAATGTCGGGATTGTGATTGTTTCCCACTCGCCGCTTGTTGCGCGTGGTACTGCCGATATGGTGAAGCAGATGGTGGGCGACAGCGTGCCGCTTGCCTGGTCGGGCGGCAACAGCCACGGCGAGCTTGGAACGGATGCCCGCGGTATTCTCACAGCCATCGAAGAGGCCTGGTCTGAGGCGGGCGTCGCCGTCTTCGTGGATCTTGGGGGAGCCGAGACCAACAGTGAAATGGCGGTTGAGATGCTTGGCTTGCCGCGGTCGAAGCAGGTAACGATCTGCAATGCGCCCGTCGTGGAGGGGGCTGTTATCGCAGCAGCCGAGGCTTCCGGCGGCGCATCGTTGACAAAGGTCGTTGCGACGGCAGAGGAGCTATCACCCTCATGAACGGTGGATTGCGCGTAGAAAGCCGCGAGGGTGAGCAGATGCACGCCAGCTGCCAGACGGAAGTCGAGGTCAAGCATGGTGTAGGGTTGCATGCCCGGCCCTCGGTCACATTCACCCGGCTTGCAAAATCGTTTCCCTGCTCGATCGAAGTCGCGATCAACGGGAGTGATGTCTGGCTGAATGGAAAGAGCATCATCAAGATCATGGGTGCCAGGATCCGCAAGGGATCGTTGCTGAGGATTCGCGCAGAGGGGATCCTCGCCGAGGAGGCGGTTCGCGCATTGAAGGGTCTCGTCGAGCGTAATTTCGATGAGGAAAAGAAGCATGGTCGCACCGCCTAAATTGAAAGCGATAGGCGCGTCGCCAGGCATTGCGGCCGGACCCGTCTATGTCGCTCAGCCGATCCCCGCCGTCGCGTCGCCGGCATCAAGCCTTTCCGGCCACGCAGCGCTAGGCGATGCCATCGACAAGGCTGTCCGCGAATTACGCGACCTTGCAGGCGGGACAGATCCCGAAAGTCGCGAGATCATCGAGTTTCAGATCGAAGTGCTGCAGGACCCGACGTTGATGGAGATGGTCGGTGCCCTGATCGATGCCGGCGAAAATATGGAATTTGCCTGGGTCGAGACACTCGATGACTATATCCGCGAGCTGGAATGCGCGGAGGAAGAACGTTTGCAGGCGCGTGCGGTCGACATTCTCGACGTCAAAAATCGCGTCCTTTCGATCCTTGCCGGGGCGCCGATCGACGACTTTCCCGCAGGCTCCATCTATGTTGGAAAGGACATGGAGCCCAGTCGGTTCCTGGCACATGACTGGTCGGCAGGTGGGGGTATCGCTCTTTATGCCGGCAGTGCCGTCGGCCACGTCGCCCTGCTTGCCAGGTCTCGCTCGGTGCCAATGGTCATTGGTGCCGGTCAATTCGCGACGGACAAGGGACAGCATATCGGGGTTGATGGCGATTCAGGTATCATCACGCTTCAGATAACCGAGCGGAGGGAGCAGTTGACCCCGCCCGAACAACGCTCGGTGGGCATGGCATCGATAGCCGACAACGGCACCTTGTGCACGGCCGACGGTTCTCCGGTCCTGTTGGCTATCAACGTCAACGCGCCCAACGAAATCGATGCGGTCGATGCTGCGACAACCGCCGGCATCGGGTTGATGCGCTCCGAATTTGCCCTAACATCGCTTGGGGACGCCGCAAACGAAGAAAAACAGTTCGAGATCTACCGCCGCCTACTGGATTGGGCAGACGGCCGGTCAACGACAATTCGCATGCTGGATATAGGCGGCGACAAACCGCTCGCGGGACTTGCCGAAGCACCATCGCTGCGCGGTATCCGTCTTCTGCTCGCCCGGCCGGAGATCGCACGTGTTCAAGCCCGCGCGCTGCTACGCGCGGCAGTTTTCGGCAATCTTCATATCATGCTGCCGATGGTGATGTTTCCATCCGACGTGGACGACATCAGGCAGATTTATCGTGAAGAGTCTGACGAGCTTGCTCGGCGAGCCGTCCCGCATCGCATACCCCCGATCGGGATGATGGTAGAGGTCCCGGCGGCCGCGCTCATGCTGGATGAGTTCGAAAGCGCTGACTTCTTTTCGTTCGGGACGAACGACCTTGCACAATATCTCGTCGCATCGCCACGCGAGGACTCCGACTTCGCGCGTTATCAGGTCAAGGCGGTGCCGGCCGTACTGCGTCTGCTGACTCAGGCTATAAAACTCGCCGGGAGCAAACCGGTCAGCATCTGCGGCGACATGGCGGGGGATCCGTCCCTCACCGCGAACCTGCTTGCCGCAGGCATACGGCATTTTTCCGTGGCGCCTGCTCAGCTTCCCGCGATAAGATCGGCAATCGTCAGCCTGAGGGCAGATGGGACAAAGGCAGCCGGAGAATAGGATGGCGCGCGAAGACACGGAAGACGCCATTATCGCCTATAAGTCCATTCTGGCGCAAATCATTGACAACAGGCCTTCCGGAACACGCCAGCGCCTTGCGACGGAACTCGGCAAGCATCGCAGTTTCGTAACGCAGATAACAAGCCCGACCTATGCAACGCCGCTTCCTGCCCGACACCTCGCCACGATCTTCCGGGTGTGCCATTTCAGTGTCGCTGAACAGGAGCGCTTTCTGGATGCCTATCAAGCGGCACATCCGGGCAAGCTGCCGGAACTTGGCGCCTCGGAAAAACTGCGGCACCTTTCGCTGATGGTGCCCGATTTCGGCGACGAGAGACGCAACCGGCTGCTTGAGGAGGCGATTGCGGATCTGGTGCAGAAGATCGCAGCAATTTCTGGGCTGCCGGATTAAGCAAGCCCTTGTGGCACATGCAAAATGATTGGCATGATCATCGCCTTGGGAGGGGCTTGATGAAGAAATTCATGAACACAGCAGAGACTATGGTCGCCGAGAGTATCGAAGGCTTCGTGCGCGCCCATCAGGAGTTCGTTGTGTTCGGCGCCGGCCGCAAATGCATTCGCCGCCGTGAGCTGGTTCCTGGCAAGGTCGCCATTATTTCTGGCGGCGGGGCGGGCCATGAGCCGATGCATATCGGCTTCATCGGTCGCGGCATGCTCGATGCTGCCTGTGTCGGATATATTTTCACATCGCCCACACCGAGCCAGATCGTCAGTGCGATAGAGGAAGCAGACACCGGTGCTGGCTGCCTGCTCGTCGTCAAGAACTACGATGGCGACGTCATGAATTTCGAAATGGCGTCAGAAATGGCGTCAGACCGGCATAAAATTGAAATGGTCCTTGCCTGCGATGACATCGAAACGACGAGGGGCGGCGACGGTCGTGGGCGACGCGGGGTCGCCGGTACGCTTATCACGGAAAGGCTGCTTGGAGCGGCCGCCGAGCAGGGTCGGTCCCTTTCGGAACTGAAGGCCTTTGGCGACAGTCTCTCCTCACGCATCCGGTCGATGGGCGTTGCCCTGACCGGCGTCGCGGTGCCGGACACCCAGCGCACAACATTCGCGCTCGGGCCGAACGAGGTGGAAATGGGCGTTGGCATTCATGGCGAGCCCGGCCATTCAAGGGAGCGGTTCTCCAACGCTGACACGATTGTCAGGTATCTGAGCGAGACGATTCTCAGCGATATCAACCGAAGCACAAACAAAGCATTGCTTCTCGTGAATGGACTTGGCGGCACACCGCCTGCCGAACTCTATCTCGCCTATAATTCTGCGCTTCGCACCATGTCGGAGTACGGTCTGCAGGTCGAACGCTCGCTTGTTGGCACCTATGCGACCTCGCTCGACATGCAGGGCCTTTCCATCACGCTTGCCTTCCTCACGGATGAGGAGTTTTCTCTATGGGATTCGCCCGTTGCCACCGCTGCATTGCGCTGGAGGTGCTAAGCATCTGGAGAGCAACCGAGAAGGCGGCGCCCACTTGCTCAGGTCGAGAAAGTTCATTCGGAGTGGCGTTTTATCGGGAACTGGACCCTTTCCTGTCGTCCGGGCTCTTCAAGGCATATTCAACGGTGTAGATTCGTACCCGAGGGCGGCTCCTATCACCGGCCTCCCCGAATTTGAGCTTCTCGGTGATGACAGGTACAACCTCATTGCCCCGACCTTTGCCTATAAGCGAGGCGGCGACATCGCCATCGATCACCGTGGGCGGCTCCTGCAGTTCGTCAAGGTAGGCTTGTGTGTCGCTCCAGCCTTCAGATCGCCACGTCTCGATGCGCTCGTCGAGATCGACAGCGCCTGCGTCCTCAAGAATGCCGAGCGCGAGTTCGTGCCGGTCAGGTGCCAGCCCGCGCACGGTCAGCACATGGCCGCCTCGTCGGATCCCCTCGCTGTAGATCGCTTGGTCGGCTTCTGGGAACAGAAAATCTTCGAGCTTGTGTGACGGGCCATTTTTCTCGTCAGCGTTTTCCGTTGCATTTTCCGCCTCTGCGATCAGGCTGATGCTTGCCTCCGGAATACCGGCCGCCCTCAGACTCTCAACTGCCTGTGCGGCGCCGCCTCGATCATCAAAGAGCGATGTCAAAGTCAGGGACCGGTATGGGCTTTTGTCGGCTTCGCTTTGCGTCATCGTTTTCCACTCCTTGACCTGACCTGCATCATGCAAAATCCCTGGATGACCATAGAGTTCCGGATAGAGCCGGTTTCGTTCGATCGCGGTCGATTATCCCCCGCGGTTCGGACGTTCGTGGAACCTCTCTCATTGACCCCGCGTTACACTGTCCCATCCTTTGCGGTTTCTGCCGACGTCGAGGTTCATCGATGCCAAAAGCAAAATCTGAAAAGCAGACCCGGACGGCGCCGCTGGTTCACGGCGCCGCCGAACTGTCGTCGGTCATCGTCGACGGCCACAGCTCTAAACTGCGCGGCAAAAATGGGTTTCTGGGCGACGACGCCAACAAGAAAACCTTCCAGTTGAAGCTCGAAGAGCTCCGTAAACTGATGCGCATGGACGGGAAGGATCCGCTGGGGCGGACACCGACGAAAGAGCTCTCAAAGAAGAAGATCGATGCTTTCCTGTGCGGTGACGATGTCGGGGCGGTGGCCATCGTCATGGCGGCAATCGAGGGCTTCGCGCAGGATTTTGCTGCTGTGATCGAAAAATTTCTCAAAGACAGCGCTTGGTCGAAAACCGAACGGATCGTTGTCGGCGGTGGATTCCGGCAGGGGCGTGTCGGCGAATTGGCGATCGCCAGGACGCAGATCCTGCTCAACGCGTCTGGTCTCGGCGTCGAGCTTGTCCCAATCGTCCATCACGCGGACGAAGCCGGCCTGATCGGTGCAGTCTATCTTATGCCGGACTGGATGCTGAACGGCCACGAAGCGATCCTGGCTGTCGATATCGGTGGCACCAACGTGCGCGCCGGTATCGTCGAGTTCGGCAAGGGGAAAAGCCGGGATCTTGATGAAACCCATGTGCGGAAATCGATCCTTTGGCGCCATGCCGATGACGAGCCCAGTCGTACCGCCACCATTTCCAAGCTCGCCTCCATGATCGAGGAGCTCATAGGGGAGGCGACAGCGTCTCAGCTGAGGCTTGCCCCGCTGATCGGTATAGGATGTCCCGGAGTGATTGAAGCCGATGGTTCGATCACGCGCGGTGGGCAAAATCTGCCCGGTGGAAACTGGGAAAGCGATCACTTCAATCTTCCGCTCGAACTTAAAAAGGCTATTCCGCAGATCGGCGGCGATGACACGTTCATCATGATGCACAATGACGCGGTCGTGCAGGGGCTTTCTCAGATGCCGCAGATGAAGGACGTTGCGAATTGGGCGGTCCTCACGATCGGCACCGGCCTCGGAAACGCCCATTTCACGAATCGGACGCGTGAGAAGAAGTAGTGTGAACGCTGGATGCTGCCTCGCGTTCAAACTCGTCGTGTCGGCCATTCGGGTAGTTGAAATCCCCTTCACTGTCTTGCGTCGCGCACTTGCCTTGAGGGAGGGCACGAGCCGACTGGCGACCCGTCACTTTTGCCGGCTATCTCGAAGTCCGGGGATCCGGGGGCCTTAGGCGGAAGGGCGCGCACTTGCGGCGGCGGCGCCGGGTCAAAGCTCTTTGATTTGCGACCTTCTGCCGTTAAGAGTGCCTGATCCTTCGGCAAGAGAGCAAATTCTGTGGCAGCAAGCGAATTTCACCCAGCCGAACGGGAGATGACAGGTGGTGGGCTTGCCGGCCGCATTCTAAAGGCGATCGAAACCGTCCTTGGCGTCGCCGCCGCGTCGGTGCTTGCCGTGTTGCTCTTCATGGTGCTGGTCACGGTCTGCATGCGCTATTTCTTTGCCGCCGGTTTCATCGGCGCTGAGGATCTCGGCATCTGGCTGCATGTGCTGCTGATTGCACTCGGGGCGCCGCTAAGCCTCAACAGCGCGCTTGCCATGCGTCTCGACGTCTTCGCCAAGATGATGCCGAAGCGTTTGCATCCGGCAACGCAGGTGGCCGCCGATGTCTTCACTGTGCTCTCCGGCCTTATCCTGAGCTTCGGCGGCTCCGAGATCATGACTATGCTCGGAGGTATTTCCCCGACACTGGGCGTGCCGGAATGGATTCGCTTCGGCTTCCTCGGCGCCGGCGGCGCGCTGATCCTCGTCGTGCTTCTGCTGCAGCGTATCGTCGAAGGAAAGGCGTGGCCGGTCATGCTCTCTTTTGCCGCCGGCGCGGCGCTCTATGCCGGTATCCCTTTTGTCTCCATCGAGCTCGATTGGCCGCCCAGCATCTTCCTCGGRCTGATCGCTGCCATCGGCCTGGTACTCGCGGCACCCCTGCCACATGCCTTCCTGGCCGCGGCCTATGTGGTTATCGCCTTCGGCAGCAGCCTGCCGGAGCCGGCGATCGTCTCGTCGACCGTCACGGGCATTTCGAAATTCCTGCTGCTTGCCATCCCCTTCTTCCTGCTCGCCGGCGGTCTGCTGACGGCATCGGGCGTTGCCAACCAGCTCGTACGCTTCGCCGCCGCCATGGTCGGCCATCGCCGCGCTGGTCTTGCCCAGACGACGCTGCTGACCAGTGTGCTCTTTTCGGGTGCTTCCGGCTCATCCGTTGCCAATGCCGCTTTTGGCGCATCGACCTTCCAGCCGGAACTCGTCCGTCACGGCTATCCACCGGCCAAAGCCGCGGCGATCATCGCGGCGACTTCGGTGTTGGACAATGTCATCCCGCCATCGATCGCGTTCCTGATCCTGGCAACCGCCACCAATCTTTCGGTCGGTTCGCTGCTGGTTGGGGGCTTCTTTGCCGGTGCGCTGATGGCCATCTGTCTGGCCATTGCCATTCATCTGACGGTTCGCGATCAGGCGCCCATCCCGCGAGCCACAGGGGCGCAACGCTGGCAGTCGGCCGTCCAGGCCATCCCGGCCTTCGGTCTTGGCGTCATAGTCGTGGTCGGCATCCGCATCGGCATCGTCACGACGACGGAAGCCGCAGCCCTTGCTGCCTTCTATACCTTCCTGCTCGGCATCGGCGCTCGGCTTGGTGTGCTTTCTCTTTATGCCGCCTTTCGCCAGGCGGCTGTCGAAGCGGCAGCCATTGGCCTGCTGATCGGCACTGCCGGTCCCTTTGCCTTCCTGCTGGCTGTTGACGAGGTCTCGGGCCTGATCTCTCATCTGACGACGGCGCTCGGCGGCAGTGCGCTTGCGGTGATCATGCTGTCGAACATCATCCTGCTGGTCGTCGGACTGGTTCTCGATATCGGCGCTGCGATCCTGCTCTTCGGCCCGATCCTTCTGCCGGTCGCTGTCGCCGCCGGCATCGATCCCATCCATTTCGGCGTCATCATCGTGGTGAACCTGATGATACACGGGCTGACACCGCCGCTGGGCATGCTGATCTTCGTCGTCAGCGGGGTGACCCGCATTCCGGCATCCGCCCTTTTCAGGGCGGTCGTCCCCTATCTGCTTGCCCTTCTCGTTTCGCTCGCAATCCTTTGCGTCTGGGCGATCATCTTCTAACGGACAGGATTTCATTCATGGACAGTCTCAATCGCCGCAATTTTCTGAAGACCACGGCGATTGCCGGTACCGCTCTTGCCGCACCGGCTTTCGTTCGCACCGCGGCCGCGCGCACGACGACGATCACCGTCGCTTCCCTGCTTGGAGACGACAAGCCGGAGACGAAGATCTGGATAAAGATCAACGAGCTGGTCGAGGCCAAGCTGCCCGGCCAGTTCAAGTTCAACATCGTCAAGAACGGTGCGCTCGGTGGTGAAAAGGAAGTGGCCGAAGGCGTCCGCCTCGGTTCCATCCACTCCAGTCTTTCCACGGTTTCCTCGCTCTCCGGCTGGGCGCCGGAACTTCAGATCCTCGACCTTCCCTTTCTGTTTCACGATGCCGATCATGTCCGCCGCACCGTCAGTGGCAATGTCGGTGCCGATCTGAAGGGCAAGTTGCAGGCACAGAATTTCGTCGTCGGCGATTTCATCAATTACGGTGCCCGCCATCTCCTGACCAAGGAGCCGGTAACGCATCCGGAACAACTTAAGGGCAAGCGCATCCGCGTCATCCAGAGCCCGTTGCATACCAAGCTCTGGAGCGCTTTCGGCACGACGCCGATCGGGATTCCGATCACCGAGACCTATAATGCGCTGGCAACAGGCGTTGCAGATGCCATGGACCTTACGAAATCGGCTTATGCAGGCTTCAAGCTCTATGAGGTCGTGCCCTACATGACCGAGACCGGCCATATTTGGGCTTCAGGAATCATTTATTATTCCTCGACCTTCTGGGGTGGCCTGAATGACGAGCAGAGGACTGTCTTCCAGCAAGCCTCCACAGAAGGTGCCGCCTACTTCAATCAACTTATTGTCGATGACGAGGCGGCCTCGGTGGAAATCTCGCTGAAGAACAGTGGCAAGCTGCTGAAGCCGGAAGCTCCGGAAGAATGGCAGAAGGGCGCGCAGGGCGTCTGGGACGATTTTGCCCCGATCGTAGGCGGACTCGACCGCATCAAGGCTATCCAGTCGGCCTGAGGAGCCCCTGAGCGCAGGGCTGGTCTATCTGCCAGTCTTGCCGAATTTTCGGGGCGATGAAGTATGGGCCTGCGAATTCACGCTGCTTCGTCGTCCAATATTTTCACCGGCCGGTCCCACTGGATCAGCACGACACAACCGGTCTCGCTCCAGACCGAATGTTCGGTACCAGGTGCATTGACGATGTAACTGCCGCGCCCGTAGTCGCCCGCCTCGTCGGATTGCACGCCATCGAGGACGAGAATGGTTTCAAGCCCTTCGTGCCGATGGCGGGGAACGGAGGCGCCTGCCTCGTATTTCAGAAGTGCCACGCCCGGCTGATCGCCTTCGAAAGGCCTGATCCAGTGGATGGTCACCTCATCGCGGAAGGGGCCGAATTTCAGCTCCTTCCAACCGCCCGAGGTGAGCAGTTCGCGGGTGGTTTCAGGCATGGGCGATGCTCTCCAGGATATCGTCGACACTGGCCGTCCAGCCGACGATCGCGCCCTGGGCGCGGATCATGGCGATGGCGGCCGCCTTGAATTCGGGGAAGTAGCTTTCCGTCGCCTCCTCGGCGAGCAGGCATTCGTAACCGCGGTCGTTCGCCTCGCGCATGGTTGTTTGGACGCAGACTTCTGTCGTCACGCCAGCGAATACGAGCTGCTTGATACCCTTGTCTTGCAGAACTTCACCAAGTTCGGTGGCATAAAAGGCGCCTTTGCCGGGTTTTTCTATCACCACTTCGCCCTTCAGCGGCGCAAGTTCCGGCAGGATTGCGGTGCCGGGCTCGCCAGAAATCAGAATCCGGCCCATGGGGCCTTCATCGCCGATCCTGAGTGTCGGGTTGCCACGGTCCCTTTTTGCCGGGGGCAGATCCGAGAGGTCTGGCCTGTGACATTCCATCGTATGGATGACCGGCAGACCGGCATTGCGGAAGCCCTGAATGAGACGTTTGACATCTGGCACGATCCTGGTGATGCGGCTGACATCGTTGCCGAGGCTGGCGCCGAAACCGCCCGGTTCGGCGAAATCGCGCTGCATGTCGATGACGACGAGGGCAAGCTGGTCGTGCTTCACCGGAAAGGCGAAAGGCTCTGCCTTGATCTCCACCATCAGTGATGCCCCGCCATATGCGCGCCGATGACGCCGATATCGGCGGACCGTGCCGGGGTCTCGTAGACCAGCTTGCCTTCGGAGATCACCATGATGCGGTCGGACATTTCGAGCAACTCGTCGAGGTCTTCGGAAAGCAGCAAAACGGCAGTACCGGAATTGCGCGCTTTCATGATGCGGGCGCGGATCTCCGCAACGGCCGAGAAATCGAGACCGAAACAAGGGTTCGAGACGATCAGCAGGTCCACCTCGCCAGTCAGTTCGCGGGCGAGCACGGCGCGTTGCACATTGCCGCCCGAAAGCGCTGCGATCGGGGACGAAGAGGATGCCGTCTTGACCTTGAAATCGGAGATCAGGTCGGTTGCGCGCTTCTTCATCTTGCCCTTGTTCAGCCAGATCGCATCCTTGCCGTCTGCCTTCAGATCGAAGGTGCGGAAGGCGAGGTTTTCACTGACCGTCATGCGTGGCGCACAGGCATTCTGCAGAGGCTCTTCCGGGATGAAGCGAACATTATTCTTGCGGGTTTCCGGACGCGTCGCGCCATAAATCTCGCCCTTGACGCTGACGCGGCCAGTATCGGTCGGCCGTTGGCCGGCAAGGATCTCAGTCAGTTCCTTCTGGCCGTTGCCCGATATGCCGGCGATGCCGACGATCTCGCCCGAGCGGACGGTGAGATTGTCGATCTCGATGGTCTTGAGACCGGAGCGATCCGGTGCCTTGACCTGCTCGACTGTGAGGACCGGCTTGGCGCCTTCGGAAATCGGAACGCGGGTATCGAGTTCGGCAAGCTTGACGTCGCCGATCATCATCGCCGCCATGTCGGCCGTGGAAAGCTCACCCACCTTGCCGCTACCGACGAGCTTGCCGCGCCGCAAGATGGAGACGCCATCGGCGAATTTCGTGACCTCGTGGAATTTGTGGGAGATCATCAATACGGTCAGCTCGCCGCGCTGTGTCATGCCGCGCACGAGACCAAGCATTTCATCGGCTTCGGCAGGCGTCAGCACTGAGGTCGGCTCATCAAGCACCAGGAAGGAGCGGCCGAGATAGAGTTGCTTGACGATTTCAAGCTTCTGCTTCTCGCCTGCGGCAAGTTCGCTCACTGGACGATCGAGCGGGATCTTGAAGGGCATGCGCTCCATGAATCCGGCGAGATCCTTGCGTTCTTTCGCCCAATTGATGATGGCGGGTACTTCGGCGCGGCTGATGACGAGGTTTTCAGCGCCGGTGAGCGAAGGAACGAGCGTGAAGTGTTGATAGACCATGCCGAGCCCATAGGTCGCGGCGTCCTTCGGTGACGCGATTGCCACTTCGCGACCATCGACGGAAAGCGCGCCCGATGTCGCGTGGTAGAAGCCCATGATGCATTTGACGAGCGTCGATTTGCCGGCGCCGTTTTCGCCGAGCAGCGCGTGGAAGCTGCCGGCGGGTATCTTGATCGACACGTGATCGAGGGCGGTGAAGCTGCCGAAGCGCATCGTCATGTCGATCGTGTCAATGCCAACGGCCTTGCCGGCTTGCGGAAGAGGGGTGTCGCGGACTGTGCTCATGGCAGCTGGCTCGCAAGGGTTTGAGAGTTGGAGACAGAGCCGAAGACACCGCCCTGCATCTTGACCATCTTGATCGCGGCAAGGTGGTTGCCGTAGTCAGTCGCGCCGCAGCAGTCTTCCAAGAGCAGGCATTCATAGCCGCGGTCGTTCGCCTCGCGCATGGTGGTGGAAACGCAGACGTCGGTGGTGATGCCGGTCAGGATGATATTTTCAATACGCTTCTGGTTGAGGATCAGTTCGAGATCGGTAGCGCAGAACGAACCTTTGCCGGGCTTGTCGATGATCGTTTCGCCTTCGATCGGGTAGAGTTCGGGAATGATGTCCCAGCCGGGCTCTCCACGTGTGAGGATGCGCCCGCATGGCCCGGGATCGCCGATGCCAGCGCCGATGCGCTGCGAACGCCAACGCTTGTTGGCTGGCAGGTCGGCAAGGTCGGGCCGGTGGCCCTCGCGCGTGTGGATGATGTGATAGCCCTTGGCCCGCATGGCGGCCAAGACCTTCTTGATCGGCTCGATCGGGGCTTGCACCAGCGACAGGTCGTAACCCATGTGATCGACATAGCCGCCCTTGCCACAGAAATCCGTCTGCATATCGATGATGATGAGGGCGGTATTGTCTGGCCGCAGGTCGCCGTTATAGGGCCAGGCATAGGGGTCGGCGTCGATATAATGTCCTTTGGCCTCGACTAAGGCGTCCATCGTCTTCTCTCCTACTCACCCGCGAGTTTGAATGTTTCGCCGTAGCGACGGGCCGGCTTGTCGAAGCCGCAGGACGTACCGTCCGTGACCTTCACCTGATCCTCCCAAGGGAGGCGGTATTTGCCGGCGATGAGGTCGTGCATGTAGGTGTAGGGCGCATCACCGGCGCCGCCGGCAACCGCGACGTAGCCACGATGGCCGAACTGGTAGATGTTGTTTTCGACGCCCCAGCCAAGGCGGGCTTCACGCACGAGATCAGGACGCACCTCGGCGGTGATGATCTCGTTGACGCGGCCCGATGTGCCGTGAGCGATGATCGAGCCGTCGAAATTGCAGATCATGCCTTCGCCCATGCTGTCGAACGTGCCGTCTGAGCCGCACATGCAGACGCTCGCAGTGACCATGAGATTGCAGAAGGCGTTCGACTGGTTGGTGAATTTCCAGCTGTCGCGGATCGGCGCCGTGTAGCCGGCCGTGCGGATCATGATTTCCGCACCCTTATAGGCGCATTCACGCGCCATTTCCGGAAACATACCGTCGTGGCAGATGATGAGCGCGAGCTTCGCGCCCTTGGGGCCGTCGATGACGGGGATGCCGAAATTGCCGGGCTCCCACGGCTCGACCGGCACCCAGGGATGCATCTTGCGGTAATAGAGCTTCAGCTCGCCCCTGTCGTCGATGATGATGCCGGAATTGTAGGGCATGCCTTCAGGGTTCAGCTCCATGATCGAGAAGCAGCCCCAGATCGTATTCTCCCGGCAGGCCTTCTTGAAGGCTGCGACCTCTGGCCCGTCGAGCGTGCACATGATCTCGGGATTGATATCCATCGACAGGCCATGCAGGGCATATTCCGGAAAGACGACCAGATCCATGCCCGGCTGATTGCGTCGCGCCTTGCCGACGAGATCGACGATGACCTGCGTCTGGCGCGCAAGGTCTTCCCGTGTCACGGTGACAGGAAGCTGAAGCTGAACGAGGCCGATTCCGACGCCATGTTCCGACTTGTTCAATCCGCCGAGGCCATTCATGGCTTGGCTCCTTTCATGCTATTTCGTCAGGGAAAGCGCGCCGGGCGCGCCGGCGAGCGAACGTGTGGGTGAGGAGGTCGCGATCATGATGACCAGCGTCAGCACGTAGGGAGCCGCATAGAAGAGGTAGTAGCCCTGCGTGACGCCGACCGATTGCAGTGCCGGGCCGAGTGCGCCGGCACCGCCGAACAGAAGAGCGGCGAGGAAGCAGCCAATCGGATTCCAACGGGCGAAGATGACGAGCGCCACGGCCATCAAGCCCTGGCCGGACGAAATGCCCTCGTTCCAGGAGCCGGGATAATAGAGTGACAGATAGGCGCCGCCGATGGCCGCCAGCGAACCGCCGACGGCGGTGGCGAGCAGTCGCACGCGATCGGGATTAATGCCCATGGCGCGGGCGGCATCGGTGCTGTCGCCGACGACGCGCAGGATCAAGCCGATCCGGGTATTCTTGAATGCCCACCAGAGGATGAAGGCGAGAGCAGCGCCAAGCAGGAAGAGCACGTTGATGTTCAGCGCGGCCTGGATCTGGGGCATGCTGGACCAGAAACCAAGCTGTATTGCCGGCAGGTGCGGCGCGGCCGGCTGGATGAAGGGCTTGCCGAGGAAGAAGGCGAGGCCGAGCCCGAACTGCATCATGGCGATACCGATGGCGATATCGTTGACCTTCGGCCATTTGCAGATCCAGCCATGGACGAGACCGAAGACGGCGCCCGTCGCCATTGCCGCGAGTACCCCGAGCCACGGTGAATTGCTCATGACCGCGACGGCATAAGCTGTCATCGCACCGAAGACCAGCGTGCCTTCAAGCCCGAGATTGATGCGGCCGGAGCGCTCGGTGATCGTCTCGCCGAGGCTGACGAAGATGAAGGGCGTGGAAACGCGGATGGCGCCTGCGAGGATCGCCAGGGGCACGCCCCATATGCCGATGCCTGTACCCTCCATCAGAGGCTCCTTTTCCAGAGGTCGGGATTGAAGATCTTGAAGCGGCCGTAAAAGGTCTCGCAGAATAGGATGACGATGAAGAGCGTGCCCTGCAGCACCAGAACGGTGGCATCCGGCAGGCCCATGCGGCGCTGGATGAGGCCGCCCGAGGCATCGATGCCGCCGAGCAGGATTGCGACCGGAATAATCGCCAACGGATTGTGGCGCGCAAGGAAGGCGACGAGGATGCCGGTATAGCCGTAGCCGGCGGCGAGCGAGGCATTGGCGCTGCCTTGAACTGCGGCGACCTCGATCATGCCGGCGAGACCCGCGAAACTGCCGGCGATCGCTGTGAATCCGACAATAAGCTTGCCAACCGGAAGGCCCTGGATCTGGGCGGCGCGGACATTGCCGCCGGCGATGCGGGCGGCAAAACCGAAGCTCGTTACCTCGATCAGGATCCAGGAGAGAATGCACGCGACGATGCCGATGACGAGGCCCCAATGCACATCCATGCCGGGAATGTTGCCGAGCATATATTCTGGCGGCAGCGGCTTGGTGGACGGCTTGTTGAGACTGGCGGGATCACGCAGGGGCCCTTCGACAAACTGGTTCATCAGGGCGATGGCAATGTACGAGAGCAGCAGCGATGAAATCGTCTCATTGACACCGCGATAGTGGCGGAGGAAACCGGCAAGGCCGATCCAGATGCCGCCGATCACCATGGCTGCAATGCCCATGAGAATAAGGGTCAGGAAGACAGGGGCAGTACCGGCAAGCGGCATGGCCATGGCCGCGGCAGCAACGCCGCCCAGCACGACTGCTCCTTCCCCGCCGATGATGACGAGGCCGAGGCGAGCGGGCAGGGCGACGCAGAGTGCCGTCAGGAGAAGGGGTGCGGCACGGCTCAAGCTGTTTTGCACCGAAAACCAGCTGCCGAAGCCGCCGGTATACATAAGCTGGAAAAGCATCGCCGGCGATTTTCCGATCGCCAGGATGAACAGGGAGAAGAGCGCAAGACCGATCAGGATGGCCGCAAGACCGATGACGACTGGTTCGGCACGGCGCGCAATCCATTCGAGGACGGGGCGTAACGATGCCGGCTTTCCGGAAACGACTGAGATTGCGGGATCATTGGCCTGGACAGTCATGGCGCTTCTCCCTCTGCGGTCTACACCGTCGATCCGACGACGCCCTCGACCAGATAATTCATGCTCTCGAGCTCGATTGCGTCTTCGGCGTAGCTCTTGTCGGCAGTCACAACTGAACTGCCCCTGTTGTCCTTCAGCGGTCCCTTGAAGACCGAGAAACCGCCCTTCATCATTTCCGCATGGGTTGTTTCGAAGGCCTTGCGGCCTGCCTCGGAAACGCCGGGGCCGAGCGCGCTCATCTTAACAAACCCGTCCTTCAGGCCGCCGCGAACGAAATTGCCGAGCTTTTCGCCGGCCTGCGCCTTCTTGACGAAATCGCTGTAGACATTGCCCCAGGCCCATTCGGCACCGGTGAGATATTTCTCGGGAGCAAGCGGGCTCTGATTGGCGTGGTAGCCGCAGATGAAGGCTCCGCGACCGGCGGCCGTCTCGACTACGACCTTCGGGCTGTCGACGTGGCAGGTGATGACATCGGCACCCTGATCGACCAGCGCGTTGGTGGCTTCTGCTTCCTTGACGGCGAGGGACCACTCGCCAGTGAAGATCACCTGGCAGGTGATAGCAGGATCGACCGTGCGGGCGCCGAGCAGGAAGGCGTTGATATTCTGCAGAACCTGCGGGATCGGCTTTGCCGCGACGAAGCCAAGCTTCTTGCTTTTCGTCGCGTGGCCGGCGGCGATGCCGTTCAGATACTGGCCCTGGAAGATATAGCCAAAATAGGAGCCGGTATTGGCCGGGTTCTTGCCTTCCTGCCAGAGGCCGCCGCAGTGGCGGAACTGGATATCGGGATATTTGGCGGCCATGGCCAGCATGTGGGGATCGAAGTAGCCGAAGGAAGTCGGGAAGATGAGCGTCGCACCGTCCAGATTGATCATCGATTCCATCGTCTTCTGAACGTCGACGGTCTCGGGCACGTTCTCTTCTTCGACGACGGTGATGCCGGGCAGCGCCTTGACGGCAGCCGCGCCCTCGGCGTGCGACTGGTTGTAGCCATAGTCATCCTTGGGGCCGACATAGATGAAGCCGACGGTCAGCGCGGTCTGCGCAAGGGCGCGCGAGGAGAGGATGCCGGGGGCGGCGCCGACCAGGGCGGTGGCAGCGGAAGCCTGAAGGAAATGGCGACGGTTCATGGAAAGGAGTTTGGTCATCAGAATGCTCCCCTTGCGGCGTTTCGCCGGTTCATTGGTTACGGAAAAGTGTATGCAATGACCGTGCCAGATTTCATTCTGTTGAATTCATTGAATATATTCGAACACCTGCAAAGCGCTGTGAAAAGTGTATGCAATTTTTAGTCACGTAAGATCAAAAACTATGCAGAGTCTATAAAATCAGCTAATTTTGGCGTCAGATGCTTCCGAATGAAAGTGAAGGGGACATGCAAAGGGGAATTTCCTTGTTTTAAACAAGAACTTGCTGTGGTATTTGACTTTGCTGTGCTAGCAATGCATGTGTATGCATCGGTCAATTGGCAGAATCATTCCTTGAAGCAGGTCAGGCGCAGAGAGATCATCCGGACAGGAACGACCGTCGAGCAGATGGTGCGGGCAATTGCTGATATGATCGTGACCGGGCAGATCCTGCCGGGCGACAAGCTTGACGAGATTTCACTGGCGGCTCGTTTTGAAGTGTCGCGGACGCCTGTGCGCGAGGCGCTTCGCGAACTCGGAGCAATGGGGCTCGTCGATCGCGAACCGAACCGCAGCGCTGTCGTCACCAATGTAACCGAGACCTACCTGCATTCGATGTTCGAGGCGATGGCCGAGCTCGAAGGCGTTTGCGCACGTCTAGCCGCCGAGAGGATGACGGTTGACGAGCGGCGTATGCTGGAAATCGAACATCGTGCTTCCGCACGGCTCGTGCATCAGGGTGCGGAAGAGGACTATGCCGTTCACAATACCGAATTCCACACCCGGCTCTATCGCGGCGCACACAACGAGCATATCTATGAGTTGGTAACCCAAAGCCGGGCCCGGCTCGCGCCCTTCCGGCGCGCGCAGTTCCGCCTGCCGGGTCGGCTCGCGAAGTCTTATGACGAGCACGACATCATCGTCACCGCGATCATGCGGGCAGATGGTGCCGCCGCTGCAAAGGCTGCCTATTCGCATGTTGAAATCGTCAGCGATGCCAGTGTGGTCTTCGCCTCGGCGAGAGAAAAATAGCTAGCGCAGCCGTCGGAAGCCGCAAGGTTTGGAGTTCAGGCGTGACCAAACGCGGACACGCAAAATTGCTGATTGCGAAATTGCCGACGAATTGACAACATCCAGATCGCTCCATAAGCCAGCTTGCGACCGGCAATTAAAGAGGGAGCGACAATGTCGATCTGGATCGGGCGAATTCTGTCAGCACTGGTTGTTATTCTGCTTCTTGCTGATGCGGCCACCAACCTTTTTGCACCTGATTTCATACGGACGGAAATGGAAGCCACCGGTTTCCCCGTCAATCTCGCCCCGGTGCTCGGCATGATTATCGCGATCTGCGCGATCCTTTATGCTGTTCCGAAAACAGCTTTCCTTGGTGCGATACTGGTGACCGGTTTTCTCGGCGGCGCCATTTGCACGCACTTCCGTCTGGGCGAGTTTTTTACGCCACCCCAGATCGTAAGCTTGCTTCTCGGGGCTGCCACCTGGGGCGGCCTCTATCTGCGGGATCCGAGACTGCGTCAGTTGATACCACTGAATATAGTCTGAGCGCGCAGCGTTCTCGCCGCGGAGTATGGAAGCGGCCGGGATTCTGACCGGCGACCAGACACTGTTGCGCCTACCGGCTGCAATTTTTTCTCAAAGGAAATCGGCGACTGAGACTTCAGGTCTTCAGCCGCCGACAAAGATCTCGTCCGTTGGACGTTCCCGTCAAGGAAAAGGCTCGCCCTCGGCTGAGGGCGAGCGAGAACCATCTACAGGAGTGGAATTCTGTATCGATGGGTGAGGCCGATCCGGCAGGGAACCGAACCGACCTCCTTCTTCTGAATTGGAGGTCACCAAAGCAGAAGCCTGTGATGAAAAACCCCAGGATGCGATCCCGGGGTCTTCAATGTTCAGATTAGAACGAACGCTGCAGGCGGAAGTAACCCGTCGTGAAGTCGTCGCTATCTTCCGGATCCAGGTACTGGATGGAAGCCTTGGCGTAGAAGTTGTCGACGATCTGGTAATCAACCGTCAGACCGACCTTCCAGGCGTCGCCGGTACCGTCGAAGTCATCCGGAACGGTGTCGAACGCGCTGTGACCGCCGATGTAGTTGCCGTAGTACTGAACACCAGGAGTGATCTTCAGCTTGTCCGTTGCCTTGATGGCGTATTCGGCAGCAACTGCCCATTCAGCCGTCGAGTAGTAGGAGTTCGGGCCGCTGGAGTAGACAGCAGCGAGGCCGAGCGTGCCCGGGCCGAGTTCAGCCGTACCCATAGCGCGGATTGCGCCGTCTTCGTTGTCGAAGTCCCAGCCGCCGGTGATCTGGTAGCTGAAGGCGCCAGCCGTGCCGCCGATGCCGAAGGCAACGCCGACATTGTTCGGGCCATCGTTCGGAACGAGGAGGCCGGTGACCGGATCCACGTCACCCTGATACACGCCGTCTTCCAGTTCGTCGACGCTGATGCCAGCGTAGAAGGAACCGGTTTCGTACTGATAACGGATGGAGTTATGCAGCGTTACGACAGAACCGATATCGTCCGTTTCGCCGGAGAGACCATCGTCCCACCAGGAGTAGAAGAGACC
>NZ_JBFTME010000006.1:0-371951 GCF_056396805.1 Rhizobium sp. 05N49
AACTGGAAGCCGACATCGACGCCTTCATCGAAACCCACAACGAGAACCCCACCCCGTACAAGTGGGTCAAATCCGCCGACCAAATCCTCGCGTCGGTCAAGCGCTTCTGCCAGAAGACAATGAACCGAACTTCAGATTCAGGTGACTAGCCGGAAACTTCGTCACCATCCTCGACCTTTTCATAGTCAATGTGGCCTTGCCGAACATCCAACGGGACTTGCACGCCTCGAATGCCGAATTGCAGATGATCATGGTAGCTTACAGCGTTTCTTACGGCGCAATGCTGCTCAATGGCGCACGGCTAGGCGACATCTATGGCCGTCGACGGATGTTTCTCTCCGGCATGGCAATCTTTGCGCTGGCGTCCCTGCTGTGTGGCATCGCTTTATCTCCCTGGAGCCTTATTGCCTCCCGAGCCCTGCAGGGCATCGGCGCTGCCCTGCTGATGCCGCAGGTCTACGCGTCGCTGCGATTGTTGTTCGATGGCGACGAGCGTCGGCGGGCTTTTGCCGTGATGGGCGCGGTGCAAGGTATCGCAGGAGCGGCCTCGCAACTGCTCGGCGGCGGCTTGATGGCACTCGACATTGGCAGCCTCGACTGGCGCCTGATCTTCTTCGTCAACCTTCCCATCGCCGCCTACGCCCTCATTGCCGGGAAATGGTTCATTGTCGAAACCAGAGACGCTAAATCGGCAAAGCTCGATCTCATGGGCGCACTACTTGGCGCCTCGGCACTCACGGCGATCCTCTTGCCAGCAATGGTCGGACAGGAACAACATTGGCCATGGTGGACGATCCTCGGCCTACTGTTGTCCGTGCCTTTGTTCGCGGCCTTCATTGCCTACGAAAACCGCGTGAGGCGGCTCGGCGGCATCCCAATCATTGATCCCTCGCTGTTCAAGAAAAACGGTGTGGCCCTCGGCATGTTGGCGTCGTTTCTATTTTTCTCCGCGATCAGTTCGTTCTCGCTGTCTCTGACGATCTTCTTGCAGATCGGCCTCGGCCAGAGCCCTCTTCAGGCGGCCATGCTGTTCTTGCCTTCCACTGTCGCGTTCTTTGCCGGTTCCGTGGTTTCGGCTTGGTTTGCGAAACGGCTGCAGCATGGGGCGCCGACATTTGGCATGGGCGTCTTCAGCTTAGGCTTGCTGATCGCGGTTATCGACGGCTTTGTCGGCGGAGATGGATCGGCATTGACTGTCTCAGTGATCCTCCAAGGGTTTGGTCAGGGAATCATCATTCCGCTTCTGCTCAACATGGTTCTGAGCACTGTTGCAGATACTGAAGCCGGGATGGCGTCAGGCGTTTTCAGCACCATCCAAACCGCAGGCTCGGCTTTTGGCGTGACGATCGTCGGTATGATCCTGTTCGGCATCAGTAACGGGAGCGGCGCAGAACCAGATTCCGCTGTTCGAACCACCGGTGCCTATGGGACGGCTTTCGCGGTCGCGACGCTCTATAATTTGGTCGCCGTTGCTCTGGGCCTCATCCTGTTCCGCGCATTGCAAAAAGGGACAACCATAGATCACGCATACAGGTAAGGCCTGCGTTGACGCTAAATTCCCAAGTCATTCTCCGCCGTCACAGGCTGACGGCGGATTTCACCTACAATCAGATGTCTGAGCCTCAGGTGCGTGTTTCGCCCATTTGCCTTCGTGGTCCGAAATAGGGCTGACGCTCCGTCTCGGTTGCCTTCAGCGAATGGCGCAGGCGCAGCAGGTCCTTGCGGGCGACGAGGCCGCGCAGCTCTCCGTTTTCGGGATCGACGATCGGGATGCGACCGGCGTCCGTCGCCAGCATCAGGTCGGCGACATAGCCGACCGTATCGTCCGGGTGGGCGAGCGGCAGGGAGGTGTCGGAGACGAGATCGCCGAGCGTCTGGTCGGCAATCGTCCCATCCTGTTGCCAGCGCAGCGCATCGCCGCGCGAGACCAGGCCTTTGACAATCCCCCTGCCATCGACGACCGGATAGACGCGGTGGGTCTTCGCGGTCGCCGTGAAGAAATGGGTCGCGTCTCCCACCGTCATATCCGCCGGGAACGTATCGACCTCCCTGATCATGATGTCACGGGCGCGGGAGAACTCGAACGGGTCAATGCCATATTCACGGGTGATGTGCTGGCCGCGGCGGGCAATCTTTTCCGTCAGGATCGACCGGCGCAGCAGAAGTACCGTCACCGCGTAGGCGGAAACGGTTGCCGCCAGAAGCGGCAGCAGCGAGGAGACGTCGCCCGTCAGTTCCACGGCAAAGAAGGTGCCGGTGAGCGGCGCACGCATTGTGCCGCCCATCATGGCAGCCATGCCGAGCAACGCCCAGAAACCGGGATCGCCGGGAAGGAAAAGGCCGACCAGCCAGCCGAGCGCGCCGCCGAAGATCAGCAGCGGCGCCAGCACGCCGCCTGACGTGCCCGACGAGAGGGCGACAAGCCAGATCGCGGCTTTCACCAGGAGGATCGTCAGCACCGCCGCCGGCAGGATGGAGCTGTTCAGCAGGCCGTCGATGATGTCGTAGCCGACGCCGAGCACCCGAGGCTCGATCAGGCCGCCAAGGCCGATGAAGAGGCCGCCGAGGGCAGGGCACCACATCCAGTGGATCGGCAGCGCCTCGAAAAGATCCTCGACCTTGTAGAGCAGCGTCGTCAGGATACCGGATTGCAGCCCGGCTATAATGCCCATTGCGGCGCAGAGCAGGATGCCCCACCACGGCAGATCCATATGGAACTGCTTGGGAAAGAGCGGACCGGCCTGAAACAGGAAGGGGCGCCAGCAGATCGAGACGCAGGCAGCGACCGCAACGGGAATGAAGCTGCGCGGCTTCCATTCGAACAGCAGCAGTTCTACGGCAAGCATGATTGCGGCGATCGGCGAGCCGAAGATCGCGGTCATGCCGGCGGCGGCACCGGCGACCAGCAGCGTCTTGCGTTCGGCCGAGCTCAGATGAAAGCACTGGGCAAAGAGCGAGCCGATTGCGCCGCCCGTCATGATGATCGGGCCTTCCGCGCCGAAGGGGCCGCCGGTGCCGATCGAGATGGCCGAAGAGAGGGGTTTCAGGACCGCCACCTTCGGCGACATGCGGCTGCCGCCGATCAGGATCGCCTCGATTGCTTCGGGAATGCCATGACCGCGGATCTTTTCGGAGCCGTAGCGGGCCATCAGGCCGATGACGAGGCCGCCAATGACGGGAATGAGTACCATCCAGACGGAGCGCGGCGCCTGCGCCATCGACACGGCGGCGATGCTGAAACGGTGGAACCAGACGAGGTTCGTCACCAGCGAGATGAGGCTGACCAGAACCCAGGCGGCAAAGGCGCCGCCCGTGCCGACGATCAAGGCCATGCCGACCAGGGCCAGGACGCGCTTGTCGGTGGTGAAATCCCCGGCCTCGCGCCGGGAGAGGCCACCCATAAAATCATGGGGGCGATGAGCATTTTTTTGGGGAGGCATTGCTGGTCCTGTTGACGGGTTCGTTCTCGTCGCAAATATATCGTAGTACGATATAAATCAACAGCCAAAATCAGGAGCTGGAACCATGCCGAACGTAGACCGCGCCCTATCGGAAACCGAATATGAGGCGCTCGCCAATCTGAGATACAGGATCCGCAAATTTCGCCAGTTCAGCGGGAAAGCGGCCGAAAAGCTCGGCCTGACGCGGCAGCAGCATCAGGCGCTGCTTACGATCAAGGGGCTCGGCGCCGGCGGGCGCATGAGCCTGTCTGCGCTTGCTGACAGGCTCTTCCTCTCGCCGCCCGAGGCCGCAGAGCTTGCCGCCTCGCTGCAGGAGGCCGGCCATATCACCATCGAGGCGAAGCAGAAGCGCCGGCCGGTCGTGCTGTTGACAGCACAGGCAGAAAAGCTATTGCGTCGGCTGACATCCGCCCATCTCTACGAGATCCGCGAGATGGCGCCGGAACTCATGCAGGCGCTGCGCATGCTGCAGGATCACCGGCAGATGGAAGTGGCCGCATGGATGCAATGATCGCAGGGGAGGCATGGTGAAGAAGCCCAAGAACGATCTGACGGATGCCGATTACGAGGCCCTCTCCAACCTGCGCTACACGCTGCGCCGCTTCATGGATTTCAGCGCATCCGCCGCGCAGGAGGAGGGCTTGCCGGCTCAGCAGCATCAGGCGCTGCTTGCGATCCGCGGCCATCGCAGCGAAGACGCCATGACGATCGGCCTGCTTTCCGAGCGGCTGCTGATCGCCCCGCATTCGGCAACCGAACTGGTCGGGAGGCTGGTGGCCGCAGGCTACGTCTCCCGCAAGGCCGACCCCGCCGACAAACGGCGCCAGACACTGGAGCTGACCGAAAAGGCAGACGATGTGCTGAGGCGGCTGACGGCCATTCATATGACCGAAATCAGGGACATGGCGCCGAAACTCATCGATATCCTGAAAGGTCTGCAGACGGACGGTGAGATCAAGACCGACCCCTGGTCGCGCTGACGCTCAAGTCCGCCGGTTGTTTGCCTGTTTCAGGTGACGGCGAATGTCGCGGCCGGCAAACGGCTCGTCGGCAAAGCGGCCGATGACAAGCAGACGGGGTGCTGTACCGTCTGTCCCGCGACCTCGCCGACATTCCAGCCGCTATTTTAGCCATGCAACGCTCGAGAACGTGACGGATGGATCGATGCCGGAGGCAAGGCAGTTGCTGCCATCTGTCAACGGCTTTCGGAGCCATTAGACCTGCAGAAGCGCCCGGCAGCAACTGGATCCAGACCGTTCCGGGCCGCAACTTCATCGCCGCTCTGCGCCTCGATGGCACCGGCGCAGGGGATGACGTCATGAAGCTCAAGTGCCGTTCGGCTCAGCGTAAGTTTACGGCCGATGTTTACCGTAACGTACTTCCGCGATCACGGAAATTGGCAAAGCATTCCCGTGCAGGTTTCATCTCAAGGAGAAAATTCGATGAACGACGTCGATATTCAGAAGCAGGATGACCCGATCGTTCCCGTCAGCCGCCGTGATATTCTGCTGGGCGGAACGTCGCTGGCGCTCACGGCTCTTGCCGTTTCAGCTGCGAGCGGGCCGGCGGTCGCCCAGACGCAACAGAACACGGCCAGCCAGACCGGCGGCTCCACGAAGCCGCCGAACATTCTCGTCATCTTCGGCGACGATATCGGCATTCCGCAGATCAGTGCCTATACGATGGGACTGATGGGCTATCGCACGCCGAATATCGACCGCATCGCCAGGGAAGGGGCGATCTTTACGGATTCCTACGGCCAACAGAGCTGCACGGCGGGCCGCGCTTCCTTCATCCTCGGGCAGGAACCGTTCCGTACCGGGCTCTTGACGATCGGCATGCCGGGCGACCCGCATGGCATTCAGGACTGGATGCCGACCATTGCCGATGTGATGAAGACGAAGGGATATGCGACCGGCCAATTCGGCAAGAACCATCTGGGAGACCAGGATCAGCATTTGCCGACCAAGCACGGTTTCGACGAGTTCTTCGGCAATCTCTATCACCTCAACGCCGAGGAAGAGCCGGAAGGCTATTTCTATCCGAAGGACCCGGCCTTCCGCCGGCAGTTCGGCCCGCGCGGCGTCATCAAATCGACCGCCGACGGCAAGATCGAGGATACCGGCGCGCTCACCAGCAAACGCATGGAAACGGTGGACGAGGAATTCCTGGCCGCCGCCAAGGATTTCATCGGCCGGCAGGCCAAGGCCGAAAAGCCCTTTTTCTGCTGGTTCAACTCGACCCGCATGCATGTCTTCACACACCTGAAGGCAGACTCGCTCGGCAAGACCGGCAAGGGCATCCATGCCGATGGCATGGTGGAGCATGACGGCCATGTCGGCCAGTTGCTCGATGAGCTCGACGAACTCGGGATCGCCGAGAACACGATCGTTCTCTATACGACCGATAACGGCGCGGAACTCGCGCTTTGGCCCGATGGCGCCATGACGCCATTCCACGGCGAAAAGGGCACGACCTGGGAGGGCGGTTTCCGCATTCCGATGATGGTGCGCTGGCCGGGCGTCGTCAAACCCGGCACCGAGGTCAACGAGATCGTCACGCTGATGGACTGGATGCCGACATTTGCGGCGGCTGCCGGCATCGATGACATCAAGGAGCAGATGAAGGCCGGGTTCCAGTCCGGCGCCAAGACCTTCAAGGTGCATCTCGACGGCTACAATCTCTTGCCCTTCCTGCGTGGCGACAGCCAGGGCGGACCGCGCGATTCCGTCTATTATTTCGACCAGGGCGGCAATCTTAATGCGATCAGGTGGAACGACTGGAAGCTCAGTTTCGCCATCAACAGCGAAGGCAATATTGCCACGGCAACCCGCGAGGTGCCGGCCTGGGCCAATATCGCCAATCTGCGCATGGACCCTTACGAGCGCGGATTGCATGAAGGGGGCGGGGCCATCGAATTCCTGGCCCGCAACATGTGGCTGATCGTACCGGTGCAGGGCAAGATCAAGGACTTCTTCTCCGACTTCACGCAATTTCCCTATCAGGAGGGAAGCTCGCTCAACGCCAGCGGCATCAATTACGGCCTGCTGCGGCAGGAGGCAGCGCTGAAGCGGCTGAACGAACTGGAGCGACTGACGCCGCAATAGGTCTCGCAAGACCGTCGCAGGAGTGCGGCCGGAGCTCCCGCGGCGGATAAGATCAAAACCGCAGCGATAGAATGCGTTCATGGCCGATGCTGGGGAGGCCTCGATGAGCTCGTTTTTGAAGGTATTGTTCGTCCTCGTTCTGGCTGCCGTATCGCTGGGGACCAGGCCTGCTCTGGCCGAGACCCCGGCACCGCTTGAGAAACCGGCCCTCATCGACAAGCATGTGATCGATCTCGACGCGATGAAGGAGCGCCGGATCGTGCGTGTGCTCGTGCCCTACAGCAAGACGATCTATTTCGTCGACAAGGGTCGCCAGTACGGCACGGCGGTGCAATTCGGGCTGGAGCTTGAAAAGGTCCTGAACAAGGACCGCAAGAAGCAGATCGACCACATCACCATTGTCTTCGTGCCGATGCCGCGCGACAGGTTGCTCGACGCGTTGAACGAAGGCTATGGCGATATCGTCACGGCCAATCTGACGATTACCGACGAGCGGCTGACGCAGGTGGATTTTGCGGATCCGCTCTATGAAAATGCCGAGGAAGTGCTGGTGAGCGCTCCGAACAGCCCGGCGATTGCCAGCCTTGACGATCTCTCCGGCCAGCATATCGCGGTGCGCGCCTCGAGCAGCTATTACGAACATCTTCTGGCGCGCAACAAGGCTCTGGCCGCGGCGGGCAAGCCCGAGATCATCATCGATCTGATGGATGAAAGCCTCGAAGACGAGGACCTGATGGAGATGGTCAATGCCGACCTTTTGCCCTTCACGACGGTCGATGCCTACAAGGCCGATATCTGGACGCACGTCTTTGGCGACATGAAGGTGCGCCACGACATCGTCCTGTCATCGCAGGGCAGGATAGCCTGGGCGATCCGCAAGAACAGCCCGAAGCTGAAGGCGGAACTCAATGCCTTCGTCGCCACCCACAAAGTGGGCACGACCTTCGGCAACATCCTGCGCAACACCTTTTACAAGCAGGACAAGATCGTCAAACGCGCCTACTCGCCCTCCGATGTCGCACGTTTCCAGACGCTCACCGAAATCTTCCGCAAATATGGCGGCAGCTATTCGTTCGACTATCTCATGCTGATGGCGCAAGGCTATCAGGAATCGCAGCTCGACCAGTCGCGTCGCTCGCCGCGCGGCGCCGTCGGCATCATGCAGATGCTGCCTTCGACGGCGAAGGACAAGGTGATCGGCATCAGCGGCATCGACAAGGACCCCGATCGCAATGTCGAGGCAGGCGCCAAATATCTGCGCCACCTGATCGATACCTATATCGATGATGAGGGGCTCACGCCCAAGGACCGGCAGCTCTTTGCCTTCGCCGCCTATAATGCGGGGCCGGGAAATCTGCACAAATTCCGCGACAAGGCCAAGGCGATGGGGCTCGACCCCAATGTCTGGTTCGGCAATGTGGAGAATGCGGCGTCCGAGATCGTCGGTCGGGAGACGGTCCAGTATGTCAGCAATATCTACAAATATTACGTGGCCTATTCGCTGCTCGTGGCACGGATGGGCGAACGCTCGGATGCCGGCGAAGCGGTACAGAAATAGGATTTTCGGCAACATCACCCGCTGGTGACACGAACCGAACCGTATTCCCTGCGATGCGGCTGGCGGCCCTGCCACGCCCGCAAGGCCCTGGCGCGCCCATTCGCGCCAGCGTGAAGGCTAGCAGACCAAGCATGCCGGCAGCGACGACACCGGCATTTTTGAGCCTCACGGCTTTTTCGTGAAGACGCCGAGATTGTAGAGCTGGACGCGCCTGTTGTTGGCGGCTTCCGATTTCGAGCCGTCGATCGGGAAATATTCGCCGACGCCGACCGCATAGAGACGGCCGGGATCGACGGCGAATGTGGTCGACAGGATCTCCTTGATCGCATCGGCACGCTGCTGGCTGAGATCGAGATTGTGCTGATCGGTTCCGGTCGAGCTCGTATGGCCGACGACGAGGAACTTGTAAGCCCAGAGGTTCGGGTGGTGCAGCGCATCGGCGATCATGCCGAGCGTGCGGTAGGATTCCGGCTCGATGGCAACGGAGTCGTTGGCGAAGGCGATCTCGACCACCATCTGCGGCAGGCGCGCGACCTTGCTCCAGTTCGGCAGGCCGGACATCTGCTTGCCGGCGCCGCTCATGGCCTCCTGCCGCAGGATCTCGACATCGACGATCGGGGCAGCACCCTGCAGCTTGCCGAGGCCGGTGATGATGCGCTGCTCGGAAACCTGCTGGGCCAGTGCAAGGGCGGGTAGAAGGAAGGCTGCGGCAAAGCCGGCGAGGGCGGTTTTTCTCATGGTCATGATCTTACCTCCAGCCCGCGTCGGTGATCGTCTGGCTGCATTGCTTGCTGATYGTTTTCGTCTTGCCGGCAAGGCAGGCGAGAATGTAGCCGTCGCCTTTGACGCCGTTGCAGCGCCGCGCCATATCGGTTGCGCAGACCTGCTTGTAGCTCGTCTGCGCCTGCTCGCGTTTCTGGATCGACGCTGCAACGCTTGCCAGCGTCGATGTGCAGGTCGGCGAGACCTTGGCGGAATTCTGCGCCAGGCAATCGGCAATGCGGTTATTGCCGAGGTTCAGCCCCTTGCAGAGTTTCTTGATATCGCTGCCGCAATCCTTCGCGAGCACAGTGATCGCATCGGCATAGCTGACCGTGTCGGCCTTGGCGGCACACGTCCCGGCGATGACGGCAATCGCCACCGCACCTGCCAGTCTCCAAACTCCAGGCATGTATGAGCCCTCCTGTTACGGCCGCCGAGATGGCGTCCCCTCAGGGCCATTGAATGCAGATCGGGAGAGTTCGGATAAGTACGTTACCGTAAACTCGCTGTAAATCGGCAGGCGGTCAGGTGGTCGCCCGCCGATAGAGCGCCAGCGAGCCGGCAAGCGTCAGCAGGGCACCGCCGCAGATTCGGTCGAGCCACAGCGCGCCCGATTTCCTGAGCAGCCGGACGGCCTGCGAGCCAAGCAACGCGTAACCGAACATGACCATGAAATCGATGGCAGCGAAGACGAGGGCGAGCACGGCATATTGCTCGATCTGCGGACCCGCGGGGTCGATAAATTGCGGCAGAAAGGCCGAGAAGAAGAGATAGCCCTTGGGATTAGTGACGGCGACGAGGAAGCTCTTGAGGAAGATCGTCACCGGCGAAGCGGACGTGTTGCCGTTTTCAGAGCGTATCGAGACGTCAAGCGTTCCCTTCGAGCGCAACAGCATGACGCCGAGGAAGGCGAGGTAGCAGACACCGACCCATTTGACGACAGTGAACCAGAATTCCGAGGCAGCCAGCAGAGCACCGAGGCCGAGGGCAACGGCACCGATCAGCACGAAGTCGGACATGACAGCGCCGATCATGCCTGATACAGCGCGGCGCACTCCGAATTTCGAGCCGTTCGTCAGGGCGAGAAGCACGGTCGGGCCGGGTGTGGCGATGCCGATGAATGCCACAAGCGCAAATGCAAGAACCGTCATTTCAGTCATGTCATCCTCCTCCGTGTCAGGAATCGAGTTATGGCATTCACCTGACATTTGCGGAAGGGCCTTCAAGGAAAGCCAATATCCTGCACCGGATCGAAGCACAAAGCTCGGTATCCCGAGCATTTACGGCGCCTGTTTACTGTAACGTACTTCCGGATATACGCCCGGTATGTTTCGCTTTTCATGGGCCGCCAGCAGGTCCCCAGTACCTTTGCATCCTGGACTTGCCAGCCCGACGTCAATCGAAATCCTGCCACGTTTTACATTTCGTTCCGGGGGGAAACGCACATGACAATCCAGTTTGGAATCAAGAGCCTGTTGCGGACACCTATGTCGTTCGCATTTCTGGCAATTGCCTCAATGGCCGTTCCGGTCGCACAGGAGGCCGCGGCCGCTTCTCTGACGGAAGAGGAAGCGCGGCAGATCGGCATCGAAGCCTATGTCTACTTCTATCCGCTGATAACGATGGATATTACCCGCAAACAGCTGACCAACATGGAAGCGAAGGAAGGGGCGATCGGTGGGCCGCCCAATCAGTTCAACAATATCCGCGCATTTCCGGCGGCGGACATGAAAGCCGTGGTGCGGCCGAATTTCGATACGCTCTATTCGAGCGGCTGGCTCGATCTGACGAAGGAGCCGGTGGTCGTGACCGCGCCGGATACGGCGGGCCGCTACTATCTGCTGCCGATGCTCGACATGTGGACGGATGTGTTTGCCGCGCCGGGCTGGCGCACGACCGGGACATCCGCCGGAAATTTCCTGGTCGCACCGCCCGGCTGGAGGCCAGAACTTCGCGGCACGTTCGGCGAATTCAAGCTGCCGGAGGGGACCGAACGGATCGATGCTCCGACACCCTATGTCTGGATCATCGGCCGCACCAAGACCGATGGCCCCAATGATTACGACGCCGTCCACAAGATCCAGGACGGTTACAAGATCACCCCGCTGTCGCAGTGGGGTACGGACACCAAGCCGACCGCGGTCAAGGTGGACCCATCCATCGACATGAAGACGCCACCGAAGACTCAGGTCGATACGGCGTCGGCGGAAGACTATTTCGCCTATGCTGCCGAACTCCTGAAACTTCATCCGCCGCACAGCACCGATCAGCCGATCATTGCCCGCATGAAGCGGATCGGCATCGAGCCCGGCAAGAGCTTCGATCTTTCCAAGGCCGATCCTGTCGTCCAGACCGCCTTGAAGACAGCGCCGCAGGATGGGCAGGCGCTGATGGGCTGGAAGCTGAAAACATTGGCCCGCGTGGTCAACGGCTGGTCGATGAATACCGACACGATGGGCGTCTACGGCAATTATTACCTGAAGCGGGCGATCGTGGCGCAGCAGGGGCTTGGCGCCAATCTGCCCGAAGACGCCATCTATCCGCTCAACCTTGCGGATGAAAGCGGCAACCCGCTCGATGGACGAAGCAATTACACGATCCATTTCGAGAAGGAGGAGATCCCGCCGGTCAATGCTTTCTGGTCTGTCACCCTCTATGACAATGACGGTTTCCAGGTCGCCAATCCGCTAAACCGGTTCGCCGTCAGCAGCTGGATGCCGTTTCAGTACAACGCCGACGGCTCGCTCGACCTCTATTTCCAGACGGAAAGCCCCGGCAAGAACAAGGAATGGAACTGGCTGCCGGCGCCGAACGGCCCGTACAATCTGACAATGCGGCTCTATGCGCCGAAGGGGACCGCGCTGATCGGCAAGTGGAACCCGCCGCCGGTGACACGTGTGGCTCCAGCAGCTCCGCTCGCCGCTCAGTGACAAGGCTAAAGGCATCGGAAACCTTGGGGCGCGCGTCATGATCCACGCGCGTCCCGCCAAGCCTTTCTTTTCCATCGACAGTTCGGCCCACATCGAAGCATTTCGCGCCCGCACCCGTTAAATAGGCGGTCGGTTTTGCACGGCTGACGAATGGGATTGCGATGGAAAAGAGCGCGACGATGACAACGGAACTGGCGCTGCTGCTGGCGCTTTCGACGCTCTGGGGAGCCTCCTACACCTTCATCAAGATCGGCGTCGAAACCATCCCGCCGCTGACACTGGTGGCGGCACGAACGCTCATTGCCGGCGTGCTGCTTCTCGCCATCATCAGCTGGCGTGGCCTCAAGCTGCCCCGCGACCGAAAGACCTGGACCTATTTTCTTTTTCAGGCCTGCCTCAACAGCGTCCTGCCCTTCACGCTGATCGCCTGGGCCGAGCGGACGACGGATGCCGGCCTGGCGGCGATCCTGAATTCCACGACACCTATCTTCGCCTTCCTGATCACGGCACTGGTTACCCGGCACGAGGCCCTCACGGGTCGCAAACTGTTCGGCGTGTCGGCGGGACTGGCCGGCACCGCGCTGGTCATTGGCCTTGGCGCTCTCGGCAGTTTGGGGCAGGGGCTCTGGGCGCAGCTTGCAATCGTTGCCGCCACGATCTGCTATGCGGGCGCTGCCGTCTTCGGACGGAATTTCAAGGGGTTTGATCCGATGATGCCGGCCGCCGGTTCGTTGCTCGCAGGGGCGGTGATCCTCATCCCCATCAGCATCGTCATCGATGCCCCGTGGAAATTGAGCCCCAGCCTCGATTCGATCTTCGCGCTCCTTGCCCTCGCAGTCTTCTCCACGGCGCTCGCCTTTGTGATCTATTTCCGCCTCGTGCAGACGCTCGGTTCGGTCGGCGCGACGGCCCAGGCCTATCTCAGGGTGCCGATCGGCGTCGCAATCGGCGTCGTCTTCCTCGGCGAAACGCTGTCTTCGACGGCAGGCCTTGGGCTTGCCTGCATCATGGCCGGCGTCATTGCCATGACGCTGCCTGCCAGAGTGCGGGTCCGTCAGGCAATCCAGTCGATGCCGCCATCGACATGAACGCCCGGCCTCGGTTCAGCGTCGCGGCCGCGGGCACCGGGGCCGCGATCGCTAATTCGACAGATATCGAAAATCGCCTGTTGTCATCGCGCTGTCATTAATGATGAGGATACGGGGCGGACAATGGGGGATATTGGCTTGGATGCGAATGAAATGACCAGGGAGAAGACAGCGGCTCCACCGGCAGGTACGCCTTCGGAGGTGTTCGGCGCCTTTCTGAAGCTTGGCCTCACATCGTTCGGCGGACCGATCGCGCATCTCGGCTATTTCCGCAACGAGCTCGTGACGCGGCGGAAATGGATCGACGAGAAGGGCTATGCCGATCTCGTTGCGCTCTGTCAGTTCCTTCCCGGTCCCGCATCGAGCCAGGTCGGTTTTGCCATGGGCCTCATGCGCGGTGGGCCGCTGGGCGCGCTTGCTGCGTGGAGTGCATTCACGCTTCCGTCCGCGCTGATCCTCTTCATCTTCGCAACCGCCGCCACCGCGCTCGACAATCCTCTTGGACAGGGACTGCTGCACGGATTGAAGCTCGTTGCTGTCGCCGTTGTGGCACAAGCCGTCTGGGGCATGGCGCGATCGCTGTCACCCGACAAGCCGCGCGCCGCCATTGCGCTGGCCGCGATCTTCATCGTGACAGCCGCGGGGGCGCTCGGCCAGCTCGCCGCCATCGCGCTGGGGGCAATTGCCGGGATCGTCCTTTGTCGCCAGGCCGCCGTCGAGCACAAGGCAGGTTTTTCGTTCGGAATATCGCGATCAACCGGCATTGTCTGCCTGCTGGCCTTCCTGCTCCTGCTGTTCGGATTGCCGCTTGTCGTCGCCGCCTTCGATTCCCAGGGGCTGCGCCTCTTCGATGCCTTCTATCGCTCAGGCGCGCTGGTGTTCGGCGGCGGCCATGTCGTCCTGCCGCTGCTCGAGGCGGAGGTCGTGAGACCGGGCTGGGTTTCCGAAAACGCGTTTCTCGCCGGTTACGGTGTCGCGCAGGCGGTGCCTGGTCCGCTCTTTACCTTCTCGGCCTATCTCGGTGCGGTTGTGGGGCCGGCTCCCAACGGTGTCGCAGGCGCAGCGATCGCCCTGGTGGCGATCTTCCTGCCCGGCTTTCTGCTGCTGCTCGGCACCCTTCCTTTCTGGGACAGGCTCAGCGCCTATCCACGGGCGCAGGCGGCCATGCGTGGCGCAAATGCCGCCGTGGTCGGCCTGCTGGGTGCAGCGCTCTACAATCCGGTATGGACGAGCGCGGTCCTGGCATCGGCGGATTTTGCTCTTGCCTTGACCGGCTTTCTTCTGCTGGTCATCTGGAAGGCGGCGCCATGGATCGTGGTCGTGCTGATGGCGGCAAGTGCGATCCTGCTGCAGCTTTCCGCCTGACCGGTACCAGGCCATCAATCCCTTGGCAATAAAGCGGCCTCTATCGCCGCCCACGCCATCTGGCCAAGCCTTGCATCCGCAATGTCACTGCCGCCATGAGCATGAAGGCTGGAGCGAGGCGTCGTCTCGCCCGGGAGCAGGACGCGATGGCCCGCCTCGGTATCAACGACGAGTGACACCGGCCTGCCGCTTCGTTCACGACGGCTGGCAAGCTCGCGTGCGAACCTCTCCGATGGCCAGAGCGCATCATCACCACCGGCCACGAGGATGAGCTCTGCGGCGGTTTTCTCGATGGGGATCTCGGCCCGCCCCAGGGTCTCTTGGTCCGTCTGCAGGCATTTTTCGAAAAAGGAACGATAGGATATCAGCCCGTCGCGATAGTCCCGCTCCCAGGCAGTGTCGGCGGAAACGAAATCCAGCGGCTCTCCCTTCCAGGACCAGGACGAGCGTTCGGGCCATTCCACGCCGTCTTTGCCGGGGCCTATATTACCCCAGACGAAGGCGGTTGGGCTGATCGCGACAACGGCGTTGACGCGCGGGTCCCGGATCGCGACGAGCAACGCGGCTTCTGCGCCTTTCGATGTCCCGACGAAGACGATGCGCCGGCATCCCCGCGAGATCAGATAGTCGATTGCCTCACAGAAGGTCTCCAACGGGATTTCGCAGATTCCAGGCGACTGTCCCATTGCGCCGAACCATTGCAACGCCAATGCCTTTGCGCCGGCCTCGGCAAAGAGCCTGGCGCGGTCGGTATCGACCCTGCCGCTGGAACCGCCGAGCACGACGACGCCGGTTTCGCCCGCATCTGGCCTGAAAACGAATGCACCGTTTATCCGGCCCTGGAGACGCTCGATTTTGCAGCCCTCCGTCGCGCTTGTTACCATACTGACATCTTCTTGAATTATCGGATGGTTCTCGACTGTCACTAGAGGCGGAGCCTACCATGGTCGAGCATGCGCGTGCAGGGGCCTCCTTCGAGGATGCCGATGTCGTCAGCAACTATCGCTATCGTCCGCCTTATCCCGAGGCGATCTACGAGAAGCTGCTGACCATCGCGCCGAAACGTGGCTGTCTGCTGGATATAGGCTGCGGCCCCGGCAAGGTTTCGCGACCTCTCTCGCGGCATTTCGACAAGGTCATAGCTGTCGATCCGTCCCGCCACATGATCGAACTCGGTCAGAGCCTGGAAGACGGCCGGGCGCGCAATCTTCACTGGATCGTGGGTTTCGCCGAGGATATCGACATCCCCGATCGTCCCGATCTCATCGTTGCCGCCGCCAGCATTCACTGGATGGATCACCGGCGCCTTTTCTCGCGGCTGAAAACCTATGCCGCTGCCGATCACTACGTGGCGGTGATTTCAGGAGATGCGCCCTTCCAACCTGCCTGGGAGGCCGATTGGCACTCGTTTCTTGCAAGGTGGGTTCCGGCCATGACGGGCAGAGCCTTCGATCCCGTCGGCAAGGAAGAGAGCTGGTCGGCTTACAAGGCGTTCCTCGACATCGATGGTTCCGAGAACTTTCTATCCGCCCCGTTTGAGCAAAGCGTCGAAGACTTTATCCGCTGCCAGCATTCGCGCGATACATTCGCGCCATCGCGCCTCGGCGACAGGATGACGGCTTTCGATGCCGAGATCAGGGAAATTCTCGCCCCCTATGCCTCTGCCGGAAAACTCAGTTTCACGGTCAAGACCAAATTGGTCTGGGGTTCGATCAGGTCATGACCATCGCCAGAGACTGAATTCAAAGCCGCAAGCTATCGTCCAGCCAGACCCGGAAACCGCCGCGGAAAGCATTGTCATTGTTGCCGCGCCGGCACTTCGGGGGCAAATCCTTGAGCCGTCCGACATTGCCGCCGCCGATGACGATATAGTCGGGCAACAGGGCAGCACTCAGGCGATCGGCAACGTCGAAGACCGATTTTCGCCATTTGCTCTTGCCGCGACCTTCCAGGCCGCGTTCGCCGACGTAGTCTTCGAAGGTCTTCTTCCTGTAGGGCATATGCGCCAGTTCCAAAGGCAGGCAGACATTGTCCGCGACCAGGGCCGAGCCGAGGCCGGTGCCGAGACCGAGGAAAAGCATACGGCCGGCCTCGTAGCTGCCGATCGCCTGCATCAGCGCGTCATTGACCATGCGAAYGGGCTTGCCGAGGGCCTGCTCGAAATCATAGCCCTTCCATCCCGGGCCAAGGTTGAACGGGTCCGCCGCGGCACGGTGGGCGGAGACGGGGCCGGGATAGCCCATGGCGACAACGTCATAGTGCCAGTCGGCGGTGAGATCCTTGAGGGCGGCGACCATCTTTGCCGCCGTCATTTCGCGCCCCGAGACGACCGACCGCCGCTCGCTGCCGTTGCTGAGTTCCGCCTTCACATGCGAGCCGCCGATATCGACGGCAAGCACGATACGGCTCGCCGATGCGGCCGCTTCCTTGCCATGCTCGCCTGCCTGAGTCGCATCTGGTGCTTCCGTCATGTCGGTCATGCTGGCGCTCCTCTCCGGGTTTGGCCTCAATCCTTCCCGCGCCATTCTATCGGGCGCAAGATAGGTGCCGGCTGTCAAGCCCGGTATATTGCGGATCGCCCAATTTCATCTCAGGATAGCGCATTCAGTGGAGAACCCTTAAGCGGAGGAACAGCACTTGGCCTTTCCGACACTGCCACCCGGTTCCGTCGAACCACCAGGGGCTCCCGGCATCGAGCCCCGCTGGACCTCCAGCGACAAGAGTGCGGTCGGCACATCAGTCAGCTCGGCGAGCTGCGTCTGGTTCACCACGAGCCACGGCATTGTGAACGAGATCTACGCTCCGCGGCTCGACATGGCCTGTGTGCGCGATTTCGGCTTCATCGTTACCGCGCAGGGCTATTTCTCCGAGGAGAAGCGTGACGCCGATCACAGCGTGCAGGCGATCGAGGACGGCGTTCCGGGCTTCCGCCTGGTCAATACCGCCCGCGACGGTCGCTATCGCATTACCAAGACCATCTTTTCGGACCCGGAGCGCGAAGTGGTGTTGCAGGACATCCGCTTCGAGGCTTTGACGGGCAGTCTCTCCGACTACAGGCTGCACGCACTGATCGCCCCGCATCTCGTCAATGGCGGCGCAGACAACACCGGCTGGTATGCAGATTTCAAGGGCAGGCCGATGCTCTTTGCCGAGGGTTCCGGCCGCTCGCTCGCCGTCGCCGCTTCTGTGCCCTGGCTTGCGCGCTCGGTGGGTTATGTGGGCTTTTCCGATGGCTGGCAGACGCTGTCGCGCGGCGAGGGACTGAAGGAGGAATATTGCTATGCCGGCTCCGGGAACATCGCGTTGTCGGGGACACTGGATATTCAATCAAGCGGCGGCCGGGGCGACCAGGGACGGGCGCTGATCGCCATCGGTTTCGGCACGCAGCCGGAGGAGGCGGCCCTGCGTACGCTGCTCAGCCTGGAACAAGGCGTCGAGCCGGCGCTGAAACATTATCGCAGCGGCTGGCGGGAGTGGCAGGCCGGGTTGCTGGCGCTCGACGAGCCCCATGATCCAACCCAGCTGAACCGGTACCGCGTCAGCACCGGCGTGCTCGCCACCCACCGGGACGATGCCTCCGGCGCCATCATTGCCAGCCTTTCCATCCCCTGGGGCTTCAGCAAGAGCGATGATGATCTTGGCGGCTATCATCTGGTCTGGACGCGCGATCTGGTGGAAACGGCGGGCGGACTGCTCGCAGCCGGGGCCATAGCGGATGCGCGCTCGGTGCTCGACTATCTCGCCGTCATCCAGGAAGGGGACGGTCACTGGGTGCAGAATGCCTGGCTCGATGGCAGGCCTTACTGGAACGGCATCCAGATGGACGAGACGGCCTTTCCGATCCTGCTCTACGACATGCTGCTGCGCGCAGGCGCAATCGATGCCGCCGAGCGGGGGCGCTATCTGCCGATGATCGAGGCTGCGGCGGGCTATATCGTCAGAAACGGGCCTGCCACCCAGGAGGACCGATGGGAGGAGGATGCCGGCTATTCGCCTTTCACGCTCGCTGTCGAGATTGCCGGCCTGCTTGCAGCGGCCGATGCCGTGGAAGCGGCCGGGCGGCTGGATGCGGCGCGCTATCTGCGCGAAGTGGCTGACGGCTGGAACGAGCGCATCGAGGAATGGACTTACGCCACCGATACCGAGCTGTCGCGCCGTGTCGGCGTCGAAGGCTATTATGTTCGCATCGCCTCGGCGACCGATGGTAGCAGCCCGTCACTGCGGCGTGACTTCATTCCGATCCGCAATCGGGACGATCTCGGCGAGGTGCTTGAAGCGGACCTGCTGATCAGTCCAGATGCGCTGGCGCTCGTACGTTTCGGCCTGCGGGCCGCCGACGATCCGCGCATACTTGGTACGGTGGCCGTGATCGATGCGGAGTTGCGCCGCGACCTTCCTGCCGGTCCCTACTGGTATCGCTACAATGACGATGGCTATGGCGAGCGCATCGACGGCGCGCCCTTTGCCGGCAGTGGTGTCGGACGGTTGTGGCCGCTCTTGACCGGCGAGCGCGCCCATTATGAACTCGCTGCCGGGCGAGCCGGCGAGGCGCGGCGGATGCTCGCAGCACTCGAAGCCTCGGCAAGCGAAGGCGGGCTCCTGCCGGAGCAGATCTGGGACAGCGAAGACGTGCCGCGGCGCGAACTCTTCCTCGGCCGCCCCTCCGGCAGCGCCATGCCGCTCGTCTGGGCGCATGCCGAACATATCAAGCTGCTGCGATCGCTGCGCGACGGCGTGATCTTCGATATGCCGCCCCAGACCTTTGCCCGCTATGTCGCGGCAAAACCGGAACCGGCGCCTTTCTCGTGGCGGCTGACGGCGCGGCAGGACCGTATGCCGGCCGGACGCAAGCTGCGCATCGAACTGCCGTCACCCGCCCTGGTGCGCTGGTCCACCGACTGCTGGGCAAGTGCTACCGACAGCCCGTGCCGTGACACCGCCTTCGGAACCCATGTCTTCGACCTGCCAACGGAGGCGCTTGGTCCCGGCAAGATCGACTTCACGATTTTCTGGGCAGATGTACAGCGCTGGGAGGGCGCGGATTTTCAGATCGAGGTGGTTTGAGGTTCGTGCCGTGCGCCGCCGAGCGGACACAAAGAAAAAGCGGCCGTTGCGGCCGCCGAAAAAACTCAGTTCATCGGGTCCAGAAATCAGGCCTTGTAGATCAGCCAGCTCTTGGTGAACTCCTTCTGCATGCCGTCCTCATAGACGGCGGTGCAGTTACGACCAGCGTTCTTGGCGCTGTAGAGCGCGATATCGCTCTTGGAATAGAGTTCGCCGGCATCGTCGGCATGCGAGGCCATGCAGATGCCGATGGAGACGGTGACCGGGCCGTAATTGACGCGCGTGCGGGAATTCTTGAAGGGTGTCGATTCCAGCGTCCGGCGGATGCGCTCGGCGATCGCAGTGACTTCATCCAACGTATTGCCGTCGATGATCAGGGCGAACTCCTCGCCGCCGGTGCGAGCGACGAAGACGTCGCGGCGGACGTTGCTGCGGATGACGGAGGCGACTGTCGCCAGCACCTTGTCGCCGACCGGATGACCATAGGTGTCGTTGATCTTCTTGAAATTGTCGATGTCGGCCAGGAGCAGGGCGGTTACCGGGCGTAGCGCCGGAGTGTTGAAGACGGCCGCCAGACGGTCGTCGAACGCGCGACGGTTGGAAAGGCGTGTCAGCGAGTCGGTATTGGCGATGCGCTTGTATTCGTCGAGTTCCTTACGGACCTGATCCATCTCCTGCGAGCGCTGAACCATGTCTTCGACGGTCTTTTCGCCATGGATGATCGTGTCGCCAGTTGCCTGGGTGAGCAGGTCGATGGCGTTTTCGATCAGGTCGGCGCTCGTCGTGCTCTTGGAGCTGATGCGCTTGCAGGTCTCGTTGAGCAGCCGATTGTAGCTTTCGAGCGAGGTCTGCTCCTGGCGCAGCACGCGCAGCAGGCCTTCCAGCTCACCGGCGATGCGGCTGTGGGCGTCGTCGAAAATCTTGGCGGGCGCCGTGTGGGAACAATGTTGCGAGCCAAGCGCATCGAGCTCGGCCTGCGACGCCTGGCTGCCGAGAGCGGCAAGGTCGCGGGTGAGTGCCGGGTTGGAGCCGATATAGGCTTCGTAGAAGAGTTCGTAGTTACGGGGAATTGGCGCAACGCCCATGGAGCGCATGGCATAGGTGATCTGACCCGCCACATCGGGAACCTGCACCTTGGGCGCAACAGCCGTGTTCATCCGGCAACTCCTCATCCAATTCTTAAGCAATCTTCTATTTGTTACCTTAGATTTCTTGGGAAATGATTAAAGCGACATATACCAAAGATTACATACGATAAGTTTGACGGGCATCAATACTACGATCAGCCCTATGATTTTTCACAAATATTTGTAAGTTCGACTGCAACGCAGACACCTCTTATGCGCGAGGTGTTCCAAAAAAGTTCAATCGTTTTCTCTTTTTAGGGATTGTTTTCGCTTTGTTGACGGTCGGTATCTTTTGTCTGATCTACAGACCGGCATGGCGAGATCACAGATTCCATCTCAGGAAATCGAATTCATCGGGACCGGATCACGGTCTCCGTCTTTGGGCATGAGATCATGGAATCGTCTCGCCACACGTCACCCGTCATTCTTGGTCTCGCCGTTCTCGCCGGCACCATCTTCCTTCTGCAGCAGAGTGGCTTTTTCAATGGCATCTTCAGCACAGACATCGTCGCCAGCGTGAAGGCAGAGGATGTCCTGAGCGCTGCCGATATCGCCACAATGGAGAAGCGGCCGGCCCCGTCCATGACGGCCGTCAATCTCGAAGGGCCTCAGGCGGCTTCGGTGCGGTAGAATATTGGGTTTGTCAGGGCGATACGGCACGCGGCCGATCGCCCTTCACCGGACTTCCTTAGCCCAGATTCAGCTCCTGGAAGAAGTCGTTGCCCTTGTCGTCGATGACGATGAAGGCCGGGAAGTCCTCAACCTCGATCTTCCAGACGGCTTCCATGCCAAGCTCTGGATATTCCAGCACCTCGACCTTGCGGATGCAATCCTGCGCCAGACGGGCGGCCGGGCCGCCGATGGAGCCGAGATAGAAACCCTGGTGCTTCTTGCACGCTTCGCGCACGGCGCGCGAGCGGTTGCCCTTGGCGAGCATGACCATGGAACCGCCGAAGGACTGGAACTGGTCGACATAGCTGTCCATGCGACCGGCAGTCGTCGGGCCGAAGGAGCCGGAGGCGTAACCGGCAGGCGTCTTGGCCGGGCCGGCATAATAGACCGGGTGGTTCTTCATATAGTCGGGCATGCCTTCGCCCTTTTCCAGCCGCTCACGGATCTTGGCATGAGCGAGGTCGCGGGCGACGATGATCGTGCCCGTCAGCGACAGGCGCGTCTTGACCGGATGCTTGGAAAGCTCGGCCAGGATATCGGCCATCGGCCGGTTGAGATCGACACGCACCATGGACTCGGAGAGCTTAGCCTCGTCGATCTCGGGCAGGTACTTGGACGGATCGGTTTCCAGCTGCTCTATGAAAATGCCATCGCGGGTGATCTTGCCCTTGGCCTGACGGTCGGCGGAACAGGAGACGCCGAGGCCGATCGGCAGCGAGGCGCCATGGCGGGGCAGGCGGATGACGCGCACGTCATGACAGAAATACTTGCCGCCGAACTGGGCGCCGACGCCGAGGCTTTGCGTCAGCTTGTGGATTTCCTTTTCCATCTCGATATCGCGGAAGGCGTGTCCGTCTTCCGAGCCTTCAGTCGGCAATTCATCGAGATAGCGAGTGGAGGCAAGCTTGACGGTCTTCAGGTTCATCTCGGCCGAGGTGCCGCCGATGACAACAGCCAGATGATAGGGGGGACAGGCTGCCGTACCCAAGGTGAGGATCTTCTCCTTGAGGAAGTCCAGCATGCGATCATGCGTCAGGAGCGAGGGCGTGCCCTGGAAGAGGAAGGTCTTGTTGGCCGAACCGCCGCCCTTGGCGACGAAGAGGAAGTCGTAGCTGTCGGTGCCTTCCTCATAGATATCGATCTGTGCCGGCAGATTGTTCTTGGTGTTCTTTTCCTCGAACATCTTGATGGGCGCGAGCTGCGAATAGCGCAGGTTCTTCTTTTCATAGGCGTCGAGAACGCCCCTGGAGAGGGCCGCGGTATCGCCGCCTTCGGTCCAGACGCGGCGGCCCTTCTTGCCCATGATGATCGCAGTGCCCGTATCCTGGCACATGGGCAACACGCCGCCGGCGGCGATATTGGCGTTCTTCAGGAGGTCGTAGGCAACGAAGCGGTCGTTGTCGGTCGCTTCGGGATCGTCGAGGATCGCGGCCAGCTGCTTCAGATGGCCGGGGCGCAAAAGGTGGTTGATATCGGCAAAGGCGGTTTCGGCAAGAAGGCGGATACCCTCGGGATCGACGGTCAGGATCTCCTGGCCCTTGAAAGTATCGACAGAGACATGGTCGCTGCTGATCTTGCGGTAGGGGGTGTTGTCGGTGCCAAGTGGGAAGAGATCGTCAGCCATCGAAGTGACCTTTCTGGGTGGGATAGTTTGGAACGGGTCTAAATCTGGCACGAGCTAAAAGCAATTGGGAAGGGTGGGGGATTGGTGGTGAAAATTCCGCGGTGGTTTCGCTGCGGAAGGACCACATCTTTCAGCCATCATGGTTGCGATTGACCCAGCCGCGTTCGCGGCAGGCAAGTGAAATCTCTCGGCCAGTGGCTCCAGCAACCAGCATGGCAATAAGCTTTCATTTTACAATCGAAGAGTTTTAATTGAGCGGCATGCCCCGTGACTCGAATTTCGAGAGACAGAGATGAAGGATATCGAGGAAGAGATTGGCAAGGAGTTCCGCGCAGGCGGGCACTTTTATGATATGCGGAAGATGAACTTCGTTGAGATCGAGGCTGTACGGGCTATCGAGACGATCCGCCATATCGATCCGCAGAAATACAATTCGAATGAGAAATGCAAACTTGTGCTCCTCATCTGGCAGCTGCCTCTGTATGCACTATGGTGGCGAGATCGCTGTGTGCAAATGGGGGCCGACAGGATAAAATTTGAAGCATACGTCCGCGAATTGGAGAGAGTTGTCGAAGAAAAGCTAAAGGGACTGCTTTCATAAGACCCGCTAATATTATGCTCCCGCATAACTGCAGTCCTCGGTGACAATCTCACAAGATTCAGGCGACGTCTGCCCTTATCAGGTCAAGTTGATCTGACCTAAAGATGAAGGAAGGATCCCGGCCATCTCAAACAAGAAAGGCCGGCTAAGCCGGCCCTTTCATACTTCAATTCATCAACTCACTTGGGGCTGATCATCGTCTCCGGGCGCACGATCGCGTCATACTCTTCCGACGTCACCAGCCCGCTCGCCAAGGCCTCTTCCTTCAGGGTCGTGCCGTTCTTGTGGGCCGTCTTGGCGATCTTGGCGGCGGCGTCGTAGCCGATCTTCGGGGCAAGGGCGGTCACCAGCATCAGCGAGCGTTCGAGGCCGGCCTTGATATTGTCTTCGCGGGCCTCGATGCCGACGACGCAATTATCGGTGAAGGAGACGGCAGCGTCGCCGAGCAGCTGCACCGACTGGAGGAAGTTGTAGGCCATCATCGGATTATAAACGTTGAGCTCGAAATGGCCCTGACTGTCGGCGAAGGTGAGAGCCGCGTGGTTGCCGAAGACGTGGATGCAGACCTGAGTGAGGGCTTCGCACTGAGTAGGGTTCACCTTGCCGGGCATGATCGAGGAGCCGGGCTCGTTTTCGGGCAGCGCCAGTTCGCCGAGACCGGCGCGCGGGCCGGAGCCGAGCAGGCGGATGTCGTTGGCGATCTTGAAGAGGGCGGCGGCGGCCGCATTGATCGCGCCATGCGCGAAGACCATCGAATCATGCGAGGCGAGCGCCTCGAACTTGTTCGGCGCAGTCACGAAGGGCATGTCGGTGATGACGGCGATCTCTTCGGCAACCTTTTCGGCAAAACCGACCGGTGCATTCAGCCCGGTGCCGACGGCGGTGCCGCCCTGAGCGAGTTCGCAGAGGCCGGGCAGGGTCATTTCGATGCGCTTGATGGCGGAGCCAACCTGCGCTGCGTAACCCGAGAATTCCTGACCTAACGTGAGCGGTGTCGCATCCTGCGTGTGCGTGCGGCCGATCTTGATGATGTGGCTGAACTCCGTGACCTTCATGTCGAGCGCGGCATGCAGGTGCTTCAGCGAGGGCAGCAGGTGATGGGCGATCTGTTCGGCGCAGGCGATGTGCATGGCCGTGGGGTAGGTGTCGTTCGACGACTGACTCATATTAACGTGATCGTTCGGGTGCACGGGCTTCTTGGAACCCATGACGCCGCCGAGCATTTCTATCGCGCGATTGGAGATCACTTCATTGGCGTTCATATTGGATTGCGTACCGGAACCAGTCTGCCAGACGACCAGAGGGAAATGGTCGTTCAGCTTGCCGTCGATCACTTCCTGGGCGGCATTCACGATGGATTTGCCGAGTTCAGGATCGAGCTGGCCGAGCGCCATGTTGGCGCGGGCGGCCGCCTGCTTGACGATGCCGAGCGCACGCACGATCGAGAGCGGCTGCTTTTCCCAGCCGATCTTGAAATTGCCGAGAGAACGCTGCGCCTGCGCGCCCCAATATCGGTCGCTGGCGACTTCGATCGGGCCAAATGTGTCGGTTTCGGTGCGGGTTGAACTCATGGCTCATGCCTTCCTGTCACATGCTGTTGGGCAGTCTTTGAAGATGAGGACTTATAGGGTGGAAAACCTGCCAAGAAAACCAGACGCCACACGAAATATTGAAGACGGATCTCATGTTTTGCATCGCCGCTCAGGCGCTTCAGCGGCGTGTTTTTTCGGCCACGCAGGGAAATTAATGCAAATAGCGACAGAAAGCGCACTTTCTCAAACCGGAAAATTCGGTAAAAAATTAACTAATAATTTCATAATTTTGTGTGAACTGCTGCACGGCGCTTGCGTTCGACTCCGTCACACAAAGTTGAGTCTGAAAACGCTGGCGCCTCAGGCCGGTTTCTGATGAATGGGCCGCGGCTGCCGTGAAGAATTGATCTGAGCCATTTGCTCGACAACAGCATTATACTGGGACTGGAAAACAAGATGAAGTTCGTTTTGAAAAGCGCGGTTTCCGCATTGGCACTTTCCTGCGTAATGGGCGCGATTCCTGCGCATGCCTATACGCTGATGGATATGCTGCGCGGCGACCGGGCAAGAAGCGGCCAGAGCACGATCATCATGGACCCTTCGGCTCCAATGCGCGGCAATCCGGGCAACCGTAACGGGCTCGGCGGCGATATCGATCCGGAAGCGGCGCTGCCGAAGGTTTCCAGCCCGCGTTATTACACCTACAAGGCCGAAACGCTGCAGTTCGTCGACACGACGAAGTTTGCAGATCCCGTTGTCACCGGTGCAGTCGCCGACGTCTCCGGTTCGACCACCACCGACGGCGCTCCGCAGCGCCATTTTCTGACGGAAGCCAAGGTCCGCGCCAATCCGGATGTCGCCAAGGCCCTGCAGGGCTATTACGGCGACGGCAAGAACCCGCTGGTCTGGGTGTCCGGCGAGGGTGTCAACGAGCGCGGCAAGGCGGCGCTGAGCGTGCTCGCCGATGCGGCAAGCGTCGGCCTCGACCCCGCCGATTACGCAGTATCCGAGCCGAGCATCGATCCGGCCAATCCGGATCCTGACGTCCGTGACCGTGCGCTGACGCAGTTCGAGCTCGCGCTTTCCTCCAAGGTTCTCTCCTATGTGCAGGATACGACCCGTGGCCGCGTCGACCCGAACAAGCTCTCCGGCTATCATGATTTCCAGCGCAAGGTCGTCAAGCTCGATCCGGTGCTGAAGCTGTCGCGCATGAGCCCTGACGTTGCGGCCTATCTTTCCAGCCGCAACCCCGACGGCACGCAGTTCCTGGCGCTGAAGGCCGAGCTTGCGAAGCTGCGTGGTCTCGGCGGCGGCTATGAAGAGCAGATCACCATTTCGCTCGACAGCCTGCTGCGGCCGGGCGACAGCTCGCCGGAAGTGGCCAATATCGTCAAGGCAATCCAGAAGCATGGTTCGGAAGAACTGAAGACGGCGCATGCTGCCACCTTCTCGGCCTATACCGGCAGCAGCGACTATTCGCCCGAGATCGTGTCACTGGTCGAGGACTTCCAGAAGGAACACGGCCTGAAGCCCGATGGCGTGATCGGCCAGGCGACCGTGCGCACCATGACCGGCGGCGACTCGAACGGCTCCAGGATCGGCAAGCTCGTCGTCGCCATGGAGCAGGCGCGCTGGCTGCCCGCGGATCTCGGCCCGCGCTACGTGATGATCAACCAGCCGGCCTTCATGGCCTACTACTATAACGACTCCAAGCAGCAGCTTGCGATGCGCACCGTCGTCGGCGGCAAGAACAACCAGACCTATTTCTTCGACGACGAGATCGAAACTGTCGAGTTCAACCCGTTCTGGGGCGTGCCGCAGTCGATCATCATCAACGAGATGCTGCCGAAGCTGCGCTCGGACCCGAACTATCTGGACCAGATGGGCTACGAGGTTCAAGTCGGCGGCCGCGCCGTTCCGTCCTCCAGCGTCGACTGGTACGGCTCGACCCAGAACATCTCTGTGCGTCAGCCGCCGAGCAGCGACAATGCGCTCGGTGAGTTGAAGATCCTGTTCCCGAACAGCCACGCCATCTACATGCACGACACGCCTTCGAAGAGCTTCTTCAAGCGTGACATGCGTGCGCTCAGCCACGGTTGTGTGCGCCTGTCCGATCCGCGCGCGATGGCCGCTGCCGTTCTCGGCACGACGGTCGATGACGTTGCCAAGCAGATCGCTACCGGGCAGAACCATGCCGTGAAGGTGCCGCAGAAGATTCCGGTCTACGTGTCCTATTTCACTGCATGGCCGAACAAGGACGGCGTGATCGAGTATTTCGACGACGTCTATGGCCGCGATGCCTATGTGGAAAAGGCATTCGATGTGACGACCAAGTCGCGTGAGGCGCAGATCTGACGCTTGACGCCGGATGAGGATTTTGACGGGCGGTCTTCGGGCCGCCCGTCCTGTATTTGAGGGGTGCGAGTTGAGAAGAGAGGAGCCCTAAGCGCGATCGGCACGGCCAGCTCTATCAGCCCTCAAACAGCAACCTTTGCCTCAGCCCCCTTCAGCAATCCTTCCACCAATTCCACCGTCAGCTCATCAAAGTGCGTGATGATCACATCCGGGTCCAAACTCGCCACCGGTACATCCGAATAGCCGAAGGGAACCGCAATCACAGGCACCCCGGCGTTCTTGGCCACCGCAATGTCATTGATGCTGTCGCCGACCATCACCGAGCGGGAGACATGGCCGCCGGCGCGCTCGATCGTGCCGGTCAGATGGCGGGCATCGGGCTTTCGATGTTCGAACGTATCGCCGCCGGTGATCGCCTCGAAATAATGCGTCAGGCCGAGCTTCTCCAAAAGACCCGTGGCGAGACCTTCCAGCTTGTTGGTGCAGACGGCGAGCGCATAGCCATCGGCCTTCAGGCGGTCCATGGCAGCGACGAGGCCAGGGTAGGGCTCGGTATGACCGGGCATGTTCGCACTGTAATGGGCGACGAAGCGCTCGACGAGCGGGGCGAGTTCCTCCGACGAGATCGGGCGACCCTGCAGTTTGCAGGCGCGTTCGATCATCACACGGGCTCCCTGGCCAACGAGATGCGTGAGATCGTCATAGGTGACGGGCTCAAGATTAAGAGCGGCGATCGTGTAGTTCAGGCTTTCGACCAGGTCGACATGGGTATCGAGCAGCGTGCCATCGAGATCAAAGACGACGAGGCCTTTATTCTTGGAGGGAGCCTGGCCGGCATTTTCGGGAGCGGGGGTCAAAGTCGTGCCTCTTTGCGGAGTAGGGTCATCCGGGAGTAGGCGATGAACAGCCGAAAAGCAACGGCGCACCGGCAGACGGAAAAGTCGCAGCCGAAACGCGTGGCTTTCAATCGCAGGACGATGATTTTGGCTTTCGTTTGCAATACGAGCCGTGTAAACAGCACATCCAACGCAATATCAGGAGCTAGCGGCGCATGGATGCCCGCGAAATGAAGATCAAGGCCGCCGAGGCAGCACTCGTCCATGTCGAATACGGCATGCGGCTTGGAATCGGGACGGGAAGCACGGCTGAAGAATTCGTCCGCCTGCTCGCCGAAAAGGTCGCCGCCGGTTTCAAGGTCGAGGGCGTTCCGACGTCCGAGCGCACGGCGCGGCTCTGCGTCGAACTCGGTGTCCCCCTGAAATCGCTGGACGAATTGCCGCAGCTCGATCTCACCATCGACGGTGCCGACGAGGTCGATGCGGCACTCCGGCTGATCAAGGGCGGCGGCGGCGCGCTGTTGCGCGAAAAGATCGTCGCTGCAGCCTCGAGCCGGATGATCGTCATTGCCGACGAGAGCAAGCTGGTCGAGACGCTCGGCGCCTTCGCGCTGCCGATCGAAGTCAATCCCTTCGGTCTCGTTTCGACGCGCATGGCGATCGAAAAGACCGCCTCGCGCCTTGGGCTTTCCGGCGAATTGACGCTGCGTCAGTCCGGTGACGGAGACTTTACGACCGACGGCGGACATCACATCATCGATGCATCTTTTGGCCGCATTCCTGATGCAGAGGCGCTGGCGAGGGAACTGAATTCCATACCCGGTGTCGTGGAGCACGGGCTTTTCATCAACATGGCGGCGCTTGCGATCATTGCCGGTCCTGCAGGCGCCCGTACGCTGCAGGCAAACAGATAACAGGAGCATAGAAACTCATGATGAACATTGCAGGTCTTGGCCGTCTTGCCGCTGCGACCATCGTTCTTTCCGGGCTTGCCTTCGGCTCTGCCGCAAGAGCGCAGGAAGTTTCCGAGGAGCAGCTGAAGGCTGCCCGCGCAGCCATGGATGCCATCGGCGCCACCACCCAGTATGACAACATCCTGCCGGGTCTGGCCGAGCGCCTGAAGGCCGGCCTCATCCAGGATTCGCCGAACTATCAGGACGTGATCACTGCGACCGTCGACACCCAGGCTCTGGCTCTGGCACCGCGTCGTGCCGACCTCGAAAAAGAAGCGGCTCTGACCTATGCCAAGGCCTTCTCGGTAGAAGAGCTGAAGGCGATCGCCGACTTCTACAATTCCGACGTCGGCAAGAAGCTGCTGCGCGACGGTCCGGTTGCCTCGCGTGAAACCGCCAAGGCTGCCGATATCTGGGCGCAGGGCATTTCCCGTGATCTGGAAAAGCAGAGCAATGCCGAGCTTTCCAAGGTCATCAAGGCTCCGCCGGCGGCAACCGACAGCCCGGTAACGCCGGCTCCGGCAGCAGCGCCGGCTGCCCCCGCTGCTCCGGCACCTGCCAAGAAGTAAGACCATCCTTCATTTCGACAAAAGCCCGGCCTCGTCCGGGCTTTTGTTTTTGTGGCGCTGCCACCTATATGTTGAAAACCCGTCCAGCGATTCCCTCCGGAGATCATCATGCCTTCCTACGACTACGACCTCTTTGTCATCGGCGGCGGTTCGGGCGGCGTGAGAAGCGCACGCGTTGCAGCCTCGCTCGGCAAGAAGGTGGCGATCGCCGAGGAATATCGCTACGGCGGCACCTGCGTGATCCGGGGCTGCGTGCCGAAGAAGCTCTTCGTTTATGCTTCGCAGTTCCACGAACATTTCGAGGATGCGGCCGGCTTCGGCTGGACGGTCGGCGAAAGCTCGTTCGACTGGCAGAAGCTGATCGCGGCCAAGGACAATGAGATCGCGCGGCTGGAAGGGCTCTACAAGAAGGGCCTTGCCGGCGCCAATGCCGAAATCCTGGAGACACGCGCCGAACTCGTCGATGCGCATACGATCAGGCTCCTGAAGACGGGCGAGACGGTGACGGCAAAGACCATCGTGATCGCCACCGGCGGCCGGCCGAACCCGCATGAGGCGCTGCCCGGCCACGAGCTCTGCATTTCCTCCAACGAGGCCTTCCACCTGGAAGAACTGCCGAAATCGATCCTGATTGCCGGCGGCGGCTACATCGCCGTCGAATTCGCCAACATCTTCCACGGGCTCGGCGTCGAGACGACGCTGATCTATCGTGGTACCGAAATCCTCTCGCGCTTCGACGAGGACCTGCGCCGCGGGCTGCATGAGGCAATGGTCGCCAAGGGCATCCGCATCCTCTGCCAGGACGTGATGCAGAAGGTGACGAAGGGTGAAGACGGCCTCGTTATCGAGACGCTGAAGAACGGCACGCTCAACGCCGGTATCGTCATGCTTGCGCTTGGTCGCGATCCGAACACGAAGGGGCTGGGGCTCGAAAAGGCGGGCGTTGCAGTCAACGAGCGCGGCGCCATCATCGTCGACGATTATTCTCGTACCAATGTCGAGAACATCTATGCGCTCGGCGACGTCACCGATCGGGTACAGCTGACGCCGGTCGCGATCCATGAGGCGATGTGCTTCATCGAGACGGAGTACAAGGACAATCCGACCAAGCCGGATTACGACCTCATCCCGACGGCGGTCTTCTCGCAGCCGGAGATCGGTACGGTCGGTCTTTCCGAAGAAGAGGCGGCCAAGCGCTACAAGGAGCTGGAAGTCTATCGCGCCCAGTTCCGGCCGCTGAAGGCAACGCTCTCGGGCAGGGCGGAAAAGATGATGATGAAGCTGATCGTCGATGCCGCAAGCCGCAAGGTGGTCGGCGCCCATATTCTCGGGCATGACGCCGGTGAAATGGCGCAGATCCTTGGCGTCACGCTGAAGGCCGGCTGCACCAAGGACGATTTCGACCGGACCATGGCGCTGCACCCGACGGCAGCCGAAGAACTGGTGACCATGTATGCGCCGAGCTACCGTATCCGGGACGGCAAGCGCGTCTGATCCATCCTCATGAAATGAGGCCTGCCGCACAGGCGGCAGGCGAGGGTGATCTCTGTTTTATGCCGTCCTTGTCGCGAAACGGCTTCACAGGGCTGGACGACATGCTTAGCTCGTCAGGCGCGGCGCGCGGATAACCTTCAGGAACAGGGCCTTCATGGCATCAGCAATGCCCTCGGTCGGTGACACCTCGAAATAGAGGCCCGGCGAGGCGCAGGCGGCCATGCGCGTGGGTATCTCGTTCTGGAAGGGCTTGATCCAGGTATTGTACCAGTTGTTGCTCGGCAGCGGCAGGTAGGTGGTGTAGAGAATGGCGATCTTGACGCCGCGATCCTTGAGCGGCTTGCAGAAGGACGTGTCGATCGGCTCCTGGCAGCGGCCACCGGTCGTCTTCTTGGTGCAGGTCGAAGGCTTGTAGCTGTCGCCCACACCATCCGACACGAAGAACAGGATCTTTTCGGGCTTGGTATTCGACGTGCCGTCGCCGGCCGGATCGATGATGGTGTTCATCTGCGTCATGGCACTGTCGAAGCTGGTGAGCTGGTCCTGATTGTAGTTCTGATAGGGAATGGTCATCAGGTCGACGGCGTTGGTATAGTTTTTCACCGTCGTCAGATCCGAGGTGAGATTTGAGATCGTCGTCAGCTTGGCATCCTCGGCCTTGGTGCCGAAGGTGTAGACGCCCATGCGGAACTGGTCGGCGCTGACGCGTTCTGTCTTGGCCGTATCGGTCAGCGCCTGGGTTGCCTGGCGCACCACATCGATACGCATGGCGACGCCGAGGCTCTTGGCGATCGTGTAGTTGTTGGAGGCCTGGTCCATCTGGTGGCAGGCGAAGGCACAGCCGGTCTTGGCCTGCAGCTTGGAAACGTCGGTCGGCGTTGCGGCGACACCCATGGACGGCGTGTTATCCAGGAGGATGTAGAAATCCATGAAGGATGCGGTCTGATATTCCGCCGTCGCCGAGCCCGATATGGTGATCGAGTCCTGGCCGAGGATATGCATGAAGGTGGTCGGTACGGAGGCGCTGAAGGTGACCTTCGAATTGAGCTTGTTGGCCGTCTTGGTGACGTCGATGCTCAGGTTCACCGCCACCGAGGTCAGCTCGCCGGACATCTGCGAGAAAAAGATGCTGCGGGCATCGGTCTTGGCGACCGAGATGGTGCCGTCCCCCTGCATGGTCATGGCAGCCGCCACCGCATCCGATTTTTCGGAAATCGAGCCGACGGCTGCAGCATCGGCCGCGGCATAGAGCTCGGTGCGCAGGCTCAGTGCATGGGCATAGTCCAGCGCCAGACCGGCAGAGCCTACCAGCGGCACCATCAGCAACGCCGTCATGATGCCGAAATTGCCGGATCGGTCCGAAAGGAACGCGGACGAAAGGATACCCATGCTCAACCCCTATATTATTAGGGTCTGCTTTACATACGAAATCTAAATTAGCCGGAAAATAGCATGGTATATATCGCCTTAACGCCAGGTTCGACGTCGCATTGGCGCAGCCGGAGTGACGCTGCGAGCCGGCGATGGAAACTCTTTCGGGGCGCCGAATGCGCTACTAGGCAAGGGAAGCCGAAAGGTTTATAAGCCGCCGCATTCTTTAACGGGCAGGCATCCGGGTAAACCGGGTGGGGAAGCAGATGAGCGACATGGCACAGAATTGGACCCCGAGCAGCTGGCGCAGCAAGCCAATCCAGCAGGTTCCGGAATATCCCGACGCGGCCGCGCTGGCGGCGACTGAAGCCACGCTCTCCACCTATCCGCCGCTGGTTTTTGCCGGTGAGGCCCGCCGCCTGACGAGCGCGCTTGCCAATGTCGCCGAAGGCAATGCCTTCCTGCTGCAGGGCGGCGATTGTGCCGAGAGCTTCCTGGAGCACGGCGCCGACAATATCAGAGACTTCTTCCGTGCCTTCCTGCAGATGGCCGTCGTGCTGACCTTTGGCGCCCAGCTTCCCGTCGTGAAGGTCGGGCGCATCGCCGGCCAGTTTGCCAAGCCGCGTTCGGCGCCGATGGAAACGCAGAACGGCGTTTCGCTGCCGAGCTATCGCGGCGATATCGTCAACGGCATCGAATTCACGCCGGAATCCCGTATCCCGAGCCCTGAGCGCCAGCTCGATGCCTACCGCCAGTCGGCCGCAACGCTGAACCTGCTGCGCGCATTTGCGATGGGCGGCTATGCCAATCTCGACAACGTGCACAAGTGGATGCTTGGCTTCGTCAAGGACAGCCCGCAAGGCGAGCGCTACCGCAAGCTTGCCGACCGCATCAGCGAAACCATGGATTTCATGAAGGCGATCGGCATCACCTCGGAAAACAATCCGAGCCTGCGCGAGACCGATTTCTTCACCAGCCACGAGGCGCTGCTGCTCGGCTACGAAGAGGCGCTGACCCGCGTCGACTCCACCTCCGGCGACTGGTACGCCACATCCGGCCACATGATCTGGATCGGTGATCGCACCCGCCAGCTCGACCATGGGCATGTGGAATATTTCCGCGGCATCAAGAACCCGATCGGCCTGAAATGCGGCCCGTCGCTGCAGCCCGACAACCTGATCGAGCTGATCGACGCATTGAACCCGGCCAACGAAGCCGGCCGCCTGACGCTGATCTGCCGCTTCGGCCATGACAAGGTCGCCGACAGCCTGCCGAAGCTCATCCGCGCCGTCGAGCGCGAGGGCAAGAAGGTCGTCTGGTCCTGCGATCCGATGCATGGCAACACGATCACGCTCAACAACTACAAGACGCGGCCCTTCGAACGGATCCTCTCGGAAGTCGAAAGCTTCTTCCAGATCCACCGTGCCGAAGGCACGCACCCGGGCGGCATCCATATCGAGATGACCGGCAAGGACGTGACGGAATGCACCGGCGGCGCCCGCGCCGTCACGGCCGAGGACCTGCAGGATCGCTATCACACCCATTGCGACCCGCGCCTCAACGCCGACCAGGCACTCGAGCTGGCCTTCCTGCTGGCCGAGCGCATGAAGGGCGGGCGTGACGAGAAGCGGATGGCCGCAAGGGCCTGAGGCGATTAGCCGATAGAGTTTGAAAAGCCCGGCCTAGAGCCGGGCTTTTTGTTTGTGGAGTCACAGGCATCGCCATTACCCCCTGTGATAAGCCCACCGATGAGGGAGGCGAGGGCATCACCGCAACTGAACATGCAGATGGTCGTCGTGACGCGCAGCGCGGCATCCCTGAAACCGCACATGATCGTCGGTGATGCCGAGCGCTTTTTTCAGATGCGGTTCAAGAAATACCTTCTCCACTCCGAACCGGCTCACGCCCTCGGTGGTGAGCCAATTCACCGCCGCCGCCGTCCGTTGCTTCTGAAGCCGGTAGGCAGGAAAAAGCGGCTGGAGAAAATCGAGGTCCCAACGCCCCGTCAGCCAGTCGTTCCGCCCCTTGCATGGCTGCTCATCACTATTGGCGGGCTGTTCGAAAGCGAAGTAGCCGATTGGTGAGCGGGTGACGCCATCAAGGAAATTACCGCTGGAATCCTCGTAATAATAGGCGAAGTCGAGCTTCCTGCCGTCAGTATGCGACAAATGCGGCAGCAGCGGAAAGCCGGTCAGGAAGGGGAAATTGGCATCCAGTGCGATCGTTGTCGCGCCGGGGAATTGCCTGTCCATATTGTCTGCAAGGGCATAGGCCAGATCGCGCACTGCAGGCGTGACATAATTTCGATTGAGGGCGCAGTAGATCGGTGAGCGGACGACAAGCTTGTCTGCAGCGTCTGCCAGACAGGACAGGGGAACACGCCCGAAGATCGGCGCAACGATGCTGGTTACAATCGTCAGGCTGGTATAGACGAGCAGGAAGAGTGCGAGCTTCGGCACAAATCTACGCACGGCCCAAAGGCGTGCAACCGCGATGCCTACGAGATAGGCGATACCGCCGATCTGTGTGAGCAGGGTCAGAAAGACGACGATTGCGAAACGAAAGCCGAAACGAAGCATCTGATGCTTTTTTTCACCGGAGGTTGCGATTTTCTTCCATTGCCATTCTCATGAGCGATGACACAAGAGGTAAGTTTGATGCGAACACGTCCGGCCGCGCGGCTGCTTCTACTCGATCAGTTCGGGTGCGTCCTGCTTTTCAAATTCGTCTTCAGATCGGGCGCGCTTGCGGGGCGGCAATATTGGGCGACGYCGGGCGGCGGGCTTGAGGAGGGCGAGACGTTCGAAGCCGCGGCCTTGCGTGAGCTCACGGAGGAAACCGGCCTCCATGTGGATCAGGTGGGATCATCGATCGGCAGCCGGTCTTTCGAATTTCAGCTCCACAATGGCGAGATGGTGCGCGCCGAGGAGCAGTTTTTTGTGCTGCGCACCGAGCGTGGGGCGATCTCCGATAGCGGCTGGACGGATCTGGAACGAGAGGTCATGGCGGATCACCACTGGTGGTCGGCCGAAGAACTACTTGCCAGTGCCGACGTCATTTTCCCGGATGGTATCGTCGATCTCATGAAGACCGCAGTCTCGCAGCCTGCGCTGCCGATCGCCATGAGACGGTGATCGAGGCCCTTGTCGTGACGCCACGCGCCCTGTATGCATTCCGCATGACCCGTGTACCGACCCTGTCCGGCCTGTATTACGCGCTGCTCCCATAGAGCGGCGACGGTCATCTATTCGAAACCCGAACGCCGCACGGTCGGCGGCGCGTGTTTCAGCAGAAGGTCTCCGGCCTGACGGCCCCACTGGAGACCCTCATGACCATCAATTTTCAGCCTTCCATCAAGCTTCGATCGGAGTTTCTGCGCGTTCTCGCGGAGCGCGGATTCATCCAGCAATGCACTGATCTCGAAGCCCTCGACAACCGGCTCGGCACCGGGATCGCGACAGCCTATAACGGTTTTGACCTCACGGCCGACAGCCTGCATGTCGGGCATCTCATCCCCATCATGATGCTGCGCTGGTTTCAGAAGACCGGCCACAGGCCGATCGCGCTGATGGGCGGCGCCACGACGCGGCTCGGCGATCCGAGCTTTCGCGATACGTCGCGGCCATTGCTCAGCGAAGAACAGATCGCCGCCAATCTCGCCGGAATCCGGCGCATCTTCGAGCGGTTCCTGACCTTCGGCGGCGGGCCGACCGATGCGCTCATGGTCAACAATGCCGACTGGCTTGGTAGCCTGAAATACCTGGATTTCCTGCGCGATGTCGGTCCGCATTTCTCCGTCAACCGGATGCTGACATCCGAAAGCGTGCGCCAGCGGCTGGAGCGAGAGCAATCGCTCTCGCTGCTCGAATTCAACTACATGGTCATGCAGGGCTATGACTTTCACGTGCTTGCCGAAACGCATGGCTGCCTGCTGCAGCTCGGCGGTTCGGACCAATGGGGCAATATTCTCAGCGGCGTCGAGTTCGGGCGGCGTGCCGGCGGGCGAACGCTGTTCGGTTTGACGGCGCCGCTGCTCACGACCGCGTCGGGTGCGAAAATGGGCAAGAGCGCATCGGGCGCGGTCTGGCTGAATGCAGATCGGCTGTCGCCCTACGAATTCTGGCAGTTCTGGCGCAACACCGAGGATGCCGATGTCGGCCGCTTCATGCGGCTCTTCACCGAGCTGCCGCTTGACGAGATTGCGCGCCTGGAAGCTTTGCGCGGCTCCGAGATCAATGTTGCAAAGAAGGTGCTTGCCGACGCGGTGACACGGCTCTGCCATGGCGCAGACGCGGCGACGCAAACCTCCGAGACCTCTCGCCGCATGTTTGAAGAGGGCGAGGCCGCTGCAGGATTGCCGACGGTTGCCATCGAGGGCGATCTGCTGCGCCAGGGCCTGCCGCTGCCGGATGCGCTTGTCGCATCGGGGCTTGCAAGGTCGAAAAGCGAGGCGCGGCGGCTGATCATCGGCGGCGGCGTGCGTGTCAACAGCAGCAACGTGTCCGATGAAGCCATGCGGCTTACCGATGCCGACGTGGAGCAGGGCGTCATCCGCCTGTCGGTCGGCCGGAAGAAACATGTGCTGCTACGGCCGGAACCGTAATGCCATCGCGAATGGGCTGCCTCACACGGCAGGCGGCCCGCTCGTCGATGTCAAAGGGCATGGTGCTGACGGAAATGCCGCTGCAGGAAAGACCGGGCCTTGAGGAAGCTCCATGTCCTGGGTGCGTCGGGCAGGAAACCATCGTCGTTCAGGATATCACTCAGCGGTGACGCGAAGAGTTCGGCCGCCTCGTTGCGGTCTGGTGCATGATGGGCGCCGTCGAGGATCGCGGCTGAAGTGGAGCGGCTCGATGCCAGAATGAAAAGCTCCGGGTGGCAATGGACGGGATCGTAGGCGAGGCCGATCGCGAAGGCGGTGGAGCGATCGATATCGGTGACGGCAACCTCCTCGGCAAGTTCGCGGGCCGCCTCGTCGAAGAGATCGACTTCTTCGCTGGCACCCGGTTCCGCATAACCGCCGATCAGATAAAGGGCGCCTGGATTCTGCTCCGCAGTCAGGCTCCGCTTGGTGACGATCACCTGCTGGTCCGCGGTAACAAGGATAATGGTGAGCCCCAGCGGATCGGAGCGCTCGGCGTCAGGGTGCTCAGCGGCAAAGCCGGCATGGCGGGTCACGACATAGGCGGAGAAGCTCGTGCTTTGGGCCATGATGGTCAATCCGCCATTCTCGATGCGATGCTCGGCCAAGCGCAGGAGCTGCCCGTCGAAGGCCGTTGGGTGTCTTTCGAGAAAGCGATCCCAGCCGGCCCGCCGCAGTGCCTCGACCGGCTCGGAAAGCCGGAAGGTTCCGGCGCAGCGGCAATGAATATGATCGACTGATATTGTGAATGCCTGGTCTGCGAATGTCATGCGCGCAATGTCTTTCTCAGCAATTCGATCGTCTCTGCAACAGATGGTCCCTTTATCGGTGGCGGCTCGGCCCGCTCGCAGAATTCGCGCCAGATGAAGAAGGTCAGCTCGGCCCCATCGGTCGGCGTTTCGCCCGGGCCTTCGGCAAAGGTCTGCAGCAGACGGTAACGCTCATCCTGCCAGAAGAGGTCTTCCACCCAGTCATAGATCGGGATGATGTGGAAGTGGATCGGAAAGCCGGGCGAGTGGCCGTAGCGGCCAATATAGACGCGCTTTGCGCCGAGCACCTTACCGAGGGCATGCTGAGCTTTTGCCAATAACGGGCCGAGCTCGCACAACGCTTCAGCCGACAGGTCTGCGAGATCGTTGGTGAAGCTTCGCGAACTGACCATGAGATAGCCCGGCAGGGCGGAATTGATGCGATGGTTCACCAGCCAGCCGGATGTTTCGGACACATGGAACTGTGCAGGAATTTCCAAGGATGCCTTCCTCTCTTGCGTGGGCATGCGCGCAGATTCGTAAATTGGCTGACGATGACGTGCTTCGGCAAGGGCCGTGACTTTCGCTTCTTGTCGGGGCAAATTGCGGACGCACCGAGAGGGAATGTCTTGACTGAAATTGCATGCGCCATTTTCTGGCGAGAAGGCCGGGTTCTGCTGGTCCGACGTGCAGGGCACAAAGAGCGCTTTCCTGATTGCTGGGATCTGGTCGGCGGCCATGTTGAAGCCGGCGAGAGCCCCGCGGCGGCAATGGTGCGCGAGGCAAAAGAGGAAGTTGGCCTGACCCCATCCCGATTTCGAAAGCTCGCCGAGCAGCCCGAGGAAGACACGATCTATCATCTCTTCCTCGTGAGCGAATGGCGGGGTGGAGAACCTGTATTGCTTGGAGATGAACATACGGCGGCGCAGTGGGCCACGCCCGTTCAGGCCGAGGCGCTGGACGATTTGGGCCACCCACAATGGTGTTCGATCTTCCACGAGATTCAAGAACAGTCTCTGGCCGGTGATATGCGTGACTAATCGAAGTCAATTGCCTGAGACCGGACAATACATATAGATATGTCTATATTTAAAGTGCGGGCCGGATTCCTGAATAAACGCGGCCCGCAATGTCTTACAGGCTCGTCGCAAGATCCCAGTTGTAGACGCAGCGATCAAGGCCGATGGCGATTTCCAGCACGAGAATATCCTGTTCCACAGCCGGCCCCTTCTTCGGCTGCGTCCTGTAGCGCTCGGGAAAATCCGTGCGGCGGGAGATAGAGCAGACTTCCATCCACTTGTCGCCGTTATCCACCTCCACATCGACTGTTGTCTGCGAATAGGCGGGCAGCCGGTCGGAAGGCACGATGCGGGTCGGCAGCGGAATGAGCGCGGCAATCATTCGGCGCACGGGCTCCAGCGCAGCGGCATGATAGTCGTTGCCGCTGTCAGCCGTGTAGGCGCACTGGAATTCCAGCTGCCAGAACTCCTTCAGGCGCATGTGCTTGGTCGGCTGCTCCTGCTCGCGCCGGTAGGATCGGCCGGCCTGCCAGACGCAGAGGGGCAGACGCGTCCTCGAATGATTGCCGAGAATGTGCTGCATATAGACGTAGGTCGAGGGCGTCGTTTCCGGCCTCAGCACGAGCGGCGCCTCGGTCTCGGTCAGTTGCTCCTGCGCCCAGATATCGGCATTGGTGTAGGCGTCCGAAATGAGGGCGCGAGGCGTCAGCGCCGGCGCCTCGACCCTTCTGACATCCCAGGCGGGGTTGACCGCCCGGAGGAAGGTTCGCACCTCCTCGGAAAAGAAACGGACCATGTGGTCACGCATGTTGATTTCGCGCTCTTCCCAGTGGACGAGCGAATTGACATTGAAAAGATTGAGCACGGTGCCTGTCTCCCTGGCAGCCCTAACAGAAGGATGGGGGCTTTACGTCCAGCAGTTCGCGGGACGCATCAGGGCATCCGGACGTTACGGCTGGACGCGGAGACCTCGTCCGCCAAAAGCGCGCAGAACGGCAACCTGCGGGCAGGTGCGGTCGAGACGGGAGAGAGGCGCGCGGTTGGAACTCATGGCTGACGTCGTATCCGCGGGACCGGCGCTTGTCAAATCGGCCGCTCGCATTGCGAGCAACGCTTCATCCATGCATTCTGCCGTCATGAGCGACATGGATCTGGACCATATTCTTAGAGAACTTGCCGCCCGCGAGCCGATCTTTCACCGGCGCGAATTCGGCACGTCGCGTGCCGATCTCGAACGGATGACCGATAGCAACTTCTGGCAGATCGGTGCGAGCGGAAAGGTTTATCAGCGCGGCTATGCGATCGAAACGTCGCTTGCGCGCTACGAGAACGGGCCAGAGCCGCATGATTGGCCCTGCCGGGATTTCACCATCACGGTGCTGGCGGACAGGCTCTTCCTTCTCTCCTACATTCTCGAGGAGCCGCAGCGCGTAACGCGCCATTCGACCATCTGGCGTCAGGCCGCCGATGGTTGGAAGATCGTCTTCCATCAGGGCACCCCGATGGCGTGAGCCGGTTCGGTGCTCATCGATATTGCACCAGTACCGACTGCTGGCAGCGAACATCCGTCACCCGCACATCGGCTTCGCCGATCTTGACGCCGAGCAGGGTCAGTGTGTTGAAAAGCAGCTCGTCGAGCAAGCCCGGTCAGCGTATCGGCGACCGCGCCCTGGATGACGGCCTTCGGCAGGCCGATACCGAGACCGAGGATGGTGACCTGGATGTCGGTATTGGTAAGCAGGCTGGTGACCGTCGAGGTCAGCGTGTCCCTGGTCGAAACATTCTTGATGGTCTTGGCGGAAACGTCCTGCGCAGCTTGATGCCGGCAATCGAGCTGATGCCAAGAACATTCAGATCAAATGCAAGCCGCACCTGGGCGGTGCGCACGACCGCACCCGTGGTGCCGACGGCGTTGGAGGCCAGTTCCTTCGGCGGCTCGCCGATTGCGAGTGTCAGTTTCGCGCCGGCAATGCCGGGGACTGCGGCGTTCAGGTTCACGGCCACCTGCTTCTTCTGGTTGGTGGCGATTGCGGCAGCCGAAAGGATATCCATCATGCTGGCATCGACAGATCGCCCTGCAACTGATGATGCTCTGCTCCAACGCATCAGTTTTCCTGAAGCCTTTGATCAGCGCTTTGGATTTGACTGGCCGTTGTGCCGACGTCACTCTCCGGGCTATTTCAGGGGGACGGACATGAGCGAACATCATGCGGGCGGGTGCCTGTGCGGCGCAGTGCGGTTCGAAGCGCGGGAGAAGCCCGATGTCCTGGTCGGCTGCCATTGCTCGCAGTGCCGGCGGCAGACAGGGCTTTATTATGCCTCGGCCGACGTGCCGGTTTCGGCCGTCACGATAACAGGCGAGGAAAACCTGCGCTGGTATCAGTCGAGCGATGAGGCCCGGCGCGGGTTCTGCTCGCAATGCGGTTCGGCACTGTTCTGGCAAAGGCTGGGCGGGCCGGCTATTTCCATCCTGGCCGGCGCTTTCGACGAACAGAACGGGCTCAGCTTCGGCTATCATATCTTCTGTGCCAGTAAGGGCGATTTCTACGAGATTCCAGATGGCGTTCCGCAATATGCTGCGGGACGGCCGTAGAGCTTTTTGTTTCACGCAATTCCTTACGCAAAACCGCTGCACGCCTTTGCTGGAATTGCTTTAGGCCTTGACGAAGCGGTAGGCGCTGTCCTTGCGTTCGGCATGACCGACGCCCGGATAGGACCAGTGATAGCCGAGCAGCTTGATCTTTTCCGAAGCAGCGCGGTCAAGTAGCATCCGGCGGTTCTTCAGGGCGGTTTCGGGATCTGTATCGAAGCCGAAATGCCAGGCGGGGTGCTCGAAGAAGATCACGTCATTGGTGCAGGCGTCACCGGTGATGAGGAGATTGCCGTCGCCGGCGAGTTCCAGCGAGATATGGCCCGGCGTGTGGCCCGATGTTTCGACCACCTGCATTCCAGGCAGGATTTCCTGACCCGGCTTGACGAGGGTGAGCCGGTCCTTCACCGCAAGGAGATCGCGCTGCGCACCGCGGGCGAAATCGTGCAGGACGGCGGGCATATGGGTCTCGTAGTCCTTGTCGGTCCAGAAGTTCCATTCTGTTTCGCTGACGAAATACTGGGCATTCGGATAGAGCAGCTTGCCACCGGCCAGGGTCGTTGCGCCGGAATGATCCGGATGGGCGTGAGTGAAGATCACCTTGGTGATGGCTTCCGGCTCGATGCCTGCTGCCTTCAGGTTGGCGGCGAGCTTGCCGGCGCTTGCCTGAAAGTTCGTACCGGAACCGTTGTCTATCAGGATCAGGTCGCTGCCATGGCGGATGAGCGGAATATTGGCCTGGACTGGCGCACCCGCCGCATCGCCGCCGAGCTGCGCCAATATCGGCCGGCGCTCTTCCGGCGTCGCGTCGGGAAGCAGGACTTCGGCGGGCAGGGTGATGAAGCCGTCGCTGACGACAGTGATATTGAAGGCGCCGTGCGTAAAGCGATAGGACGCCGCCGCATAGGTGCCGCGCGGCAGGACAAGGGCCGCCGCGCCCGAGAGGGCGCCGGCCAGAAGCTGACGGCGCGTGGCCGACAGGCCGAGATTATCCGGATTGCTCATCTGCTCGTCTCCTCTTCGGTATCACCATGAGGAGACAATAACAGCACAACGATAGGACTTCGCCTATAAAATTCAATATTATCAATTATTTACATTGATTTTCAGTTCTTTACGGCTGATGCCGGGACACCATACCGGACAACCATTCCCTGACGGCGGTGACAACCGCATATCAGGAAGAAAAAGGCGCGCCACAAGGGCGCGCCGGCAACTCTTCGAGAGAAAACTCAGCCCTTGATGAAGGCCAGGAGGTCCGGGTTGATGACTTCCGGGTGCGTGGTGCACATGCCGTGCGGGAAGCCGGGATAGGTCTTCAGCGTGCCGTTCTTGAGCAGCTTGGCGGAGAGCGGCGCGGAATCGGCATAGGGGACAATCTGGTCGTCATCGCCGTGCATGACGAAAACGGGCACGGTGATCTTCTGAAGGTCTTCGGTGAAGTCGGTTTCGGAGAAGGCCTTGATGCAATCGTAATGGGCCTTGGCGCCGCCCATCATGCCCTGACGCCACCAGTTTTCGATCACGCCCTGGCTGACCTTGGCGCCCGGACGGTTGAAGCCATAGAAAGGGCCTGTGGGTATATCGAGGTAGAACTGGGCGCGGTTGGCAACGAGGGCTGCGCGGAAGCCGTCGAAGACTTCGAGCGGCAGACCGCCCGGGTTCTTGTCCGACTTGACCATGATGGGCGGCACGGCGCCGATGATCACGGCCTTGGCGACACGACCTTCCTTGGCGCGGGCAACGTAGTGGACGACTTCGCCGCCGCCGGTCGAGTGGCCGATATGGACGGCATTCTTGAGATCGAGGTGATCGGTCAGCGCGGCAACGTCAGCCGCATAGGTGTCCATCTCGTTGCCTTCCCATGTCTGGGTGGAGCGACCGTGGCCACGGCGGTCATGGGCGATGACGCGAAAACCCTTTTCGAGGAAAAACATCATCTGTGCGTCCCAATCGTCGGAGCTGAGCGGCCAGCCGTGATGGAAGACGATCGGCTGGGCATCCTTCGAACCCCAATCCTTGTAGAAGATTTCAGTTCCGTCCTTGGTCTTGATGAAAGGCATGGTCTGGCTCCGATTTTCTGATGATGTTGAACTGGTTGCGGCAAGCATGGTTTTCGGCAGGGCGAGGGCCGCAATGGCCGCGCCGCCTGCCAGAAGAACGTCCCGCCGTGTGGCATCCGCTGTCAGTACAATGCTGCGTTCATTCTCAGCTGTGGGCATGATCGCCTCCGTGTGGGCTTCTCCGCGCCTCTTCGACGAGAACAAGCTGACCCACTTCCGGCGGCGATGCGAGTTAACCGTCGTAAATTGATGCAAAGCAATAATGACAGCAATGCGCCATTAGGCGTAATTACCTCATGAACACAATATGTTATCAGCAGGTTTTTCTTCTCAGAGCCGCTGCATGTTGCGCCGGACGGCCTGCGTGTTCTCCTCGAACGATCTCGCTTCTTTGCGCCAATGCTCGAAGTGGCCGCCGTCGCGCAATCTGACCGCGGCGTCTCGGCCAACCATCTTCTCGGCCGCCGCCTCATCACCCATGTGCTCCAGCACCTCAGCCACCATATCGAGCAGGGCGGCATGATCGTTGGTATCGTAGACCGAGCAGAGCAGCTTGAGCCGGGGGCTGCCGGAAGCAAGTTCGCGGGCGGCGTGTTCGGCCAGGTCTTCGGAGGAAAAGGAAAGCGGGGCAAACCAATATGCAAGGTAGGCGAGGTCTCGCAAATGCGGGCCCGGGCCCGCCAGATCGAAATCGATGATCGCGATCGGAAGGCCATCCCGGAAGATCATGTTGTAGGGTGCGAAATCATTGTGGCAGATCACGTCGTTGCGGCCGGCAACGGGGTAGGTGTAGGCCCAATTGCCATCGGGTACGAAATCCAGGTCTTTCGTCGCGTCATGGAATTGCCGCAGCATGCCCACGGCTTCGACGAGCGCGGCATCATTCGTCCAGAGCGTGTCCGGCATCGTCGCAGAACCCGCCATGTAAGAGAGGATTTCTCTTCCGCTGGCATCGATGCCAAGGAAGCGCGGGGCATGGCCATAGCCTCGCCTGTCCAGTTGCTCCAGGAGCTTGTGGACATTGCCGCTGTTTGGGCCGATCGCACGGCGGACAGTATTGCCAACCCTGACAACGCCGGCATTGACATTGCCGCCGGCAAGCGGGATTTCCTCTGAAATCGGCATCGTCGTCCCCCCGGCATGGTTCGCTGATGACCGAATAGCGGAAAGAGGCACCTTTGCCCATGCACCGTTTGCGATCTGTTCAGGAGATCGCGACGTCACCCGCCCGCCTCTTGTCGAAGCCGCGGAAACTGCGATGTGCCAGCGGTGCAAGCGTCGTCACGAGATAGGCAAGGCCCGTCAGGAAAAGTGCGGCCGAGAGGCCGAAGCCATCGATCAGCGCGCCGCCGACAAGGCCGCCGAAGGGAATGAGCGCCCAGCAGAGTGCGGCATTCAGCGAGGTGACGCGCCCCATCAGCGGCTTGGGGATGCGCTCGAAAAGCACAGCCGTGATAATGGGATTGAGGAAGCCCGAGGCGAAGCCGCCGATGGCGAGGATCGCGAAGATCAGGGCGAGTGGGGAGTCCATTGCAAAGACCAGGAAGCGGGGGAAACCCGTCAACAGAAAGGCGACCGTGTAGACGGCAAGCCGCGGTAGGCGCTCGCCGATCATGGCGGCAATCGCAGCGCCGATCATCGACGCACAGGAGAAGACGGCAAACAGGGTTCCGAGCAGGGCCGGGCCATGGCCCGAACCCTGGGTCCAGACCGGAACCAGGACGACATAGTAGGCCTGATCGAGCAAGTTGGTGGTCGCTACCATCAGCACGATTGCGACGAGCACGGCATCACGCCGCATGAAGTGCCAGCCTTCCGCGAGTTCCCGCCCATAGGCCTTGATGCCGGATGCTGCGGACTTCACTGCATGCCGAATTGCAGGAATGCCGATAGCGACGATCAGCGCGGAAGCGGCGAAGGTGACGGCGTTGACCACCAGCGCCTGGCTCGGCCCGACAAGGGCAATCAGCCCACCGGCACCTGCCGCACCCACCGTCGATGCGAGGCGGTCGATGACGCCGATGACCCCGGTCACGCGTTCCAGCGGTACGGCGGCAAGCCCGGCAATATCGGGGACCATGGATTGTTTTGCGGCATCGGAGGGGCCGCGCAGCACTCCCATGACAAAGACGATCGGCAGTAGGATCGGCATGGTGAGCAGGTCGAGGAGATGCAGGAGCGGCACGAGACCGACCGTGATCACCGAGGCGCTGTCGCAGACGATGGCGACGCGCTTGGGTCCGACGCGATCGATCATCGGGCCGCCGAGCGCCTTGGCGACGACATAGGGCAGCATTTCCATCATGGCGACGATGCCGGTCAGCATGGCGCTGCCTGTGGTGCTCAGTACCAACCAGGGAATGGCGATGCCCGAGAGGCGCGTGCCCGAAAGGGAGAGCGTTTCGGCAACTGCGAGCGCGACAAAGGGGCTGCGGCTCATGGCTCGCTCTCTTCCTCGCCATGCGGCAGGCGGCCCGGATAGGGAAAGGCATGCAGCATGACAGTGAAGGGCACCGTGTCGGCGGGCAGTGGCTCGCCAAGGGCCGGGGCTTCACGCATCGCTTCCATGAGAAACTCGTTCAGCCGCGTCGTCAGGGCTTCGGCTTTCTCGGCGGTCAGCGGAATGACGATGTCGCTTGCGGTGCTGGCCTTGCGCCATTCGAGCGGCAGTTCGGCATATTCCTCGGCCGCCTTCTGCATCTGGCCGACCTGCTGGGAGAGTATCGCCTGCGCGAAGGCGACGTCCATGTCGAAAGCCTCACCTTCGCTTTCCGCCGGTCGCACCGAGGTGATCTCGTGGGACGCCTTCCACCAGCGTTCCCGGCGCGATGTCGCAGGCGCGTCCTCGATGAAACCATATTGGGCGAGCTGGCGCAGGTGGTAGCTCGTGGCACCGCTGTTGAGGCCGAGGCGCGCGGCAAGCTGGGTTGCCGTTGCGGGACCATCTATGCGCAGCATGCCGAGCATGCGCAAGCGCACCGGATGGGCGAGCGCCTTCAGAGCGGTGACATCGGGAACGATCTCGCTGACGTTACGCGAGGTGGCTGACGCGTGTGTAGAGACTGGCGGTTTCATGACGACAGCCTAATATCGCAAACGATTCTTTGCAAATGTTTCTTTGCAAACTCTGAGAGAGGCTTTCAGTCGGCCGTTGTCCGGGCGTTGCGCCGTTCCAGCGCCACCTTGAGCAAGGCATGGGCCGAAAGAAGCGGAGAGGATTCGCTGTCACCGAGGATCAGAAGACCGGCGGAAGCACCGTCAGGTGTTATGTCCAGATGCCTGCCGGGGACAATGGCGACAGGCTTGCCCACAGTCAGGAAAGTGCGGATCGTCGCTGCAACGCCATCGGCCAACCAGAGCGAGCCGGAAAGACCGATACAGAAGGCAGCATCGAAATCCTCCGTCACGATCTGGCCGAGATGTAGCGTATCGGCGAGATCATCTCGGGCAGCGCGGTCGGCGAGGAAGCGGCGGGTCGATGGTTCCGGATGCGCGGTCTGACGCAGCTCGCTGGTCAGATCAGGGAATCCGCCTGACGGGGTTGCGAGGACGACTTCTGCATGTGCGTCTCTGAAGAGATAATAGGCCGGCGCGAGGCGTGAGATCCGGACCTCGCTGCTATCTCCATCCATGGCGAGAACGATCAGAAAACGAATGGGTATGTCGCCGTCCATGGCATGCTCCTCTTGAAGGGCAATGATGCACGGATGGCGAGTGGCGGACGAGTTGATCGTTGTAAATCGGTGTAAAGGGGGTCAGCCCGCAGCACCCGAAAGCTGCGCCGGCTCATGGCCGAGGGCTTCGAGATCGAGGTTGATGCGACGCTCCCAGCCGGCGGCGCTATCCTGTCTTGCAGCTGTGCGTGCCACTTCGAGGATCGCCGAAGCGGCATCCAGTGCGTCCGGGCCTTGTCCCTTTGCGGTGACCAGCGCTTTCACCCGCAGGAGTTCGGGCAGGCACCAGCGCTCGCCCGAGATATCGCAATGGACAAGTGCAGCATCGATTACGCTGCCGGCCTCTATATGCTGGCCGAGGCCGGAGAGGGCTTGCGCCTCGATGGACTGGAAGTAGGTGCGGAAGAGATTGAATCCGGCGCGATCGAGGATATCCATCGCCGGACGCAGTTTTGCGAGACAGAGCCGGTATTCGCCGGCATGCAGATGCAGCTCCGCTTCGAATCCATCGGCATAGGTGTGCCAGACATCGAGTGACAGGGCCTTGGTATGGTCGCGCAGCAGCCGGATCGCGTTCGCGGCTTCTTCGTCATTTCCGGAGAGAAGCGCAAGCGGGCAGACGGCCTCGGCGAGCAGATTGCTGATCGAATGGTTGTGGCCGATCTCGCGGGCGTAGCGCATTGTCTCTTCGGCCTCGTCCAGCGCGGCCTTCTCGTCGCCCGACATCCAGAGGCAACGGGCCAGGATGATGCGCGCCGTCACGCGCTGGTCGAACTGGAAGCGCACGGAGTGGTGCGCCTGAGGCACATGCTCGTAGTCGGCCAGCATAGCCAGAAGCTCATCGCGGGCTTCGGCATGGCGGCCGAGCCAGTGCAGCGTTGCGGCCCTCACGCGCCTGCCGATGATAATATCGCTCGGATCGGAGGAGGAGGGAGCAAGGGCTGTAAAACGCGCCGCCAGCTCCAGTCCCTGGCGGGGCTCGGCGCGGTTCAGCATGTCGACCCAGAGCGCCCAGATGGCGCGCAACTGATGGTCGATATCGCCGAGCTCCTCGGCAATGCGCCTGGCGGTCGTCCAGGCAGCGACGCCAAGTTCCGGCGCATGGGTGGCGCGCAGCTGCGGCCAGCCCAGTGCGGCATAGAGCTTCATGCGGCTGCTCTCATCCAGGCCGTGGCGGGCATCGAGAAAGGCGATCGCATGGGTCAGCGCCGCCAGGCATTCGTCAAGCAGCGACAGGCGGAAGAAGAGTGGCAGGGCAGCGACCGTCAGGCGCACGCCGAGCAACGCGTCGCCGGATGGACCGAAGGCCCAGTCGACGGCTGCGCGCAAACCCGGAACCTGCTGGGCGAAATCGTCAGGCCATTCCTCCGGCAGGGCGGCGTAGAGATCCTGCTCGGCGCTTTCGAGCTCGACGGAGAGATGAGCGGAGAAACGGGCCATGGCACCGGGGAGTTCACCCGATGCGGCAAGCTTCTCACCGGCATAGAGGCGCGTCGTATCCAGCAACCGGTAAAGTGTTTCGTCGGTCGCGTTCTCGACCACGACCAGCGATTTGGCGACGAGGGCGGCAAGCAAATCCTCTGGCTCGCTGCCGGAGAGCACGGCACCTGCGGCCCTGCCACTGAAGCGGCCGCGGAAGACGGAAAGTTCGCGCAGGGCCTGCTGCTCCTGCGGCGACAGGATGAGATAGCTCCAGTCGAGCGTGGCGCGCAGCGTCTGGTGGCGCGGCAGGGCCGTGCGCCGGCCGCGGGTCAATACCCGGAAACAGTCGGACAGCGAGCGGGAGAGGGCGGCAATGCCCATCGCCTCCAGCCTGCCGGCCGCAAGCTCGATTGCCAGCGCGATACCATCGAGCCTCGTGCAGATATCGACGACATCGGTGGCATCCTCATCCGTCAGTTCGTAACCGCCGAGGCAGGCATCGGCGCGTTCGACGAAGAGCTGGACGGCGGGCGAGACGAGAGCAGCCTCCGCTGTCACGGCGGACGCCGGCAGGTCGAGCGGCAGCAGACGGTGAACGCGTTCGCCATCGGCGCGCAGCGGCTCACGGCTGGTGGCAAGGATATGCAGATCGGGTGCTTCCGCGAGAAGATCCTCGGCAAGCTCGGCGATATCGGCCACGACATGCTCGCAGCTATCCAGCACGAGCAGGAGGTTGCGTGGCTGCAGATGGACGGCGATTTCCCTGACGATATCATCGCTGCGGGAGAGGATGCCGAGCGCAGACGCCAAGACGGTGGGCACAAGATTTCCGGTCGCGACTTCCGACAGGTCGATCCAGACGATCTCGCCTTCGAAGCCGCCGCGCGCAATCAGGGCGCGGGCGACGGTGGACTTGCCGATGCCACCAGGACCGGCAATCGTCACCAGCCGGCTCTTCGCAAGCTGTCCGGTCACGGCCGCGATCGTCTGTTCGCGGCCGAAGATGCGCCCAGGCAGGCGTTCCGGGCGGGATTTCTGAGGTATCGGTGAGGCGGCGGCAGGCTCAGCGCCGTTGCTGCGGCGGTTGACGGGAGCGATGAACGTGTAACCGCGGCCCGGCACATTGGCGATGAACTGCGGCTCGCGCCTGACGTCGCCCAATGCCTTGCGCAGCGCCGAAACATGGACGCGCAAATTGGCTTCATCCACGAAAGTCTCAGGCCAGACTTGCCTGACGATCTCGGCATTGGTCTTCAACTCGCCCGGATGATGGAGCAGGAACAGGAGTATGTCGATGGCGCGGCTACCGAGCGGCACGGCAGAACCGTTCCGCATCAGGCTGCGCCTGGCGGGCACGATCGAAAATGCGCCGAAGTGAAACTCTTCTTCCAAACCCGGCCCCTTGCGTGGTGCCGGCAGGTTGATCCCAATGGCAGCGCCCTGTCAAATGAAACGCAGCGGCAGGGCGGGAATTGCACGGGGATTTCAGATGTTTAAGGCCACGCTATTTTAGCGGCATCAAGCCTGTCCGCGTTCCCCAAGGATGGCGTTCAGCCGGGAGACGTCTTCGCGCAGCGCGGTCAGTTCCGTCAGAACCCGCATGTCGATCTTCTGATGCAACGAGAGCACCTCCAGTTCGGCTTTCAGGTTCACCTCGTAATCCTTGGCCGCTTCGAAACGGTCGCGTTCGGCCTGACGGTTCTGCGACATCATGATGATCGGCGCCTGGATGGCGGCGAGCATGGAGAGGATCAGGTTCAGGAAAACGAAGGGATAGGGGTCGAAGGCACGGGTCATCAGGATGACCGTATTGATGACCGTCCAGATCACGAGGAAGGCGAGGAAGGCGAGGATGAAAGACCATGAGCCGCCGACGCGGGCGATGCCATCCGCCAACCGCTGGCCGACGGAGGATTCGGCAGCAATGGCAGCGTTGATGTCGGTGGAGATGATCTTGCGCTCATGTGCCTTGGCCAGCACGCGCTTTTCGATGTCACCCAGTTCTTCGGCCGATTTGCCGAAATGCAGGTGGACGAAATTCGGAAGATTATACATGGCATTGTCCCGGGAATGGATCGAATTGGCGCGCAGTATTCCGCCACTGCTGCAAATTGCAATGCGTATCGGCGTCGCGCAAGGCAAACAGAGGTGTGAGTCAGCATTCATCAAATTTTCGCCGCAGATCGATACGGCTTTTGACGCCGCTTATTGCGGTGCACGAAGGGGCGGATTAAATGAATGACATGACACAGGAAAACGCTCTCTCCCATACGTTCAACATCGCCATCGCCCAGCTGAACCCCACGGTGGGCGATGTCGCCGGAAACCTTGCCAAGGTGCGCGAGGCGCGCGCCGATGCAGCCCGCCAGGGCGCGCAACTACTCATGATGACCGAGCTTTTCATCTCGGGCTATCCACCGGAAGACCTCGTTCTGAAGCCGGCGTTCATCCAAGCCTGCTGGAAGGCTGTCGAAAGCCTCGCGGCCGATACCGCCGATGGCGGACCGGGCATCGTCATCGGCTTCCCGCGCCAGGACGAGACGGGCCGCTACAATTCCATCGCCGTGCTCGACGGCGGCAAGGTGATCGCCGTCAGAGACAAGATCGACCTGCCGAACTATGGCGAGTTCGACGAGAAGCGCGTCTTCGATCAGGGCGCCATGCCGGGGCCGGTGAATTTCCGCGGCGTGCGCATCGGCATTCCGATCTGCGAAGATATCTGGGGCGATCTCGGCGTCTGCGAGACGCTGGCCGAAAGCGGGGCGGAAATCCTGCTCGTGCCGAACGGTTCGCCCTATTATCGCGGCAAGGTCGATATCCGCCATCAGGTCGTGCTGAAACAGGTGATCGAGACCGGGCTGCCGATGGTCTATGCCGCCCAGCTCGGCGGCCAGGACGAGCTCGTCTTCGATGGCGCAAGCTTTGCCTTCAATGCCGACAAGTCGCTCGCCTTCCAGCTCAGCCAGTTCGAAACGGCACTGGCCGTGACGACCTGGAAACGCACCGAAAACGGCTGGCATTGCTCGCAAGGGCCGATGGCGCGCATACCCGAGAGCGAAGAAGCCGACTACCGCGCCTGCCTGCTCGGTTTCCGCGACTATGTGAACAAGAACGGCTTCAAGAATGTCGTGCTCGGGCTTTCCGGCGGCATCGATTCGGCGATCTGCGCGGCGATTGCCGTCGATGCGCTCGGCGAGGAGCGGGTGCGCACGGTGATGTTGCCCTACCGCTATACATCGGAGGATTCGTTCAAGGACGCCGCCGATTGCGCCAAGGCGCTTGGCTGCCGCTATGACATCGTTCCGATCGAAGAACCGGTCGCTGGCTTTTCATCCGCACTCTCGAATCTCTTCGAGGGCACAGACAGCGGCATTACTGAGGAAAACCTGCAGAGCCGCGCCCGCGGCGTCATCCTCATGGCGATCTCCAACAAGTTCGGCTCGATGGTCGTCACCACCGGCAACAAGTCGGAAATGTCGGTCGGCTATGCGACGCTCTACGGCGACATGAACGGCGGCTTCAACCCGATCAAGGACCTCTACAAGATGCAGGTCTATGCGCTGGCCCGCTGGCGCAACGAGAATGTGCCGCCGGATGCGCTCGGCCCTTCGGGCGTGGTCATTCCGCAAAACATCATCGACAAGGCGCCGTCGGCCGAACTTCGCCCGGATCAGAAGGACCAGGATTCGCTGCCGCCTTATCCAGCGCTCGACGACATTCTTGAATGCCTGGTCGAACGGGAAATGGCGGTCGAGGAGATCGTGGCGCGCGGCCATGACGTCGAGACGGTGCACCGCATCGAGCATCTGCTCTATCTCGCCGAATACAAGCGCCGCCAGTCGGCACCGGGCGTGAAGATCACGAAGAAGAATTTCGGCCGCGACCGGCGCTACCCGATCACCAACCGGTTCCGGGATCGCTGAGACGCTTCAAATATCTGGGAGGGATGAATGCGCAGCTCAGTTGAAATCTACAATGTGCGGCGGGGCGAAAGCCGTGTCATCTGGCAGACGGAAGCGCTGGTGGAGGCGCCGAATTTCTCGCGCGACGGCGCCTATCTGCTGATCAATGGCGACGGGCTGCTCTATCGCCTGCGTCTCGATGGCAGCGACCTGGTGGAGCGTGTCGATACCGGCTTCGCGGTCCATTGCAACAACGACCACGGTATTTCGCCCGATGGCGAACAGATCGTCATCTCCGACAAGACCGAGTTCGGCAAGTCGGCGATCTACATCCTGCCGATCGAGGGCGGCAAGCCGCGGTTGATCACCAAGAACCTGCCGTCCTACTGGCACGGCTGGTCGCCCGATGGGCGCGAGCTTGCCTATTGCGGCATCCGCAACGACGTCTTCGATATCTATACGATCTCGGTCAATGGTGGTGAGGAGAAGCGGCTGACGCATGGCGAGGGCCGCAATGACGGGCCGGACTGGTCGGCCGACGGGCAGTGGATCTATTTCAATTCCAGCCGTACCGGGCTGATGCAGATCTGGCGCGTGCATCCCGACGGCACGGATCTCCAACAGGTGACATCGGACAATTACGGCAACTGGTTCGCCCATCCATCACCCAACAATGACAAAGTGCTGATCCTTTCCTACGACCCCGATGTCTTCGATCATCCGCGCGATCTCAATGTGCGTCTCAGGATGATGGACATGGATGGCGGCAATCTGACGGAGCTGTTCGAGCTCTTCGGCGGGCAGGGCACGATCAACGTGCCGAACTGGTCGCCGGATGGTGAGGAATTCGCTTTCGTACGGTATTTTCCGGCGAGATCTTGAGAGGGCTCACCGCCATTTGATGATGGGGTGGTGGGAGATAACTGATTAGCGGGGTCCGTTTTCCGCTGGGCACGGTGTTTCAGAGGCGCGGTGCACAGTAATTCTTGAGTGCCCTCCGATACTTTGGAGTTGCACCCGAACAGACTCGCCTTCGGAAGGGGCGAATGTTGAATCGATACTTGAGACAGTGGTTTGTCCGAGCGGAAACGCCACGACTGTCGTCTTCGGTTGACCATACTTGGATGTAAATGAATAGGACACGATCGAGGCGAACTCATCAACGCCTCCATCTCGAGTTTTTGAAACGCTGGCAATCTTGTTGTTGTTATCGCAGACGAAAAGATTAACCTCTGCCCCATCAACATACCATTGACCGGGAAGGTCGGGTGAAAGCACTCTCACCTTCCAACCCCGCTCGCTTGAGATGCGACGGGCCTCATCTAGTGAACTACCCAGTTTAAAAACACTTGGGCTATCAGCTGTGTCAGCGTTGGCGAGCTCGGCATTGAATCCTAAGGTTAACGCTATGCAGCAGGCAAAAAGTAAGCGAGCAGGAGCGGCAATCAAGTTTTTGTCCTTAAAATATTCAATCATAAGGCGTTACGATTGCATTGATATCACCGACTCCACAAGCCATTTTGTAAACAGGCGGCGGGTGTCTGCCCGCCGCGCTTGATGCTGCCTATCAAGCCGCAACAGCGGCCTTGCGGCGATCGCGGACGGCCTTGGCGAGATCCTCGAGCACGTCGACCGACATATCCCAGCCGATGCAGCCGTCGGTGATCGACTGGCCGTAGACGAGCGGCTTGCCGGGAACGAGATCCTGACGGCCGGCGACGAGGTTGCTCTCGATCATCATGCCCTTGATGTGGTGGTTGCCGGCGACGATCTGGCCGGCGACGTCGTGGACGACCTTCGGCTGGTTCATCGGATCCTTGCCGCTGTTGGCGTGGCTGGCGTCGATCAGCATGCGCGGGTCGACACCGAGCTTGGTTGCCTCGGCGATAACGGCCTGCACGTCGGCTGCCTCATAGTTCGGGCGCTTGCCGCCGCGCAGAATGATGTGGCAGTCCTCGTTGCCGCGGGTGGAGGCGATCGCTGCCTGTCCATCCTTGGTAACCGCCGGGAAATGATGCGGCTGGGAAGCGGCCATGATCGCGTCGAGCGCGACGCGCGCGCTGCCGTCCGTGCCGTTCTTGAAGCCGATCGGGCAGGAGAGACCCGAGGCGAGCTGACGGTGGATCTGGCTTTCGGTCGTGCGCGCGCCGATGGCGCCGTAGCTGACGAGATCGGCGATGTACTGCGGCGTGATCGTATCGAGGAATTCGCAGCCGGCCGGCAGGCCCATGGCGTTGATGTCGAGCAGCAGGCGGCGGGCGAGGCGCAGGCCTTCCTCAATGCGGTAGCTGCCGTCGAGATGCGGGTCGTTCATCAAACCCTTCCAGCCGACGGTGGTGCGGGGCTTTTCGAAATAGACGCGCATGACGATTTCGAGATCGCCGGAGAGGCGTCGTCGCTGTTCGACGAGACGGGACGCATATTCGCGGGCGGCTGCCGGATCATGGATCGAGCAGGGACCGATGATGACCAGCTGGCGGTCGTCCTTGCCCGTCAGGATATTGTGGATGGTGTCGCGCGTGCCGGTCACGGTCTCGGTCACCGCTCGGTCACGCGGGATTTCCTTGATAATATCGGCAGGCTTGGTCAGCGGGGTGATCTCGACGATGCGCAGATCATCAATAGTGTCAGTCACGGTATGCTCTCCTGTTTGGTCATACCGTGGCGGAACAAAAAAGCCGCCAGGTTGACTAGCGGCTGTTCGGGTGTGTCGTCGCGTTAGTTTCGGTTACGCACAGACCCGCATCCGCTGGAAGCAGCGGTACGAATAAAATCGCGATGCGTAAACGGACGAAATCGACATGCCGCCTATGTAGACATGCGAATTGGAATTGTCACGTGGATTCTGTGAGGAAAAATGACAGGTCTGTGAAGTTTTATCGGCTTTCGGCCATTGCCTCTCTCTGGGCATCTTCCGGCGCAGCCGCTTCGGCATGTCCATGCTTGCCGCGGCGTGTCGTCATGTCATCGCCGGCATTGGCGGGCAGGCGCAGGAAAGTGATGCAGGCGAGCGCGGAAATCCCTGCCACGATAAAGAAGGCGATATGGAAATCGGTGACCGTGAGTTGGCCGCCGTGGAAGTTGGCGGACACTTCCAGGATCGTCCCTGCGACTGCAACACCCATGGCCATGGAGATGCGCTGCGCCACGGCATTGATGGCCGTCGCCTGGCTGCTGTCGGCCTCGTCGACATCGCCGAAGGCCATGGCGTTGACACCCGAGAAGGCCATGGAGCGCAGCAGTCCGCCGACGAGAAGAGAGCCCATGATGAGATAGATCGGCGTTTCAGCAGTGAAGAAGCCGTTCACGCCGAGGCAGATCGCGGCAAGGAAGGTGGTCAGCGCGATGACGTTGCGGAAGCCGAAGGCGTTATAGGTGCGGGTTGCAGCGAATTTCGAGCCCATGGAGCCGAGTGCGCTGACGAAGGTGACAGAGCCAGACTGCAGCGGTGTCAGACCGAAACCGAGCTGCAGCATCAGCGGCATGAGGAAGGGCAGCGCGCCGAGCCCCATGCGGAAATTCGAGGCGCCGAGGATCGCCGCCCGGAACATCGGGTAGCGGAACATTTTCGGATCAAGCAGCGGATGCGGCGTGCGCCTGGCATGGACGAAATACAGGATACCGGAGAGGACGCCGACCGCGACGGTGACATAGCCGTAGATGACGGGAACGGCCGGCAGGCTGATGACGGATATTCCGAAGACGAAACCGGCAAAGCCGATCCCGGACAGGAAGAAACCCGGAAAATCCATCGGCTTCGGGCTGCGCGGCTCAATCGCCGGCAGGAAGCGGGTGACCAGCGCAATGCCGATGATGCCGATCGGAACGTTGATCCAGAAGATCCAGTGCCAACTCAAATAGGTCGTCAGGAAACCGCCGATCGGCGGGCCCATGATCGGGCCGATCAGGGCCGGAATGGTGAGCCAGGCCATGGCATTCACCAGCTGGTGACGTGGCGTGCCGCGCACCAGAAGCAGCCGTCCGACCGGCGTCATCATCGAGCCGCCGGCGCCCTGGATGAGCCGGGAAATGACGAAGGCGGCGATGGAATTCGAAAAGGCGCAGGCAACCGAACCGACCATGAAGACTGCTATTGCCAGACGGAAAATGTTGCGCGCGCCGAAGCGATCCGACATCCAGCCGCTGATCGGAATGAAGATCGCAAGCGCCACAAGGTAGCTGGTTACCGCAAGCTTCAGCGCGATCGGCGAGGTGCCGATATCGGCCGCAATAGCCGGCAGGCTGGTGGCGATCACGGTCGAATCCATCTGTTCCATGAACAGGGCGACCGCAAGGATCATCGGCGTTAGGCGGGACACGGGCAACCGGGATGCAAGGAGAAGGGATTCGGCACCAATGGCGCCGCTCGGATCAGGGTCTCGTTCTAGGCCAGCATTTTCAACCTGTCCACGAAATGAATGTCGCATGTGGCTTGCGGCCATGGCCTTTCCGCGCCATAGATCGCCCTGTCAGGTGCCCGCTGTCACCAGGGGGAGAATCGGGAATCCGGTGGAAGACCGGAACGTGCCCAACGCTGTAAGGCTGACGCTCGCCGTTCAAACTACGCCACTGGCTTTGCGGCCGGGAAGGCAGCGGCGAGGCGGAGGACGCCGAGTCAGAAGACCGGCCTGGCAAGATAGACCCAACCCGCGCGGACGGCGGGCGGTTGCGTTGTTGGGGATTTGACGATGCGACCCATTGATGATGCCGTTTGTCCGGCATCCAGCTTTTCTGCGGCCGAACGCGAGGCCGTCTACCACGCGATCATGACGCGGCGCGACGTGCGCAGCCAGTTCCTGCCCGATCCCTTGCCGGACGATCTGGTGACGCGGCTTTTGACCGCCGCGCACCACGCGCCTTCGGTCGGCTTCATGCAACCGTGGAATTTCATCCTGGTGAAAAGCGCCGAGGTGAGGACGCGCGTGCGCGATGCGTTTGTCAGCGCGAATGAGGAAGCGGCCAGCATGTTTACCGGCGAGCGGCAGGAAAAATATCGTTCGCTGAAGCTCGAAGGCATTGTCCAGGCGCCGCTCGGCATCTGCGTGACCTGCGATCCGACCCGCAGCGGCAGCGTCGTGCTGGGACGCACGCATAATCCACGCATGGACAGCTATTCCACCGTCTGCGCCATCCAGAACCTGTGGCTCGCGGCCCGTGCCGAAGGCGTCGGCATCGGCTGGGTCAGCATCTTTCGCGAGGGCGACCTCAAGGAGATACTCGGCATTCCCAATCATATCGAAGTCGTCGCCTGGCTCTGCGCCGGCTTCGTCGACCGGCTCTACGAGGAGCCGGAACTGGCGGTCAAAGGCTGGCGGCAGCGGGTGGCGCTGGAAGAACTGGTCTTCCATGACGGCTGGGGGCAGGTGGAAGGCGAGGCCGCGCCGGTTTGAGCCGGCACGGGTGTGCTTCACTCGGCCGGCTGGGTGCTGCAATCCTTGGCGCAGGCTGGTGTCCTCCAATGGCCAAAGGTGAGGAGGCTCGCAGCAGCGAGAAGCCAGACGCCGATCGCTCCATAGAGCATGACACCGCCGAAGCCTGCGACCAGCGCATCATGCACCGTCTCGGCGGGAATATCAGGCAGGGCGGCGATGCTGCCGGCGGAGATCCGTTCGGCAAGCAGGCGCAGATCGCCTGCGTCCATCGAGTTCGGCAAGGCGCTCTTCAGATGGGAGAGCACACCAGTGAACAGGATGAAGCCCATGACCGCGATGTTGATTGCGAGCGAGATCATCCGGGCGCTCATGTCGATGCCGGAGGCCATACCGGCGCGGTCGCTGGATACCGCACCGGTTGTCGTGTTGGTGACCGGGGTATTGGTGAAGCCAAGCCCGATGCCGGCAAGCAGCGCGCCGGGCAGCATCGTCAGCCAGCTTGGCGCGGCGGCGGCGCTGCCTGACTTCATCAGCAGGAAGCCGAGTCCGATGGTGAAAAGGCCGCCGGGAATGATGATACCTGGCCGGTAGCGCAGCATAAGCCGCTCGGCAAGCGGCGGCACGACGAGCGTCGGCAGCGTATAGGCCAGCAAGGCGATGCCGGCCGCCACACTGCCGTAACCGAGGCCGGCTTCATACCAGATCGGCAAATAGATCATGAAAGGCCAGAAGCTGATATTCATGGCGGCCGAACCGACAATGGCGCCCGAGAAGGTGCGGATGCGGAACACCGAGGCATCGAACATCGGTCGCGGGTTCAGCTTTTCGGCAACGACGAAGGCGACGAGGCTTGCGGCGCCAAGTCCGATAATGCCAAGCGCAGCCGGGCTCGCAAAACCGAGAGCCGGCCCCTGGGTGATGAAGAAGGCAAGGCAGAAGACCGCCAGCGAAAGGGTGGCGATGCCGGCGATATCGAGCCGTCCGGCCGCGGGATCACGCGATTCCTGAATTCCCGTCAGCGCGAGAGCGATTGTCACGGCCGCCAGTACGGCATGGATGAGGAATACCCATTGCCAGCCGGCCACCGCCACGATGCCGACGCCGACGATCGGGCCGAAGCCCAGGCCGATGCCGAAAATGATGCCCCACCAGCCGAAGGCGATGCTGCGGGCGCGGCCCTCGCGAAATTGGTGGGAGAGCACGGCTACCTGGCAGATCAGCATGAAGCCGCCGCTCATTCCCTGCAGAAAACGAGCGACGATCAGCAGCGAAACATCCTGCGCRAGTCCGGCAATCAGCGAGGTGAGGCCGAAGACGGAAATGCCGATCAGGAAGACGCGCTTGCGGCCGTAGCGGTCGGCCAATGTGCCTGCGGCCATCAGCACCGTCGTAACGGCGATCGTATAGGCGTTCATGATCCATTGCAGGGCACTGAAATCGGCGTGAAGCACTTTTTCCAAAGTGGGCAGGATTGCCGGCACGCTCGATATTTCGAGGCCGAACATCAGCGAGGAGAGACAGGCAGCCAGCAGGGCAATGATGCCCCGCGCACGAGAGGATGAAAGGGAATCAGGGGGCATGTTTTGGCCTTTCGACGTTGAGGCGCACAACGTGACATCCGCTGTGGTCCATTTGCGTCAGCATAGGCGGGACTTGATCATTACAGAATTGGATGATTACATATTTCAGACACAACAAATTCGAATGATTGGTTTCAACCATGCTCGATGTCGATTCCGTTCAGGCCTTCGTGGCGATCGCCGACAACAAGAGTTTCACCCGCGCCGCCAACGAACTCGGCAGCACGCAAGGAGCGATCAGCGTCAAACTGAAGCGGCTGGAGGAGCGGCTCGGCCACCGGCTGATCGAACGCACGCCACGGCTGGTGCGGCTTTCGGCGCAGGGGGCAGTGTTTCTACAGGCCGCACGGGAATTCCTCGAAGCCCATGACCGCGCCGTTGCGGCGCTCTCTTCGTCGCGCCGCCATTTCACGATCGGCATTGCCGCGCATGTGGCAGGGCCGGAAGTTCCGACACTGCTTGCGCGCCTCAACGCCCATGATCCGGGTCTGACGATCGAAGTGCGGATCGATAATTCCTGCACCCTGCTTGCGGCCTTCGATCGCGGCGAACTGGATGCGGCGATCATCCGCCGGGACGAAGACCGGCGCGACGGCGAGGTTCTGGGGCCTGAGCATTTCGGCTGGTTCGCCACGCCGCAATTCGAGTATCGCCGCGGCGAGCCGTTGCGTCTTGCAGCACTATCGCCGACCTGCGGAGTGAGGGCTGTCTGCACCCGCGCGCTTGATGTGGCGGGCATTCCCTGGACCGAAGTCTTCCTCGGCGGCGGCTCTTCGGCTGTGACCGCGGCCGTTTCGGCCGGGCTTGCCGTCTCGACCTTCTCCTATCGCCTGGCCCCCGTCGGCACGGTCGAGGTCAGCGAACGCTTCGGCCTGCCGCCGCTGCCATCTTCGGAGATCGTGCTGCATTCGACGCTGACGGACGCCAAATCGCGCGCGGCACTACGCACGCTGGCAGCCGCCTTCAGAGAGCATCGCGTGTCCAGCTGATGGCGCGGTTTCTACTGAATCGTTATTGCTGCTGTTGGGGCTGCGGGCCCGATGCCGCGGGATTGGCGAGATCGATCTTGCCCTGATCGCCGGCGAGGAATTGCGGGCCGACCTGGCGCACCTTGTTGCTGGCGGGATCATAGGGACGATCCGGTACCTGCACCTGCGGGGCAGGCGGGGCGCTTGCCGCTTTCGGGGCTTCGGTGTGGATCGTGGTGATGGAGCTTTTCGGCTCAGGCGCCGGAGCGGAGGCCGTCTGGCTCTTGCGCATTTCCTGGTAATAGGCGCTGAGATTGCACGAGCAGGCGGATTTTTCGCCGGGCGCGCGGGTCTTGTAGGCGAAGGCGTTCTTCATCGCGCCATAGGGCGCGCCTGTTGCCGTCGAGATCATGTTCGAGGCTTCGGTGCTGGAAATATCGCGGTAGTAGAGTTCCGTCTCCACGCCGGGGCACATTTTCGAGCACGTCGCGGCATCGCGGCCGAAATCGACCGAAGTGGCATTGTTGCTGATCGGGAAGAAGCCGCCATCACAGGTGCGCACGCAGATGGTGCTGACGGGCGAAAGCATTTCGGCCCGCGGCAGGCCGTAACGCTCGCCGCCGCCGAGTGGAATGAAGGTATCGCCGCGCATTGCCTGCTCCTCGATGGAAGGAGCGGGTGCATAGGCGTCACCTTGCGCGGATTCTGTAAAGCTGTCGCTGTTGCAGCCATTGTCTTCGAGGGCCGCCATCAGGCCTTCGCGGGCCGGATCGGCGCCGGACTGGCGCAATTCGCTACGGCGGTCCTGCAGATAGCGGATATTGTCGACCATCTTTGCTTGCGCCTGCTCGAGCTCCTCGCAGAATCCCGCATTCTCACCGCCGAGGACGACCATGCTGCCGGAGGTGCAGCCATACCGGCGCAGATCGCCGCGCACCTTGCGCAGTTCCAGATTCTGTTCGGCAAGCGCGCCTGCATATTGGCGCATCTCGGGGCCATTATTGCCGAAGGTTTGCGGCAGATCGGCCAGGCGTCCGCGCAGATCTTCGCAGATCGCGTTGGTCTCAGCTGCTGCCGGAACCGCGAATGCCAGAAAGAAAACAAGATACAGGTTTCGGCGCTTCACGACGTCGTCCCGGAATGAGAAAAGCATCTATCGGTGAATTGCGGCTTCAATCCACCGCGCTATGTCTTAACGTATTTCCCTTAATAAGCTCGCAGTAATTCCTAGCGCATTTTTGCAATCTTATCCAGCAAGCCTAATGCTTGCATACCTTCGCTCCTGCAATCACGCGGGGAGTCTATTGATCTCTAGACAGCTGATATGACAGGCATTTCCGACGAAACTCACCTCACCGAGGCGACAGCAGGAATACCGGAAACCGGGCACGGCCTACACCTCTTCGCGGACGGTTGTTTTGAGCCTCGCTCGGGGCACGGCGGGTGGGCCTTCATCGCCTATCGCGATGGGGTGGAAATAGGCACCGGTTTCGGCGGCGTGGAGAATGGCGCCAACAACACGATGGAACTGACCGCAGTGCTTGAGGCGGCAATCTGGATTGGCAGCACAGTGCCCGGCACAGCCGCGATCATCTGGTCCGATTCCGTCTACACCGTCGAGGGCTGCAACAGCTGGCGCCCCATCTGGAGGAACAATAGCTGGAAGAAAAGCAATCCGAACGGCAGGGCCAGAAACAGAGCGATATCGGATGCCAGACTCTGGAAAGCGCTCGACATCGAACTATCCCGGAATCCATCGATAACAATTGCCTGGTGCAAGGGTCATTCCGGCATTGAAGGCAACGAACGCGCGGATGAACTGTCGGATCAGGGACGCCGCTCGATACGGCGTGCCTGATGTCAGCGGCCGTCGTTTCACAGACGGCCGCAGCGCAAGTTACGCCGGCTGCGATGCCTCGACGACAGCAAGCGCTGCCATGTTGACCACACCGCGAGAGGTGACCGACGGCGCCAGGATATGGGCCGGCATCGCCGTGCCGAGCAGGATCGGGCCAACATGCAGGCCGTCGGTCATCGATTTTACGACGCCGAGGGTGATATTGGCCGCATCGAGGTTCGGGAAGACCAGCAGGTTGGCTTCGCCATGCAGCGTGGTATGCGGCATGACGCGGCGGCGCAGCTCCTCGGAGATCGCGCTTTCGCCATGCATTTCGCCGTCGACTTCGAGATCCGGTGCCGCCTCGCGAACCAGCTGCAGGGCGTTGCGCATCTTGCTGGCGCTTTCGGATTCGCGCGAGCCGAAGTTCGAATGCGAGACGAGGGCAGCACGCGGCGTAATGCCGAAGCGCTTGATTTCCTCGGCAGCCAGAACCGCCGCCTCGGCGATTTCCTCAGCCGTCGGGTTGAAGGTCACATAGGTGTCTGTGAAGAAGGTCGCGCCGCGCTGCGAGATCAACAGGCTGAGCGCGGAGAAATCGCGCACGTTCGGGCGCTTGCCGATGATCTGGCGCACGTCGCGCAGATGCTTCTCATAACGGCCTTCAAGGCCGCAGATCAGCGCATCGGCTTCGCCACGCTTCAGCGCCAAGGCACCGATGACGGTCGTGTTGGTGCGCACGATGGTACGGGCCGCTTCCGGGATGACGCCGCGGCGCCCGACGAGCTGCAGATAGAGATCGACATATTCGCGGAAGCGCGGATCGTCCTCGGGGTTGATGACATCGAAATCCTGCAGCGGGCGAATGCGCAGGCCGTAACGCTTCAGGCGCGTTTCAATGACTTGAGGACGGCCGATGATGATCGGTTYGGCGATGCCTTCTTCAAGCAGCACCTGGGCGGCGCGCAGCACGCGTTCGTCTTCGCCTTCCGAGAAGATGACGCGCTTGCGCTCCGCCACCTTGGCAGCCGTGAAGATCGGCTTCATGACGAAGCCGGAGCGGAAGACAAAGCGGTTCAGCTGGTCGAGATAGGCGTCGAAATCCGTGATCGGGCGGCGCGCTACGCCGCTTTCGGCCGCAGCCTTGGCAACGGCAGGCGCGATGCGCAGGATCAGGCGCGGATCGAAGGGCGAGGGGATGAGGTAGTCGGGCCCGAAGACCGGGGTTTCGCCGGAATAGGCGCGGGCGGCAACGTCCGATGGCTCCTCGCGGGCAAGGGCCGCGATGGCGCGCACAGCCGCCATCTTCATTTCCTCGTTGATCGTCTCGGCGCCACAGTCCAGAGCACCCCTGAAAATATAGGGGAAGCAGAGAACGTTATTGACCTGGTTCGGGAAGTCGGAACGGCCGGTGCAGATCATCGCATCGGGGCGGGCGGCGCGGGCAAGATCCGGCATGATCTCTGGCGTCGGATTGGCAAGCGCCATGATGAGCGGCTTTTCGGCCATCTGCGCCAGGAGTTCCGGCTTCAGCACGCCGGCCGCTGACAGGCCGAGGAAAACGTCGGCGCCGCCGATATTTTCGGCAAGCGTGCGCGTGTCGCTCTTCTGAGCGTAGATCGCCTTCCACTCGTCCATCAGCTCGACGCGGCCTTCATAGACGAGGCCTTCGAGATCGTGGACCCAGATGTTTTCGCGTTTGGCGCCGAGCGTCACCAGCAGGTTGAGACAGGCAAGGGCGGCGGCACCTGCGCCGGAGGCGACGATCTTCACCTCATCGATCTTCTTGCCGGCGAGTTCCAGGCCGTTGAGGATGGCGGCTGCGACGATGATCGCGGTGCCATGCTGGTCGTCATGGAAGACCGGGATCTTCATCTTCTCACGCAGCTGCTTCTCGATGCGGAAGCATTCCGGCGCCTTGATGTCCTCGAGGTTGATGCCGCCAAAGGTCGGCTCCAGCGAGGCGACGGTGGAAACCATCTGGTCGACATCTGCCGCATCCACTTCGATATCGAAGACGTCGATGCCGGCGAATTTCTTGAAGAGGACGGCCTTGCCTTCCATGACCGGCTTGGAGGCAAGCGGGCCGATATTGCCGAGGCCGAGCACGGCGGTGCCGTTGGAGATGACGGCGACGAGATTGGCGCGGGACGTATAGTCGGCCGCCTGCTCCGGATTGTCACGGATGGCGAGGCAGGGAGCGGCGACACCGGGAGAATAGGCAAGCGCCAGGTCGCGCTGGTTACCGAGCGGCTTGGTCGCCTGGATTTCCAGCTTGCCGGGGCGCGGATAGCGGTGGAAGAAAAGCGCCTGCTCGTCGAGGCTGCCGCCCGTCAAATTCTTTTCCGATTTGGATTTTTCCTGGTGATCCATCGCCGCCTCCAGCGTTGTTCGAAGTCTTTTGAAGCTTCCTCCATACATCAATCGACCCGTGGGAACAGTACGGAAATAAGCGCAGCGGAACTTTTTGATCTGATGGTAACGGGGAGCTGACATCGGAGTTTTCCCGGCCAGCTGCGGCACTCCGACCGGGAAGGGCTCTTATCGGTGGATTGAGCGGCTTTGCAGGGCTTTCCTGCGGTTTGTCATCTTCCTGATACACGAGTCTGATTTTGGAAGACCAGACGAAGAACGATGGGACACGAGCGGAAAGGCTTGTGACAGACATGATGGAACCCCGGCGCTTCCGCACCCTCTTCATTTCCGATGTGCATCTCGGCTCGAAGGCCGCCAAGGCGGATTTCCTGCTGGATTTCCTGAAATACCATGAGGCAGACACGATCTACCTCGTTGGCGATATCATCGACGGCTGGCGCCTGAAGCGCAGCTGGTACTGGCCGCAGGTCTGCAACGACGTCGTCCAGAAACTCTTGCGCAAGGCACGCAAGGGTACGCGCGTCGTCTATATTCCCGGCAATCACGACGAATTCCTGCGCGCCTTTCCGGGCACGCATTTCGGCGGCATCGAAGTCGTCGACCGCATCATCCACGACGGCGCCGACGGCAAGAAGTATCTGATCCTGCACGGCGATGAATTCGACGTCGTCGTACGCAATGCCCGGCTGCTCGCCTATCTTGGCGATTGGGCCTACGATATGGCGATCCGCATCAATATTGTGCTGGCTGCCGTGCGCCGCCGCCTCGGCATGCCTTATTGGTCCTTCTCGGCATGGGCCAAGCTGCAGGTGAAACACGCCGTCAACTTCATCGGCGAATTCCAGCGTGTGGTTGCCGAGGAAGCCCGCAAGAGCGGCGCCGATGGCGTCATCTGCGGCCATATCCATCACGCCGTGATCGAGGATATGGACGGTGTCCGTTACATCAACACCGGCGACTGGGTCGAAAGCTGCACGGCAATCGTCGAGCATGAGGACGGCCGGTTCGAACTCATCACCTGGCGTGCGCTGACCAGCAACGTGCCGGCCCTGACCTCTGTCGAATTGCTTGAAGAGGGCGATCTCGCCCCGCAGGCTGCCTGAATAATGTGTGCGTACCGCACCGGCCTGGCCGGTGCATCATGAATTTAGCCGTTGCCGTCAGGCGACAGGCCCAATTAATTTTTTAAATCGTTTCGAGTTATGTCCGAAACGTTACAGGCGGGCTATTTCTCGCCATAGTCGTGTCGGATTGGATGTGTTAGGCAACGGTCAGTTTCCTTCAGGTCCATCATGATTCCCGCACAAAATCCCTCGACGGGTGAGGGAGCGCCGCCGCGCTTCCGGCAGCTTAGCGCGCTGTGCTACAGCGCGCCGCTGCTGGTCAACGGCATCGTTCTGCCCTTCTTCCCCGTCTGGCTTGCAGACCACCAGTTCAGTGACCACCAGATCGGCACGATTCTGGCCGTACCCATGGTGGTGCGCGTTCTTGTGGCCCCGATCGTGGCGGTCTTTGCCGACCGCATGCAGGAGAGGGCACATGTGCTTCTATGGTCAGGCATCCTCTCGCTGCTGACCGCCATAGCGCTCTACTGGACCACGAATTTCTGGCCGGTGCTGATCGTCTTTGCGCTGCAGGGCGCGACATTCGCTCCCTATGTGCCGGTCGTCGAATCGATCGTGATTTCGGGGGTGCGCCGCTGGGGGCTCGATTACGGCTCCATGCGCGTCTGGGGCTCGGTTGCCTTCATTGTTTCCACGCTGATCGGCGGCGAGCTGGTCGGCAAATGGGGCGGCGCCATGGTGCTGCCGGTGATGATCTTCGGCTTCACGCTGACAATCGTCATGGCGGTTTTCTGTCCACGCATCGGGCCGACACGGCGGCGCGGCCAGCCGATCAATCTCCCGGCGACGACGGGCAGCGGCCTGCGGGAGCCGCATCTGCTGCTTCTGCTGCTCGGCGTTTCCATACAGCAGGCAAGCCATGCGCTGCTCAACGCCTTCTCCTCGATCTATTGGCACCAGCTCGGTTTTTCGGGCACCGCGGTCGGCCTGCTCTGGAGCGCCGGCGTCGCCTCCGAAGTAACGGTGTTCTTCCTGTCGCGGCGGCTCAACCGCCGCTTCAATGCCTGGACGCTGATCCGATTCGGCTGCGCCGTCAGCATCTGCCGCTGGGTGTTCTTCCCGATGGAAACGAGCTTCATCGGGTTCTTCATGCTGCAATGCCTGCACGGTTTTACCTATGCCTTCGTGCATACCGGCGTGCAGCGGCGCATCGTGGCGACGGTGCAGGAGACGCAGGAAGCCTCGGCCCAGGGCGCCTATTTCTTCTATATCGGCATGGCCTCCGGCCTGATGACGATCGCCTCAGGCTACATCTATTCCGCGCTCGGCCTCGACAGCTTTTATGTCATGGCCTGTGTCGCGGCCTTCGGGCTCGCCCTTGTCATCATCGCCTATTATCTTCAGCCCCAGAGGCTGGCGTCGGGCGGGAATACGAGGGAGCCGGCGTAGTTCAGACCGGGCTCGCGGTCGCGGGCCAAGAGCAGCGGGCCGTCGAGATCGACGAAATCGGCGTCCTGCGCCAGAAGAACGGCAGGCGCCATCGCAAGCGACGTGCCGACCATGCAGCCAATCATGATGGAGAAGCCGAGCCGCTGGGCTTCCTCCTTCATTTCCAGCGCTTCCGTCAGGCCGCCGGTCTTATCCAGCTTGATGTTGATCGCGTCATAGCGGTCGGCAAGGCTTGCGAGGTCGCCGGTGTGATGGACGCTTTCATCGGCGCAGACGAGCACATGGCGAGCGATCTCGGCCAGCATGTCGTCACGGCCGGCCGGCAGCGGCTGCTCCACCAGCGCGATATTGGCTTCGGCAGCGATACGAAGATGATGTTCAAGCCTGTCTTCCGGCCAGCCCTCGTTGGCATCGAGGATGATGGCGGAATCGGGCGCGGCGGCGCGCACTGCCAAAATGCGGCTTTCGTCATCGCCAGTGCCGACCTTGACCTTCAGAAGCGGGCGCTGCGCATGTTCACGCGCCTGGGCTGCCATGACATCGGGTTCTCCGAGCGAGATCGTATAGGCAGTCGTCAGGGACTTCAGCTTGCGCAGATCGAGCCGGTCGGCAACGCTCCGGCCTGATAGCTTGGCTTCGAGATCCCACAGCGCGCAATCGACGGCATTGCGGGCCGCGCCCGGCGGCATGGCATGCAACAGTGCGGCCCGGGAGATGCCATCCTCGATCAGCGGGCGGGCCGCTTCGATCTGCGCCATCACGCTTTCCGTCGTCTCGCCATAGCGGCGGTAGGGCACACATTCGCCCCATCCTTTGGCACCTGATTCTGTCAGCGTGCAGGTGATCACCTCTGCGGAGGTCTTTGCCCCGCGCGAGATGGTGAAAGTTCCCGCAATCGGGAATGAATTCATCTGGATATCAAGATTGCGCGGCATATTTGCTCTCCTGCGAGCATGGAAATTGCGCGTTGCTTCTGTATATTAACGCGCCGGGCGGCGAATATCACGTTCGCGAGTCGGGACTGTCGCTGCAAGCATTGAAAGACACAAGTATTTTGAAGTCCGAGAAACGCAACGCCGCCTCGCTGCATGTGGACGACCGAGCCGAGGGCTCGGGCCAGCATGTGCATCTCGAAGGCAATTGGCGCAGCGCCAACCTCCATCTCGTCCTGCAGGATTTCGACAAGCTCGCACGCATCAATAGCGGCGACCTGACGCTCGATCTTTCCAATGTCACCGATATCGACACGGCCGGCATCTGGTTGCTTTGCCGGCTAAAGAAGCAGCAGGAAGAAGCCGGGCGGACGGTCCGTTTCGAAGGCACGAACCAGCATATCGACGAATTGATCGCCACCTTCTCCAAGGAGCCTGATAAGCAGGAGCCCGAGCAGAAGGAAAAGGGTTCGCTCATGGAGCGCGTCTTCGCGCCGATCGGCCGGATGACCTTTGATGTCTGGGACAATCTGGCCGCCGCCATGTACATCCTCGGATCGGCGGTGCGCGGCGCCCAGATGAAGTTCGGCCGGGGCAGCGGCGTTTCGCCGGCTTCGATCGTCAACCAGATCGACCATATGGGTGTGCGGGCCGTTCCGATCATCCTGCTGATGTCCTTCCTGATCGGCGCGATCATTGCGCAGCAGGGCGCCTTCCAGCTTCGCTATTTCGGCGCGGAAATCTTCGTCGTCGACCTTGTCGGCATCCTGCAGCTTCGTGAAATCGGCGTGCTTCTGACGGCGATCATGATCGCCGGCCGCTCGGGCAGTGCCATAACGGCCGAAATCGGCTCCATGAAGATGCGCGAGGAAGTCGACGCGCTGAAGGTGATGGGCCTCAACCCGATCGGCGTGCTGATCTTCCCGCGGCTGGTGGCGCTCACTGTTGCGCTGCCGCTTCTGACCGTGATTGCCAACTTTGCTTCGCTGGCGGGTGCCGCTGCCGTCGCCTATCTTTATTCGGGTATTACATTCGCCACCTTCCTGTCGCGCCTGCATGAGGCCGTAACGCTTTCGACCATATTGGCCGGCATGATCAAGGCGCCGTTCATGGCGCTCGTCATCGGCATCGTCGCGGCGGTCGAAGGCCTGAAGGTCGGCGGCAGCGCCGAATCGCTCGGCCAGCATGTGACCGCCTCCGTCGTGAAGGCGATTTTCGTCGTCATCCTGATGGACGGACTTTTTGCGATGTTCTATGCAGCGATCGATTTCTGACATGGCGGACAACGTGGATCAGCAACCGATCGAAGAGACCAGGAACGGTGATCGCGACATCGTGCTTTCAGCGCGTGACGTCACTGTCGGTTTTGGCTCCAAGGTCGTGCTCGACAAGCTCAACCTCGATATCTACCGCGGGGAGATCCTCGGCTTCGTCGGCGCTTCCGGCACCGGCAAATCGGTGCTGATGCGCACCGTTCTGCGCCTGCTGCCGCGCCGGTCCGGCACCATCAAGATTCTTGGCCAGGATTTCGACGAGCTCAACGAGCAGGAACGCAATGCGCTCGACATGCGTCTCGGCGTGCTCTTCCAGCAGGGCGCGCTCTTCTCCTCGCTGACGGTCAAGGAGAATATCCAGGTGCCGATGCGTGAATATCTGGACCTGCCGAGTTCGCTGATGGATGAGCTCGCGCATCTGAAGATCCGCATGGTGGGTCTCGCAGCCGATGCGGCCGACAAATATCCTTCCGAGCTTTCAGGTGGCATGATCAAGCGCGCGGCACTTGCCCGCGCGCTGGCGCTCGACCCGGAACTCGTCTTCCTCGACGAGCCGACGTCAGGCCTCGATCCCATCGGGGCTGCGGAATTCGACGAGCTGATCGCCAATCTGCGCGATAGCCTGGGGTTAACAGTCTATATGGTGACCCACGACCTCGACAGCCTGTTCTCGGTCTGCGACCGTATTGCCGTGCTTGGAAAGAAGCGGGTAATGGTGGAAGGAACGATCGACGACATGCTGGCCTACGACGATCCGTGGGTTCAAGCCTACTTCAAGGGCAAGCGCGCGCGTTCGATCGTGCCGCAGGACGACGCGCCGGCGGCCCGGGCGCAGCATGACAGCGGGAAGTGACCGGAGACGATGGAAACCAAAGCCAATTACACGATCGTCGGCTTTTTCACCGTTCTGGTGATCGCGGCCGCATTCGGTTTCGTCTACTGGATGGCCGAATATGGCCGCAGCGGGCCGATGGCCGAGCTGATCGTGCGCATCCCGGGCTCAGCCAACGGCCTCAGCGTGGGTTCGCCTGTCCGGTTCAACGGCATTCAGGTCGGCTCGGTGCAGACGCTCTCCATCGATGCCGACGACCCGCAATATTCGCTGGCCTTTACCGAAGTTCGCTCGGATGCGCCGATCTATCCCTCCACCAAGGCCGCGCTTGAAATCCAGGGCCTGACGGGTGCGGCCTATATCGAGCTTTCCGGCGGCCGCAAGGAAGACAAGAACATTCTCCAGCAGGCACTGGAAAGCGGCAAACGCGCCGTCATCGTCGCCGACCAGTCGAGCGTCACCAACCTGCTCGCAACCGCCGACAAGATCCTTGACCGTGCCAATGATGCCGTTGGTGATGTGCAGGGCTTCGTGCGCGACGCGCGCGGGCCACTGACCAAGACCCTGCAGAATGCCGAAACCTTCTCGGATGCGCTGGCCAAGAATTCCGGCAATATCGACAGCTTCCTGCAGAGTGTAGGCGATCTCTCCAATACGGTGCGCAATGTCTCGGGCCGTGTCGATTCGACGCTTGCGGCCGTCGAGGATCTGGTGAAGGCTGTCGACGCGAAGAAGATCAACACGATCCTCAGCAATGCCGAGAAGGTGAGCCGCGACATAGCCGACGCCTCCGGCGGTCTGAAGGGGCTTGTCGACAAGGTCGACCAGACGGTGACGACCTACAACGAATTCGGCAAGAAGGCACAGGTCACACTCGATCGTGTCGATACACTGGTCGCCGCCATCGACACCAACAAGATAAAGGGTTCGGTCGACGATATCGCCCAGGCGACGAAGGATGCACGCGCTGCCGTCGCCTCGATCCGCGATGTCACCAACACCGTGGCGGACCGGAAGAAGGATATCGACCAGACGATCCAGGATGTTCAGCAGATGGCAAACAAGCTGAACTCGGCTTCGACCCGTGTCGACGGCATCCTCATCAAGGTCGATGCTCTGCTCGGCTCCGACAATACCAATTCGCTCTTTACCGAGGCGCGCGCGACGCTCGAATCCTTCAAGAAGGTTGCCGACAGCGTCAATGCGCGCATCGGGCCGATCGCCGACAACCTGCAGCGCTTCTCGGGCAGCGGGCTCAGCGACGTCCAGACGCTGGTCAACGAGTTGCGCGGCACGGCGAACAATCTCAACAATGCCATCAGCAATTTCGACCAGAATCCGCAGCGGATCATCTTCGGCGGACCGACGGTCAAGCAATATGACGGGCGCACACGGCGCTAGAGCAATTTCGGTCGGGAATTGCGGGAAAGAAAACAGAGGTCAGGGGTAGCGTAATATGGGTCTATCGCATGTGATGTCGCGCCGTTCCTGGATCCGCGGAACGGCGATTATTTTGCCGCTGACGGCAGCCCTTCTCGCAGGCTGCGGAACGACGGCAAAGAACGACACCTATGATCTCTCGGCAGCCTCAGTCGATGGCAGCGGTCCGTCGGCCAAGAACAAGCAGATCCTGATTGCCGACCCGACTGCGCTCAAGGCGCTGAACAGCGACCAGATCGTGATCCGCGTTTCGCCCTCGGAAATCCAGTATCTGTCGCGCTCGCAGTGGAGCGATACGCTGCCGCGCATGGTGCAGGCAAAGCTCGTCGAAGCCTTCGAGAATTCCGGCAAGCTCGGCGGCGTCGGCAAGCCGGGGCAGGGACTGGCGATCGACTATCAGGTCGTCAGCGATATCAGATCTTTCGAAATCGATGCTTCCTCCGGCAACAAGGCCGTAGTGGAGATCTCCGTGAAGATCCTCAACGATCGCAACGGTACAGTGCGCGCCCAGCAGGTCTTCCGCGCAACGGCGGCTGCCGGCGGCGACAATGCGGGCTTCGTGAAGGGGCTGGATCGGGCGTTTACGGCAGTGACCGACCAGATCGTCGGCTGGACGCTGAAGTCGATCTAAGGCATCTCATTTCACTGAAAAGGCCCGAAACCGCCATACGGTTTCGGGCCTTTTGTTTCTGGCGTATCGCCACCGCTTATTTGGTCGGCTGGGCATCCGTCATCGTCGGCGTGCCGCCCGTTGCCGAGGCTGTCGCGGTGGACGCTGAAGGCAGGTAGCTGTCGAGCAGGCCGGCCATCTTGTCGTCGCGCAGGCTGGCGGTCTTTTCGCCCATGACGACGCCGACGACGCGGCGGCCATCCTTGGCGGCCGAGGTCACAACGTTGTAGCCGGATGCATCCGTGAAGCCGGTCTTGATGCCGTCGACGCCGTTGTAGCGGTACATGAGGTTGTTGTGGCCGCGCAGCTTCATGCCGCGGAACTGGAAACCGCGCATGGAGAAGAGCTTGAACTCGTCGGGGAAGTCGCGCATCAGCGAAACGCCAAGTGTCGCCATATCGCGCGCGGTGGTCACCTGTTCCGGGTCCGGCAGGCCCGACGGGTTCTTGAAGACAGTGTCCTTCATGCCGAGCTGACGGGCCTTTTCCGTCATCAGTGTGCCGAAGGCCTGTTCGGAGCCGCCCAGCTGTTCGGCAAGCGCCACAGCGGAATCATTGGCCGAGAGAACGACGATGCTTTCGACAGCCTCCTTGACTGTGACCTTGCGGCCGGCGCCGACGGCAAGCTTGAACGGCTCCTTGCTCTCGGCATTTTCCGACATCGTGATCTTCTGGTCCCAGGTCAGTCGTTTGTCATGCAGCGCCTGAAAGGTGAGATAGAGCGTCATCATCTTCGTCAGCGATGCCGGATAATTCAGATCGTCCTGATTGGACGCTTCGAGAACCTGGCCGGTCTGCACATCCACCAGAAAACTTGCCTGGCCGGCTTCGGCCTGAATGAACGCGCCCAGAAGAAATGCTGAGGATAGGGCGGCGGCTATCAGCCGGGAGGTCGTCTTGGTCATCAATGTCTACGGTCTCTGTCGTGGCAAGCAAATGGCTTGGCTATGGTCTGGCTGGGGCTTATGCCCCGTTGGTGCATGCGGATCAGGGATGTTTGTGACGGAATGAGGGAGCCGGGGCAATAAAAAAGGGTCATCCACAGATGACCCTTTTTGTCTCACCATGTCAGGTTTCGCCCGGCAACTCAGCTCAACCGGCCTGCGGCGTGGGCAAGCATCGTATAGACCTTGCCAGTATCCGAAGTCAGGTAGGACTGCGTGACCGTGCGGTTCGGATCGGTCCGGGCGACGTCGGCGAGCAGCTTTTCGAAATCGCCGATGTAGCGATCGACGGCGGTGCGGAATTCCGGCTCGCGGTCGTACTTGCGCTTGATCTCGTCGAAGGTCTGCTGGCCCTTCAGCGTGTAGAGACGACGGGTGAAGACGTCGCGCTCGCCGCGCTGGTAGCGGCGCCACAGATCGACCGAGGCATCGTGATCAATGGCGCGGGCGATATCGACCGAAAGCGAGTTCAGCGATTCAACGACATGGCGCGGGTTGCGCGCATCATTGGCACGCTGAGCGGGAGCAGGGGCCGGAGCAGCAGCTTCCGCTGCCGGGCGGGCCGGCGCACGCGGCGCTTCTTCGGCCTCGTCACGCGAGGCTCCGCGCAGGAGATCGCTGATCCAGCCGCCACTGGTGGGTTCCGTCCGCGGCGCTTCCTGGCGAACCTGCGGAGCAGGTGTCGGCTGGGGAGCCTGGGCAACCGGGCGCTGCGGGGCGGGTGCAGAAGCCGGGGTGGGCGCAATGGCGCCACGCAGGCCCATGGATTCGATCGACTGACGAGCTGTCGGTGCCGGCTGCGGGGCCGGAGCCGTTGGGATCACCGGCTGGGTGACGCGCGGTGCAGGTTCTGCCTGGGCAAGCGTGCGGGCGACCGGCTCGGAGATTTCCAGACGCTGGCTGGAGCGGCCGACGATCTGCGAAATATCCTGCAGGGCCTTGATCTGCTCGGCAACGGCGCGGCGCATGGCGGACGCGCTTTCCTTGGCTTCTTCCGGCAGGTCGAACGCGCCGCGCTTCAGTTCAGCGCGGGTCGTGTCGAGTTCGTTGCGGATATCGGCTGCGGAGCGGCGGATCTCTTCCGTTGCACCCGAGAAGCGGCCGACCGCTTCATCGATCGCATCGCGAAGCGATTCACGCAGGTTCTGCGCCGCATGATCGGAGGCGCGCCCGGCTTCGCCGAGCATGCGCTCGACTTCCGACAGCGATGCCGTCAGCCCGCCACGCAGGCGGTTGGTGAGGTCGCCCGAACGGCGCTCGACATTGGCAAAGCTGGTGTCGATCGTGGCATTGGCTTCCTCGCCGGCGCGATTGATGGCTTCGCGCATGTTGGACGCTGCCTCTTCGGCGCGCTTCTCGGTGTCCGAAAGCACGCGGCCGATATCGGCAAACGAGGCCTGCACGCTCTGACGCAGCGTACCGGTAACCTGATTGGAACGCTGCTCGGCGCGTTCGAATACCGTTTCGATCATGCCGCCGAGGCCGCGCATGGTCTTTTCGATCTCGCCAGAACGCTGCACGAGGCCAGCTGCCAGCGTCTGCAGGGCGGTCTCGCGTTCTTCGAGCGTCGAGACGAGACCGGACTGGGCGGCAGCAAGAAGATGCGAGGCCTGTCCCAGAACCTTCGAATGGTCGTCGAAGCGGCCGATGATGCTGCCCACCTGGGCGAGCGTCTGGCCTGAAATATCCGACAGGCGGTCGACCTTGCCTTCGAGAAGGCGGGTCGATGCGGAGACCATTTCGGCAGCCTTCGCGGCAGAGTCCGTAAAGCGCGTGGTCGTATCGCCGAGGCGGCTGTCGACGCCGCTCAGCTGATCGGCCGCCCGCGTCATCATGACAGACATGGCGGCGCTGCTTTCCGACAGGCGCTGAACGAGACCGTTGACGTTGTTCGTCAGGCTGTTCTCGATCGCGGCGACGGCATTGGCGACATTTTCCGCGCGGGTGGCAACGGCTTCGGTGAGTGCTTCATTTTCCGCACGCAGGCGCTCGGCGCTCAGGCTTGCTGCCGCGGTGATGCGAGCTGCAGCTTCCTGACCGGCGTCGGTATAGCGGTCGATGATCGGACGCGCCGTCTCATCCAGGATGCGCGACAGCTCGGTGGAGCGGCCGGCAAGCATGGAGTTCAGGTCGCGGCTGCGCTCGTCGAGCGTTGAGCGGATCGAGTTGCCGCGTGCTTCCAGCGCCTTGTCGATATCGGTGAGCGTGGTGTCGATTTCGCGGGCACGCTGCTCCAGGCTGGAGCGAATGATGCTGCTGCGGGCCTCAAGCGCACGGTCGACCTCGGCCATGCTGGATGTGATCTGGCTGCCGGCATCCGTCAGCGTCGAGCGGATCGAGTTGCCATGCGCGGCCAGCGTCTGGCCGGCATCGGCCAGCGCATGGTTGATGGCGCTGACCTGGCTGCTGACGATGTTTTCGGCCTCCGCCACCTTGCTGACGATGACGTTGCCGGCCTCGGAGAAGGTCTGAGCAACGGCGGCAGCCTGGCCGGCGAGGCGGCTCTGTGCCTCGGCGACGCGGTTGACGATCTGCGAGGAACGCTCGTCCATGGCTTCGGCGAACTGCTGGCCGGTGCGGCTGAGCAGCTCGGAGGACTTGGTGGCTTCGCCATCCATGCCTTCGGCAGCTTCGGCGACGGCGTTGCGCAGGCTTGCGGCAAGACCGGCTGCCTTGCCTTCGATCGTGCGGTTGACGGCATCGAGACCGACGGTCAGAGCGCGGTCCATGGTGGAGAGACGCTCTTCGATGCGCGCGGTGCCGCGATCCATCATGTCGCCCAAAGCCGAGGTCCGGCCGTCGATCGACTGGGCCATATTTGCACTGCTGCTGTCGAGCGTTTCGGCAAGATGAGCCCGGCGGCTGTCCAGAGCCTGGGTGAGGTTGGCGCTGTGGCTGTCGAGAGCATGCGTAAGGTTGGCGCTGCTGTTGTCGAGGGCCTGGGTGAGGTTGGCGCTGCCGGCTTGCAGTGCATCCGTCAGGCTGGCGGCGCGGCCGTCGAAAGCATCCTTCAGGCTGGCGCCGCGGCTGTCGAGCGCCTGGGTCAGGTTTGCGGCGCTGGTGCCGAGCGTTGCGGCGATGCGCTGGGCTGCGTCGTCGCCGATCGAGCCCAGACGCGAGACGCCGTCATCCAGGAGGCCGGAGATCTGGTTGCCCGCAGCATCGACCTTGTCGGCGAGCCCGCCGACGCCATCGGCAATGCGGGTCTCGATGGCGGCAAGGCTGGCCTCGACACGGGCGCCGGTTTCCGTGAAGCGGCCTGTCAGGTTGTCGACGGAATGGTCGAGATGGCCGGAGAAATCGGCGGCCGAACGCGAGATCGTGTTGGCAGCTTCCTGGAAGCGGCCGGCGATCTGGCCGGCGCCTTCGCGCATGCGATCCTCGAGCGCCTGGGCGCTGCCGTCGATGGCCTGGCGGATAGCAGCTTCGCGATCCTCCAGCGACATTTCGAGCATGCTGATGCTCGTGGCAACCGAGGTACCGATCGAGGTCGCCTGTTCGGAGAGCGTGTCGTTGATGAGGTTATGGGCCTCGCTCAGCGTCAGCGTGATGGCATTCGTACGGTCGTCGAGCGTGGCGCGGATACGATCATGCGCGGCGGCAAGACCGCCTTCGACATTGCTTGCGGCATCGTTGGCAAGGGCGGCCATACGCTGCTGGGCGTCGGTCAGGCCATCCTCGATGCGCCCCGTCATGCTGCCGATAATGCCTTCCATTCGGACGCTGCCGGCATCGAGGGCTTCGGATAGGGTCGACGTGTGCTCGGCGAGCGCGGTTTCCAGACGTGCCTGGTTGTCCGTATACGCGGCGCGGATCGCTTCCGTGCGGTCGGCAAAGGCGCCGGCAACACGCTCTTCGGCATTGGCAACGGTATCCATGATGGAGTTGCTGCGGTTTTCGAGCGCAGACTCGAAGCGGCTCTGGCCATCGTCGAGCGAAATCGCGAGCGCCATGGTCTTCTCGTCGAGGGTATCGGACAAGCGGTCGGCGCTGTTCGTGACGGCATTGACGATGGATTCGGCGCGATTGGCGAGCGCCTCCTCGATGCGGAGCTGGCTTTCGCCGAGCGTTGCGGCGATCCGTTCATGCGTGCCGGCGGCTGCATTGGCGAAAGCGTCGGCGCCCGTCGTCAGCGTATCTTCCAGGCGGCTGTGGCTTTCGTTCAGCGAGATTGCAAGCGCCATCGCCTTTTCGTCGAGCGTTTCGGCGAGGCGGTCATGGGTGCCAGAGACGGCATTGATCAGCGCTTCCGAGCGCGTCGACAGCGTRTCYTCGATGCGCGACTGCGTTTCGTTCAGCGCAATGCCGAGCGCCATGGCCCGCTCGTCGAGGGTCTCGGCGAGGCGGTCATGCGTGCCGGAGACGGCATTGATCAGCGCTTCCGAACGCGTCGACAGCGTGTCTTCGATGCGCGACTGCGTTTCGTTCARCGCAATGCCGAGCGCCATGGCCCGCTCGTCGAGGGTYTCGGCGAGGCGGTCATGCGTGCTGGAAACGGAGCTGAGCAATGCCTCCGAACGGGTCGCCAGCGTATCATCGATGCGGGCCTGACCTTCGTTCAGCGAGATGGCAAGCGCCATCGCCTTTTCGTCGAGCGTTTCGGAAAGGCGCTCATGGGTGCCGGAAACAGCCTCGATAATGGCTTCCGAGCGGGTCGCCAGCGTATCCTCGATACGGGCTTGGCCTTCGTTCAGCGAAATGGCAAGCGCCATCGCCTTTTCATCGAGCGTTTCGGAAAGGCGCTCATGGGTGCCGGAAACGGCGTTGATGAGCGTTTCAGAATGGGTCGAGAGCGTGTCTTCGATGCGCGACTGCGTCTCGTTCAGCGAGATCGCCAGAGCCATCGCCTTCTCGTCGAGGGTTTCGGCAAGACGGTCATGGGTGCCCGAGACAGTATTTATAATGGCTTCGGAACGGCTCGAAAGCGCCTCGTCGAAGCGGCTGTGGTGGTCTGCAAGGGCGCCGATCAGCGCTCCGCCGCGTTCGGCCATCACGCTGTCGAGGTTGGTATGCGCGGTCTTCAGCGCACCGGTGATTTCGGCGGCGCGGGCGGCGAGAACGCCGCTCAGCTCTTCGGCGCGGCCGCTGAATGCGCCGGTCACCTTTTCGGTGCCGCTGTTGACGGCAGTGGTGATGTCTGTAGTGGTCGTCTGCAGCGTGTCGCGGAATTCGGCTGCCCGGGCGGCGAGATTGTTCTGCAAGTCGGACGTGCCGGCTGCCAGCGCCAGCGAAATCTCTGACGTGGCGTTGCTCAGCGCCGAGCCGAGTTCGCCGGTGCGGTTCGTCAGCGCCGAGGTGATTTCGTCTGCACGGCTGGAAAGGGTGCTGTCCAGCACTTCCTGACCGGTTGCCAAGGCCGTCGCCAGCGCCAGCGACTGTTCGGTCATGGACGTGCCAAGGCGCTCGATATTGCTATTGAGGATGCCTTCGATGGAATCCGCGTTGCCGGACAGCGTCTCGTTGATGCGGGTGAGGCTTTCGATGAGCTTGGTATCGAGCGAGCCGGAACGCTTGTCGAAGGCATCGGTGAATTCGGCGACGCGTTCGTCGAAGGCTGTCGAAAGCTGGGCGACGGTCGTCTGCAGGCGCTCTTCGAAGAAGCCGGAGCGCACGTCGAGATCCATGACCGCATCGTCGGCGCTCGACTGCAAGCTTTGGCGGAAGCTCGCACCCTTTTCATCGAGAGCGGTGTTCAACCTGGAGAGCACGTCGTCGAGCGTGCCGGTGATCGTGCGTTCACCCGATGTCAGGCTCTGATTGATCTCGCGGGTGCGGGACACCAGAATTTCGTTGAGCTGCTGGGTGCGCTCCTGCAGGGCGGCATTCAGGCGCTCGGTGCTTGCATCCATCGTCGAGGCGCGCGTCTCGAACTGGGTGAGCAGGCGCTCGCCATGTTCGTTGATCGTGCTGGTCAGCGCGTCCAGGCGATTGTCGAATTCATTGCCGATCGCAAGACCGGAGGCCGTCAATGTATGGAGCAGCGTATCGGTCTTGGCGGCAAGCAGCGTGCCAAGCGACTGGATGGCGCTGTCCGACTTCTCCATGATCGCAGCAGCGCGCGTATCGATCAGCGAGGCGAAAGCTTCGCCCGAGGTGGCAAGCCGGATGGCAATCTCTTCCGTCGCCAGCGACAGTTCTTCCTTCAGCTGGTCGTGGACGCCGGCGATGGAAGAGCGGATGCGGTCGGCGTGATTGACGATCGCCTCACGCTCGGAGCCAAGTTCGTGGACGAGACCGCGCACGCGCAGTTCGTTATCCGCATAGGAGCGCTCCAGCGCATTCACTTCGGAATGCACGAGCGTTTCGAGTTCGGAGGCACGCGCGATGGTGCGCTCGATGCCTTCGTTCATGGCGGAGACTTCACGGCGCACGGCCTGGCCGACCGTCATGATGCGTTCGGAAGCAATGGTTTCCGGCTCGGAGAGGCGCAGCGCCACTTCCGCCATCGAGCGGGCGGCGTTACGCATGTCCTGGGCGCGCGATATCATGATGGCAAAGGCATAGAACATCATGACCGGCACGATGATGCCGACAAGGCCGGCAATCACGCCCGGCAGGGCGGCAAGATCGGTCAGCGAGCGGATCTGCGAGATCTGCGGCGCATAGAGCATGAACATCAGCCCGAGGCCGATGACGACCCACAGGATCGAGACGAGAGCGGCCGTGCGCAGGGCAGAGCGGCTGGAGCCGTTTTCCAGCGACTTCAGAAGCGAGGCGGGTGAATTGCGGCTGGCATCGTTGGCCGGAGAGAAGGCCGGTGCCCGCGGAGCCTGCTGGTCGCCGGTTCGGGCGGCGCGGCCGCGGCGGCGCTGTGCTTCTTCCTGGGCCTGATTGCGGGCATTGGATGGGTCAGTCACATTAGCCTCCGGGGCGTGGGGCGCGTTACCGCGGCGAGACGGCACGTTTTCCTGGCCGAAATCAATCTGAAGCGCCTCGTCCAATGCCTTGAACGCTTTGTCCTCGATCGATTCATTGTATTTGTTATTCGCCATTCCGATACGCCTCACAATTCCCGGCAAGTCCGGCAGCGCATCCGGGCCATCGCCTTCACCCGGAAAGAACCTTCGCCGTTCCAGCCTTCCATCCCAAGACGGACGGATAAGCATGTCATTTCAGAGTAGATAGCCGATTTTGCAAACGAAAGGTATCAAAACACTACCATTATCCACTCTGACGGCAAAGGCGCGCGGCAGGAGCCCGCCTCAACAGTATCGTAGTGACACATCTGGGTGCCTTACACAATTAATGAACCCTTGCGTTTCCATCGCTCTTAACCTGTTGTTAACACCTTTAAAATTTCGAAGCGGGCCAAAAGCCGATATTTTAGCGATATTTAAGGGACATTAACCATATGGTTAGATTTCCACGCCGAATGTGCCGGAATTTAACGGGATCGCCATTCTCCGACCGCACAACAGTAGCAAGCGCGGGCAATACAAGACGGGAGTATTGGCAAATGGCAGCAGTGAGCATCGCTTTCGAAGCACCCGACAATTCCGCGGGGCCTTCGCCTTCCAAGATCCGGCCGATCGATCTTGTCCATCTCGCGCGCCAGACGATGGGCGACAAGACGGTGGAAATCGAAGTTCTCCAGATGTTTGCGCGCCAGGCGCGCGCCTGCCTGCAGGACATTGCCAGCGGCGAGTCCGCCAGGGTGGGTGCTGCAGCGCACCGCCTGAAGGGAGCGGCAAGTTCAGTCGGCGCCTTCCGGGTTTCGCAGTCAGCGGAAGCGGTGGAAGAGAACAATGGCGATGTCGCCGCGATGGCAGCACTCGGTGCGGCCGTTGTCGATGCCGAGAATTTCATTCTGAAACTCTGCCGCGGATAAGGCAGGACAGGTCAGCAAGAAGCTGGGCCCGCTGTTCCATTTGGGAACGGCGGGTCTTTTTGCGACTTCGTCGATGACGCTTTGAGAATGGCGGAGCCTTGCCTGATCTGCGAGGTTTGCAGGCGAAACCGGCATGTTGACTGACGCGCCGAATTATCGGAAGAAAATCCGCACATCTCCTATGAAAGACCGGAAATCATCCTGATGCCTAAACTTACCATCGTCGCCTTTGACGGAACGCGCTTCGACCTCGATGTCGATCAAGGCTCCACCGTGATGGAGAATGCGGTCCGCAATTCCGTGCCCGGCATCGAAGCCGAATGCGGCGGCGCCTGCGCCTGTGCGACCTGCCACGTCTATGTCGACGAGCAGTGGACCGAGGTCGTCGGCCCGCCGGAAGCGATGGAAGAGGATATGCTGGACTTCGCCTTTGACGTGCGTCCGACCTCGCGCCTTTCCTGTCAGATCAGGATGAAGGCCGCCTATGACGGGCTCACCGTGCACGTGCCGGAACGGCAGGCATAATTCCCCAAAATAGCGGCTTTTTCCAAAAAGAGAGCCTCGCACGCCGGAGGCGAGCGAGGCGAGGCGGGCGCATTACCTACGGATGAGGGAGGAACACCCGCGGCTTCGGAACGCGCCAGGAGAACACCGTCACGAAAGCCAGCTGCCTTACTGCACTTTCGAATATAGTCATATTACCGCGTTCCGGTTGAGTCCACCAGAATGAAAAATGATTGGTAAAAGCCTGGGAGTTCCACAAGCTTCGCACAAGTTTCATTGCGCAGCTAACGATCTGTGCTCGCCTTGAAGGCAAAAAGGGCTTATCTTTCGCCGCCCTTGCCCTTGAGTCTGTTGTTGAGCAGTCTCAGCATCCGATTCTGAAAATTGACCGCCTCGACGCGATCGAATCGGGCCTGCAACTTATCGTGCTCCTCTATCCCGCGAGCCGATGCATCCGAGACGAGTTCCTGCATGGCTTCGCAGTTGCGCTGCGAAGGAAGCGCCTTGAGTTCGCGTTCCATGACGCGCGCCTGGGTGCGGGCTATCTCGGCATGGCGTTCCTCGTGGCGCCGGATATCGCTCGACAGGGCATCCCAGATCATCGACAGCTCGCGGCTGGCACCCTTGCGGTTGTTCCAGCGCGGCATGATGATCTGTGTATGGACGGTGACCTTGACGTTGCCGACGCGGCAACGGCCACTTTCCTGAATATAGGTCGCCTCGCCACCGAAACGGATTTTGGTGGCGCCGGGGTGGCGGGCGGAGGAGCCGTTCGCCGTCGGGCCGCGACGGCTCAGCTCGTCGTCCAGTTGGTCTGCCGTCTTCCCCTTGATATTGAAATAGGAATAGCTTTTCGTCGCAACGACTTCGGCTGCCGCGGGGCCGCAGAGGAAAAGGGCAATCACTGCAAAGGCGATGGGAAGGCGTATATAACGCAACGCAAGCGGCATTCTGAACTGAACCTGTGTTGAAGTTTGGCGGAGCTTGGGGCATAGCCACCACAAGCGCAATATCGGATAGCGGCCTTTTTTCGATAAAGCATGTCGCGCAAAACTGCGCGGCAGTCTTGCGATAACGACATACGTAAAACAAAGGCTTAAAGTGTGGCAAGCGGATCTGGATGATCGCAGACACGCTTTAGCGACGGGATTAGGCTTGTGAAACAGCTCGACAGCAGATTCTGGCGTGTGGCCCATGACCGCGAGATCGAGCTCGGCAAGCGCTCGGTGATCATGGCGATCGTCAACGTGACACCGGATTCCTTCTCTGACGGCGGGCGCTACGACACGGTCGACAGGGCTGTCGCATATGCGCTCCAGGCAGTTGCAGACGGCGCTGACATTCTCGATATCGGTGGTGAGTCGACGCGGCCGGACGCGGCCTCCGTCAGCCTGGCGGAGGAACAGGCGCGGGTACTGCCCGTTATCGAAGCGCTCAAAGGACGCACGCAAGTCCTGATTTCCATCGATACCTATCGCGCGGAGACGGCGCGGCGAGCCATCAGTGCCGGCGCCCATATCGTCAACGATGTCTTCGGCCTGCAGAGGGAGCCCGAAATCGCCGCGCTGTCGGCTGAAACCGGGGCAGGGCTCTGCATCATGCATACCGGTCGCGACCGGCAGAAGCTTGCCGATATCATCGAAGACCAGGTCTTCTTTCTCGAGCGCTCGCTCGAGATCGCTTCTGCCGCCGGCGTCCTGCGCGACCGGATCGTGCTCGATCCAGGCTTTGGTTTTGCCAAGGAGACGCCGGACGAAAACCTGGAGCTGATGGCGCGTTTCGAAGAGTTGCACCGCTTCGGCCTGCCACTTCTCGCCGGCACGTCGCGCAAACGGTTCCTCGGCGCCGTCACCGGCCGGGAGCCAGCGGAGCGCGATGCGGCAACGGCAGCGACGAGCGCGCTGTTGCGCATTCAAGGCGCGGCTGTTTTCCGCGTACACAATGTCGCAATCAACAGGGATGCGCTTGCCGTAGCCGATGCTATGCTGGCTGCCCGGAACGATATTTCCAAAGCGTGTCACGATCCATCAGATCCGCATGCCGCACTTTGAATCTCTGTTTTTTCACATGTCGTTACCGCAAAATCGATAGAGAATTTTGCGCGACATGTCTTAGGGGGAGGCCGTCATGAGTACCTATACGATCCTGATGCAGAATTGCGCCTTCTTCGCCCGGCATGGCGTCCATGCCGAAGAGGAATTCCTCGGCCAGCGTTTCTTCGTGGATGCAGAACTGGAAGTGGAAGCTGGCAGCGCGCTGGAAAACGATTCCATCGACGAGACGGTGCATTACGGTACCGCCTTCACCATCATCGAGGAGATCGTCGTTGGCCAGCGGCGCTACCTGATCGAAGCGCTGGCGTTCGATATCGCCAAGGGCCTCTGCAAGAAATTCCCGCAGATCATCAGGGCCAAGATCACGGTGCGCAAGCCGAATGCGCCGATCCCCGGCGTGCTCGATTTCGTGCAGGTGACCGTTGAGCACCGTGCCCGATAATCCATTCCGCCTCGCAACGCTCGGTCTCGGTGGCAATATCGGCGACCCGGTCAAGTCGATGGCGTCGGCGCTTGCGGTGCTGGACGCCCATCCGGACTGCCGCGTGGCCGCCGTCTCGCGGCTTTATCGCACGCCGCCCTGGGGCAAGACCGATCAATCCTATTTCTTCAATTCCTGCGCGGCGGTAGAAACGCGGCTTGCACCGGAAGCGCTGCTCGATCTCTGCCTGTCGATCGAACGGGAGATGAAGCGCGAACGCATCGAGCGCTGGGGGCCGCGCACGCTCGATATCGACGTGTTGACTTATGAAGGTATCGAGCAGGATGCGCCGCGGCTGGAACTGCCGCATCCGCGCATGACGGAGCGAGGCTTCGTGCTGATGCCGCTCGCGGATATCGCGCCCGGACTCGTGGTCAGGGGCAGGGCGGTTTCCGACTGGTTGGCCGGCGCCGACATCGCGGGTATCGAGATCGCAGACGAGAGCCGCGAGTGGTGGCACAAGACTTAATACCAGCAACAGACGAGAGCCGAACACTCACAGACCCCTGTCATGCATTCCGAAGCAGTGAACGGCAAACGGCGGCTTAGAGACTGGTGAGGAATGCGTCCGTTTCGGTGATCTCCACCTGCACCGAGAAGCGGCCGCCCAGCAGTTCGAGCGTGGCGTCATGCGTTTCATCGGCGCTGCTGCAGACGGCATCCTTCAACAGGACGACGCGGTACCCGAGATCGATTGCGCCAAGTGCTGCAGCAAGCACACAGATATCGGTTTCGCCGCCGGTGATGACGATGGCCCCGACCTTTTCCTGCGCAAGCGTTTCGTGGAGCCGGCCGTCGACCCAGGGAGAGTAGGTTCGCTTGTTGAAGAAGCGGGCAGGCGGCGAGAAAGACTTCAGTTCGGCAACGATGTCCACGAGTTCCGGCAGCAAGTGCTCACCCGTCATCATTGGCCATTTCTCGTAGTAATTCCTCCACATGCCCGGCATGGCATCGGCACTCGGCGGAGGAACGAAGCGCGTGAAAATCGTTCGCTCCGCATACCGTGCCGAGAGTTCAACAATCTGCGGCGACACCGTCGCCATCCATGGCACATGCCAAGCTGTCCGTTCCGCGAACATCCTCTGCATATCGATGCAGAGATGGATCCAGTTTTCGCGCATCGAACCTGTAGCTTCGAGCATTCATGGCGAATTGATGCTGGGCAGGAAATCCTCGACCTGCTTGCGGTCGGCTGCTGAAAGCGGCTGCACCTGCTCCTGCCAGAAGCGTTCAGCCTCCGGGGGATCTTTCTCCCACTGGCGCACAGTGGTGATGTTGTCGTCGATCTTGGAGCGGCGGTGTCCGCCAAGGCGCAGATATTCCCTGGCGAGCTTCAGGCTCCTTGTTTCCGTATCCGTGTGGGTCGCGTTCATGTCCTTCGTCTCCATAGCTGGGCAGGAGCAAGCCTGCCGTTTACGAAGAACGGCGCGTGGCGGGAAATGATCCGGTACCATCACGAAATATTAAAATGGGGAACGTGGCGGCGCCCGAGCGGTTGACCTAACGAGACGGCAGTCGGGCCGCTCTCGCAGACAACTACCAAAAGGAGAATTGATCATGGCAAACCAAGGCGGTTCACACGAACAGCACGTCAAGGCAGGTCAGCAGAGCCACAAGAATACCGGCTCGCAGCTGCAGGCTTCGTCGCGCGACAATCAATCCAGTTCGCGTACCCGCGGCGGCACGCATGAACAGCATGTGAAGGCCGGTCAGCAGAGCCACAAAAACACAAACTAAAACCTGACCGATACAGAAAGGAGCCCGCAGAAGCGGGCTTTTTTCATGTCTACTTTTGAGCGGAGCTCAGTGTCCGCCCACTGGAGTATCACTCATTCGGCTTTGCCCGGATAGTGGTTCTGCTTGAGCAGTTTCGCCAGATGAACCGTATTGCGCGCCAGCATGTCGACTGCCGTCGTGACCGTTTCAGGTACCTGCTTGAGATCGACGAAATTGGTGCTGCCCATGGCTTCGCCCACCCAGTAGGCCACAGCATTGGCCGGTATGGTGAAGCCGACATCGTTCAACGCCTGATAGAGTTCGGCCGAGACGTGATGGGCGCCATCCTCATTGCCGACAACGGCCACCGCCGCCACGCGGCCATAGGAGACCATACGGCCCTGATCGTCCGTTTCTTCAAGGAAGGCATCCATACGCTCCAAAGCGCGCTTGGCAACGCTGGAGGGTTGTCCCAACCAGACCGGCGTGCCGAAAACGAGGATGTCGGCATCGAGAATCATCCGTCGAATATCGGGCCAGGCATCGCCAGGTCCCTCGTCGGACGTCACACCAGGAAGGATATTATGGTCAGCAAGGCGGATCGTTTCCGTCTCCACGTTCTGTTTGCGCATTGCTTCGCCGATGAGGGCGAGCATGCGGTCAGTGGAGGAGGGCTCACCGCTGCTGGATTTCAGCGTGGCATTCAGGGCGAAAGCTTTCAGGGGCACGATCGATCTCCGGATTGTTCGTCCGCACACAACCCGACCAAATGCTCATGGTTCCCCACGCCCAAAAAGCAAAAGCGGCGGAAACCCGCCGCTTCAGGAAAATCCGATCCGAATGAATTGCTTACTGGATCGAGCCGACAGCCATTTCATCCACCTGGCGGGTCAGTGTCAGGCCGATGACCGGGATCATCTGGCTTTCGACCTTGACCGAAACGGTGACATTCATGGTCTTGTCGTCCCGCACACGGGCAATCATCGCGCCGTTCAGCTTGGAACGATTGATGCCGACGACGACGGTATCTGCGGTAACGGCGCCGGAAACAACGTCGAGGCCCTTGCCCTCGGCGCCATCCAGGAACTTGCCCTTGTACGTGGAACCGGACTGGGAAATGACGGCCGTCATCGGCTGCTTGAAGACACCGACGCGGCAGGTGCCGTCGAGCTTGATGCCGGCCGCGGAATCATCAGCCGGCGAGCCGACGAGATTGCAGGTGAATTTCGTGCCCTTGTACTTGCCGGCAACGATTTCGCCCGGTCCCTTCCAGGTGCCGGCGATAGATTCGAAGAAGGCTTTGTCGCGGGTTGCGGCAGTGGCGTTGGAAGCGACGTCTGCCACCGGAGACAATGCCGCGGCGGCCAGGCCGCATACAAAAAGAAACTTGCGCGAGTACATGGATTTTCCTTGGCAAACACCACTCGGGAACTGGTCCGAAGTTTTGCCGAAAAATGGTTAATCCTTTCTTTCCGAGGCGCCAAAATGCGTGGAAATACAGGGCTTTCGCTAGGCAATGTTTCTGAGGCGGCGCGTGTAGCGCATTGAATCCGCTGGAATTTTCTGCAGCTTTGATAAGAAGGCCGGAATGTGTCGCAATCCGGCTTTTTCTTAAGGATTGCCGTTTCGCGTCGTCATCGACGGCGTCAAATCACCGATAAAGTCACCGATTCCCGGCCGCTTCAGCGCCCTGAAAGTCAGCGGGCGGCAGAGATCCATGGCGGCAATGCCGATGCGCGCCGTCATCAACCCGTTGATCACGCCTTCGCCGAGTCGCGCCGAGAGCTTCGAGGCAAGCCCATGGCCCAGCACTTGCTGCACGAGGCTGTCGCCRACGGCAATCGAACCGGTTACGGCAAGATGGGCAAGCACGTCGCGCATCAATCTCAGCATGCCAAGCGTGCCGGGGCGACCACCGTACAGTTCGGCCATGGCGCGGATCAGGCGGGCGGCCTCATAGAGCACATAGAGCAGATCGACGATGGCGCGTGGGCTGACGGCCGTGACGACAGAGACACGCTTGGAGGAATTGACGATCAGCGCGCGCGCCCGGCGGTCAAGGGGGCCAAGGAGTTCGCGCTCGGCAAGCGCAATCAGATGCGGAGCATCGATGACGTCGCCTTCGGTTTCCTTCAGCGTGGCGCGGCCCTTGGCAGTTTCCGGCTTCTTATCGAGCAGGCTCGTCAGGCGGGCAACGACGGCACGAGCCTTGGCAGGACGAGTTTCGAGGATCGCGGCGTCTGCCTCGGCCTTGATGGTCTGCACCGCGGCAAGCCGCATCATGCCCGCCGTCTCCCTGACGACGACGGCGATAACGGCGAGAATGCCGATCGCGAGGACGGCAAGCGCCGTGTAACCCAGCCAGTCGGCACGGCTGAAGAGGTCGCGGATCAGCTGGTCGGTCCAGAGGCCGAAGGCAAGCGACAGGAGGATGCCGAAGGCGCCTGCGGCGATGCCAGCAAAGGAGGTGCGGCGCTTGCGCGAAGTCGCGACCGGCAGCGGGCTCAGATCCTGTTCCGGATTGAGGAAGGGATCCTCCTCATCCGGCGTCAGCACCACCTCGCCGGAGAAGCTTGCCGGCTTGCGGCGTTCCGCGCGCGGGGATTCGGGTGCTGCATTTTCCTCCTCATAGGTGAAGGCGGCAGGGGCGCGACGCGGCGGATTGGGCTGGTCGATCGGCGGCTTGCTCATGCGAGGCGGTCTCCGAACAGGAACTGCATGGCGCGGTCAAGACGGATATGCGGCACGGAAAGCTTGATGCCGCCGCCGGTTTCCTCAAGCTGCGGAGGACGGAAGCGCACCACGTTGACATCGGGCAGCTCGACCGTGCTATCGCCGGCTTCGATGCGTTCGAACAGCGATTGAGGATCTTCCGGCAAGTCGCCTGGGAAGATCGCCGTCTTGCGCTCACCGTCGAAGATCTCACCGGCGATCTTTTCACCAGCCATAGGCGTGCCGACGATGACGGGCAGGTCGTGGCCGTCGCGCCGCACCGTGGCTTCGCGCGTGGCGCGCACGGAGGCGAGCGCCATGACATCGATGCCGGCGCCGGCCATACCGATGCGATCGATGGCGCGATCGACGAGACGGCGCGTGAGGCGGTCCAGCCGGTCGTGGCTCTCGTGGTGCAGGTGGTCGGCCTTGGTGGCGGCCACCAGAACGCGGTCGATGCGCCGGCCGAGCAGCGATGACAGGATGGAATTGGTGCCGGGGCGGAAACAGGCCAGCACATCGGTCAGGGCGCGTTCCAGATCCTGCACGGCTTCCGGACCGCGGTTCATCGCCTGGAGAGCGTCGACCAAAACGATCTGCCGGTCGAGCCTGGCGAAATGCTCACGGAAGAAGGGTTTGACGACCACGGACTTGTAGGCCTCGTATCGGCGCTCCATCATCGCCCAGAGCGAGCCGTGCTTCGGCCGGCCTTCAGGCGGCAGGGCAAGCGGGGCGAAGGTCAGGGCAGGCGAGCCGTCGAGATCGCCGGGCAGCAGGAAGCGGCCGGGAGGAAGGGTGGAGAGAGAACGCTCGTCCGCCTTGCAGGCCTTCAGATAGTCGGCAAAGCTCACTGCGAGGTCGCGGGCGACCATTTCGTCAGCGGGAGCATTGATGTCCGTCGCTCTCGTCAGACCCAGCCAGGCGCTCGACAGCTCGGCGCGGATGCCGGTTGCGGCAAGGGCGATGGTTTCCTCGCTGAACGTTCGGAAATCCTTGCCGAGCAGTGGCAGGTCGAGCAGCCATTCACCGGGATAGTCGACGATATCGATGGAAAGCCGGCCGGGGGAAAACATGCGCGTCCAGGAACTGGCGCTCTGATAATCGAGCGTGATGCGCAGCTCCGAGATCGCGCGGGTGGAATCCGGCCAGATGCGCTCCTTTACCAGCGCGCGGATATGATCCTCATACTGGAAGCGCGGCACGGCATCATCCGGCTGAGGCTCCAGGCGCACCGCCGAAACGCGGCCGGACTGCACCGCTTCGAAGAGCGGCAGGCGGCCGCCATGCAGGAGATTATGGACCAGCGAGGAAATGAAGACGGTCTTGCCGGAGCGGGAAAGGCCGGTGACACCGAGCCGGATGGTCGGATTGACGAGACCGCTGGCGCGGTCCGCAAGATTATCCAACGCGATCAGCGCGTCGTCGGCAAAGGATGTCAGGCGTGGCGGCAAATCGGAATCCCTGGTGGCACTGCCTGCAATATAGGGAGGGGCCGCGGCCCGAAAAAGAAGCGGCGCGAAAGCTCAGTCGACGACGAAATCGACGAGACGCCATGCCGAAGTCGTAGCGACATAGTCGATGACAGCGAGACCGGCTGTCGGGAAACCTTTCGGCACAGAGGCTGCCATAGCCTTTTGGCCGATCAGCGCCAATAAGGCTTGCTCCATGGTCGGGTTGTGACCGACGAGCATGACGCTTCCCACATCCTGCGCGTCGATAATTTCGAGATAGGTGTCGACGGAGGCGTTATAGAGCGTGTCGACAAAGAGCATGTCGAGCGTTTCGCCCATGGCTCGATGCACGGCCTCGGCGGTGTCGCGGCAACGAAGCGCGGTCGAGCTGATCAGGACATCAGGACGGTAGCCCTTGTCGGCTGCGCGGTCGGCAACAATCTCGGCATCGCCGAAACCCTTCTCGTTCAGCGGGCGGTCGAAATCGCGCTGTCCGGGCTCGGCCCAAGCGGCTTCGGCGTGACGCAGGAGGTAGATCCGGTGGGGTGGAGGCAGGAGGGCGGCCATGGGCAAATCCAGCTTCGAACGGAGCCTTTTCAGTAGCGGTTGCACTCCCGCAACGTCAACTGCCAGCCGGCCTTCAATAGTGCGAAACGCCATGCTCAACACGGCATGTTGAAGGCGAAGCAAAAATCGCGGTTCGGAATAATGATGAGAAAATAGACTGTTAGCTCAAATTTGTGACAGATTTAAAAATCTGTTTACGTGTCTTATTTGGCTTGAATCGCGGATAGCCCTTGGGATATACACCCCGCCAGATGAGATGTTCTTCAGGAGAATCGCGTTGAGTGAGAAGATCGATCTTAGCAATTATGTTCCCTCGGAAGACGAGGAGTTCATGAATACGAACCAGCGCGCTTATTTCAGAGCCAAGCTGGTTGCCTGGAAAAACGATATCCTTAGAGAAGCGCGTGAAACGCTCGACCATCTGGCCGAGGAGAGCGCAAACCACCCCGATCTTGCAGACCGTGCATCCTCAGAAACCGACCGGGCGATCGAACTTCGCGCCCGCGACCGTCAGAGAAAGCTGATCTCCAAGATCGACGCAGCCCTGCAGCGCATCGAAGACGGTACTTACGGTTACTGCGAGGAAACCGGCGAGCCGATCGGTCTCAAGCGTCTCGACGCCCGCCCGATCGCCACGTTGTCGATCGAAGCCCAGGAACGCCACGAGCGTCGCGAAAAGGTTTACCGGGACGAATAATCGCTCCCGACCGGAATTGAAAAAGGCACCGCGGGACGATCGCGGTGCCTTTTTGTTTTACCGGTTTGCTCCAGGCGATCCGACCCCGGACTACTTGTCGCGATTGACGCTCATTTCGCCGAAGATGCGGGCAACTTCCTTCTGAAGGGCAGCATCCGCACCTGTCATTGGGGCCATTTCAGGATCGCGGCGCGGCATCGAGCCGGGCTGAGGGGAACCTGGYTGCGGGGCAGGGCGCGCCTGCTGCGCATTGGGTACGGGAACGACGCGCTCGGCGGCCGGATTGGCCGAGATTTCCTCATCAAGGATGCGCTGGAAATCCCGGCGGATGGCAGCCGATTGCAGACCGCCATCTTCCGTGGCGACCGGGGCACCGCGCGAGACGGCGGGAATGCTCTGGGCCGGCGGGGTGGATACTTCCGGTTCGATACGCTGCTGCGGCAGCACGCGCTGACGGGCCGCATCGAGGATATCGGCAGCGTTGGCGGTATCGGGCACCGGTTGCGGAGCTGGGCGTTCGGGCTGGCGCGACTGAGGCTGCGACATGCGCTGCGGGATATCGCGCTCGGCACTCAGCGGCGGAGCAGAAACCTGTGGCGCGGAAGCCTGCTGCCCAGACATCGGGGGAGCCACGGCTGGAGCAACCGGGAGCTCGGAGCGCTGACGGATAGGCTCGGCCGGCGGTGCGATGACCGGGACGATGACCGCAGCCGGTGCCGGGCTATAGGGTTCGAGATCGGGTTCGGCGCTTGCAGCCACAGGCGGTGCGACGGGAGCGGCGACCGGCCCCGGCTGCGGAGCCGGCGGCGGCTCGCGGCGCGGCTGGACGACCTCGCGCTCCGGAGCGAGCGAACGCTCCTCGACCGGCTGCGGGCGGAAATCACTTCCGGTTTCGGCTTCGGTTTCCGGCAGGATGYGGCTTTCGATGACGATATCGGTCGGACCGCCGATCATGACGAGATGTTCGACATTGTCGCGACGCACGAGCACCAGGCGACGGCGGGCATCGACGGCGGCGGCATCGAGCACCTGCAAACGCGGCTGGCGGTTGCGCCCGCCACGAACGAAGGGCGAGGGCGCGCGGTTGCGCAGGAACCACAGAACCAGGATGAGCAGGATGAGGGCAATACCGACGCCGCCAGCGGCAAGCAGGAAGCGGCTACCGTAAGCTCCTACAACATCATCGAACATAGGCACTCACTCCATTTCGCATTATGGCACAACAGACGACTTTTCCGCTCCTTAGGCAAGAGCCGCCGGGTCTGTCCAGTCACCGGCGAAGGTGATTTCGTGTTGTGCAGTTATTTGGCCGGCGAGCTCTCGCCGTTACACCAGCGGGCTTGCAAGAAAACTGGCGCGTTTGCCTGTGAATTCAAGCAGTCTGACGAAACCTGCTGTTTTTGCGGGCGCAGCAAGTTGATAAGAAGGAAAGAGTGCCTGATTCCTGTTTCGCAGCGATGTTAGCGAGCGCGGCAGGAGGGGCTTTGCGAGGAATAGATGACGAAATCGCGTCAGGTCGACGACTATAACGCGCCGCTTGTGGATCGTGGGGGGCGTTCTGGCACGGCGATACGCATCATTCTGCTGGCGATCGTGCTGATTGCGGCGGCGGCAGCCTTCGTCTTCTTCAAAGATTCGCTCGGCAACGAGCTGGTACTCGGCTGTCTCGGCGTTCTCGCCATGGTCGGCATCTTCTTCCTCGTTTCCTCCGTTATCGGCTTCATCGAGGTCATGCCGCAGCGCCAGTCCGACAGCCTGGCGCGCGCTTTCCTGAACAGCCATCCGGACGGTTCGCTGATCACAGACGAGAAGGGCCGCATCGTCTATGCCAACGCCGCCTACGGGGCGCTGACGGGCGCACGCAAGGCAACAGAGGTGCAGACGCTGGAAACGCTGCTGTCGCGCCACCGCGAATCGAATGAGGCGCTCTACCGCCTCGTGAACGGCTTGCGTGAAGGCCGGGAGGGGCGCGAGGAATTCCGCCTGCTGCGCGCAGTCGGACCAGGAAGCAGCGCTGGCGCACATTGGTATCGTCTCAAGGCCCGTCTGCTGCAGCCTGACGATGGCGACGGCAAGCCGCTGCAGATCTGGCAGATCACCGATATCACCGCCGAGCGCGAGGACCAGGAGCGCTTCTTCAAGGAGCTGCAGAACGCGATCGACTATCTCGACCACGCTCCGTCAGGCTTCTTTTCCGCCGGGCGCAAGGGCGAAATCTTCTATCTCAATGCGACGCTTGCCGAATGGCTGGGGCTCGACCTCACCAAGTTCATGCCGGGCTCAATGAATATCGGCGATCTCGTCGCCGGCGAGGGGCTGGCGCTGATCCAGTCCGTGCAGGCCGAACCGGGTCTGAAGAAGACCGTCACGCTCGATCTCGACCTGCGCAAATCGAACGGCCAGAGCCTGCCGGTGCAGATCATCCACCGCGTCACTTCCATGCGCGACGGGGCGCCGGGCGAAAGCCGCACCATCGTGCTCACGCGCGACAAGGATGGCGAGAACGGGCAATCGGCCTCGGCAGCCGCCATGCGCTTCACCCGCTTCTTCAACAATACGCCGATGGCGATTGCCTCCGTCGACGGCAAGGGCAAGATCCTGCGCACCAATGCGCCTTTCCTGAAGCTGTTCTCCAATATCGTCTCGCGTGACGATCTGGAGCGCGGCGCGCTGATGGAAACGATCGTGCAGGAGAGCGACCGGCCGCAGCTTGCCGCAGCGCTTGCCGCCGCCAAGGACCGGCAGGGCGATATCGCCCCGATCGATTCCCGCACGCCGACCGATGATGCACGCTTCTTCCGCTTCTACGTGAATGCCGTGATCGACCAGAGCGACGAGGCGCCCGAGGAGGCGGCCATCGTCTATGCGGTGGAAGTGACCGAGCAGAAGGCGCTCGAAGCGCAGATGGCGCAGACGCAGAAGATGAATGCAGTCGGCACGCTCGCCGGCGGTATCGCGCATGACTTCAACAATGTGCTGACCGCGATCCTGCTATCCTCCGACCATCTGCTGTTGCAGGCGCGGCCGGCCGATGCAAGCTTTGCCGATCTCATGGAGATCAAACGCAACGCCAACCGTGCGGCCGTTCTCGTGCGCCAGCTGCTCGCCTTCTCGCGCAAGCAGACGATGCGGCCGACGGTGCTCAACCTCACCGATGTCGTCGGCGATCTTCGCATGCTGGTCGACCGGCTGATTTCTGGCACGAACGTCAAGCTCGACGTCGAATATGGCCGCGATCTCTGGCCGGTCAAAACCGATCTTTCGCAGTTCGAGCAGGTGCTGATCAATCTCAGTGTCAATGCGCGCGATGCGATGCCGAAGGGCGGCACGCTGACGCTGCGCACGCGTAATCTGCCGGCCGCCGAAGTCGCGGCCTTCAACTACTCCTACATGCCGCATGAGGACATGGTGCTGGTGGAAGTGACCGATACCGGCACCGGTATTGCGCCCGAGATCATGGACAAGATCTTCGAGCCTTTCTTCACGACGAAAGAAGTGGGCAAGGGTACCGGTCTCGGCCTCGCCATGGTCTACGGTATCGTCAAGCAGTCCGGCGGCTATATCCAGCCGGAATCGGAAGTCGGCAAGGGCACCACCTTCCGTATCTTCCTGCCGCGCCATATCGTCGAACCGGCCGTTGCCGCCGAGGCGGAGGCAGCCGATCAGGCAGTTGCGGCAGGTGGCGCGAACGTCGTGGAACTGGTGCAGCCGAAGCAGCCTGAAGACCTGACGGGCTCCGCCGTGATCCTGCTCGTCGAGGACGAGGAAGCGGTGCGGCGCGGCGGCAAGCGCATGCTGGAGACGCGTGGCTACACGGTCCACGAGGCCGGCTCCGGCRTCGAGGCCCTCGAGATCATGGAGGAGCTCGAAGGCAAGGTGGATATCGTCGTCTCCGACGTGGTGATGCCCGAGATGGACGGACCATCGCTGCTGCGCGAGCTGCGCAAGAACTATCCGGATCTGAAGTTCATTTTCGTATCCGGTTACGCCGAGGATGCGTTCGCCCGCAACCTGCCGCCGGAAGCCAAGTTCGGCTTCCTGCCGAAGCCATTCTCGCTGAAGCAACTGGCTGTGGCGGTGAAAGAGACGCTGGATAGCTGATACGAAAAAGGGGCGCTGGAGCGCCCCTTAAATTTCTCAGTAATATTGGCGGGGGGAACCCCGGGGACGATCGGTTATTCGCCGAGTGCGACGGCAATCTCTGCCGCTAGCCGCGCATTGTTCTCCACGAGCGCGATATTCGTCTTCAGGCTCTGGCCATCCGTCAGGTCGAAGATTGTGCTCAGCAGGTAAGGCGTCACCGCCTTTCCGGTGATTTCGTCACGCTCGGCGCTGTCGAGGGCGCGCTCGATATAGATTTCCATTTCCTCACGGGCAATTTCGTCGGCTTCCGGCACCGGGTTGGCAATCAGCATGCCGCCGTCGATACCAAGCTGTTCGCGCGTCGTCTGGAAATTGGCGATCGCTGCCGGGCTGTTCAGAGTCAGCGGGCTGCGGATGCCTGAGGAGCGCGACCAGAAGGCCGGGAATTCATCGCTTTCATAGGTGACGACGGGCACGCCGCGGGTCTCCAGCACTTCCAGCGTCTTCGGAATATCGAGGATCGCCTTGGCGCCGGCACAGACGACGATGACGCCGGTGCGGGCCAGTTCTTCCAGGTCGGCGGAGATGTCAAAGGTTTCTTCGGCACCGCGATGCACGCCGCCGATGCCGCCGGTCGCGAAGACCTTGATGCCGGCGCGTGCCGCGGCAATCATCGTGGCAGCGACAGTCGTTGCACCGGTGCGGCGCTCGGCGATCGCGAAGGCGATATCGGCGCGCGATACTTTCATCACGTCCTTGGCCTTGGCGAGCTGTTCCAGTTCGGCGGCCTCCAGGCCGATATGCAGCGTGCCGTGGATCACGGCGATGGTGGCAGGCACGGCACCCTGGTCGCGGATGATCGCTTCGACGCTGCGCGCCATTTCGATATTGCCGGGGTAGGGCATGCCGTGGGTGATGATAGTCGATTCGAGCGCCACGATCGGTGCGCCGCGCTGCTTGGCGGCGGCCACTTCCTTCGAATAGGAAATCGGCAGCAGGGGCGAGATTGGTTTGGTCATGATCCGTATCCGTTTATCGATGTTGCCGCTTCATTGCAGAATTCTGGCCGCCGGGACAAGCGAAAGCATGTCGCGGAGAAGATCGGGCGCGAGATTTTCGTTCACCGCATGCCGCGATTGAACGGTGAGTGCCGCCGCCGCAGCGCCGTGACGAACGGCCTCTTCGAGCGGATGGCCGCGCATCAGCGCAGACAAAGTGCCTGCTGCGAGCGAATCTCCCGCACCGGTGACATCGGCCACATTGTCAGAAATCGGCGGCTGCAGGAGAAGTGCGCGACCGTTCTTGAAGGCGACAAGCTCGCGCTGGCCGCGGGTGACGACCGCGCCGCCGATGCCGATGTCACCGAGCAGCGACGGCCAGCCGGCAGCGTCGTCCGGCCGCTTGCCGGTGAGGGCTGCAGCCTCGGCCTCATTCATGAAGAGATAGTCGATGCCTCCGAGGCAGGGCAGGAGACGCACGACCTTGGCCGGTGAAATGGCAATTGCCGCGACCGGCTTGCCGAGCGCCTTGGCCCTTGCAACGATCGCGGCTGCCGTTTCCTCCGGCAGGTTGGCATCGAAGAGGATGAAATCGGTGGCAGCGAAAGCATCGCGCACCCAGCGGATCGACAGGCGGCGCGGCACGAAGAAGCGGTAGAGTTCCATGTCGGCGAGCGCGATGACGAGATTGCCGTCCTTCTCAATGATCGCCGTATAGCTCGGCGTCTTGCGGTCGAGGAAGACGAAAGGACGGTCGTTGATGCCGGCAAAGTCGGCCGCCTCGCTCACCATCTCGCCGATCGGATCGCCGCCGCGCGGGGAGATCATCGTCACGTCGAAGCCGAGACGGGCAAGATTGCGGGCCGCGTTGAAGCCGCCGCCGCCCGGTTCCTCGAACCATGAGCCGGGGTTGCTGGCCCCCGGTGCCGTCTCACCGGCGATACGGCCGCGACGATCGATATGGGCGCCGCCGAGGACAAGAATCTTGCCGCTCATTTCTGCACCTCGAAAGCGAATCGAATGCGGCGCAAAGCGGCAGGATTCAGTGCCTGCGGGACATTAAGCCGTTGCTTTGCATCGATAAAACAAAAATAGAACACAGGCCGTTTTACCTTTTTCTTTCAATTATTTGCAACCCCATTGCGAAATAAGAACAAATCAGGTACAAACTTCGCATCAGCGGCGACATTGCTAGAGCAGCGTCAATAACCTAAAGGTGGATCGAATGTCTCAGAATTCATTGCGGCTCGTAGAGGACAAATCGGTGGACAAAAGCAAGGCGCTCGAAGCGGCACTCTCACAGATCGAGCGGTCGTTCGGCAAGGGCTCGATCATGAAACTCGGCTCGAACGAGAACATCGTCGAGATCGAAACGGTTTCCACAGGTTCGCTCAGCCTCGATATCGCCCTCGGCATCGGCGGTCTGCCGAAGGGTCGCATCATCGAGATCTACGGTCCGGAAAGCTCTGGTAAGACGACGCTCGCGCTGCAGACGATTGCCGAAGCGCAGAAGAAGGGCGGCATCTGCGCCTTCGTCGATGCCGAACATGCACTCGATCCGGTCTATGCCCGCAAGCTCGGCGTCGACCTGCAGAACCTCCTGATCTCGCAGCCCGACACCGGCGAACAGGCGCTCGAAATCACCGATACGCTGGTGCGCTCCGGCGCGATCGACGTTCTCGTCGTCGACTCTGTGGCAGCGCTGACGCCGCGCGCCGAAATCGAAGGCGAAATGGGCGACAACCTGCCGGGCATGCAGGCCCGCCTGATGAGCCAGGCGCTGCGCAAGCTGACGGCTTCGATCTCCAAGTCGAATACGATGGTGATCTTCATCAACCAGATTCGCATGAAGATCGGCGTCATGTTCGGTTCGCCGGAAACGACGACAGGCGGTAACGCGCTGAAGTTCTATGCCTCCGTCCGCCTCGACATCCGCCGTATCGGCCAGGTCAAGGAACGCGAAGAGGTCATCGGCAACCAGACGCGCGTCAAGGTCGTCAAGAACAAGATGGCGCCTCCCTTCAAGCAGGTCGAATTCGACATCATGTATGGCGAGGGCGTTTCCAAGACCGGCGAACTGATCGACCTCGGCGTCAAGGCCGGCATCGTCGAGAAGTCGGGCGCCTGGTTCTCCTACAACAGCCAGCGTCTCGGCCAGGGCCGCGAAAACGCCAAGATCTTCCTGCGCGACAATCCGGATCTCGCCCGCGAGATCGAAACGGCGCTGCGCCAGAATGCCGGCCTGATCGCCGACCGCTTCCTGCAGAATGGCGGCCCGGATGCCGGCGATGATGCTGGCGATGGCGACATGTAATCCAGCCTAGCACATAACGAATTCGAACCGGCCGCATTCCCTCACGAGAATGCGGCCGGTTTTGTTTGTTGCTGGACAGTGGCAAGGTCGGACGATRAAAGCCGATGGATTTAATTTTACCTGCCTGCTGGCAGCATCGAAGGGCATGAAATGAGCGGTGTAAACGATATCCGGTCGACCTTCCTCGACTACTTCAAGAAGAACGGCCACGAGATCGTTCCATCGAGCCCGCTCGTGCCGCGCAATGACCCGACGCTGATGTTCACCAATGCCGGCATGGTGCAGTTCAAGAATGTCTTCACCGGTCTCGAAAAGCGTCCCTATTCGACGGCGACGACCTCGCAGAAATGCGTGCGCGCCGGCGGCAAGCATAACGACCTCGACAATGTCGGCTACACTGCCCGCCACCTGACCTTCTTCGAAATGCTCGGCAACTTCTCCTTCGGCGATTATTTCAAGGAGAATGCGATCGAGCTTGCGTGGAAGCTGGTCACCGAGGGCTTCGACCTGCCGAAGAACCGGCTGTTGGTCACTGTCTATTCCGAGGACGAGGAAGCTGCGACGCTCTGGAAGAAGATCGCCGGTTTCTCCGACGACAAGATCATCCGCATCCCGACCTCTGACAATTTCTGGCAGATGGGCGATACCGGTCCTTGCGGTCCGTGCTCGGAAATCTTCATCGACCAGGGCGAGAATGTCTGGGGCGGCCCTCCCGGTTCGCCGGAAGAGGATGGCGACCGGTTCCTGGAATTCTGGAACCTCGTCTTCATGCAGTTCGAACAGACCGAGCCCGGCGTTCGCAACCCGCTGCCGCGCCCGTCGATTGATACCGGCATGGGCCTGGAGCGCATGGCTGCCGTGCTGCAGGGCGTCCAGAGCGTCTTCGACACAGACCTGTTCCGCACGCTGACCGGCACGATCGAAGATGCCGTCGGCGTCAAGGCCGAGGGCAGCGCCAGCCACCGCGTCATCGCCGACCACCTGCGTTCGTCCGCCTTCCTGATCGCCGACGGCGTGCTGCCGTCGAATGAAGGCCGCGGCTACGTGCTGCGCCGTATCATGCGCCGCGCCATGCGCCATGCCCAGCTTCTCGGCGCCAAGGAGCCACTGATGTACCGGCTGCTGCCGACGCTGGTGCAGGAGATGGGCCGCGCCTATCCGGAACTTGTGCGCGCCGAGGCGCTGATCTCCGAGACGCTGAAGCTTGAGGAAAACCGTTTCCGCAAGACGCTGGAGCGCGGCCTGTCGCTTCTCTCGGATGCGACGGCCGATCTCTCCAAGGGCGATATGCTGGACGGTGAGACCGCCTTCAAGCTCTATGACACCTACGGCTTCCCGCTCGACCTGACGCAGGACGCGCTGCGCGCCCGCGAAATCGGCGTCGACATCTCGGGCTTCACCGATGCGATGGAGCGCCAGAAGGCCGAGGCACGTTCGCACTGGGCAGGTTCCGGCGAGAAGGCGACCGAAACCGTCTGGTTCGAACTCAAGGAAAAGCACGGCGCGACCGAATTCCTCGGTTACGACACCGAGACGGCCGAAGGTGTGGTGCAAGCGATCGTCAAGGACGGTGCCGTCGCGAATGAAGCCAAGACCGGCGACAAGGTGCAGATCGTCGTCAACCAGACACCGTTCTACGGCGAGTCCGGCGGTCAGATGGGCGATACCGGCGTGATCTCTTCCGACCACGGCAAGATCGAGATTTCGGATACGCAGAAGAAGGGCGAGGGCCTGTTCGTGCATCTGGGCACCGTGATCGAAGGCGTGGTCAAGGCCGGCGAGCCTGTCGCGCTGACGGTCGATCACGCCCGCCGCTCGCGCCTGCGCGCCAACCACTCGGCAACCCATCTCCTGCATGAGGCGCTGCGCGAAGTGCTCGGCACCCACGTTGCCCAGAAGGGTTCGCTGGTCGCGCCCGAGCGCCTGCGCTTCGACGTTTCGCATCCGAAGCCGATGACGGCAGAAGAACTCAAAGTCGTCGAAGAGATGGCCAATCAGATCGTGCTGCAAAATGCTCCGGTCACGACCCGCCTGATGAGCGTCGACGATGCCATTGCAGAAGGCGCCATGGCGCTCTTCGGCGAAAAATACGGCGATGAAGTGCGTGTCGTGTCGATGGGTACGGGTCTGCATGGCGCCAAAGCCAACAGGCCTTATTCGGTCGAACTCTGTGGCGGCACGCATGTGTCGGCAACCGGCCAGATCGGTCTCGTGCGCATCCTTGGCGAAAGCGCCGTCGGCGCGGGCGTTCGCCGTATCGAAGCCGTAACCGGTGAATCGGCCCGCGAATATCTCGCCGAACAGGACGAGCGCGTTAAGACGCTGGCCGCGTCGCTGAAGGTGCAGCCGTCAGAAGTGCTGTCGCGCGTCGAAGCGCTGATGGATGAGCGCCGCAAGCTCGAAAAGGAACTGGCGGATGCCAAGCGCAAGCTCGCCATGGGCGGCGGGCAGGGCGGTTCTTCCGATGCCGTGCGCGAGGTCGCCGGCGTCAAGTTCCTCGGCAAGGCCGTGACCGGCGTCGATCCGAAGGACCTCAAGGGGCTTGCCGATGACGGCAAGGCGAGCATCGGCTCCGGCGTCGTGACGCTGATCGGCGTTTCCGACGATGGCAAGGCCAGTGCCGTCGTGGCCGTGACGCCCGATCTCGTCGGCCGTTTCAGCGCTGTCGATCTGGTGCGCGTCGCTTCTGCTGCTCTCGGCGGCAAGGGCGGCGGCGGCCGTCCCGACATGGCGCAGGCCGGCGGCCCAGATGGTGCCAAGGCTGACGAGGCGCTTGAGGCCGTTGCGGCCGCACTCGCAGGCTGAGCATTCGCCTGACGACAGGTCAAAATCAAACCGGCTGCGAGATCATCGATTTCGCAGCCGGTTTTGTTTTCGGCACGCCCTGCGGTCAGTTTCTCGTCTGCAATGCGAGGCGGCAGGCGAGGCCGGTGAATACGCCAGCCAGGATATATTGCGGCAGCTTCGGGAAGCGGCGCATCGAGCCCAGACGCGAGCGGATCTGACTGCCGAGCAGGATGACTGCGCCGTTGACGACAAGGCCGATACCGTTCAGCACGCTGGCGAGCACCAGCATCTGCACGCCCATCGAACCGCCCTCGGCATTCACGAATTGCGGAAAGAGCGCGATGACGAAGAGCGCCATTTTCGGATTGAGCAGATTGGTCGCAAGACCGGCAAAGAAGATGCGCCGTCCCGATAGCCGCCTCAGCGTCGAGGCCGGCACAAAGGTGGTGCTTTCGGAACGGATCGTCTTGTAGGCGAGATAAAGCAGATAGAGGCAACCGGCCCAACGCACGGCCTCGTAGGCAACGGGCACGGCCACGAGGAGCTGCGAAAGCCCGAAAGCTGCGGCAAGCGCGTGGCAATAGGTGCCGAGAGCAATACCGGCATAGGTTAGAAATCCGGCTGTGCGTCCCTGGCTGATACTGCGCGAGGCAATCAGCAGCATATCGGGACCGGGCGTCGCAGTGAGCACCAACGCTGCGGCGGCAAAGAGTATCAATGTAGAAAAGTCCGGCATCAGTCTTCCTCTTGGGTTCGAGCCGGAATTCCGGTCTACGCAGGATTCGCTCCCAGCACCAGGCTTTTCCGAAAGTATGAATCGATTTTCGGAAAAGCCTGGCGCGTAGATTCAAAGAGTTAGAGCGTCCTTTGTGCGTCCGAATGGACGCACGGCGCTCTAAGGTTCAAGTCAGCAGGATTTGTCAAATCGGGCTATGCTTTGGTGAGCCGATCGATTTGCAAAGGGTTTGACATGGTGGGTGAAACGGCATGGGCGCTCTACGAGAACCGTCTGAGACGGGTCTCGGCCTATATCCACGATCATCTCGACGAGGATCTGGATATGGAGCGGCTGGCCGAAATCGCGTGCCTGTCGAGCTATCACTGGCACCGGATCTACAGGGCGATTTACGGCGAGACGCTGGCGGCAACCGTCAAGCGGCTGCGGCTGCATCGCGCGGCGGGCGATATCGTCCGTACGGATCTTGATGTCAGCGAGATTGCGAAGCGATCAGGCTATCCCAATCTCCAGTCCTTCAACCGCATCTTCAAATCGGTCTATGGAATGCCGCCGGCACGCTACCGGAAAGAGGGAAGCCACACGCAGTTCCAACCCTCACGCACCGGAAAGGCGCAAGCCATGTTTGATGTCACCCTGAAAACCATCCCGCAGCTCGAGCTCATCGGCGTTCCCCATACCGGCTCCTATATGGAGATCGGCAAGGCCTTCGAGACGCTGTTCGGCACGCTCTATGCCCGTGGGCTCGCAAAGTCGGAGATGCGCATGATCGGCGTCTATCTCGACGATCCCGATCTCGTGCAGCCCGAGAAGCTGCGCTCTGTCGCCTGTGTCGCAGCAGGAGAGGAGACGACCGCCAATGCGCCACTGGAGCGACGCATGGTGGAGGGCGGCGATTATGCCGTGCTGCACCACAAGGGGCCTTACGCCGATATGTACAAGGCCTATCAGTGGCTCTACGCCCAGTGGCTGCCCGCGTCCGGCCGGCAGATCCGGGATCGCGTGATGTTCGAGGAATATCTCAACAATCCGCGCGAAGTCGCGCCGACCGAATTGCGGACGGATATCTACATGCCGCTGGCGTAAACGGCTCTTTTCTGTACGCATTCCGGACGCAAAACCGCTACGCACTTTTGCTGGAATTGCTTCAGGCCGCCTGCATCGCCTTTGCCGCTTCTTCATCCAGCGCCGTTGCCCGCTTATAGGCATCGCGTTCGGAAAGCCGGCCGAAATAATCGACGAACGCCTGGCGCTTTTCGATGCTGCCGAAGGCAAGACCCCAGCCGATATGCGAACCGACATAAACATCGGCAGCGGTATAGCGCTTGCCGGCAATATAGGGGGAGGCGGCCGAAACCGCCTTTTCCAGCGTGCCCATGACATCACCGAACGAGCCGCAACCTGCCATGCGCAGCCGCTCCTGCGGAATTTCGAAGCCGAGCGCCTTCAAGGTGACGGACGCTTCCAATGGCCCGGCGGCGAAGAACATCCAGCGGTAGTAATCGGCTCGCTCATCCGCCTGCGGGCCCAACCCTGCCTGCGGAAACGTGTCCGCAAGATACGCACAGATTGCCGCGCATTCCGTCACGATCGTCTTCCCATGACGGATCGCCGGCACCTTGCCCATCGGGTTGACGGACAGATAGTCCGGTTCCTTCATCGTCCCGCCGAAGGTCAGGACTTCGGTATGATATGGTATGCCGGTTTCTTCCAGCATCCACCGCGCTATCCGGCCGCGCGACATCGGATTGGTGTAGAAGGTGATTTCCTCGGTCATCCTGCTTTCCTCTCTCCCAAGCTTCTTTCGTAGCGCTGGCGCGGGAGATTTCAACCCTTGGAGAAGGCGGCGCCTTCACTGCCGCGCGGGAAATGACCTCTGTCGCCGGCGCTGCGTCAGGGCCGGCGGTCCGGCCGGGAAGGGATCGCCAGCGCTGATTGTAGTGCAGGGTCTGCGTCTCGAGCAAAGCAAGATCAAGGTAAAAGACAATCATATCCTGGCCCTCGCGGCGCGCGAGAAGCCTTAGAAGCTGCAGGAATTCGGGGACAAAACTCTTCTTGGCCATCAGAACCTCCATGCCTAGGCGAGTTTCTGAATAGGCTTTGCAACTTACGCGAGGCTTGCCTTTGAAAGGCGTTGCTAATTTAGTATCCATGAGCACCGAGCCGGCAACAAAAAACCCGGCACAATGGCCGGGTTTTTCGATCTCTATCCTGACAGGGCTCAGGCCATTGCAGCCTGCAGGTTCTGGTCGATCTTGTCGAGGAAAGCCGTCGTGGAGAGCCACGGCTGATCCGGGCCGATGAGCAGCGCCAGGTCCTTGGTCATGAAGCCGGCTTCGACGGTATCGACGCAGACCTTTTCCAGCGTCGAGGCGAACTTTGCGAGTTCGGCATTGTCGTCCAGCTTGGCGCGGTGTGCGAGACCACGGGTCCAGGCGAAGATCGAAGCGATCGAGTTCGTCGAGGTTTCCTGGCCCTTCTGGTGCTGACGGTAGTGGCGGGTGACCGTGCCGTGAGCGGCTTCGGCTTCAACCGTCTTGCCATCAGGCGTCAAGAGAACCGAGGTCATCAGGCCGAGCGAACCGAAGCCCTGGGCAACGGTGTCGGACTGGACGTCGCCATCGTAGTTCTTGCAGGCCCAGACATAGCCGCCGGACCACTTCAGAGCGGAAGCGACCATGTCGTCGATCAGGCGGTGTTCGTAGGTGATGCCGGCTTCCTTGAACTGATCCTTGAATTCGGTCTCGAAGACTTCTTCGAAGATGTCCTTGAAGCGGCCGTCATAGGCCTTGAGGATGGTGTTCTTGGTCGACAGGTAGACCGGCCACTTGCGCATCAGGCCATACATCATCGAGGCGCGGGCGAATTCGCGGATCGACTCGTCGAGGTTGTACATGGCCATGGCAACGCCGGCGCCCGGCGCGTTGAAGACTTCCTTCTCGATGACCGTGCCGTCTTCGCCGACGAACTTGATGGTCAGCTTGCCCTTGCCGGGGAACTTGAAGTCGGTGGCGCGGTACTGGTCACCGAAAGCGTGACGGCCGACGACGATCGGCTGCGTCCAGCCCGGGACGAGGCGGGGAACGTTGCGGCAGATGATCGGCTCGCGGAAGATGACGCCGCCGAGGATGTTGCGGATCGTGCCGTTCGGGCTCTTCCACATTTCCTTGAGGTTGAATTCCTTCACGCGGGCTTCGTCCGGCGTGATGGTCGCGCACTTGATGCCGACGCCGTACTTCTTGATGGCGTTGGCGGCATCGACCGTGACCTGGTCGTTGGTGGCGTCGCGGTTTTCAACCGAGAGGTCGAAATAGTCGATGTCGAGGTCGAGATACGGATGGATCAGCTTGTCCTTGATGAGCTGCCAAATGATGCGAGTCATTTCATCGCCGTCGAGATCGGCGACGGGATTGGCGACCTTGATCTTCTTCATGTATCTGCCTCGTAAGCTAGGAAAGGGACAGCTGTCCCGGGTGGGTGATGTGGGTCCGGAGCGCTATAGCATTGTGAGCCGGGAACGCAAAGCAGAACGGGCAGGGACGTAGCGTTTTTGCCGCCATTGCCAAGTGCTGGAAAATGGCTAGTCTCGCCGGCAGAAGCCCCCCCGAGTCCCGGACATTTTGCCATGAAGAAGATCGCCGTTCTGTTCGCCGGCCTCGTTGCCGCCCTGTCTTTTGCACCCGGCCTTTCACTTGCGGCCGATGCGACTGGGCCGGTCAAGGAGATCATAAAGGACACGCAGAAAAACTGGGCGGGCGAGAACAGCGACTGGATCGATATTTTCGACGAAGGCACGCTCGGCCGGCTCTACAGCAAGGATTTCGGCGACAAATACAAGGCGGCAGCCCAAAATCCTGCGGCCGACGAGGACGGCATTTCGCCCTTCGACTATGACGTCATCGTCAACGGTCAGGATGCCTGTCCGCTGCAGGATCTCTCCATCGAAAGCGGCCAGCCGGCAAACGGCACGACCGAAGTGACGGTGAAATTCAAGGCGGCGACCTGCATGGAAGGCGCACCCAACAAGGATGCCTTCACGACCGTGCGTTTCGAGGTAATCGAGGAGAGCGGCAAGGCCGTCATCGACGACATCATGATCCAGGGCGAAGAGGGGCAGGGACCGATCTCGCTCAAGGAGGCCATGGTGCAGATCGCTAATGGCGAATGACTGCCAAAGAAGTCACCGTCTGGCGACTCCGGAGAACACGACGACTAATGACTCTTGGCATCATCATTTTGGTGTGATTTGATTTTTGCCGAGGCGGCGGTATCTCGCTCTCGGGTTCGCCACATCCCGCGCGCATGAGGACTGGCAAGGGTGATTTCCGGCTTTGAGTTCCGAGACTGGCTGCTTGCCAATGACCCGGCGCTGTCGCGCCTGCGTATGGGGTCACGAGTCACTCTGTCGATCCTGCTCTCCTTCGCGATCCTGCTTTCGATACACATGCTCATCGTGCCGTTGCCGATCGCGTCCTATGGTCTCGGCATCGTGCTGTCGATCGAAGGCGGAGTCGCGGTACGCGACAAGGGCTCGGCGAGCCAGCTCGTCACCAGGCTGCTCGGCTGTCTTGCAAGCCTTGTCGTCGTCGGTATCGCGGCGGCGCTGGAGTCGCAACGCGTTCTCTCGGATTTCATCTTCCTCGTGGTGATCTTCCTCGCATCATCCGCGCGCGTCTACGGTCCTCGTGGCTTTGCGATCGGGATGTTTGCCTTCACTTCCTATTTCATGGGCTCCTACTTCCACCCGACGATCGCTGAATTGCCCGTCGTCCTGGTCGGCCCTGTTGTCTCGGCGCTCGTCAGCCATTGGGTGAGGGCGGTGCTTCTGCCCGACAACTGGCGGCGCGACCTGCTGCGATCGCTCGAGAGCGTGCGGGGCCGCATCAACCAGATCCTCTTCAAGCTCGCTGCCCTTGCTGCTGATGGGAAAGTCGATGAGACCGACCGGCAGGAACTGCGCCAGCTGGAGGACCGGCTGAAGGAAGTCGTGCTGATGGCCGAGAGCTTCATTCCGCGCCCGCCGGGCGGTGTTTTCGATGGCGCTTCCGCACCGGCCGCTGAACTGGCGATCCGGCTATTCGATGCGCATCTGGCGACCGAAAGCGCCATCGTGCTGAGCTATCAAAGCCCGCCATCCTTTGTGCTCGTCCATGCGGTGATCGAGGATGACAAGGCAGTGCTCTCGGCCCAGGAGAAGGCGGTCGCCGATATGGAAGGCCAGCCGCAGGGCGAGACGGCGCGGGCGTTGCTCTGGTTGGGTGCCGCACGCCGGCAGCTTGCGGAGACGATCGATGCCGGGCGCAGGTCCGACTTTGCCGAGATTGCCTCGATTGAGGAGGCCAGCCCATCAACGCCGATCGATTTTTCGCTGAAGAACCCGCTGATGCGCTCGGCCCTGCAGATCACGCTCGCGGCGGCGATCGCCATGACGCTTGGGTTGGCGCTCTCACGCGAACGCTGGTTCTGGGCGGTGCTGGCGTCCTTCCTCGTTTTCAGCAATACCAATTCGCGCGGCGATACTGCTATCAAGGCGCTGCAGCGCTCAATCGGTACATTGTTCGGCATCGCCTTCGGCCTGGTGCTGGCGACATTGCTGACGCACCAGCTGGCCATCGCCATCGCGGTTTCAATCGTCTGCGTCTTCCTTGCCTTCTATTTCCTGCAGATTTCCTATGCGACGATGACCTTCTTCATCTCGATCGTTCTCTGCCTGGTCTATGGCATGATGGGTGTCCTCACCTTCGATCTCCTCAAGTTGCGACTGGAGGAGACGCTGATCGGCGCGGTGGCGGGAACGCTCGTCGCCTTCCTCGTCCTGCCGGCACGCACGCGCGGGACACTCGATACGGCGGTCGCCAAGTGGTTCAACGCCCTGAAGGAGCTGCTCCTGGCCGTATCGGAAAAGAAGAGCCAGCCGGAGCTCATCGTCATCTCGCAGAAGGTCGATGCCTGCTACCGCGACATCACGCTTTCGGCGCGCCCGCTCGGCTCCACCTGGTCCATTGTCACCAGGCCGGGACAAATTCGCCAGACGCTGGCGATTTTCCTCTCCGTTACCTATTGGTCGCGCATTCTGGCCCGCAATAACGCCGCCGATGCCGTCGACGAGGATCTCAAGGGACGGATCACCGCAGAGATCGGACTTCTGGACAGATTTACGCCGCGCGGCTCGGAGTGTTTCCTCGTCACCCGCAAGCAGATGCGGCACGTCAGCCGTCACCTGCCACTGTGGCAGGAAGGGGCGCGACTCGCCGTCGAAATGATCGGCTCGACCATCGAACGGCTCTATCCGACAGAGACGCAGGACTTGCCGTTTGCGGCCGGCAAAGCTATTGCGCCCGTAAAACAGGAATAGGAAGCACAAATAAGCACCATGGCGGGCACCAACAGCGAGCGTCAACTTCTGGCCGAAGGGCCTGTCATCATTCTGGTCGAGCCGCAGATGGGCGAGAATATCGGCATGGTGGCACGCGCCATGGCGAATTTCGGCCTTGCCGATCTTCGCCTCGTCAATCCGCGAGACGGCTGGCCGAACGAGAAGGCGCAGGCCGCAGCCTCCAGGGCCGATCACGTCATCGAAGGCACGAAGGTTTTCGCGACGCTGGAAGAGGCGATTGCCGATCTCAACTTCGTCTATGCGACGACGGCGCGCAGCCGCGACAATTACAAGCCGGTGCGCTCACCGGTCTTTGCCGCCGGAAACCTGCGCAGCCGCTTCAGGGCAGGCGAGGCGACGGGTATCCTGTTCGGCCGCGAGCGCTGGGGACTGACCAATGAGGAAGTGGCGCTAGCCGACGAGATCGTCACCTTTCCGGTCAATCCGGCCTTTGCATCGCTCAACATCGCCCAGGCGGTGCTGCTGATGTCATATGAATGGATGAAATCCGGCATGGAGGATCTGGAGGCGGTGCCGTTCCAGGCGCTTGAGCAGCGGCCCTCCACCAAGGAACAGCTCTTCGGCCTGTTCGACCAGCTGGAAGAGGCGCTCGATTCCCGCAACTATTTCCATCCGCCCTCGAAAAAGCCGAAAATGGTCGACAACCTGCGCGCAGTTCTCTCCCGCCGGGCCTTCACGGAGCAGGAAATCAGCGTGCTGCGCGGCGTCATCTCCTCTCTCGACCGCTTCTCGCGCAATAGCCCGCGCAAGGGCGGTTCCACCAGATCCCGCAAGGAAGCGCCCACCGATGACAGCGCCGACGAATGAGCTGAAACCCGTCCTCGTCTTCGATTCAGGCATAGGAGGGCTCACCGTGCTGCGCGAGGCGCGCGTGCTGATGCCGGAGCGCGGCTTCATCTATATCGCCGACGATGCCGGCTTTCCCTATGGCGGATGGGAGGAGCAGGCGCTGAAGGAGCGGATCATCGGCCTCTTCGCCAAGCTGCTTGAAGATTACGATCCCGAGGTCTGCATCATTGCCTGCAATACGGCTTTTACGCTTGTGGGCGCCGACCTGCGCGCCGCCTTTCCGCAGATGACCTTCGTCGGCACTGTGCCGGCGATAAAGCCTGCTGCCGAGCGCACACGCTCAGGGCTCGTCTCGGTGCTGGCGACCCCCGGCACGGTCAGACGCGCCTATACACGCGACCTCATCCAGTCCTTCGCCCAGCAATGCCATGTGCGGCTGGTCGGCTCGGAAAACCTGGCGCGCATGGCTGAAGCCTATATCCGCGGTGACGCCGTTTCTGACGAGGCAGTGCTCACCGAGATTGACCAATGTTTCGTCGAGAAGGATGGGCGCAAGACCGACATCGTCGTGCTCGCCTGCACGCATTATCCCTTCATGGCGAATATGTTTCGCAGGCTGGCGCCTTGGCCGGTGGACTGGTTGGATCCGGCGGAAGCCATTGCGCGGCGCGCTCGCACGCTAGTACCGCATGTTGCGGACGCCGTTCATCCTGACAATTTCGACTTTGCCGTCTTCACCTCGGGCAATCCGGATTTTGCCACGCGGCGGCTGATGCAAGGTTTCGGKCTGAGCRCSCGGTAGGGCACTGCGCGCTTTATTTCCCCTGCCTCATCACGCAAGATCCCCGAGGGGAATCGCGAGCAGGTGTTTGCCGCTCAAGATGCAAAGGGATGCGCCGTGCCGCTGCAAAGACTTGTGATGCTGATCTTCTTTCTGCAACCGATCGCCTTTGGCGCCTGGTTGCCGCGCATTCCCGATATCCAGGCGAAGCTCGAACTGGGCACCGCCGATCTCGCGATAGCCCTTCTGGGATTACCTATTGGTACACTGATCACGCTCCCGTTTGCCGGCCGGATCGTCTCGCGCATCGGCGGGCGCATGGCGATCATCTATGGGTTCATCTTCTTTCTTGCGGTGGTTTCGCTGCCGGCCTTCGCGCCCAGCGCCTTGCTTCTTTTCCTTGCCCTGATGATCGTCGGGGTCGCGCTTTCCACGGTGGAACTCGGCATGAATGTCGAGGCGGATGTGACGGAGAAGGCGACGGGGCTGATCATCATGAGCCGCTGCCATGGCTTCTGGAGCTTCGGCATCATGGCCGGCAGCCTGATCGGCGTTGGTGCCATCGCCATCGGGCTTTCACCGCACTGGTCGATCCTGATCACGGCGATCATCGTCCTGCCGATCGCGCTGGTCGCCAGCCTGCGCCTGCCGAAATTGCCGGAAAGTCACCATGCGGAGAATTCGCAGACAAAGACCGGCTTCAGGCCGCCAAGCCTTGCCCTGCTGGGGATCTGCGCCTTCGTCTTCGGCGTGACGATGACCGAAGGTGCGATCGCCGACTGGTCGGCAGTCTACCTCCGCGATGTCATGAATGCCGAAGGTGCCCAAACCGGTCTCGGTTATTCGGTTTTCGCTTTCATGGTTGCTGCGGGGCGCTTCAGCGGTGATTACATGAAGGGCCGTTTCGGCGCGGTTGCCATTGCCCGCGGCTGCGGCATCGCCTCGCTTGCCGGCATGCTCGTCGTTCTCCTTGCGCCGGCGACGCCGCTTGCCCTGCTTGGCTTTGCAGCAGTCGGTGTCGGTGTCTCGGTCGGATTTCCGCTTGCGGTGACGGCCGTCGCTTCGCTGACCGACCGACCACCTGCTTCAAGCGTTGCCATACTCTCCTTCGCAGCGCTCAGCGGTTTTCTCATCGGGCCGCCGATCATCGGCTTTCTCGGCGAACTCCTGGGCTTGCGCGTGGGGCTCGCGGTCCTGCTGGTGCCACTCTTCGTCAGCCTGCTCTGCACCCGGCTGCTGATTCCGACGCAAAACGACATGGCGGGCGATCTCGTCGAGCGCGAGGCGGTGTAGGGCGTCTTTCCAGGCCTGACTTTCCCTGTGGGTTTTTAAAGGTTTGACGACAACAGCGCCTGCGAATCTGCTAGAGACGGGGGCTGGAATTTGTAAGGGGAATTGGGCGTGCAGGTTGGCATCGATATGGGAATGGCGTCCGGCAACCCGGCGACGCTCGATATCGAGGAATTGCTGGCGACGCGTCTGCTCGTGCAGGGCAATTCCGGCTCCGGCAAATCGCATCTGCTGCGCCGCCTGCTGGAGCAATCGGCCCAATGGGTACAGCAGGTCATCATCGATCCCGAAGGTGATTTCGTCACGCTGTCCGACCGGTTCGGCCATGTCGTCGTCGATGGCGAGCGCACCGAGGCCGAGCTTGCCGGCATTGCCAACCGTATCCGCCAGCACCGAGTTTCCTGCGTGCTGACGCTGGAAGGGCTCGATATCGAGCAGCAGATGCGGGCGGCTGCGGCCTTCCTCAACGGCATGTTCGATGCCGATCGCGAATATTGGTATCCGGTTCTTGTCGTTGTCGACGAAGCGCAGATGTTTGCGCCCTCGGTCGGCGGCGATGTCTCGGAAGATGCGCGCAAGGCGTCGCTCGGCGCCATGACCAACCTGATGTGCCGCGGACGTAAACGCGGGCTTGCCGGCGTCATCGCCACGCAGCGTCTCGCCAAGCTTGCAAAGAACGTCGCGRCCGAAGCCTCGAACTTCCTGATGGGCCGCACCTTCCTCGATATCGACATGGCGCGCGCCGCTGATCTGCTCGGCATGGACCGCCGTCAGGCGGAAATGTTCCGAGATCTGAAGCGCGGTCATTTCGTCGCCCTTGGACCGGCGCTGTCGCGTCGGCCGCTGCCGATCCAGATCGGCAATGTCGAGACATCGGCGCGTTCTTCCAGCCCGAAGCTGATGCCGCTGCCGGATTCGCCACAAGATGTCGAAGACCTGATCTTCACGCCGGATCCGGAAGAGTTCCAGCGGCCGATCGTACGGCGTGCTCCACCGGCGCCGCGCCCGACCACCGATATCCTGGCCGAGCTCTCGCGCTCGACGCCGGCCACCAGCTCCATGCAGGCCGCCGAGCCGCGTGTGGCCCAGCCGGAACTGTCGGCCGAAGAGCGCGAGGAGCGGCTTTCCGGCGTGCTCTCCGAGATCCTCGACGATCCGGGCTCCGGTTTCCGCACGGATGCAGTCCTCTATCAGGAATTCCTGGTGCGGCTGCGCATGCGCCGTGTTCCGGGAGCCCCAATGTCCTTGCAGGATTTCCGGCGGCGCGTGGCGGTTTCCCGCTCCGGCGTCGATCCCGACATGGCAGCAGGGGAGGCCTGGGCGACGGCGCTTTCGCTCTCCAATGGCGTCACCGACGATCTTCAGGGTGTGTTCCTGATGATGGCGAAGGCCGCGATCGGCGGCGAGGCCTGCCCGTCCGATGCCCGCATTGCCCGCGCTTATGGCACGCATTCGGCCCGGCGCGCGCGCCGGCTGCTTGGCTATTTCGAAGAACAGGGGCTTATCGTCGTCCACACGGACTTTACCGGCAAACGCATCGTCGCCTTCCCGGACCTGCAGGCCGAGACCGCGCCGGGTTCGGCCGATGCGCCTGACACCGAGGCCCTGAAGAGCGCCGCAGAATAAGCATCAGACCCAGCTCTGGATGATCTCGGGGCTGGCATGGATGCAGGTGAGCTCCAGCCGCGTCGTTCCCACATTCTTGAAGCAGTGGGGCGTCTCCGCATTCACGATGACTATATCGCCGGGATTGGGCTCCAGCGTCTCTTCGCCAACGGTGAAACGCGCCTTGCCGGAGCGCACGATCCACATTTCCGTATAGGGATGAACATGCAGGTCCGGGCCCTGGCCAGGCTCGTTGTCGATCAGGAAGATCGAGACCGGGGCGCCGAAATCCCGGCCCTCGAAGCGAATGGTCCGGTTGGCGAATTGCTGCTGGATTTCACGCGGTATGACATGGAACATGATTTCCTCCTTGGATCACGCTACGGACTTCGCTATGAATTTATCTTCTCGAGAAGATACTTCACCCAATTTATCTTCTCGTCAAGATAGTTTGGAGCCATGATGGAAACGGAAGATCACGTCGATCGCCTACGCACCCTCTGGGCAAAGGAGTTGCCCGATCTCGACACGACGCCCATGAGCATCCTCGGGCGCATCTACCGGCTCTCCAATCTGGTGCGGCCCTCCATCGAGGCGACATTCGCCGAATTCGATCTCGACCGGGGCGAGTTCGACGTGATTGCGACGATTCGCAGGGCAGGGCCGCCCTACAGGATGACGCCGACCGAGCTCTACAGCCTTCTGCTGATCTCGTCGGGCGGGCTGACGCATCGGCTGGACAGGCTGGAGAAATCGGGGCTGATCCGGCGGGAGCGCTCTGCCCAGGACAAGCGCAGCTTCGAGGTGGCGCTGACCGATGAGGGCATCGAACGCGCAGAAGCCGCCTTCCGCGAAGATATGAAGCGGGAACTCGCCCATCTCGGCGGGCTTGAGGAAAGCGAGCGCCGCGCGCTTGCCGCTCTGCTGCGCAAGCTCGCAGGTTCCCTTGAGCGAACCGGCGATAACGGCCTCGCCGTGGCAGATTCTGTTTGACAATCCTGTGACTTATCCCTAAAGACCGCGCCAGCACCGGGCAGCAATGTCCGGTGTTTCATTTGACATGTCCCGTGGATCAGATCCGTTCGCGTAATGGAAAGATCCTGTCGGCTCCCGGAAACGGGATCAAAGGAGGGCGTGTTTCCTTCGTGCGGTTTGGCAACAAACCGTCCTAACACTTTGAAAGGAAATACGATGAGCAAGCGCGAATCGTCCAAGTACAAGATCGACCGCCGTATGGGCGAAAACATCTGGGGCCGTCCGAAGTCCCCGGTGAACCGCCGCGAATACGGCCCGGGCCAGCACGGCCAGCGCCGCAAGGGCAAGCTTTCCGACTTCGGCGTGCAGCTGCGCGCCAAGCAGAAGCTGAAGGGTTACTACGGTGACCTGCGCGAGAAGCAGTTCCGCGCGATCTTCGCTGAAGCTGACCGCCGCAAGGGCGACACCTCGGAAAACCTGATCGGTCTTCTGGAGTCCCGCCTCGACGCGATCGTCTACCGCGCCAAGTTCGTTCCGACGGTCTTTGCTGCCCGTCAGTTCGTCAACCATGGCCACGTTACGGTCAACGGCGTCCGCGTCAACATCGGTTCTTACCGTTGCAAGGTCGGCGACGTCATCGAAGTTCGTGAGCGCTCCAAGCAGCTCGTTACGGTTCTGGAATCGGTTTCGCTCGCAGAGCGCGACGTTCCTGACTACGTCGAAGTCGACCACAACAAGATGGTTGCCACTTTCGCACGCGTTCCGACGCTTGCCGACGTTCCGTACCCGGTTGTCATGGAACCGCATCTGGTCGTCGAATTCTATTCTCGCTAATCGCGAGAGGCGTTTTCGCATTCTGGAAAAGCCGCCTCTCGGGGCGGCTTTTTCGTATCCGGAGGGAAGATGGTGGATTTGCAGGCAGTCCTCGACAGCATCTACAAGGAGCTGACGCCCCGCATCGGCGAGGGCAAGGTCGCGGATTATATTCCCGAACTTGCCAAGGTCGATCCGAACCAGTTCGGCATGTCGATCATCACCGTCGACGGCAAGGTCTACAGCGTCGGCCATGCCGATGTCGCCTTTTCCATCCAGAGCATTTCCAAGGTCTTCATGCTGACGCTGGCGCTCGGCAAGGTGGGCGAGGGGCTGTGGAAACGCGTCGGCCGCGAGCCTTCGGGCTCAGCCTTCAATTCCATCGTCCAGCTCGAGCATGAGCACGGCATCCCGCGCAATCCCTTCATCAATGCCGGCGCGATCGCCGTCAGCGATGTCGTCATGGCCGGCCATGCGCCGCGCGAGGCGATCGGCGAGTTGCTGCGCTTCGTGCGTTACCTCGCTGACGACGAATCCATCACCATCGACGACAAGGTGGCACGCTCGGAGACGGCGACCGGCTATCGTAATTTCGCGCTCGCCAATTTCATGCGCTCCTACCGCAATCTCGATCACCCCGTCGATCATGTGCTCGGCGTCTATTTCCACCAGTGTGCGCTCTCCATGACCTGCGAGCAGCTGGCCCGCGCCGGCCTGTTCCTTGCGGCACGCGGCGGCAATCCGCTGACCGGCCATTCGGTCGTGTCGCCGAAACGAGCGCGGCGCATCAATGCGCTGATGCTGACCTGCGGCCATTACGACGGATCGGGCGACTTCGCCTATCATGTCGGCCTGCCGGGCAAGAGCGGTGTCGGCGGCGGCATCTTTGCCGTGGCGCCGGGCATCGCCTCGATCGCGGTCTGGTCGCCGGGGCTGAACAAGGTCGGCAATTCGCAGCTTGGCGCCGTGGCGCTGGAGATGCTGGCGGCGCGTACGGGCTGGTCCGTTTTCGGCGATTGAGGCTGTGTTGGCCGGCGGCTTTCTGCTAAGCAGGGCAGGCACATCAGACAGGTAGCAAGATGAATATCGCAGCCAATATTGCCGACGATCTGGAAGCGGCTGAAGCCGGCATCGGCCATGCGCTGTTTGCCGACGCGCCCCACTCGGTCTCCTTCAACAAGCTGCGCAAGCGTCTGCTGCGGCAGGTGCGCCAGGCCTTCGAAGATTTCGACATGCTCAAGGGCCAGAAACGCTGGCTGATCGGCATATCCGGCGGCAAGGATTCCTATGGCCTGCTGGCGCTGCTGCTCGATCTGCAATGGCGTGGTCTGCTGCCGGTGGAGCTGATCGCCTGCAATCTCGATCAGGGCCAGCCGAATTTCCCGGAGCATGTGCTGCCGGAATACCTTTCAAAGATCGGCGTCAAACATCGCATCGAATATCGCGACACCTATTCGATCGTGAAGGAGAAGGTACCGGAGGGAGCGACCTACTGTTCGCTCTGCTCGCGCCTGCGCCGCGGCAATCTCTACCGGATTGCCAAGGAAGAAGGCTGCGACGCGCTGGTGCTCGGCCATCATCGGGAAGACATTCTTGAAACCTTCTTCATGAACTTCTTCCACGGTGGACGGATGGCCGCGATGCCGGCGAAGCTTCTGAACGACGAAGGCAATCTGATGGTGCTCAGGCCGCTCGCCTATTGCGCCGAGGACGACATGGCCAAGTTTGCCGCTGCCATGCAGTTTCCAATCATTCCCTGCGATCTCTGCGGCTCTCAGGACGGTCTGCAGCGCAATGCGATGAAGGATATGCTCGCCGATATCGAGCGCCGCATGCCCGGCCGCAAGGACACGATGCTGCGTGCGCTCGCGCATGTGAACCCGTCACACCTGCTCGATCCGAAACTTTTCGACTTTTCTGCGCTGGCCGTCACCCAAACGTCATAATGGACTTGCTATGAGCCTCAGCAGTTCCATGCAACGAGTCCAAAATGATTTTCCCAGACAAAGACATAGAGTTCCTCGGTGATTGCCTCAGGCATGTCGCCGAAGAAGAGATCATGCCGCGCTTCCGCAATGCGGCTGCGGCCAATGTTTCCGAAAAGACGTCTTCCGTCGATCTCGTAACGCAAGCCGACCTGCGCTCCGAGGCTTACCTTACGGCAGCAATCCGCGAGCGTTTTCCCTCGGCACTCATTGTCGGCGAGGAAGCCTATGAGGCGGATCGTTCGGTCGTGCCGGCGCTTGCCGATGCCGATCTTGCTTTCGTCATCGATCCCGTCGACGGCACGTTCAATTTTGCGGCCGGCATGCCGGTTTTCGGTACGATCCTTGCCGTGACGGTAAGGGGAGAAACGGTTGCCGGCATCATTCACGATCCGGTGCTCGGCGACACGGTCGTTTCCCTCAAGGGTGCCGGCGCCTTCCAGCAGAGACGCAATTGCGAGCCTGCCCGCCTCAAGGTCGCGGAACCTCTGGAGCTGGGCCTCATGATCGGCGCCATGGCCTGCAGCCATATGGCAGAGCCGGATCGTTCGCGTGTTGCCGGCAATATGGCGAAGGTCAAGATGACCTTCGCGTTCAATTGCTCGGCCTACGAATATTGGATGGTGTCCTCGGGCAAGCTGCATTTCATCGGCCACCCCAAGCTGATGCCCTGGGATCATCTGGCCGGCGTGCTGACCCATCAGGAAGCCGGCGGCCATACCGCCAAATTCGACGGAACGCCCTACAGGCCCGGCGAGATTTCCGGCGGCATCATCTCTGCTCCCGATAAGGACAGCTGGCAGATGATCCGAACCGAGATCGTCGGCTACCGATAAACCGAAAGGAACCGCCATGACGACTGCCATAGATACGATGAAGCTTGCCGATCTCCTGCGGCAGGCAGCGAAAGCCGAGATCTTGCCGCGCTTTCGCCGACTGGGCAGCAGCGATGTGCGCGCCAAGACGGAAGCGACCGACCTCGTGACCGAGGCCGATGAGCTGGCCGAAAGGATGATGAAAGCCGAGGCCGCGCGCCTCTGGCCGGAGGCATTGTTCATCGGTGAGGAATCGGTTGCCGCTGACGAAGCACTTCTGGACAAGCTCAAAGGTGCCGATCTCGCCATCGTCGTCGATCCCGTCGACGGCACCTTCAACTTTGCTTCCGGCATTCCGGCCTTCGGCGTCATGGCATCGGTCGTCTCCAAGGGCGAGACGGTTGCCGGCATCATCTATGATCCGATGGGCGACGATTGGGTTATGGCGGAAAAGGGCGGCGGCGCCTGGCTGCGCCGGCCGGATGGCGAGGCGCAACGGTTGCGAGTGGCAGAACCTGTCGCGCTTGACCAGATGGTCGGCATGGCTTCCACCGGCTACCTGCCGCAGGAAAAGCGCGCCGAAATCCTTGGCAATCTTGCCAAGGTTCGCTTCCTCACCAACTACCGCTGCGCAGCACATGAATACCGCACCCTTGCCGGCGGGCATGTGCATTACCTGATGTACAACAAGCTGATGCCTTGGGATCACCTGGCCGGCACGCTGATCTGCCAGGAAGCCGGCGCCTATGCCGCCCGTTTCGACGGTTCGGCCTATCTGCCGCATCATGTGACCGGCGGGTTGCTGATTACGCCGGACAAGGAGAGCTGGGAAATCTTCCGCCGCGAGGTCGCGACGGTCTAAACCTGAACTGGCCTGAGTTCGAACTCAGGCCAATATCTGTTTCAATGCATCAAGGAGCGTGTCGCATTCGGCATCGGTGCCGATGGTGATGCGCAGGAAATCCTGGATGCGCTGCCCGCGGAAATTCCTGACCAGCACCGCACGCTTGCGCAGCTCCGCAGCCAGCTCGGCGCCGCCGCGGGTGCTGTGGCGAGCGAAGACGAAATTGGCGGAGGAGGGCAGAACCTCGAAGCCGAACTCGCCGAGGGCGGCGGTCAACCGCTCACGGCTTGCGACGATCAGCGCGCAATGTTTCTCGAACCAGTCCTGATCCTCCCAAGAGGCCACGGCGCCGGCCTGTGTCAGCCTGTCCAGCGGATAGGAATTGAAGCTGTCCTTGACCCGTTCCAGCGCATCGATCAGCGGCCGCTGGCCGACGGCGAAACCGACGCGCAGGCCGGCAAGGCCGCGCGATTTGGAGAAGGTCTGGATGACGAGCAGGTTCGGATATTTCCGCACGAGCGGAATGGCACTCTGGCCACCGAAATCCACATAGGCTTCATCGATGACGACGACCTGATCCGGATGTTCCTGTACCAGCGCCTCGATCGCCGCAAGCGGCAACGCCGTGCCGGTCGGCGCATTCGGGTTCGGCAGGATGATCGCGCCGCAGGGCTGGCGGTAGTCCTCGATGCGCACCTGCATCTTCTCGTCCAGCGGGATCTCGCGGAAGGTGATGCCGTAGAGACCGCAATAGGTCGGGTAGAAGCTGTAGGTGATATCGGGATAGAGCAGGGGCAGGTCGTGCTTCAGGAGCGCCTGAAACGTATGGGCCAAAACCTCGTCCGAGCCATTGCCGACGAAGACCTCGCCGGGATCGAGATCATGGCTCGAGGCAATCGCCTGGCGCACTTTCAGGCCAGTCGGCTCGGGATAGAGCCGCAGCGTGTCGTTGACGGCTTGCGAGATTGCCGCCAAGGCACGCGGCGAAGGGCCGTAAGGGTTCTCATTGGTGTTGAGCTTCACCAGCCCTTCGATGACAGGCTGTTCGCCCGCCACGTAAGGTGTCAGCGATTGAACAAGGGGGCTCCAGAAACGGCTCATCGTGTACTTCCGGTCAAAGACAGTCGCGCATAAACGTGCAGCGGCCTTGCGAGAGCGACTGCGAAAACAAAAGCCTAAAACGTGGCAAGCGAAGCTGAATGATCGCTGCACGCTTTAGGCCTCAAGCAGCATTACATGTGAACAGCACCGGGGTCGAGTTGCGGGCTGTCGCCGGGATGGGTGAACAGCTTGCCCTTTTCCGCCCAGAGAACCATGACGACGGTGACCGCGCCGAAGAGCGCGAAACCGCCGAACAGCGGCTGAACCGTGCCGTTGAACAGCTGGCCGACGCCGCCGCCGAGGAGGGCGCCGAACGTCGTCGACACGAAACCGGTGACAGCCGTTGCCGTGCCGGCGAGATTGCCCATCGGCTCCAGGCTGATCGCGGTGAAATTGGTGGCGATGACGGCAAACATCATCAGCAGGATCGAGAAGAGGGCGTAGGAGAAGGCGAAGGACGGGGTGCCGCCAAGTGCTGCGACAAAGCCGACCGCCGAGACGATGGTGAAGAGCAGCATGGCAGCATGCGAGATGCGGCGCATGCCGAAGGTGCGCACCAGCATGCCGTTCAGGAAGTTGGCAACGGCGATGCCGCCTGCCGTAGCGGCAAAGGCGATCGGCAACCAGTCGCCGAGACCGTAAACCTCACCGAAAACCTGCTGAACCGAGATCACATAGGCGCTGATGACGCCGGTGAACATGGTGAGGCCGATCATGTAGCCGCAGGTGATGCGGTTGGTGAGAACCGTCCTGAAGCCATCGGCGACAGCGCCAACGGACAGCGGAATGCGCTCTTCCGGCGGCAGCGATTCCTTCAGGCGCAGGAGCGCCCAGACGAAGAGAATCGTCGCGACGATGCCGAGCAGGATGAAAATCCAGTTCCAATGCGCATAGGTGATAATGAGCTGGCCGACAGAGGGGGCGACGATCGGCACGATCATGAAGACGATCATGACATAGGACATGACGCGGGCCATCTCACGGCCACCGAAGCAATCGCGGACGATCGCCATGGTGGTGATGCGCACGGCCGCGCCGCCGATACCCTGAACGAAGCGCATGATCAGCAGCATTTCGAAACTGCCGGTGGCCGCAGCGGCAAACATGCCGACCACGTAGCAGGCAAGGCCGCCAAGCAGGATGTTGCGGCGGCCGAAGGCATCCGACAGGCTGCCGAATATGATCTGGGATGCGCCGAAGCCCAAGAAGAAGACGCCGATGACGAGCTGCGCATCATTGTTGCTGGTAACACCCAGCGAATGGCCGATATTGGGCAACGCCGGCAGCATGCTGTCGATCGCCATGGCAATGCTGGCGGTCATGATGGCGATGGTCACCACGAATTCGAAGAAGCCCATGCCAATGCGGGCAGAACCCTGGTTTTCCGTGTGCGGTTTGTGCGTCGGAGTCATCCGTATCCCCCTGAATGACGGAAGAGCGGCCGGAAAGCGGCCGAATATTGTGTGGGAGGGCGGCGAACCCCTACCAAAATGTGCCGCCGCCTGATGTGTCTGAAAGCTTCAGTGCTGATTGGGCGCCTGATCTCAGTGCCCGATATCGCTGAAGCTGGAAAGTGATGCGTCCTTCGACAGCGGCGCATGCTGCGCCCTGAACAGCCGGCCCTTTTCTGCGATCAGCACGAAGACGATACCGATCAGCGAGACGCCGAAGTAGCCGGCGATCATCGGCGTTGCCGTGCCGTCAAAGGCCTGTCCGACCATGGCTCCGATCAATGCGCCGCCGATCGTGCTCATGAAGCCGATGACCGAGGAAGCCGTGCCGGCGAGATGGCCGAGCGGCTCCATGGCGAGCGAATTGAAGTTCGAGCCGATCCAGCCGAACTGGAACATCACCAGCGCGAAGAAGACGATGAAGATCGGGAAAGGCATCGGCTGCGGCCCTGATATCTGCACCATCAGCCAGATGAAACTCAAGCCGCAGAAACCGAGGAGGGATGCGTGCGAGAGCCGGCGCATGCCGAAGCGGCCGACCAGCTGGGAATTGATGAAGGACGAGAAGGCCATGAACAGCGCCACTCCGGCAAAGGCGACGGGCATGTAGACGCCGAGACCGTAGATGCCGACATAGATCTGCTGGGCAGAGTTGATGAAGCCGAACAACGCGCCGAAGAGGATCGTGCTGGCAATGGTGTAACAGAGGGCGATGCGGTTGGAAAAGAAGATCGCAAAGCCCTGCGCCACCGAGCGGACCGTGAACGGACGGACATTGGCGGGATCCAGCGTTTCCGGCAGGCGCAGATACATCCAGATGCCGACGGCCGTCGCCATGGTGCCGATGAAGACGAAGATCATGTGCCAGGTGCTGACGAGCATGATGATCTGGCCGCTGCCCGGCGCAATGACCGGCACGACCATGAAGACCATCATGATAAGCGACATGACTTCCGCCATCTGCCTTCCGCCGTAGACATCGCGGACGATGGAAATAGTAATGACGCGGGTGGCGGCAGAACCGAGCCCCTGAATGAAGCGCAGCGTCAGAAGCCCGGCAAAGGTCGGGACCACAGCGATGCCGAAGGCGGCAACGACGTAAATGCCGAGGCCGATCAGCAGCGGAACACGGCGGCCGAAGCGATCGGAAAGCGGGCCGTAGAAAAGCTGGGCGAGACCGAAACCGAAAAGATAAGCGGAAACGACATACTGGCGATGATTTTCGTTCTCGACGCCGAGGCTGGAGCCGATCTGCTGCAGTGCGGGCAGCATGATGTCGATGGCCAGCGAGTTGACTGCCATCAGGAAAGCCGCAAGCGCGATAAATTCCAGCTTGCCCATGGGCAGCCGACCCGCGGACATGGCTTGTGATGAATCTGTCACAATGAAATTCCCATAAACAGGTCAAGGCGCTGCTTGGCGCAGCGCCTCGAACTCAAGATACAGATTTGGAAACCGGACGGACGCCCGGTGACCGATCAGGCGACGGCGGTCTTGACCGTGACGCCGTTTTCCTGGAGGTGCTGCTGGAGCTCACCGGCCTGGAACATTTCCCGGACGATGTCGCAGCCGCCGATGAACTCGCCCTTGACGTAGAGCTGGGGGATCGTCGGCCAGTTGGAGTAATCCTTGATGCCCTGGCGGATTTCCGAATCGGCGAGCACGTTGATGCCCTTGTAGTCGACACCGATGTAATCGAGGATCTGGACGACCTGACCGGAGAAACCGCACTGCGGAAACTGCGGCGTGCCCTTCATGAAGAGGACGACGTCGTTGCTCTTGATCTCGTTTTCGATGAATTCGTTGATACCGCTCATGGGACCTAATCCTTTCAACAGGCAGGTTAAAGGCCCGCCGTTTCAATCGTTTCCCTTAGATAGCATGTGGAAGCCGGAATTCCACCCGCGAAAACCAAAAAAAGACCAATCCGCGACACTTAGCGGCACAGGTTGTTGCCTATGCGTTACGCCTCGTTGCGATAGACCTTGATCCGTTCAATCCCGGTATCGGTGGAGAAGGCTCTAAGCGCGGCGCTGCCTGCTGCGGCCTGCTACCGTGCGGCGCTTGCTGACCTGCTTGCGAGCAGGCTTGCGACTCACCGGCGTTGCCTTGCGGGTGGTGCGGCTCGCCGTTGCAGACGCTGCCTTGCGGCGCTTGCGCTTGGTTGTGGTACGGCCCGTTGTCTTCTTCAGGATTTCCTTCAGCACGCTATTGACGACGCCTGACACCAGTTCATTCACGAGATTGCCCACAAAATCCCCCTCGACCCTGCCGAAACGCAGCTGCCCCTATTGAATTCCGGAAGAGTTCGCTTAGCAAGGCGGCTCGACGGTTTTATCCGGTTTTTCGCCGTATTTTCAGGCGAACCCGTCATCCTGGCAACGGCGCACTCAACCCGCCGGAAAGAAGAAAAAGACTATGAAACTGATCGACAAGCGGGTTGTGCTGCATTTCCCCGGATTTGAACCACTTGATGGCGCAGCGCACCGGGCACGGTATGAGCGTACAGCAAGGCAAAGCGCATCCGTCTGGGGCTATAACATCGAGACGGGTACTGCTGATACCGGTCCCTATGTTTCCTTCGATGTCGGTGCCAGCGCTAATGGCTGGCAGACGCAGACCCGCGTCCATGTCTTCGACCATGACGAGCTGGTGCAGCGGTTGCGCGCCGGCAATACGGCAAGCCGCATCGCGGCGGGCTTTGCAAGCTTCTGGCAGGTTGTGCGCGAGGGCGGCATGGCCGGCTATTTCCGGCATGCCTGGCGCTTTGGCCTCTTCTTCATCTTTCCCTTCCTGCTGACGGCTCTCGCAATCGTCGTCACGCTGCAGATCCTGACGCTGCAATATTTGCTCGGACTACCCGTCTGGCACATCGGCTGGAGCGCGCCGCTCGCGGCCATCTTCTTCATCTTCGGCTTCCTGCCGTTCTCGGAGCGCTTCCACACGCTGCATCTTTTTGCCGACTGGGAAATGGCCGTGGCGCTCGCACGCATGGACAAGCCTGTTTTCAACGATTGGCTGGAACAATGCGCGACATCGATGCGCGCAGCGCTCAACGAAGAGGCCGATGAATATGTCATCTCTTCGCACAGCATGGGCTCCAGCGTTGCGGCCCATGTCGTCGGCATTCTGCTGGAGCGGGAGCCGCATGTCTTCAAGGGGAAACGCGTGGTCTTTGCGACACTCGGCTGTGCGATCCTGCAATGCGCGCTGATGTCGTCTGCTACACTCCTGCGCTCGCGCGTCGGGCTGATTGCGCGGTGCCCGGATATTTTCTGGCTCGATGTGCAGTGCCTGACGGACTCGATCAATTTCTACAAGGTGCCTGTCGTCAGCGTGTCCGGCCATCCGGACGCGCCGCAGGCGCGCATGATCCATATCCGCGTGCGGCAGATGCTGACGCCGGAGCACTACAAGAAGATCCGCAAGGATCAGTTACGCGTTCATCGCCAGTATGTGCTGGGTCCGGACAAGAAATCCTCCTTCGATTTCACGCTGCTGACCGCTGGCCCGATGCCGGCATCGGTCTTTGCCGATCCCGAGCAGGACAAGCTGCCGGCCTGAGAGCTCAGCAAAGAAAGGGCGAAGAGGCGTACGTTCGAAACCGATCGCTTCCGTTTCAAAACAAAGAGACCCGGCGGAAGAAGCCTTCCAGCCGGGTCTGTTCATTTCAGATCCTCAGTCGGCCGAAGCCAGCATGTCAATCCGGCGCCGAGGTCTGCAGGGCTAGAGCGTGCAGGACGCCGCCCATATTGCCCTTCAGCGCCTCATAGACCATCTGGTGCTGCTGTACGCGGCTCTTGCCGCGAAAGGCCTCCGCGACGACTTCGGCAGCGTAATGATCGCCGTCACCCGCCAGATCGCGGATCGTTACCTTGGCACCGGGAATCCCGGCCTTGATCATGTCTTCGATGTCACCGGGTTTCATGGCCATGATCGTTACTCCTTGCACATTATTCCGCAGCGACAAGCTCGCCGCGGCCATCCATGAAATCAGGGAACCACGATTCATGTGCATCGCGCAATTGCTGAATCGGCAGTGCAATCAGATCGTCGACGACGAGGGCATCGCCCTTGACGGTGCCGAGGCGGCGGAAGGGCACGCCGGCGCCTTCTGCATTGGCACAGACGAAATCGGCGACATCACCAGGAACCGTCAGAACGTAACGCGCCTGATCCTCGCCGAAGAGCAGGGCATGGGCCGCACCCTTGCCTTCGCTGAGGCTGATGTCGAGGCCCTTGCCCGAGGCCATCGCCATTTCAGCAAGCGCCAGCACGAGGCCGCCTGAGGAAATATCGTGGCAGGCGGTCGCCTGGCCATTGCGGATGACCGAGCGGACGAAATCGCCGTTGCGGCGTTCAGCGAAGAGATCGACTTCGGGAGCCGGACCTTCGGTGCTGCCGACGATATCGCGCAGATAGATCGACTGGCCGAGATGGCTGCCGTCGGTGCCGATAAGAACAACCTTGTCGCCTTCGGCAGCGCTGCCGATGCGGGCCATCTTGCGCCAGTCGGGCATCAGACCGACGCCGGCAATGGTCGGGGTCGGGAGGATCGCGACACCATTGGTCTCGTTATAGAGCGAGACGTTACCGGAGACGATCGGGAAATCGAGTGCACGGCAGGCTTCGCCGATGCCCTTCACGGCGCCGACGAACTGACCCATGATTTCGGGCTTTTCGGGATTGCCGAAATTGAGGTTGTCGGTGGCCGCCAGCGGCAGGGCGCCGGTTGCGGTAATGTTGCGCCAGCATTCAGCCACAGCCTGCTTGCCGCCTTCGAACGGATCGGCCTCGACATAGCGCGGGGTGACGTCGGAGGAGAAGGCCAGCGCCTTCAGCGGATGACCCTCGACGCGCACGACGCCGGCGTCGCCGCCGGGGAGCTGCAGCGAATTGCCCTGGATCAGCGTGTCATACTGTTCGTAGACCCAGCGGCGGCTGGACTGGTTGGCGGAACCGACGAGTTGCAGCAGCGCTTCGTTGTAATTCCCGGGAGCGGCGACGAGGTTGGCGGGCAGGGGCGCGCGCTTGTCGGATTCGCGCCACGGGCGGTCATATTCCGGCGCCTGATCGCCGAGATCCTTGATCGGCAGGTTGGCGACTTCCTCGCCCTGATGCATGACGCGGAAACGCAGGTCGTCGGTGGTCTTGCCGACGATCGCAAAATCGAGGCCCCACTTGACGAAAATCGCCTTGGCCTCCTCTTCCTTTTCCGGCTGCAGAACCATGAGCATACGCTCCTGGCTTTCCGACAGCATCATCTCATAGGCGGTCATGCGCTCTTCGCGCACCGGCACCTTGTCGAGTTCGAGCAGGATACCGAGGTCGCCCTTGGCGCCCATTTCGACGGCCGAGCAGGTGAGGCCGGCGGCACCCATGTCCTGGATGGCGATGACGGCGCCGGTCTTCATCAGTTCGAGGCAGGCTTCGAGAAGGCACTTTTCGGTGAAGGGGTCGCCGACCTGAACGGTGGGGCGCTTTTCCTCGATCGACTCGTCGAATTCGGCCGAAGCCATGGTGGCGCCGCCGACACCGTCGCGGCCGGTCTTGGCACCGAGATAAACGACGGGCAGGCCCACACCCTTGGCTTCCGACAGGAAGATGGCGTTGGACTTTGCGAGACCGGCGGCAAAGGCGTTGACGAGGATGTTGCCGTTATAGCGGGCGTCGAATTCCACTTCACCGCCGACCGTCGGCACGCCGAAAGAATTGCCGTAGCCGCCAACACCGGCAACGACGCCGGCGACGAGATGGCGGGTCTTGGGATGATCCGGCTCGCCGAAACGCAGCGCGTTCATGGCAGCGATCGGGCGCGCGCCCATGGTGAAGACGTCGCGCAGGATGCCGCCGACACCGGTTGCGGCTCCCTGATAGGGCTCAATATAGGAGGGGTGGTTGTGGCTCTCCATCTTGAAGACGACGCAGTCGCCGTCATCGATATCGACAACACCGGCATTTTCGCCGGGTCCCTGGATGACGCGCGGTCCCTTGGTCGGCAAGGTGCGCAGCCACTTCTTGGAGGATTTGTAGGAGCAGTGCTCGTTCCACATGGCCGAGAAGATGCCAAGCTCGGTAAAACTCGGTTCGCGGCCGATCAAATCCAGAATGCGCTGGTATTCATCCGGCTTGAGGCCGTGGGAAGCGATGAGTTCCGGCGTGATCTGGATGGTGTTTGGAATGGTCATGAGCTCTCGAAAATCCCTGCCTAGAGCAATCCAGCAAAAGTGCGCAGCGGTTTTGCATTCGGATTGCGTGAAAACAAAGAGATGGAGCGTGCCTGTGATTTACGGAAAACAGACATGCCCCAGCGCGTTTGTCGTGTCTTTAGCTTATGTAGGAAGTGCGCGCGACAGGAAAATGCCTGCCATCAACAGAGGGCAGGCATCAAAGAATTCGCAGCCATGTCGTGAACGGTCGCGGCCGATCAGAATTTGTAGCCGACCATCAGTCCGGCGCGGGTCATGCCGTCGTTCGGACCGTCGCAGAGATTGGCATTCGAGGAATGCGCAAGCTGCGCCATCAGGTTCCAATTGCTGGTGAAACGATAGCCGGCGCCGAGATATTCGTGGAAGAGCACGCGACAGCCGAGATCCGGACCGTCGTCATTGCCCCTGATATCACCGGTATGGATGACGCCGCCGAAACCGGCTTCGGCAAAGATCTTGTCGCTGAGATCGACAGTCCAGGTGAAACCGGCGAAAAACTGCGTGGCTTCGCCCTCAGTGCCGATCGACGTGCCGACATGGACGCGCGGATGCATGAGCTGCTGCTTCCAGCCTGTGGCCTGCTCGAAACCGAAGGGATCGAAGAGGGCCGTAATCTCCGGGAAAACGCCGTCTTCTCGGGAATGACCACCTTGAACGGAGGCGGAGGCGCCGAAGCGCAATTCGTCGAAGATCCTGCCTGCGGCATTCGCCGATGACATTCCCAAGCTGCTGGCAACAACTGCGGCTGACGCGATACTCGACAGGCGTAGCAGGCATGAACGGAAATCGGATTTCATCTGCTGTCCTTTGATTCCCGCTTAAACAGCGGAATGGGACAGAGGTAACATCCGGGTGTCAGCGGTAAAGCGCGGGTGTTCCAGTTGCGGTCGTTTCCACGGCCCTGACACCAAATTGCAACAGGTCAGATTTCCCCATCATAGGCGGAGCCGCCGTTTTCCAGTAGACGTTTCAATATCATAAGCCCTGACAACATCTCGTTTCTATCCTTCGGCGAGGAGATTCCGATGCGCACGCGGTGATAGACCTTCTCTCCACGGGCCGCCTTGAACTCATCCTCGTCGTCTACCAGAACGCCATCCCGGTAGGCGGCGTTCTTGAACGTGCCGGACATCCAGGGCTCGGGAAGTTTCAGCCACAGGAAGGGCGCATGCGGATGGGATTCGAACTCGAAACCCTGCAACTGCTCGCGCGCAAGCTTCACACGGACTGACAGCTCTGCAACGCTTGCATTGCGGATCTCGTGCGCCTTGCCGCTCTGGATCAGCCGCGCGCATGTTTCGGCCAGGATGAAGGGCAGGCCGCCCGTGACCATCTTGTGGGTGACCTTGATGCGCTGGGCGAAATGCGGCGGGCAGGCGACCCAGCCGCCACGCACGCCGGCGGCAACCGACTTCGACAGGCCGTTGACCAGGAAAGTGCGATCGGGCGCGATTGCCGCGAGCAACGGCGTAGCGTCATTGGCCATGCCGCCATAGAGATCATCCTCGATGATCCATACACCATGCCGCCTGGCGATATCGGCAATGGCGACGCGCCGTTCATAGGGCATGATCGCAAGCGTCGGATTGTGGACCGTCGGCATCAGGAAGATCAGCTTCGGATGCTGCTGTAGGCAGAGCCGCTCGAAATCCTCGGGAATGACACCGTTCTCATCCGACTCCACAGTCAGCGTGCGCCGGCCGAGGAGGCGGACGCTGCGGCTGACCTGCGTATAGGTGAGGTTCTCGAAGACGATCTTGTCACCGGGCGCAGACACGGCGGCTATGACCGAAATGGCGGCGGCATGCGCGCCGAGCGTCGGAACAACGTTTTCGACGTCCGGCGACCAGCCGGCACGGGCCAGCCACAGGCGGCCGGCTTCGAACCAGTTGCGCGGGAAGCTGCGCGAATAGGAGGAGATTTCCGCCAGATGCTGCTCGCCGATCTCTGCCATGATGCCGGCGATGATCTTGCCCTGACCAAGATCCGGGGCGGCGGTCGTGTCGAAGCGAAGCTTGTTTGCCGGAGCATCCGCGATGCGGGTGCCGCTCAGCGAAAGTGTAACGGGATCCACCTGCTCGCTCGGCGGCGTGTCAGCTCGGTCGAGGACATAGGTGCCGCGGCCAACTTCGCCGGCGACGAGACCGCGCTCATGGACTAGCGCATAGGCACGACCGATTGTTCCGATTGTCACCCCGATGTCATAGGCAAGATTTCGCTGCGGCGGCAGCTTGCTGCCTGCCGGCAAAGCACCGGAAGCAATGGCGGATTCGATATTGTCCGCGAGCCGCATATAGACCGGGCCGGAGCCCTGCGAGAGATCTGGGAGCCAATTTGTCATGGTGACAATGAATAGATTGTCACCCTCACACTGTCAAGACTATGTGACAATCACGAAGACGGAAACAACAGGAGCAAGGGATGTCCGTTGTACCTCAAATGAAGGGTGATATTGTATCGATTGTCTCTATCGATAGCCCGCACGAAATTGTCCTCCCGAGGCAGGCGCCGGCCACAACTCAGCTCGGCCGCTTGTGGGCAAGCTTGCTTCTGTGGCGCCAGAAGCGGGAGGGACGCCGGGCGCTACGCGGACTGACGGCGGATCAGCTCAAGGATATCGGCCTGTCGCACTCCGATGCCGCACGCGAGGTCAGCAAGTCGTTTTTCTGGGATCAAGGCTGAAGCATTTCCCTTTTCTCGAAAACGGGAAATACTCCATCCATTATTTCAGGCAATTCCGGGCGCAGAACCGCTGCACGATTTTGCTGAATTGCTCTAGCTGCAGGCGCGGTTGCCGCCCGACCAGCGGGTGACATCGGCAGCGATGCGACCGGCGACCGGCTCGGACATCATCGGACCGAAGGCCTGCATCTTGGCCGGATTGCCTTCGGCCTGCACCACGAGCAGCGGCCGGCTTTCCGGGCTGCCCTTGTGCACCACGAGGATGCGCGGGCGGCCGGAGAAGGAATTGAGTTCCGGTGCGAGCCTGTAAGCGGCGAAAGCTGTGTCGCCCGACTTGAACCAGCAGCTATTGGCGCCGAGCGCCACACGCTCCATGGTCGACAACGCACTCCGGTCCGGCCCCTTTGCAGGTGTCGAGGACTGGCAGGCAGCGACGAGCGCGGCAAGGGCGGCAAAGGCAGCGGCGTTAGTGATGGCTGCGAAAAGGCGAGGGCGCATCTATCTTGCTCTTCGGCAGAAATCAGGCGGCGATGACGTCGAGCGCCGAGGCAAAGAGGCCGCGGCCATCCGAACCGCCATGGGCGGCTTCGATGAGATTTTCCGGATGCGGCATCATGCCGAGAACATTGCCCTTGGTATTCATGACGCCGGCAATGTCGTTGACCGAACCATTCGGGTTGGTGCCATCGGCATAGCGGAAAACGACCTGGCCGTTGCCTTCGATGGCGGCCAGCGTTTCCGTATCGGCAAAATAGTTGCCGTCGTGATGGGCGACGGGGCAACGGATGATCTGGCCCTTTGCATAGGCACGGGAGAAATCCGTTTCGGCATTGACGACTTCGAGCTTGATCTCGCGGCAGACGAATTTCAGCGAGGCGTTGCGCATCAACGCGCCCGGCAGCAGGCCGGCCTCGACGAGGATCTGGAAGCCGTTGCAGACACCCAGCACCTTCACGCCCTGGTTCGCCTTCTCGATGATTGCCTGCATGACCGGCATGCGGGCAGCAATGGCGCCGCAACGCAGATAATCACCGTAGGAGAAGCCGCCGGGAATGACGATCAGGTCGACGTCAGGGATTTCCGTCTCCGTCTGCCAGATCGTCACCGGCTGATGACCGGAGATCTTGGTGAGAGCGGCGATCATGTCACGATCGCGATTGAGGCCCGGAAGTTGAACGACGGCTGATTTCATAAGGTCCCCGCATTTGGCGAAAGATATTGAACTGGAACGCTTTCGGCGAGCCATACTCCATTGTCCGAGACAAAGAAAGAATGCCCTTCTGAAAACATGCGGGCTGCGTCTACACGCAGGATTATATGGTCGCCCTTGCGGCGCGTTGCAACGACCTTCGCCGTCTGCGCATCCGCAGAGAGATGGACGTGATGCCGTTCCATCTTCTTCAGGCCTTCGCGCTCGATCAGCGGCCAGTTCAGCAGCGACGTGCCGTGAAAGAGTATTGCGGGCGGCTCGACCGCCTTCAATGCCAGATCGACTTCGACACTATGGCCTGATTGGCGCGAATTCTGTTATCGACCAGCGCAAAGCGCTTCTTCGGGCTGTTTTCGATGATCCCGATAATATCGTCGCGCGTGACATCATATTTCGATGTCACCGCCTTTTCGAAATCATCGAAGGATACCCATCCCTCGGCATCGAGCGTCAGGCTTGCGGCTTCCGGCGCATGGCGCAAAACATAGCTCATGAATTTCGAGACTTCCGTCTCCAGCTTTGCCTGCATGACGCTTCATCCTGAAGGCCCGCCCATGCGACGGGCCTATGATCGTCAGTCGATCGCGATCGCGTAATTCTCGATGACCGTGTTTGCGAGCAGCTTTTCGCACATGGCCTTGAGATCCGCTTCAGCCTTGGCCTTGTCGGTGCCTTCGAGCTCGAGGTCGAAAACCTTGCCCTGGCGGACATGGCCGACGCCGCCGAAACCGAGGGCACCGAGCGCGCCTTCGATGGCCTTGCCCTGAGGATCGAGAACGCCGTTTTTCAGCGTGACGGTGACGCGAGCCTTGATCACGTGTTTTTCCCTGCTTTTACTTACTTGACCAGAACGGGGCCCGTGCCGCGCACGGGCTCGTTTTCATTGATGATGCCGAGACGGCGGGCAACTTCGGAATAGGCTTCCAGCAGACCGCCCATATCGCGGCGGAACAGGTCCTTGTCCATCTTCTTGTGTGTCTCGATATCCCAGAGGCGGCAGCTGTCCGGGGAGATTTCGTCAGCCAGGATGATGCGCATCATGTCGCCTTCGAAGAGGCGGCCGCATTCGATCTTAAAATCGACGAGCTGGATGCCGACGCCGAGGAAGAGGCCGGTCATGAAGTCGTTGACGCGGATGGCGAGCGCCATGATGTCATCGAGCTCGGCCGGATTGGCCCAGCCGAAGGCGGTGATGTGCTCTTCGGAGACCATCGGGTCCTCGAGCGCATCCGACTTGTAATAGAATTCGATGATCGAGCGCGGCAGGACCACGCCTTCCTCGATGCCGAGACGCTTGGCGAGCGAGCCGGCGGCAACGTTGCGCACGACGATCTCGAGCGGGATCATCTCCACTTCCTTGATCAGCTGCTCGCGCATGTTGAGCCGGCGGATGAAGTGGGTGGGAATGCCGATCTTGTTCAGATGGCTGAAGATATATTCAGAAATACGGTTGTTGAGGACGCCCTTGCCATCAATGACTTCGTGTTTCTTCTTGTTGAAAGCAGTGGCATCGTCCTTGAAGAACTGGATCAGCGTGCCCGGTTCAGGTCCCTCATACAGAATCTTTGCCTTGCCCTCGTAGATACGGCGGCGACGGTTCATTGTGGTTATTCTCTAACTGTTGGCGCTCTTGGGATAGTGCGCGTGGATCGATCTCGTGGCGTCCCCTTAAAGGAAAAGAGAGAGTTTCACAATCCGCCTGTCACTCCTTCCCCGGTTTCCGGCCTTGGGCGGGAAAACCGCAAAGAGAATCGAAATCTTGCCAGGAGGAGACTACCGCCTTTTTCTTTACGGTGGAATGAAGGCAAAATCTCGGAGGGTTTATACAGGGCTTTATCTGGAGGCCGTCTTGGAGACAGGCCGATCGACCGACCGGCGCAGATCCCTCTGCAGCGCGCGCGCTTCCCCCTCCGACCGCCGCCAGCTTTCGCCACGGATGAAAGCCGGAATCTGCAGGCCTGACATCGGCCGGGCGAGGGCATAGCCCTGCAGCATGTCGCAGCCGAGCTCCTCAAGGATGCGAACGTGATCGGCCGTCTCGACGCCTTCTGCGGTAACGAGAATATTCAGCGAGCGGCCGATGTCGATGATCGAGCGAACGAGCTTGCGCTGTTCGGCCGATTGCGGCAGCCGGCTGATGAGTTCGCGGTCGATCTTCAGTGTTTTCGGGCTCAACCGCAACAGGCTGACGATCGAGGCATGACCGGTGCCGAAATCATCGACCTCGATATCGATACCGAGTTTCTTCAGCTTCTTGAGATTGGCGGTAACCGCCTCGTCGCAATCATCGAGCGAGATCGATTCAAGCAGTTCGAAGGAGACCGTGCCGGGCTCGATCTTGAGAGAACGCAGCTTCTTGCCGAGCTGCGGATCGGACAGTCTCCGGCCGGAGACATTGACGGAGATGCGGGGAATGGCGAAGCCTTCGCGGATCCAGGTTTTCCGGTCGGCTATTGCCTGTTCCAGGATGAGCGCATCGATGATGGAGACGACGTCGAGGTCTTCGGCAATGTCGAGGAAGCGATCGGGGGCGAGCAGGCCATGTTCGGGATGCTGCCAGCGGGCCAGCGTCTCGATACCCGCGATATCGAGCGTGCGGGCATCGAACTGCGGCTGGTAAAAGGGCACGAATTCGTTGCGCTCCAGGCCGATCAGGATTTCATCGGCCAGGCGCTTGGCCGTCAGGATCGTGCGGCGCGCTGCATTGGAGAAGAATTCGTGGCGGTTACGGCCGGAGCCTTTCGCCCGGTAGAGGGCGATATCGGCGTTGAGCAGGAGCTGTTTTTCATCGAGCTTCGGGCCGCTGTCGATGGCGATGCCGATGCTGGCACCGAAGCGGCAATCATGTCCCTCGTATTTGATGGGCTTGCGCAGCTCGCGGATGATGCGCTCGGCGACGGTGGCGATCTTCTTGGACGCGGTGTCGACGATGCAGAGAACGACGAATTCATCGCCACCGATGCGAGCGACGAAGTCGGTGGCGCGAATGGAGTCGCGCAGCACCTTGGCGGCGTGTTTCAGCATATGATCGCCGGCGCGGTGGCCGAGCGTGTCGTTGATCTGCTTGAAGCGATCGAGATCGATATGAAGGACGGCAAGCGCCAGCCCTTCCTCGCGACAATGGGCGGAGCGTTCCTCCAGCATCTTGTCGAGATAGCGGCGGTTCGGCAGGCCGGTCAGATAATCGTGGAACGCCAGATGCTCGATGCTTTCCTTGGCGGCTTCGAGTTCACGGTTGCGGGCTTCGGCAAGATCCTTGGCGCGCCGCAACTCGTTGCGCAGCGCCACTTCTTCCGTGACGTCCCAATTGGCACCGATCAGCTTGCGGCAGCCATTGCCGTCGACGAAGAAGGCACCACGGGCGCGAATGATGCGCAAGGCACCGTCACCCCTGATGATTCGGAATTCGTGATTGAAGCCGGTCTGGTCGCGGACATGGCGCTCGACAGTGCCAAGCACGCGCTCGCGATCCTCGGGATGGATTGCGTCAGGCCATGCAGTTACGGCCGAGAGATGATCGATGCCCTTCAGGCCGTAGATGGCAATGAGACGCTCGTCCCATTCGACGGTCCCGTGGTCGATGTCGGCCTCGAAAACGCCGATGTCGCTGATCTGCAAAGCAAGGTCGAGGCGGCGGGAGAGCTGCGCCAGCATCTCCTGCGTTTCCTTGCGTGCGGTGATGTCGGTATCCGTGCCGACGACGCGCTGGGCTGTGCCGTTCTCATCCCATTCGACCGGCGCACCGCGGCACTCGATCCAGACCCAGTGGCCGTCCTTGTGGCGTTCGCGATACTCGAAGACATGATAGTCCGGATCACCGGCATTCTGGCGCTCGATGGCGTCGATGACAAAATCACGATCGTCGGGATGGACGAGTTGCAGCCAGGCTTCGTACTCGCCGTCGGCCTCCTCGTCAGGGGCCATGCCGCGAATACTCTTCCAGGTCTGCGAATAGTATTTCTTGTCGAGACGGTAATTGTGGTCCCAGACGCCGAGGCCGGAACCGACGAGCGCGTAGTTCCATCGGCTTTCGCGCTCGTTGATATCTGAATCGTCGGTGTAGCTTGCAAACCCGTCAGCAGCCTGTTCGTCGCGATTGACATCGGCGGCGGTTTTGGGCGGATGGCTTTGCTTCACGGGGCGCGCTCTCGCTTTTCTTGCGTCAGCGCAGTCTGCGGTCTTTCCATTAAGAAATGCTTAGAAAGCGATCGCTTAATTCACTGGAAATGCCGGATTTTTTGGCTTCCTCAGCCCGGCAGGCGGCTTAGAAACTGGGCAAAGACCATCGTGCCTTCCGGCCAGGGGCCGTGACCGGATTCGGCATTGATGTGGCCGGAATCGCCGGCATCGACCAGGAAGGAACCCCAGCTGTTGGCGATATCGTCGGCATGCTCGTAAGTGCCGAAAGGATCGTTGCGGCTGGCGACAGTGATCGAGGGGAAGGGCAGCGGATCGCGCGGGTAGGGGCCGAAGGTCATGAGATGCTTCGGACGAATATCCGGATTGGCGACATCGGGCGGCGCAACGAAGAAGGCGCCGGCAACGCGCTTCTGAAACATCGGGATTGCGTGGATCACCGAGGGCACGCCGAGGGAATGGGCAACGAGTACCACGGGGCGAGTGGAAGCATTGACCGCTTCGGCGATGCGGACGCTCCAGTCCTCGCGCACGGGCTTGGACCATTCCGCCTGCTCGACGCGGCGCGCGGTGCTCAATTTTGCCTCCCAGCGGCTCTGCCAGTGGTCGGGACCGGAGTTGGTATAGCCGGGAATGATGAGGATATCTGCGTCTGAAGCTCTCATAATGTCGCCGATGTGAGAAAGCTTGACCGCGATGTCAAGGGAAAGAGCGACTTAGCTCAAGAAATTTGCTATGGTGGCTGCATGCCGGTTGCGTTCTCGTGTCGGCCCGCTTTGTGCCGCCACATTCGCCTCCGGCTCATCTTGGCTGAGGAGGAGAAAGCCATGACGACATTTCATGTCATGACGGGTGCCGGTGAGAACTTCGCACGGCCCGTGGTTAACAGGATCAGCATTGCCGACGTCTTCGACGCGCTCAGGCTCGGTTTCGAGGATTTCCGCGAGAAGCCTTCGCACTACGTTTTCCTGTGTCTCATGTATCCGATCGCCGGCATCTTCCTGACGATGCTGAGTTCGGGCGCCAATCTCGCACCGATGATCTTTCCGCTGATGTCGGGCTTCGTCCTGATCGGGCCAATAGCCGCGATCGGCCTCTACGAAATCAGCCGCCGGCGCGAGGCCGGGCTCGATTCCTCCTGGACACATGCACTCGACGTGCGCCATTCGCCGGCTCTGCCGTCGATCATCGCCGTCGGCCTCCTGCTGTTTGGGATGTTCACCGTCTGGCTGGTCACGGCGCAGACCATCTACGCAAACCTCCTCGGAGAGGTCTTCCCGCGCTCCATGTCGCTCTTCGTTCAGCAGGTATTCGGTACGCCGGAAGGCATGCAGCTGATCCTGTGGGGCAATCTGGTCGGCCTCGGCTTTGCCCTCGTCGTTCTGGCGATCACCGTCGTTACCTTCCCGATGCTGCTCGACAGGGATTGCGGGGCGGTGGCTGCGATGGTCGCCTCGGTCCGGGCAACCTTCATCAATCCGATACCAGTGCTGCTCTGGGGCCTGATCGTAGCCGTGGCACTCGTCATCGGCACGATCCCGCTCTTCATCGGCCTTGCACTCGTCATCCCCATCCTCGGCCATGCGACCTGGCATCTTTACCGCAAGCTGATCAGCCGCGAAGCCATGTGACGCCAGAATTCCCGGGGGATCGCGAATTCACGCGATACCCCGGATTTTCGACATAGGTTGGAACCTCGGAACCCTCCCTGGAGTTTGTTTTGCGCCGACTTCGAAGGAGGATTTCAAGGTGACTGTACGCCATGCATTCGCCCGCTTCGCGACGAAGATATCGGAGTGGGCGGGCAAGCCGGTAACCTTCATTCTGGCACTCATCGCGGTGATCATCTGGGCTGCCCTCGGCCCTGTCTTCGGCTATTCGGAAACCTGGCAGCTGGTGATCAACACCGGCACGACGATCATTACCTTCCTGATGGTCTTCGTGCTGCAGAATGCGCAGACACGCGATACACGGGCCATCCAGGCGAAGCTCAACGAAATCATCCTCACGAGCCACGCCGAGAACCGCTTCATCGGCATCGAAAATCTCGACGAGGAGGACCTCAAGCATCTCGACCGCCTAGTGGCGAAGGCCGCCAAAGGCCGGGGCGCGACAGAGATTTGCGAGATATCGGAAGAGCCGGCCGATACGCCGGTCGACAAGCCGGAGAAAAAGAAGCGCGCTGCACCGGCAACTGCATCCCGGAAGCGAAAATGAAAACGGCGCCTCACGGGCGCCGTCTCATGACATGTCTTGTGTCGATCAAGCGTCGCCAAAAACGCGGCGGAAGATCGTGTCGACATGCTTGGTGTGATAACCGAGATCGAACTTCTCGCGGAGATCCGACTCGGAGAGCGCGGCACGCACTTCGGCGTCGGCCAGGAGCTCTTCGAGGAAATCCTTGCCCTGTTCCCAGACCTTCATCGCATTGCGCTGCACGAGGCGATAGGCATCCTCGCGGGAGGTGCCGGCCTGCGTCAGCGCCAGGAGAACGCGCTGCGAATGCACAAGGCCGCGGAACTTGTCGAGGTTCTTCATCATGTTCTCGGGATAGACCACGAGCTTTTCGATGACGCCGGCCAGACGGTTGAGTGCGAAATCGAGGGTGATGGTCGTATCCGGGCCGATAGCGCGCTCGACGCTCGAATGGCTGATATCGCGCTCGTGCCAGAGCGCCACGTTTTCCATTGCGGGAACAACCGACATGCGTACGAGGCGAGCAAGGCCCGTCAGGTTTTCGGTCAGGACCGGGTTGCGCTTGTGCGGCATGGCCGACGAGCCCTTCTGGCCAGGCGAGAAGAACTCCTCGGCTTCCAGAACTTCGGTGCGCTGCATGTGGCGGATCTCGATCGCCACATTTTCGATCGACGAACCGATGACGCCGAGCGTGGCGAAGAACATCGCATGGCGGTCACGCGGGATGACTTGCGTGGAGACCGGCTCCGGAACGAGGCCGAGGGCGGCACAGACATGCTCTTCGACGACAGGATCGATGTTGGCGAAGGTGCCGACGGCGCCGGAAATGGCGCCGGTCGCGATTTCCGCACGGGCAGCGACGAGGCGGGCGCGGTTGCGGCTCATCTCGGCATAGAAGCGAGCGAAGGTGAGGCCCATCGTCGTCGGCTCGGCGTGAATGCCATGGCTGCGGCCGATGCGAATCGTATCCTTGTGCTCGAAGGCACGGGCCTTCAGGGCGGCGAGAACGCGGTCCATGTCGGCGAGCAGTATATCGGCAGCGCGCACGAGCTGGATGTTCAGGGTGGTGTCGAGCACGTCCGACGAGGTCATGCCCTGGTGGACGAAACGGGCGTCGGGGCCGACGATTTCGGCAAGATGGGTGAGGAAGGCGATGACGTCATGCTTGGTCACGGCCTCGATCTCATCGATGCGGGCAACATCGAAGGTCGCCTTGCCACCTTTTTCCCAGATGGTGGCGGCGGCCGATTTCGGGATCACACCGAGGTCCGCAAGCGCATCACAGGCATGAGCCTCGATCTCGAACCAGATGCGGAACTTGGTTTCGGGAGACCAGATGGCGACCATCTCGGGCCGGGAATAACGAGGGATCATGGGCGAGCGCCTTCATTTCGTGACAGTAGCTGCGGCCCCTGTAGCAAAGACGGCCGGCAATCTCAACGCATGCGTTTGGCAAGAGCGTAGCTGGTGGCAAGCAAACAGACCAAACCGACGGGCAAAAACAGTCCCAGACCGAGAACGAGGAACTGGTAGACGGCACTTGCACCGGTGAAGACGAACTGGAACATCCAGATGACGGAACCGAGCGGCGAATGCCAGCGGGAATAAAAGATCCGGTAGTCCATGGCGAAGAGAAAGGCCGTCATGAGGATCGTGCCTGTCGTCATCGCCAGGAAGAAGGCTGCGAAACGCGTCTCCATCTCTCGACGGAGCGCGAAGTAGCGCCCGGCGATCAGATTGAAGGGCCAGGAAAGCAGGCCGCCGCCGAAATAGAGCAGCGCCAGATCGAGCACATGGCTCGTCTCCATGCCATTGCGCAGGTAGAGCCCGGCCATTGCCGAGACCAGCATCTGGGCGCCCCAGAGCGGGGCGCCGATGAAAAGTTCGGATAAGGGCGGCCACGCCGCCCGCAGACGGTTCATTCTCAGGGGTGTACCGGAACAGCGATCCAGCGGCCGTTGCGGCCGTCAGGAGATGCACTCAGCGCCAGGATGAGGGCGATATGGACGGGCTTGCCCGATTCAGGCTGATAGACGAGGGCGCCGCCCATGCGGTACTCCACCGGGCAGCCGCGGTCGGCCGGGATAGCCTTGTCCTCGTGGACGAGCTGGCGGTTCGGTGCACCGTCCTTCTCGATGAGCTGCAGCGTAAAGCCGACGACGTGGTTCATGCCCTTGCAGGCATCGGGCGTCGCGACCTGGGCATCGCCCAGCAGCAGCGTATAGGCTCCACGCGCAGGACCGTCGGTTGCAAGCGTCGTATAGCGGATCGTCTTCATCGGCGAGCCGAGCTCGGTCGGCGGGTTGAAGGCGGCGATCAGGCCCGGATTGGTCAGAAGGTCGTATTTGTCCATCTGCTGGCGTGCTGCCGTCAGGTTCTGGCGGCGGGCCTTGGACAGATCGGCATCCTTGTCCGTCAATTCCAGATGGAAGGGCGTGCCCTCGAGATCGGCACCGGTGTCGGTATCGATGAAATAGGTATCCGAATAGGGGACCTTGCCATCCTTCATGCCGAATTCCTGGAAGGCAAAGACCTTGCCATCGGCGGAAAAGCCGACGGGCTGCACATTGGCGATATCGCCGGCTGAGGCCGTGGCAGCCATGCCGGTCAGCAGGGCGGCAAGAAATCCACCCATGAACATGCGCTTCGTCATCAGCGAGCCCCCTCAGCCGCGTTGCGAAGAGCGGTAATGGCCTGGCGATAGGCCTCGACCGAGCCGCCCTTGAAAATTGCCGATCCGGCGACGAGCACATTGCCGCCGGCCTTTGCCACGGCAGGTGCGGTATCGACCGTCACGCCGCCATCCACCTCAAGCTCGATCGGGCGGTCACCGATGAGTGACTTTGCCGCAGCGATCTTGTCTACCATTGCCGGAATGAATTTCTGGCCGCCGAAACCGGGGTTGACGGACATAATGAGAATGAGGTCGACATCGTCAAGCACGTTCTCGACCACAGAGAGCGGCGTTGCCGGATTGAGCGTGACGCCGACCTTCTTGCCGAGATGGCGGATCGTCTGCRGCGAGCGATGCAGATGTGGTCCGGCCTCTGCATGCACTGTGATGCGGTCACAGCCGGCCTTTGCGAAGGCTTCAAGGTAGGGGTCGGCAGGTGAAATCATCAGATGGCAGTCGAAGGTCGCATCCGTGTAGGAGCGCAGCGACTTGATGACATCGGGGCCGAAGGAAATGTTCGGCACGAAATGGCCATCCATGACGTCGAGATGGATCCAGTCGGCGCCGGCCGCGGTAACGTTGCGCACTTCCTCGCCGAGCTTTGCAAAATCTGCCGCTAGGATCGATGGGGCGATGCGGATGGGCAGTGTCGTCATGGGTCTGGATCTCCATCTCAACCGTCAGCAGGCGCGCCGCCTCACGGCAAGTTTCAACAGGTCAGTCCGTCCCGTCGGTCGGCGGAACGAAAGCATCGCCGCGCCATTCGAGAAGACGATAGGGATTTTGCGCCAGCTCATGGGCCGGTGTGAAGGTCACTGGGCCGATCGGCGTATTGAATTGCGTCCCGATAAGCTTTTCCGCCACCGGCTTGCCCTCGGCCACCGCCGCCTGCACGGCCTGATCGGCAATCAGCGCTGCGGCTGCGGCCGGCAGGACATAACCTTCCGGCTCGGTCCCGGCGGCGCGCAGGGCCTCGGCGGCCGCGGCTGCATCCGGCAGAAGCGCATATTCGGGGATGACGACGGCACGCACGCCATCTGCCAGCGCGAGCGGCTGGTTTGCCGCGCGCATCGCATCGCCGCTCAGAATGCCGAGCGCGATGTTTTCGGCCTTCGCGTCACGGGCGATGGTGGCGACATCGTTTCTGTCTCCGCCGATGAAGACCTTGGTGGCACCGGCCCGCTTCAGGCGGCGCACGAGGCCGATCTGCTGTTCCTGTCCCGGCCGGTAGGTATCGGTGAAAACGGGCTTCAGGCCATTTTCTTCGAGCGCGTTGCGCACGGCTTCCGTCAGTTCGCGGCCGTGGATCGTGCCGTCTTCGATAAGGGCGATCGGAGACGCCGTCCATTGCTGCAGGATGATCTGGATGACCTTGGCGGCTTCATCGCTGTCCTGCGGGCCCAGACGGAAGAGGGGCCAGCCGTTCTTCAGCGAATCCTCCATCAGAATGCGCGAGCGCACGGACACCGTGATGACGGGAATATTGGCGTCCTTCAGCTTCGGCAGGGCGCCTTCCAGCGTCTCGCTGCAAAGGAAGCCGATAGCGACCTGGACCTTGGCTGCGATCAGTGCATCGGCGACCGCCTGGCCGCTATTGTCCTGGCAGGTTTCGGGGACAGGAACGACCGTATCGCCCGCCTGTCGGATCTGGAAATTCGCGCCGGAAAAAATCTGGGCGCCAAGCGAGGCAAAAGTGCCGTCCTGTGGCGCGACAACGCCAATCGTCACGCCGGCCGCGCGGCTTTCGGCCGTCAACGCCGTGAGCGACAGAAGGGCGGCTATGACACGCAGGCTCATCATGAAAGGTGCAGGTCTCTCGTCTTGTCCATGCCCTTTTATCCGCACGGCGGCAATCGTCAAAGAAAAACAAGCGTATTCTGCGGCTTTTGGCGGGTGCTATTGTAGAAAATGTAACCGATGCCCGCCATATTGGGAAAATAACAAAAACAAGACACTGATTGTGGAGAAGCATGTGTTGAACAGGCAGCATATCGATCCCGGCCTCTATCGCGATGCCATGAGCCGCTATGCAGGCCATGTGCAGCTGGTGACGACGGCGCTCGGCGAAGCGCGGCGCGGGGTCACGATCACGGCCGCCTGCTCGGTCTCCGACAATCCGGCTTCGGTTCTCGTCTGCCTCAACAATACCAATGTGAAGAACGAGATCTTCTGGCGCAGCGGCATCTTCGCGCTGAACTCGCTCGGCGCCCACCATGAAGGCGTTGCCGATGCCTTTTCGGGCCGCACGCAGCTCGAAAACGACGAGCGTTTTCAGAGCGCCCGCTTCGAGACGCTGGTAACGGGCGCGCCGGTCCTTGCCGATGCACTTGCCGTTTTCGATTGCCGGGTGACCGATATCAAGGAAATGCCGACCCACAATGTCATTTTCGGCGAGGTCGCCGCCGTGCGCTTTACCGAAATACATCCGGCGCTGCTTTATCTGAACCGCGGCTATCACTCGGTATAGGTCTGAAGCGATGGACAATGCCGGCATCGAGGAAATGTTTCAGTCGCTTGGACCCGTCACCATCAAGCGCATGTTCGGCGGCAAKGGCATCTACCATCTCGGCCGTATCCTGGCGCTCGAGGTGCGCGACGAAATCCTGCTGAAGGCGGATGAAGAGAGCGCGCCGGAATTTGCCGCGGCAGGTGCCAGCCAATGGTTCTACGAGGGCAAAAAGGGCGCTCCGGTGAAAATGCCCTATTGGAGCATCCCCGACGAAGCCTATGACGACCCAGATGTCATGGCGCGCTGGGTGCGGCTTGCCTATGAGGCCGCACTGCGGGCCGAATGATCAGCGCAATTCGCCGGCCGGAAGAGCCGATATCGCGGCCTTCGTGAAAGCCGATAGCGGCTCCGGCAGGTCGGCAAGACCGAACCAGCCAAAATCCGACAGCTTGTCCGGTTCCGTCAGTTGCGGTTCACCCGTTACTTCGCGGGCGATATAGAGAAGGGAAATCCAGTGCTGGCGGTCGGCATCGATGATCTGCTCGGTAGAGCCGATCCGCTCGACGCGGCCGATTGTGAGGCCCGTTTCTTCTTCGGCTTCGCGGCGCGCGGCTTCCTCAGCGGGCTCCATATGGTCGACCTTGCCGCCGACGATATTCCAGTAGCCAGCTTCAGGCGGATTCACGCGCTTGTAGAGAAGGATCTTGCCGTCGCGCAAAATCACCAGGCCTACACCGAGGCCTGGGAAATCAATGCCGGGCTTGCCCATTGAGGGTCTCAGATCTTGGCGTTGGCCGCGATCAGCATGAAGGCAGGAATGTCGTCGCCGAACCCGACCGGTGTGGGGCCATCGTCATGATCACGGTGACGGCGACGCTCGCGATTGTCGTCGTTTGCCGGATAGGGCCGACCGCCGCGCGCATTGTTCTGCGGCTTCTGTTCTGCTTTGCGCTCGTTCTTCACGCTGTCGGCCTTTGCTGCTGCTTCCACGACTTCGCCACCATTATCTTCGGCGTTGATATCAGATTTATGACCCGAAGACCGGCGCTCGCGGCCACGATCCTTATCCCGCTCACGGCCCTTGCCGCGACGGGGAGAGCGCTCGCCGTCGCGGCTCTCTTCGGCCGGCGGCAGGGCGGCGAGATCGCCGCTCAGCCATTCGACCTTCTCGCCGATCAGCTTTTCGATCGCGTCGGCATGTTTCTGGTCGCGGCGCGTGACGATGGTGAAGGAGGCCCCTGAACGACCGGCGCGGCCGGTACGGCCAATGCGGTGAACATAGTCTTCGGAGTGAATCGGCACGTCGAAATTGAAGACGTGGCTGACATCGGGAATATCGAGGCCGCGGGCGGCGACGTCGGAGGCAACGAGCAGCTTGATGTTGCCGTCCTTGAAATTGGAAAGCATGGTCATGCGCGAGCGCTGGTCCATGTCGCCGTGCAGGGCGCCGACGGAGAAGCCGTGGCGGTCCAGCGAACGGAAGAGTTCGGCGACATCCTTCTTGCGGTTGCAGAAGATGATCGCATTCTTGAGATCTTCCTGAGCGCGGATGAGATCGCGCAGGACGGCGCGCTTCTCGTAATCCTTGTCGTGCGAGGCGACGAAGCGCTGCGTGATCGTGCTCGATGCCGAGGCCGGCTTGGAGACCTCGATACGCTCCGGATTCTGCAGGAAGCGGTCCGCGAGCTTCTGGATTTCCGGCGGCATGGTGGCCGAGAAGAAGAGCGTCTGGCGGGTGAAGGGGATCAGCTTGGCGATGCGTTCGATATCGGGAATGAAGCCCATGTCGAGCATGCGGTCGGCTTCATCGATGACGAGAATTTCAACACCGCTCATCAGGAGCTTGCCGCGCTCGAAATGGTCGAGAAGGCGGCCGGGGGTGCAGATCAGCACGTCCGCGCCGCGCTCCAGCTTGCGGTCCTGATCTTCAAAGGAAACGCCGCCGATGAGGAGGGCGACGTTGAGGCGGTGGTTCTTACCGTATTTTTCGAAATTTTCGGCAACCTGGGCGGCCAGTTCGCGGGTCGGCTCCAGGATAAGGGTCCGGGGCATGCGGGCGCGGGCACGGCCTTTTTCCAAAAGCGACAACATGGGAAGAACGAAGGAAGCCGTCTTGCCGGTGCCGGTCTGCGCGATACCGCAGATATCGCGGCGCTCCAGCGCGAAGGGAATTGCCCCGGCCTGAATGGGAGTGGGGATCGTGTAGCCCGCATCGGTAACAGCGGAGAGCACTTTGGGGCTCAAACCAAGTTCAGCAAATGTCGTCAAAGGGAAAACTGTTTCCGTTTCGTTCGGCCGGTCTCTGGCGAGTCGGCAGGATTGCATGCCGCAATGTGGGCGACATATTCCGAAACGGCCGGCAAGTCAAGGAATAGCGTCTCCACCCCAGGTAGCGAGGTGAAGCATTCGTTACCGCGACCGGCTATTTTATATAAGTGGCAAGTTTAAGGCCGGCATTCATGAAATAGATCGGATCAACCGCATGTCCATCCTGGCGCACCTCATAATGCAGGTGCGTACCCGTTGAACGGCCCGTGCTGCCGGCAAGCCCGATGACATTGTTGCGGCCAACCGTATCGCCGACCTTGACCAGAATTTCCGACATATGGCCGTAGCGCGTCGAAATGCCGTTGCCATGATCGACCTCGACCATGTTGCCGTAGCCTCCGGTCCAGCCGGCTGCAATCACCTTGCCCGGCGCGGTCGGGCGGATCCTTTCCCCCGGCGAGAAGCGGAAGTCGATGCCGGAATGAAGCGCAAGCCGGCCGAGGAAGGGATCGCGCCGGTTGCCGAAGGGGCTGGTGACTTCCTTGCCGATGGCCGGATTGCGGAAGGGCAGGGATTCCGCGGTGCTGCGCACGGCTTCCAGACGCGTCAGCGCGCCGTCGAGCTGGATCAGCGAATTGTTGAAATCGTCGTTGCTTTCGGGCTCCACATATGGGCCACCAACTGCGTCTTCGTCTTCCTTGGCGGCGATCGTCTCGGCCGGAACGGCGATATGGAAGCGGTCCAGCACGCCTTCGATCGTATTGGTGGCGTTGCCGGCGTCGCTCGTCAGCTGGTCGATGCGGCTCTTCTGATCCTGCTCAACGGTCTTCAGCGAGAGCGTGACCTTCGAAAAGATGCGGTCGGCGCGATCGCCGACGGTTTCTTCTGCGGGAACATAGGCAAGGGTGGAATTGTCGGGGGTTTCGGCGTCGGCCGGTTTGCCGTCGCCTGCCAGCATCTTTTCAATTGCCTGCGCGCCGCCGGTCAGCGACGCACGTTTGTCCTTGATGTCGGGCGCATAGGACTGCGCCGGGATATCGGTCACCGGAGCATCCTTGCTCGTCAGACCGGAGCTTTCGGCGCGGTCGAGCAGGTTGTCGAGCTTTCCGTGGCGTGAGGTCAGCGCCATCTGCTGCTCCATCAGCTTGTCGACCTTGTCCTCGACGACCTGCTGATCGAGAAGCTGGCGGGAGGTGATGCGATCGACCTGGGCACGCAGCGCCGCGATGCGATCCTCATAGTCGTGCTGCATACGGGCCTGGCGGGCCATGGTCGCGCCGATCAGATCGTCGCGCAGCACGAGGTAGGAGGTGGCGAGCAGATAGCCGATCGAAAAGACCCCGACAAAGCAGAAAGCCAATGCCGCCATCCAGGGTTTGACCGTCATGTGACGCACCTTGTCGCCACTCGCAAGAATAAGGACATGTTCCTGCGCCCTCTTGCCGAATACCCGACTGTGATGTCCGTTCGTCACCGAGGATCCCCCGAAGATTCGCTTTTTAGCGCCTGCCCCATTGGGAGATGATTACATACTTTTATGGTTAACAGCCGGTTTACGTCAGCAAGCCAGAGCTTACCAATCAGCTCTGGCTGGTCGAGGTCAGTGCCCTGTAGAAGGAGGGCGTCAACCCGGCTTCGGCGCGCGCCACATCATTGAACGGCGCCTTCAGCGGACCGCGGAAATTGGCACGCACCAATTCCTGAAACGTCCTTGCAGGATCACGCTTTTCGCGGGCGCAGAGGAAGCGGAACCATTTGGCGCCGACGGCGACATGGCCCTTCTCGTCATTGTAGATGACGTCGAGTACCGCCGCGCTTTCGAGATCGCCGGTTTCGCGCATCTTGGCCTGCAGGGCAGGCGTAACTCCAGTCCGCGCGCCTCGAGAATCAGCGGCACGACGGCAAGGCGGGCGGTGAGATCGTTGCGGGTCGAGTGCGCTGCCTGCCAGAGGCCATCGTGGGCGGGCAGATCGCCATAGTCGGCGCCGAGATCATTGAGTCGCTTGCGCACCATGCGGAAGTGCTTGGCCTCTTCGAAGGCAACCTGCATCCAGCCGTCGAAGAAAGAGTTCGGCACATGCGCCGAGGCAAATCGCGCCACGATGTCGAGTGCCAGGTCGACCGCATTGAGCTCGATATGGGCAATCGCGTGGAGCAGGGCGATACGGCCAGGCACGGTATGCAGCGAACGCTTCTCGACCTGGGTCGGCGGCACCAGCAGAGGCTTTTCCGGCCTGCCGGGGCGCTCGGGCAGCGGTGCATCCAGCGGCGAGCGCAGCGAGATGCGCCGGGCGAACCACCTGTTGGCGCTTTCCTGCGCCAGTTCCGTCTTGCGGTCGAGATCTGCCGAACGGATTGCATCGATCGCGCCACCGCGCACCGAGGTGATCGCCGTCACGCAGCGAGGTTCCTGACGGCTGCCAGCACCGTTTCGGCGTGCCCCGCGACCTTCACCTTCTGCCAGATGGTGGCGATGGTGCCGTCCCTACGGATCAGGAACGTGGTACGTTCGACGCCCATGAAGGTGCGGCCATACATCTTCTTTTCCTTCCACACGCCATAGGCCTGCAGCACCGTCTTATCCTCGTCCGATGCGAGTGCCACCGTCAGCTTGTGCTTCTTGATGAAGCGGTCGTGGCAGGCGGCCGAATCGGGCGACATGCCGACGATGGCAGCTCCGGCGGCTGCAAACTCATCTGCAAGTGCGGTAAAATCCAGAGATTCCGTCGTGCAGCCCGTCGTGTCGTCCTTGGGGTAGAAGAAAAGCACCACCGGCTTGCCATGATAATCGGAGAGCGAAATATGCCCGCCGCCGTCGCGCGGGAGGCTGAAATCGGGAGCACGGGAGCCAATACCGGGTGCGGACATCTCAAAACTTTCTTTTGCCGGGTTTAGGAGAGATACTATATCGAACCGGTATATAGTGGACGAAACGGCGTCCCGCACAGAGTGATTCAAACCAAACTCAGGAGTTTCCCAAGGCGCATGTCAGCCATCCGCGGCGAAAAGGTCACGTTCCGAAAGAAGGACATCGTCGCCTTGCACAACCTGCCTTCAGCGCAGGTGCAGGATCCTCTCATCGTGCATTGCCCGCCCCCGCGCTCCCGCATGCGCGGCACGGCGAAGGCTACCGGCGGTTTCTGCGCAGTCATCCTGCTCATCCTGGCGGCGATCGTCTTTACCATCGAAAGCGGGATCATCGACGCGCCCCTGTCGCAGCAGGCGCAGTCGGCGCTGAACAGTGCGCTCGGGCCGCGATACCGCGCCGAGGTCGGTTCCACCGTCATCCGCTTCACCTCCGGCATGCGGCTGGCGCTCGAAGCGCGGGACGTCAACATGATCGACCAGCAGAGCGGTCAGCATCTTTCGACCACAGCTTCCATGCGCATGGCGCTCGATCCGCTGCAACTCTTCCGCGGCCGCATCGCCATATCATCGGTGGAAGCCGACGATATCGCCCTCGACACCTCACTGCTTCCATCCAGCGCTCCCATCAAGCTTGACGATCTGCGCGTCGATGCCATCCCGGCGGCAATGGAGACGATCTTTTCCCATCTCGACCTGTTCGAGAACTTCATCGAACGCGGGGCCACCGATTCCGTGCGCTTCTCCGGGATCGATATCAAGCTTGCGGATACGGCAAACGGGCCGCTTTCGCTCGTCATCGACAATCTCGCCTTCGAACATGCCGGGCCGAACTCGCTGCAGCTGAGCGGCCAGATTTCCATCAACGGCGAGACGGCCGATCTCAATGTAATCACGGAGCAGGCGGGCGGGCACGCAACCCGGCTCATCGCCACATTATCACACGGCGACCTGACGCCGTTTACGCTGAGGCGCAATGAACAGGGCGAGATCCGCCAGGGGCTCAACACCTTCGGCGATCTCACGATTTCCGCGGTCAGGGCAGCCGACGGCGCCAAGCCGCTTCTCAATGCCGCTCTCAAGCTCGATCCGGGCCTTATCTATGTCGACGGCGATTCTCAGCAGCTGACGGATGGGCAAGTCAATCTGGCCTATGACTTCGACAAGCAGACATTGGAGATTGCCAAATCGCAGCTCCATCTCGGGCCGACAGTGCTGCCAATCAGCGGCGCGGTCATCGATCTCGACAAGCTCGATCCGAATGCGGGCAAGGGGTTCGGCATCGACGCGCTGATCAGCGGCGGCACGGCAGCACCCAATTCCGGCGAGCAGCCGCTGTCCTTCGATCTGCAGGCGACCGGACGCTATCTCGTCGCCGGCCGCGAATTCCAGTTCACGAATATGGTGGCTTCCTCGCCGCTTGGCTCCCTCTATGGGGCTCTGCATATCCGGCTGAACGAGAAATCACCGGAGATCAGCTTTGCCGGGCAATCGCAGCAGATGCAAACGACCGCGATCAAGCAGCTCTGGCCCTTCTGGATGGCGTCCAAAGCGCGGGTGTGGGTACTGGCAAACCTCTTCGGCGGCCTGGTGACCGATGCCTCCATTTCCGTCTACATCCCGCCAGGGCGCCTGGACGAGGCGGCAGAAGGCCGTGGGCTGCGGCTCGACGAAAATCAGCTCCGCATCGCTTTCGACATCGACGGGACTCGCCTGAATGTCGCAGGCGAGATACCTCCGGTGCGCGATACCGCGGCGCATTTCGACCTGTCGGGCGGGCGGGCGACCATCTCCCTCAAGAGCGGCACCTCCTATTTTCCGTCGGGGCGTTCCGTGACGCTGCAGCCGAGCACCTTCGTGCTGCCATCGACCTACGACAAGCCATTGATGGCGGACGCCGACATTTCCGTCTCAGGTTCAGCGGATGCGGTCGGCGAGCTTCTGACCTACAAGCCGATCAAGGTATTGCAGCGCGCGGGCTTCGTGCCTGACGACCTCAAGGGCAATATTGACGCGCATGTGAAGGCGCATTTCGGACTTCTGTCCTCGCAGAACCCGCCGCCGCCCGAATGGCAGGCACAGATGAAGCTCACCGATGTCGCGCTTGCCAAGCCATTTTCGGGGCGCATGATCACCGATCTCGACGGCACGCTCGATGCCGATCCGCAGCAGATAAAGGTCAAAGGCAACGCCGACATCGATGGCGTCTCCGCCGATATCGACATGCTGGAGCCCGTCGACAAATCTTCCGGCATCGAGCCGCAGCGCGTGATTTCGGCAACACTCAACGGCGACCAGCGCGACAGGCTGCTGCCTGGCCTGTCCAGTATCCTTGGCGGCAGCGTCAAACTGGTGCTGACACGACTGGACGAAAACCGGCAGGACGTGCAGCTCGACCTCGGCAAAGCATCGCTCGATCTTCCCTGGATCGGCTGGTCGAAGGGTGTCGGTATTCCTGCCAATGCCGAATTCGAGGTTTCAGGCCCGCCTGACAATACGCAGGTCAAGAATTTCCGCCTGAAGGGAGATGGCTTCGGGGCGACCGGAGCACTCATGATCGGCAAGAGCGGCCTGATATCGGCAGATTTCGATAGTGTGAAGCTGTCGTCTGTCGATGATTTCGGCTTGTCACTGAAGCGCAGCAAAGGCGGCTTCGATATTTCGATAGCCGGCGCCAGCGCCGATGCGCGACCAATCATCGCCAGGCTGAAATCGGATTCGGACAGTAGTGGCAGCGACGACACCAGCGTAAGCGTGCGGGCAAAGCTGCAGAACATCATCGGCTTCAATGACGAGAAGATCGGCAATTTCCAGGCACAGATCGCCCTGAGCGGCAGCCGGCTGCAATCGCTGAATTTCTCCGGCATCACCGACAGCGGCGAGGCGGTCGTCAGCCGGATGCAGGGTGGCGGCGTCATCAACATCACCAGCGGCGATGCCGGCTCCGTGTCACGCTTTGCTGATCTTTACCAGCATATGCAGGGCGGGCTTCTCAACCTGGCTATCCGCCTCAGCGCAGGTAGCGGCTGGGATGGATCGGTCGACGTGCGCCGCTTCTCGATCGTCAACGAACAACGCCTGCGGTCGATCGTCTCCACACCGGTCGGATCGGACCAGCGCAGTCTCAGCGAAGCCGTGAAGCGGGACATCGATACCTCCTCGCAGCGCTTCCAGCGTGGCTTTGCCCGTGTCGTCTCACGCGGGGGGACGATCTCCATCGAAAACGGCGTGCTGCGCGGCGATCAGATCGGCGCCACGTTCCAGGGAATGGTGCGCGACCGGAAGGGCAATATGGACATGACCGGCACTTTCATGCCGGCTTACGGTCTTAACCGGCTTTTCGCCGAATTGCCGCTGATCGGCGTCATCCTCGGCAATGGTTCGGACCGCGGCCTGATCGGCATCACCTTCAAGCTGACCGGAAAATTCGATCAGCCGAACCTGCAGATCAATCCGCTCTCGGTGATCGCGCCCGGCGTCTTCCGTCAGATCTTCGAATTCCAGTAATCCGCTGGGGACCAGCGCTGCCTGATAGTGTCATGACGGAGAAAATCTACCCGCCGTCATGCTGACAGGCGGCAAAGAAAAAGCCGGCGCGACGGCCGGCTTTTCTTTTCGTATCGCTTGCGCGGCTCAGGCCGCGCGGCGGATCAGGATGTGCTTCTTCTTGCCGAGCGACAACTTGATGACGCCATCTGCGGTGATCTCGCCGCTGCCGATCATCTTGCGTTCGTCGCTGACGGCCTGGTCATTGATGCGCACGGCGCCGCCCTGGACGTGACGGCGGGCTTCGCCGTTCGACGCGGCAAGACCGGCGCGGACGATCAGCGACAGAAGGCCGATGCCGGCATCGAGTTCGGAGGCGGGAACCTCGACCGATGGCAGGTTGTCGGAGAGGCCGCCTTCCTCGAAAGTCTTGCGGGCCGTCTCGGCAGCCTGTTCGGCGGCTTCACGGCCGTGCAGGATCGCAGTGACCTCGGTCGCCAGGATCTTCTTGACCTCGTTGATCTCGGAACCGGCGAGTGCCGAGAGGCGGGCAATCTCATCCATCGGCAGCGTGGTGTAGAGCTTCAGGAAGCGCGAGACGTCAGCGTCTTCCGTATTGCGCCAGTACTGCCAGAAATCGTAGGCCGAGAGCATGTCGGCATTCAGCCAGACGGCACCCGTGGCCGACTTGCCCATCTTGGCACCGGAGGAGGTCGTCAGCAGCGGCGAGGTCAATGCGTAGAGCTGCTTCGTCCCCATGCGGTGACCGAGGTCGATACCGTTGACGATGTTGCCCCACTGGTCCGAGCCGCCCATCTGCAGGCGGCAATCATAGCGCTTGGCAAGCTCGACGAAATCGTAGGCCTGGAGGATCATGTAGTTGAATTCCAGGAAGGACAGCGACTGTTCGCGGTCGAGGCGCGTCTTGACGCTGTCGAAGGACAGCATGCGGTTGACCGAGAAATGCTTGCCGACATCGCGCAGGAACTCGAGATAGTTCAGCGAACGCAGCCATTCGGCATTGTTGATCATCAGCGCGTCCTTCGGACCGTCGCCGTAATTCAGGTAGTTCGAGAAGACGCGCTTGATGGAAGCGATATTGCCTTCGATCGTATCGACGGTCATCAGCTGGCGGGCTTCCTCCTTGAAGGAGGGGTCGCCGACCATGCCCGTGCCGCCGCCCATCAGCGAGATGGCGCGGTGACCGGTCTTCTGCATCCAGTGCAACATCATGATCTGGATCAGCGATCCGGCATGCAGGCTGGGTGCGGTCGGATCGAAACCGATATAGGCGGTCACGATTTCCTTGGCGAAGAGATCGTCGAGGCCACTTTCATCAGAGATCTGATGAATGAAGCCGCGCTCTTGCAGCGTGCGGAGGAAATCGGACTTGAACTGCGACATGGGTTTCGTCTCTTGAACGTCGAACGGAAGATGGGATTGATGCTTGTTGAAGCATCGCGGCGCGTTTAGCACTGTTTTTGCAAAAGTGCATCCGGGAATCGCATGAAAGGCGCATGGCGCAATGGATATCGTCAGGACTGCGATCGGCTTGATGAGCGGCACCTCGATGGATGGCATCGATGTGGCACTTCTCAGGACAGACGGACGGGGCTTCATCGAGCGCGGTCCGTTTCTGGGCGTGGCCTATGACGGCGGCTTTCGCGAGCGGTTGAAGCGGGCCCTTGATCTGGCGCGCCCGCTGAGCGATCGCGGCGCGCGGCCGGACGAACTGCGCGAGATCGAGGTCGAACTGACCTTGCGTCACGCAGATGCCGTTACGGCATTTCTAGAAAAGTTCGGCCTCGTCAGGGGCGATATCGACGTGCTGGGCTTCCACGGCCAGACCGTGCTGCACCGGCCCGATGATGCGCTGACCATTCAGATCGGCGATGGTGCGCTTCTGGCCGAACGATGCGGCATTCCCGTCGTCCATGACATGCGCGCCAACGACATGGTGCATGGCGGGCAGGGCGCGCCGCTGGTGCCTGCCTACCACGCGGCGCTCGCCGGCCGCTTCCAGAAGGATGGACAGGCCGTCTGCTTCGTCAATATCGGCGGCATCTCAAACCTCACCTACATCGGCGCGGAGGGGCGCATCGCTGCCTTCGACAGCGGCCCCGGCAATACGCTGATCGACCAGTGGGTGGAGATGCACACGGGCAGGACTTACGATCCGGGCGGCGAGATCGCGGGGCGCGGGCAGATGGTGCCTGACATCGCCGCGCGCTACCTCGGTAGCCCGTTTTTCAGCGGCAATATCCGCCGCTCGCTTGATCGCGGCGATTTCAAGCCACTGGCGCACGGTGAGGCGAGCCTTGAGGATGGCGCGCGCACGTTGGCGCATGTCGCTGCGGGCTCGATCATCAAATCGGCCGGTTATCTGCCTGACAGGCCGTCCGTCTACATCGTTTGCGGTGGTGGACGGCTGAATGGCACGATCATGGCTGAGTTAGCCGACATGGCCGGCAAGAACGGCTCTCGTGTCATGAGCGCCGAAGAGGCCGGTTTCGATGGGGATGCCATGGAGGCAGAAGCCTGGGCCTATCTCGCCGTCCGCTCGCTGGAGGGCCTGCCGCTGACCTATCCCGGCACGACAGGTGTCAGCCAGCCGGTGAGCGGCGGCGTGCTGTCGGAGCCCGAAAGATGAGCGGCGACGTTATTTTCCGAACGCCGCGCCTTGTCGCCCGGATGCGGGAACGGCGATGCTGATCTGATCCAGGACCTGCATTCGACCATCGAGACGACGCGCTACATGTCTGGAGCGGCCCCGTGGTCACGCGAAAAATGCGAGGAGCGGCTGCGATCCTATTTTGCCGAGCAGGCGCGCGACGGCACGACAAAATACAAGATCGTCAGCCGCGAGGACGGTCGCTTCATCGGGCGAGCCGGGATTTCGCTCTTTCATACCGGCGAATATGAAATGGGTTATGCGTTTTACGCCGGCGAATGGGGCAAGGGATATGCGAGCGAAATCGCAGCGGGGCTCGCGGACTGGTTCTTCGCCGAAGGCATCGCGCCGCATTTCGTGGCCTTCACCCACCCGGACAATCTGGTCTCGCAGCACATATTGAAAAAGATCGGCATGCGGGAGCGCGGGCCGATCTTTATCGAAGGTGTCAAGGGCGTAGAATTCGAGATGACGGCCGCCATGCGGCAGGCCGTTACCTGATGCGCTTGGCGGCCGGTTCCGGCACGAGTTCGCCATTCAGGCGGCGGTCGAGGTAATCCTCGCATTCGGCCATCAGCGTATCGACCTGGCCGTTGAAGAAGTGGTTGGCGCCCGGCACCGTGCGGTGGGTGATCAAAATACCCTTCTGGGTCTTCAGCTTCTCGACGAGACCATTGACGTCCTTTTCAGGCGCCACCTTGTCCGCCTCGCCATTGATGATCAAGCCGGAGGAGGGGCAGGGTGCCAGGAACGAGAAGTCGTAAGTGTTCGGCTGCGGCGCGATCGACATGAAACCTTCGATTTCCGGGCGGCGCATCAGAAGCTGCATGCCGATCCAGGAGCCGAAGGAATAACCGGCAACCCAACAGGTCTTCGAATCGGGATGCAGGCTCTGCACCCAGTCGAGGGCGGAGGCGGCATCCGAAAGCTCGCCCGCACCGTGGTCGAATTCGCCCTGGCTGCGGCCTATGCCCCGGAAATTGAAGCGCAGTGTCGTAAAGCCGCGCTTCTGGAACATGTAGAAGAGCTGGTAGACGATCTGGTTGTTCATCGTGCCACCAAACTGCGGATGCGGGTGCAGAATGACGGCGATCGGTGCGCTTTTTTCCTTGGAGGGCTGGTAGCGGCCTTCAAGACGGCCGGCTGGGCCGTTGAAAATAACTTCGGGCATCGGTACTCCGGTTTTATTTCGCGTTCACGCTACGTTTGGCGACAACATGACTTGACGACGGTTGTCAGCTTTTCTAAAACGCAGTTTAGAACAATTCGAAACTTGCATGGCGATCCACGCAGCGTGGAACGTGTCATACGGCAAGCCCGGCGGAAATTTCAAGAAAAATGCACCGCCGCGCCCGAGCAAGCTCGTCAAGCGCAGGACCGAAGACAATGGCGCCGCCACGCCTTTATCTCGATTGGAACGCAACATCGCCGATGCACCCTGCTGCGCGTGACGCGGTCATGCGCGCCGTGGATGTCTTCGGCAATCCCAATTCCGTGCACGGCGAAGGCCGTGCTGCGCGTGCAGCCATCGAGGGCGCACGCCGCAAGATCGCGCTTCTGTCAGGCACTGATTCCGCCAATGTGATCTTTACGAGCGGTGCAACCGAAGCCGCCAATATGGTCCTGACGCCGGAATTCAGCATGGGCCGCACACCGCTGAAGCTCGGCCGTCTCTATCATTCGGCCGTCGAGCATCTGGCCGTGCGCGAAGGCGGACGCTTCCCGAAAGAAAAAACGACGGAAATTCCGGTCACTGACGCCGGCATCGTCGATCTGAAGGCGCTGGCCGCTCTTCTCGACGCTCACGACAAGGCGAGCGGCCTGCCGATGGTGGCGATCATGTTCGTCAACAACGAGACGGGCATTGTCCAGCCGGTCGAGGAGGCGGGCAGGATCGTGCGCGCCCATGGCGGACTCTTCGTCGTCGATGCCGTTCAGGCGGCTGGGCGTCTGCCCATCGAGATCGAACGGATCGGCGCGGATTTCATGATCATATCCTCCCACAAGATCGGCGGCCCGAAGGGTGCCGGCGCACTGATTGCCCGCGGCGAGGCGCTGATGCCGAAGGCGCTGATCCGTGGTGGCGGGCAGGAGAAGGGTCACCGCTCGGGGACACAGAATTCACTGGCGCTGATCGGCTTTGGCGCCGCGGCAGACGCCGCCCTCCAGAACCTTGAGGAACGGAATGCGGCAATTGCAGCGTTGCGAGACCGGCTGGAAGCCGGCATGCGTGCTGCCGCGCCCGATGTCATCATCCACGGCGCGGACGGTCCGCGCGTTGCCAACACGATCTTCTTCACGCTTCCTTCCATGAAGGCAGAGACCGGCCAGATCGCCTTCGATCTCGAAGGGGTGGCGCTTTCGGCGGGGTCTGCCTGCTCCTCCGGCAGGGTCGGCGAAAGCCATGTGCTGACGGCGATGGGCCGCGATCCGAAGCTCGGGGCCTTGCGCATATCGCTCGGCTTTTCGACGACGGAAGACGACGTGGATCGTGCGATTGTGGCCTTTGCGAAAATTGCCTCCCGGCGAAAGCTGGCGGGCGAGGCAGCCTGAACGCCTCATAATCTTGCGGAAACGCAAATTTCTACTTGCCATCAGGGCTGAAAAGTCCCTTTTGGCCACTTACATCAGGGGCAAAGAAAAATAGCCCCACTGACAAGCTGCCGGACCTTTTCTCCGGCGAGATTGGAGAGTGACATGCCTGCTGTCCAGGAAACAGTCGATCGCGTCCGCCAGATCGACGTGGACCAGTACAAATACGGCTTCGAAACCGTCATCGAAATGGACAAGGCACCCAAGGGCCTTTCCGAAGACATCATCCGGTTGATCTCCTCCAAGAAGCAGGAGCCGGAATGGATGCTCGAATGGCGTCTCGAAGCCTACAAGCGCTGGCTGACGATGGAGGAGCCCACCTGGGCGCGCGTCGACTATCCGAAGATCGATTTCAACGCGATCCACTACTACGCGGCGCCGAAGAGCACGCCAGGCCCGAAGTCGCTGGACGAAGTCGATCCCGAAATTCTCAAGGTCTATGAGAAGCTCGGCATTCCGCTGAAGGAACAGGAGATCCTCGCCGGCGTCGAGAGGCCGAAGATCGCCGTCGATGCTGTGTTCGATTCCGTCTCGGTCGTGACGACCTTCAAGGAAGAGCTGAAGAAGGCCGGCGTGATCTTCATGTCGATCTCTGAAGCCATCCGCGAGCATCCGGATCTCGTGCWGAAATATCTCGGCTCCGTCGTTCCGACGACCGACAACTATTATGCGACGCTGAACTCGGCTGTCTTCACCGACGGCTCCTTCGTCTTCGTGCCGAAAGGCGTGCGGTGCCCGATGGAGCTTTCCACCTATTTCCGCATCAACGAGAAGAATACCGGCCAGTTCGAGCGCACGCTGATCATCGCCGAGGAAGGCGCCTACGTCTCCTACCTCGAAGGCTGCACAGCACCGCAGCGCGATGAAAACCAGCTGCATGCCGCGGTGGTCGAGCTTGTTGCGCTCGATGATGCCGAGATCAAGTATTCGACCGTCCAGAACTGGTATCCGGGCGACAAGGACGGCAAGGGCGGCATCTACAACTTCGTCACCAAGCGCGGCGATTGCCGTGGCGACCGTTCGAAAATCTCCTGGACGCAGGTCGAGACCGGTTCGGCCATCACCTGGAAATATCCGTCCTGCATTCTGCGCGGCGATGACTCCCGAGGCGAGTTCTATTCGATCGCCGTTTCCAACGGCCATCAGCAGATCGACAGCGGCACCAAGATGATCCATCTCGGCAAGAACACGTCGAGCCGCATCGTCTCCAAGGGCATTGCTGCCGGCGTTTCGCAGAACACCTATCGCGGCCAGGTTTCGGCTCACCGCAAGGCATCGAACGCCCGCAACTTCACGCAGTGCGACTCGCTCTTGATCGGCGACAAGTGCGGTGCTCATACGGTGCCCTATATCGAGGCCAAGAACTCGACGGCACAGTTCGAGCATGAGGCAACCACCTCGAAGATCTCCGAAGACCAGCTGTTCTACTGCCTGCAGCGTGGCATTCCGACCGAAGCGGCGATCGCGCTGATCGTCAACGGCTTCGTCAAGGAAGTCCTGCAGGAACTGCCGATGGAATTCGCCGTCGAGGCACAGAAGCTGATCAGCATTTCGCTGGAAGGCAGCGTCGGTTAAATAGGCTCCGTCATCCTCGGGCTTGTCCCGAGGATCTGCCGTGGCCAGAGGTCAAAATGAGTGGTTTCGTCTACATGATGTCCGACAAGCCACGAGGAGTGATCTACATCGGCGTCACGAGCGATTTGCACGGACGCATTTGGGAACATCGCAACGAAATCCAGAAGGGTTTCACGCAGAAATACAGAGCAAAGAATCTCGTCTGGTTTGAGCACCATCCTAATATCGTGTTGGCAATCAGACGGGAAAAATCTCTGAAGCGCTACATGCGTGAATGGAAAATCAAGCTTGTTGAAGAGTTCAACCCGACCTGGATGGATCTCTACGAGCGGATTGATGAAATCGAGAATATCTATCGACCGCATCCGAATACGCGGGAGTGGAGCGATTACAATTGACGGCTTAGATCCTCGGGACAAGCCCGAGGATGACGATCGAGGACCGGTGCGAACGGTCAATCAGGCGGCACTTGAACCCGCTTATGGACAGGAAAAACGAAATGCTTGAAATCAAGAACCTTCATGCCCGCATCGCCGAAGACGGCACCGAGATCATCCGTGGCCTGAACCTGACCGTGAAGGCCGGCGAAGTGGCCGCCATCATGGGTCCGAATGGCTCCGGCAAGTCGACGCTCTCCTATGTGCTGTCCGGTCGTGAAGATTACGAAGTGACCGAGGGCGACATCCTTTATAATGGCGAGAGCATTCTCGAGCTCGATCCGGCCGAGCGTGCGGCCAAGGGCATCTTCCTCGCTTTCCAATACCCGGTCGAAATCCCGGGTGTCGCCACCATGCAGTTCCTGAAGGTTGCCATGAACGAGCAGCGCAAGGCGCGCGGCGAAGACGAACTGACGACGCCGGATTTCATGCGCCGCGTCAAGGACGCTGCCGCCAAGCTGCAGATCAATACCGACATGCTGAAGCGCCCGCTAAACGTCGGCTTCTCCGGCGGTGAAAAGAAGCGCGCCGAGATCCTGCAGATGGCGCTGCTCGAGCCGCAGCTGTGCGTGCTCGACGAAACGGACTCCGGCCTCGACATCGACGCGCTGAAGATCGTTGCCGACGGCGTCAACGCGCTGCGTTCGCCCGACCGTGCCGTTATCGTCATCACCCACTACCAGCGCCTGCTCGATTACATCGTGCCCGATACGGTCCACGTTCTCTACAAGGGCCAGGTCATCAAGTCCGGTGACAAGACGCTCGCTCATGAGCTGGAAGCCAACGGTTACGCCGATATCATCGGCGCCGCAGCCTGAGCGTGGCGGAAAGGACGACGTCCATGAATATGCAAACGACGAGCCGCCTGACCGCGGCCGAATCGGCGCTGATCGAAGCCTTCAACGAGAAGATCGGCGAATTGCCGGGTAATGGCGCGGTCACCGCGCTGCGTGACCGGCTGCTCGACGACCTGAAGAAGCAAGGCCTGCCGACGCGCCGTATCGAGGCCTGGCACTATACCGACCTCAAGAATCTCTTGCGCAATGTTCCGATCCAGGCGGGTGACGCCGGTTCGGAAGCGCTGGAGCCGCTGGTCGAAGGGTCTCCGGTTCTGTCCGTCATCCAGGGCAAGGCAGCCAACAAGGCTTCGGCTGGCGATGTCCAGGTTTTTCCCTATTCCGAAAAACTGATCGACGGTTCTGCCGCTGCAGGCCTTGATGCGCTCGGCAATGACGACGCGGTCGGCCGTATCAATGGCAGCTTCGTGAAGGACGGCTATGTCGTCGAAGTACCCGAGGGCACCGAGCTTGAAGAGCCGCTGGAAATCCAGTTCATCCATGCTGGCGGCGACGTTCATACCCGCCTGCCGGTTGCCTTTGGCGCGAATGTGAAGGGTGTCGTCATTGAGCGTCACCAGTCGGTGACCGACAATGCCGCGCTTGTGTCGCATGTCAGCGAGATCACGGTCGGGCAGGGCACGGAGCTGACCTGGATCATCCTGCAGCAGCAGGGCGCCGAGGATACGCATCTTGGCCAGATCCGCGTCGATCTCGGCCCTGACGCAAAGCTGAAGCTCTTCGTCATCAATGCCGGCGGCAAGCTTGTGCGCCAGGAGCTGAACATCAAGGTGAGCGGCGAGGGCGCCGATCTGACGCTGCGCGGCATCAACCTGCTCGGCGGCGAGACGCATACCGATGTGACGATGGTTCTCGGCCACAACGTGCCGCATACCGGCTCGACGGAAGTTATCCGCAACGTCGTTTTCGACCGCGCCAAGGGTGTCTTCCAGGGAATGATCCGGGTTGCACCCGATGCCCAGAAGACCGATGCCAAGATGGCCTGCAACACGCTGCTGATGTCCGATGATGCAGAGTTCTCGGTCAAGCCCGAGCTCGAAATCTTCGCCGACGACGTTCAGTGTGGCCATGGTGCGACGGTTGCCGATATCGACCACAACCATCTCTACTATCTGATGGCTCGCGGCATCCCGGAGAACAAGGCGCGCGCCATGCTCGTCAACGCCTTCGTTGCCGAGATTGTCGAGGAACTGGAAGACGAAGCCCTAGTCGAGGCGCTGGAAGGCGTCATCTCGGCCTGGCTGGAAAAGCACGCCTGATCGGAAAACGCCATGGACAAGATCGTACCGGCAACCGCCTATGATGTCGAAGCCATCCGCAGGGATTTCCCGATCCTTGCGGAGAAGGTGCATGGCAAGCCGCTGGTCTATCTGGACAACGGCGCTTCCGCCCAGAAGCCGCAGGCGGTGATCGATGCGATCTCGCATGCCTACAGCCATGAATATGCCAATGTGCATCGCGGCCTGCATTACCTTTCCAATGCGGCAACGGAAGCCTATGAAGCGGCGCGCGAAAAGGTTCGCCGCTTCCTGAATGCGCCTTCTGTAGACGATATCGTCTTCACCAAGAACTCGACCGAGGCGATCAATACCGTCGCCTACGGCTGGGGCATGCCCAAGATCGGCGAGGGTGACGAGATCGTGCTGACGATCATGGAGCATCACTCCAATATCGTGCCCTGGCATTTCATTCGGGAGAGGCAGGGCGCCAAGCTCGTCTGGGTGCCTGTCGATGATGAGGGCGCCTTCCATATCGAGGATTTCGAAAAGAGCCTGACCGACAAGACCAAGCTCGTCGCGATCACCCATATGTCGAATGCGCTCGGCACCATCGTCCCGGTCAAGGAAGTTTGCCGCATCGCCCATGAGCGAGGCATTCCGGTGCTGATCGACGGTTCACAGGGTGCTGTGCATCTGCCCGTCGACGTGCAGGATATCGATTGTGACTGGTATGTCATGACCGGCCACAAGCTCTATGGCCCCTCCGGAATTGGCGTGCTCTATGGCAAGAAGGACCGGCTGAAGGAGATGCGGCCGTTCCAGGGTGGCGGCGAGATGATCTTCGAAGTCAGCGAAGACATCGTCACCTACAACGATCCGCCGCATCGCTTCGAAGCCGGCACCCCGCCGATCGTGCAGGCGATCGGGCTCGGTTATGCGCTCGACTACATGGACAAGATCGGCCGCGAGAATATCGCAGCCCATGAGGCTGATCTCTCGGCCTATGCGGAAGAGCGGCTGAAGGCGGTCAATTCGCTGCGCGTCTTCGGCAATGCCCCGGGCAAAGGCGCGATCTTCTCCTTCGAGCTTGCAGGCATCCACGCCCATGACGTCTCGATGGTAATCGACCGACAGGGTGTTGCTGTGCGCGCGGGCACGCATTGCGCCATGCCGCTCTTGAAACGCTTCGGCGTCACCTCCACATGCCGTGCATCCTTCGGCATGTATAATACCCGCGCCGAAGTGGATGCGCTGGCCGATGCGCTCGACTATGCGCGCAAGTTCTTTGCTTGAGGAAGAAGCCATGAGCCTGGATGAAGAAAAGATCGACGTGCGCGAGGGCATCGTGCATTCCAGCATTCCGGAAGCGGAACTGGCGCGGCTCAGCGAGGACGTGATCGGCGCTCTCAAGACCGTCTACGACCCGGAAATTCCCGCAGATATCTTTGAGCTCGGCCTCGTCTACAAGATCGATATCGAAGATGACCGCATGGTGAAAATCATGATGACGCTGACGGCTCCTGGTTGCCCGGTTGCCGGCGAAATGCCGGGCTGGGTGGAAAATGCCGTGGGCGCAGTCGAAGGTGTTTCGGGCGTCGAGGTTTCCATGACCTTCGATCCACCGTGGACGCCGGACCGCATGTCTGAAGAAGCGCAGGTCGCGGTTGGCTGGTACTGATACGGTACCGTGGTATTGATCGCTTAAGGTGATCGCCTTACATTGATTCATGAAGCGCCGGATCTTGACCCCGGTCGTGGAAGGAGATTTGGCCCATGGGCTTTGCAGTAATGAGCATGACGACAGCCGCCGCGGACCGCGTGAAGGCGATCGTCGAGAATGGCGGGCCGGATGCCAAAGGCATTCGCGTCGGCATCAAGAAGGGTGGCTGCGCCGGGATGGAATATACCATCGACATGGTGACAGAACCCAATGCCAAGGACGACCTGATCGAGCGCGACGGCGCCAGGGTCTGGATTGAGCCTTCGGCCGTTCTCTACCTGCTCGGCACCGAACTCGGCTTTGAAACGACGACACTGCGCTCCGGCTTCATCTTTACGAATCCAAATCAGACCTCGGCCTGCGGATGTGGTGAATCTGTCGAGCTGAAGCCCGCCGATCTCGCAGCCCTTGCCGCGCGCGGCGATGCCGTGGTTCCGGCTCAGCATTAACAGTTTTCCATTGAAATTGCCTGATGGCCGCCATAATTGGCGGCCTTTTGATTTTGACGAGCCTGTCCGAGATCGACAAGCGACCAAGAAGAAACGAAGCGGACAATGCTCCTCCTGTTCCTCAAGGGCGCCCTCCTGGGTGTCATCATCACTGCGCCGCTCGGGCCGATCGGAACGCTCTGCATCAACCGCAGCCTCGAGAAGGGGTTCTGGTATGGCTTTTCCGGCGGACTAGGGACCGCGCTCGGGGATGCAAGCTATGCACTGGTCGCTGTCGCCGGGATTGCCGTTTTCTCCGAAACCATGTCGATGGCCACCATTCCGCTGGCGCTTGGGGGTGGGCTGATGCTGCTCTGGCTCGGCTGGCGCGGGCTGAAAAACAAGGGAAAGATCAAGGCGGCCAAGATCAATGCAGCCGACTTCCTGCATACGACCATCTCGACCTTCCTGTTGACCATTTCCAATCCGGCAACGATCCTCTCGTTCGGCGCACTGTTTGCCGGCCTCGGCCTGACGGAGGAGACGCGCCGGTTCAGTTCGGCAATGATCGTCTCGGGCGTCTTCATGGGATCTCTGCTCTGGTGGTTCTGCCTGAGCGGCGCCGTCAGCCTTGCAAGAGACCGGCTGTCGACCGATTTCACGGCCAAGGTCGGCCGAGCGACAAGCTACATGCTGATCGCCTTCGGCGCGGTGGCGCTCGGTTCGGTGGCTTATTCGATCGTATAGAGCAGGAGAGCGCGTTAATCGCGCTTGATGCTCATCAGCACGTCCCAGAGATCGGCGCCGGTTTCGAAGACCGCGGCATTGGACTTGTAGCTCTGTTCGGTTTCGACGAGGTCGGTCAGTTCGGTGGCGAAATCCACGTCCTGGTCGGTCGCGGTGACGCTTGCCTGAACACCCGTCGGTTCAACAGACTGGAAGCTCGTGTTCAGCCGGCCGTAGCCCGGCGTGCTCGCATTGGCGACATTGTTGGCGATCGCGCCTGCGCGCTTCGTCTGCGCCAGCATTCCCGAAAGAGCCGTATGCGTGATTGCAGAAATGCTCATCGACCGTTTCCCTGTTCCGGACATGAGCGTTGTATCGGCAAGGATTTAGGGAATGCTGAACGGCTTCGGTTAGCGAAAGGCGAGGGTGTTTAAACGGCTGTGCCGGAATGGCACGAGGCCTTAGCGATTGGCCCTCATGCCCGCGATCAGGATATCGATGAGCTGGCGGGCCGCTTGCCTCCAGGCCGGGCCGCAGCTGATGCTTGCACCACCGGCAAGTGCCCGAAGAAGGTCGAGCGGGTCCATGGTGAGGCGGATCTCGCCGGCCTCAGTGGCGCGGTCGATCAGCAGATTGACGGCATCGGTGATCGGGGTAACGGAATCGGCATAGAGCTGCGACGTGCCTCCTACGAGCGAATCCAGCAGCTCGGACATGCCGTGTTTGGTCACCACATAGTCGACGAACTGCACCAGCCACAGGCGGAGCGCTTCGACAGGCGGATGCGTTTCGGACAAGCTCCCGGCCGCAGCCGCAAGCTGGGCAGTCTCGTTGCGATAGACGGCGGAAATCAGCGCATCGCGCGTCGGGAAATGGCGATAGAGCGTACCAATGCCAACGCCGGCGAGGCGGGCGATTTCCTCCAGGCTGGCGCTGGAGCCCTTGTCGGCGAAGACGGTCTTTGCCGTTTCCATCAATAAAAGGCGATTGCGCTCGGCATCCGCACGCGGCTTTCGGACGGCAGGCCCGTCACTTTTTCCGGCCATTTTTCGAGACGTCCCCTTGATAAACGGAGGGTCCCTCCGTATTTATCTGGAGGCATCCTCCTTTTATTCCATCAGAGGCCGGCGGGCAATGGTCCACCAGCCCGGAGCGGTGCGTCCATGATCAAGGAGATAATCATGAGTGGACTTTTTGGCGCGACATCGACCACCGACGAGGTGCTTTCCGGCATCGATCTCAAGGGGAAGCGTGTTTTCGTGACAGGTGTTTCGGCCGGTCTCGGTGTGGAAACCGCGCGGGTGCTGGCTGGCCATGGAGCACAAGTCGTGGGTACGGCACGTGATCTCGCAAAGGCGAGGGTGGCAACGGAGGTCGTGCGCGCCGGTGCGGCCGACGGAGGCGGCCTTGAGATCGTCGAGCTCGATCTTGCTTCTCTGGCAAGCGTACGAGCCTGCGCCGATGCGCTCATTGCGGATGGGCGGCCCTTCGATGTCATCATTGCCAATGCCGGCGTGATGGCCGCCCCCTTCGGCCGCACCGCAGACGGTTTCGAAACACAGTTCGGCACCAATCATCTCGGTCATTTCGTGCTGGTCAACCGCATAGCGCCGCTCGTCAAATCCGGTGGCCGTGTGGTGATCGTCGCATCCTCAGGCCATCGCATGGCACCTTTCAGCCTCGACGACCTCAATTTCGAGAGCAAGACCTATGAGCCCTGGGCGGCCTATGCCCAATCGAAAACCGCAAATATCCTCTTCGCGGTGGAGCTCGACCGGCGCCTCGGGGAGCGCGGCATCCGCGCAACGGCATTGCATCCCGGCGGCATCCAGACCGAGCTCGGCCGTCATCTCGACCCCGGCATGATCGAAGGCATGCTGGCGCAGATCAACGCGGCACTTGCTGCCGAGGGCAAGTCGGGCTTCGAGTGGAAGACAATACCGCAGGGTGCAGCGACTTCCGTGTGGGCCGGTTTCGTCGCCCCGGCAGACGCGATCGGCGGCAAATATTGCGAGAATTGCCACGTCTCACACGTGACGGACGCCGAGATCAGCCCGATTTCCGAGGGCGTACGCTCCTATGCGCTCGATCCCGAAACGGCGAAGGCATTGTGGGCCAGGAGTGAAGAAATGGTTGGCGAGCGCTTCTAGGCATCAAACCCTCGCTTCGCCAACGACAGAGAGCAGGGGGCCGGGAGACTGGTGCCCCTGCCGAGGAATTGAACCTGGATCGGCTGCAAACCAGACAGCTGCTCTGACGTTGAGCTACGAGGGGCGTGGTGTCTTTATGCCAGAAACGACGTCCGCAGGCGAACGGAGCTTCAACAGACGGTTAGGCAGTAAGGTTAACCTGCCGCAGATGGCGGATACAGGAGAAGGGCGCCCGGTACAGGGGCAGGCAGCCCTTCTCCCAGCTGGTCTTTAAAGCATCCAGCATGAATGATTACGCAGAGAATCGAAAATGGTTCACCGGTGCGGGCAAAAGTCCCGAAAAAGTCTCAACGCCCTCATCGCCGGGAAAGCAGAGCCGCGCATCGTCCAGTCTCGCGGCTCTTTGCCAATCGCCGCTGCTCAAGCCTTGATGTCGAGGCCAGCTTCGACTGCGGCGGCGATGAAAGCCTTGCGCGCATCCTCGCCGGTGCGCTTGCCCTTGATGACATCGGCGCAGATCAGCAGCGCCTGATCCAGTGCGGCACCATCTTCCGTCGGCCAGTCCTCGATCATCGCCCAGGAGGCCGCCTGAGTATTGGCGATGGTCTCATATTGGCCGGGCTCTTCGAGTGCGACGAGCACGGGCTTCGACCATGGCGCCTGCATTCTAGCTTCGCTTTGATCCTGAGGCATGGTGTGACTTCCTTCGCGCATTTCTATCAGAATTAGGAAAGCCCCTCCCATGATGGAAGGGGCTTTGATTCTCGGCCCTTCGCTTGCGCTTTGGGCAGCTAGCTTGGCCGCTACTCGGCTGCCTCTGCGTAGGCCTCGACCGGCGGGCAGGTGCAGATCAGATTGCGGTCGCCGAAGACGTTGTCGACGCGGTTGACCGGGGACCAGTACTTGTCGACGCGGAAGGCGCCGGGCGGGAAGCAGGCCTGTTCACGCGAATAGGGTCGATCCCATTCGCCGACAAGGTCTTCGACCGTGTGCGGGGCATTCTTCAGCGGGTTGTTGAGCTTGTCCGAACGACCTTCCTCGATATCGCGGGCTTCCTGACGGATCGCCAGCATCGCTTCGCAGAAGCGGTCGAGTTCGGCCTTGGTTTCGGACTCGGTCGGCTCGATCATCAGCGTTCCGGCAACCGGCCAGCTCATGGTCGGGGCATGGAAGCCGCAGTCGATCAGGCGCTTGGCAACGTCATCGACGGTCACGCCGCAGCTATCGACCAGCGGACGCGTGTCGATGATGCATTCATGCGCCACACGGCCGGCAGCCGACTTGTAGAGCACGTCGTAAGCACCCTTCAGGCGGGCGGCGATATAGTTGGCGTTGAGGATCGCCACCTTCGTTGCCTGCGTCAGACCTTCGCCGCCCATCATCAGGCAGTAGCTCCAGGAGATCGGCAGGATGGAGGCCGAACCGAAAGCTGCTGCCGAAACCGCGCCCGAACGACCGTCCGTTTCCGGATGGCCGGGCAGGTGAGGCGCCAGATGCGACTTGACGCCGATCGGACCCATGCCGGGACCACCGCCGCCATGCGGGATGCAGAAGGTCTTGTGCAGGTTGAGATGCGAGACGTCGGAGCCGATGTCACCAGGACGGGACAGGCCGACCATGGCGTTCATGTTGGCGCCGTCGAGATAGACCTGGCCGCCGTGCTGATGCACGAGATCGCAGATTTCCTTGACGGTTTCCTCGAACACGCCATGCGTCGAGGGGTAGGTGATCATGCAGCAGGAAAGGTTTGCCGCATGTTCTTCTGCCTTGGCGCGGAAATCGTCGAGATCGATATCGCCGTTTTCACGTACCTTGACGACCACGACCTTCATGCCGACCATCTGGGCCGAGGCCGGGTTGGTGCCATGCGCCGAGGTCGGGATGAGGCAGACGTCGCGGTGACCCTGACCATTGGCAATGTGGTAATTGCGGATGGTCAGCAGGCCCGCATATTCGCCCTGCGCGCCGGAATTCGGCTGCATGGAGAATGCGTCATAGCCAGTGACGGCGCAGAGCTTTTCCGTCAGGTCATCGATCATTTCGCGGTAGCCGAGCGCCTGATCGGCCGGCACGAAAGGATGGATGTCGGAAAATTCCGGCCAGGTGATCGGCAGCATTTCGGCCGTGGCGTTCAGCTTCATCGTGCAGGAGCCGAGCGGGATCATGGAGCGGTCGAGCGCCAGATCGCGGTCGGAGAGCCGGCGGATGTAGCGGGTCATTTCGCTTTCGGCGCGGTTCATGTGGAAGATCGGATGCGTCAGGTATTCGCTGGTGCGCAAGAGATCCTTCGGCAGACGATAGGACGGCTCGAAATCGGCGATCTGGAAATTGCCGCCAAAGGCGCGCCAGACGGCTTCCAGCGTTGCCGGGCGGGTGCGCTCGTCGAGCGACATGCCGATCTTCGTCTGACCGACCTTGCGCAGGTTGACACCTTCGGCGACGGCTGCGCGCAGGATGAGACCCTGCATATGTCCGACATCGACGGTGATCGTGTCGAAGAAGGTGTCCGGCTCGACCTTATAGCCGAGCTTTTCCAGACCCTTGGCCATCAGAACGGCCTTCTGGTGGACCTGCTGGGCGATCGCCTTGATGCCCTTCGGACCGTGGAAGACGGCGTACATGGAGGCCATGACGGCGAGCAGAACCTGCGCGGTGCAGATGTTCGACGTCGCCTTTTCGCGGCGGATATGCTGTTCGCGCGTCTGCAGCGACAGGCGATAGGCGCGATTGCCGCGGGCATCGACGGAAACGCCGACGAGACGGCCGGGCATGGAGCGCTTGATGGCATCCTTGACCGACATGTAGGCCGCGTGCGGGCCACCGTAGCCGACCGGAACGCCGAAGCGCTGCGAGGAGCCGATGGCGATGTCGGCGCCCATTTCGCCCGGCGACTTCAGAAGCGTCAGCGACAGGATGTCGGCGGCAACGACGGCGATCGCGCCCGTCTGGTGCAGGCGGGAGATCAGGCCGGTGAAATCGCGCACATGGCCGTGCGTGCCCGGATACTGGAAGATCGCGCCGAAGACATCGACCGGATCGAGATCCTTGAAGGGGTCGCCGACGATAACAGACCAGCCAAGCGGCTCGGCACGGGTCTTGATCAGCTCGATCGTCTGCGGATGGCAGTCGGCATCGACGAAGAAGGCCTTGGCCTTCGACTTGGAGACGCGCTCGGCCATGGCCATGCCTTCGGCAGCGGCGGTGGCTTCATCGAGCAGCGAGGCGTTGGCGACGTCGAGGCCGGTCAGGTCGCAGATCATCGTCTGGTAGTTCAGCAGCGCTTCGAGGCGGCCCTGCGAGATTTCCGGCTGGTAGGGCGTATAGGCSGTGTACCAGGCCGGGTTTTCCAGGATGTTGCGCTGGATGACCGGCGGCGTGATCGTGCCGTAATAGCCCTGGCCGATCAACGAGGTCAGAACCTTGTTCTTGTTGGCGGTTTCGCGCAGCTTGTCGAGCGCCTCGCGCTCCGTCATCGGCGCCCCCCAGAGGAGCGGCGCCTTCTGGCGGATGGCGGGCGGCACGGTTGCGTCGATCAGCGCATCGAGGCTCTTGTAGCCGATGACACCGAGCATATCCGACATTTCAGACGGCGAGGGGCCGATATGACGACGGTTGGCGAAGTCATAGGGCTGATAGTCGGTGAACTGGAATTCGGTAGGCGTCGTCATTACGCAGTCAGCTCCTTGTAGGCTGCTTCGTCGAGCAGGCCATCGGCGTCCGAGAGGTTCTTGAGCTTGAGCTTGAAGAACCAGCCTGCGCCCTGCGGATCGGAATTGACGAGCGACGGGTCGGCAACGATAGCCGGATTGACTTCGACGATCTCGCCATCGAGCGGGCAGTAGACATCCGAAGCCGCCTTGACGGATTCGACGGTCGCGGCATTGCCATCCTTGGAGAAGGTGGCGCCGACCTCAGGCAGTTCAACGAAAACGAGGTCACCGAGCTGCTCGACAGCGTAGGTGGTGATGCCGACGGTCGCGACATCGCCTTCGAGCTTCAGCCATTCATGTTCCTGGGTAAATTTCAGCATGGAAAAATCCTCTCGCAATAAGGGTCAGCGTTTGTAGGTCGGCGTGATGAAGGGAAGGGCGGAAACGGTGATGGGCAGATATTTGCCGCGCACTTCCGCATAGATCTGTGTGCCCGGTGCCATGTGGGAAACCGGCACATAGCCCATGGCGACGGGGCCTTCGACGGAAGGGCCGAAGCCACCCGAGGTGACTTCGCCGATCTCAGCCTTGCCTTCGGCATCGGCATAGAGCTTGGCATGGCCGCGCACCGGCGCCTTGCCCTCCGGCTTCAGGCCGACGCGCTTGCGGGAAACGCCCTTGTCCAGTTCGCCGAGGATACGCTCGGCACCCGGGAAACCGCCGGCGCGGGCGCCACCGGTGCGGCGGGCCTTCTGCATGCCCCATTCGATGGCCGCTTCGACCGGTGAAGTCGTCGTGTCGATATCGTTGCCATAGAGGCAGAGGCCGGCTTCAAGGCGCAGCGAGTCACGGGCGCCGAGGCCGATCGGCTCGACATCGGGGTGCTCGAGCAACCGGTTGGTGACATCCACGGCCTTGTCGGCGGGAATGGAGATTTCGAACCCGTCCTCGCCGGAATAGCCCGAGCGGGAGACGAGACAGGAAACGTCGTGCAGGCGGCAGTGGCGCACGTCCATGAATTTCATGGCGGCGACATCGGCCCAGAGTTCGGCAAGTGCTTCGACGGCGCGAGGACCTTGCAACGCGATCAGGGCGCGGTCGAGCACGGTGATGTCGCAGGTGCCAGACAGATGCTTCTGCAGATGCGCGACGTCCTCATCCTTGCAGGCGGCGTTGACGACGACGAAGAGATGGTCGTCGAGATGGGTGATCATCAGGTCGTCGAGGATGCCGCCATTCTCATCCGTGAAGAAACCGTAGCGCTGGCGTCCTTCGGCAAGGCCGAGAATATCGACCGGCACGAGGCTTTCGAGCGCGAGCGCCACGTCCTCGTACTTGCCGGACTTCGCCTTGATGATGACCTGGCCCATATGGGAGACATCGAAGAGGCCGGCAGCGGTACGGGTCTGCAGGTGTTCCTTCATCACGCCGGCCGGGTATTGCACCGGCATGTCGTAGCCTGCGAAGGGCACCATGCGGGCGCCGAGCGACAGATGCAGCGCGTGAAGCGGGGTTTTCTTGAGGGCAGCAGTATCGTCCAAACGACGCCTCCGGGGTTTGCGCCGGAAATTCCGGGCGCGGGCTCAAAACTGAAGGCGCGGCTGCGCCTTGTCTCCTTGAGCCCCCTCTGTCCCTGTGCCTGAGATTGTTATCCCTTCGGCGGACGTTTCGAGAACGCCTCTCTCCAGAGTTCCGTCTGCCCCTTGTGGTCCTTTTGCCTGAGAGTTTCCGGGGCGGTTGCTCCTTCGGCACCGGCATCAGCGTACCGGCTTCTCCCAACAAGGTTGCGGCAATTATCCGGGGGTGGCAGGCCTTGGCAAGCAAAATGTCGCGACCGCACAAATTTTTGTCGCGGCTTTGGAATAGCGAGGCCGGCAGCGGCAAAAGGGCTTTTGCATTTGGCGGCGAAATTGGCTAACGGCAGCCGAGAGCCTTTTCCTGATCAGATCGGAACACTCCGGTCAGGAAAGGCTCTGGAGCGAGGAGATATTCCATGAACATTGTCAGGACATCGGCTTTTGCGGCACTTCTTTGCGCCTGCGGCTTTGCCGGATCGGCCATCGGTCAGGACCACCAGCATATGCAGGGCATGGACATGGGCAACATGGGCTCCATGGACATGTCATCGGATGGCGACACAGTGAAGGTCGGCGATCTCGAAGTTTCCGGCGGGTTTGCCAAGGCCATGCTCCCCGGCCAGCCCGTTGGCGGCGGCGGCTTCACCGTGAAGAACAATGGTGCGACAGAGGACCGGCTCGTTTCTGTCACATCTCCCACGTCAGGCGAAGTGCAGATCCACGAAATGGCCATGCAGGATAATGTCATGAAGATGCGTCAGCTGAAGGATGGTATTGCCATACCGGCGGGCAAAACCGTGGAGCTTTCGCCCGGCAATCTGCATCTGATGTTCCAGAAGGTGAAGACGCCCTTCAAGCAGGGCGACAAGGTGCCCGTCACGCTGACCTTCGAGAAGGCTGGCAAGGTCGATCTGGTGCTGAACGTACTATCGGCCCAAGGCAAGTAAGATCGGGCAATTGATCCCGCGAAGAAAAAGCCCGCGACAGGGCGCGGGCTTTGCTCCTCCCAGCTATCTTTAAATCTCAGACGTCCTCGTAGGACTGCAGGGCCTGCTGCAAGCCGGCCTGCGGCTGGCGATAACCTTTCGTCATGAGATCGAGCGCGATTTCGGTATTCTGGATGATGTTGGTCACTTCCTCGGGATCTTCGCCGCTCTGATTGAGCTGGCGTTCCGCGATCTTCCGAGCCTCGCGCGCGGCCGTACCCGTTGCCACGCGCTGCGGGATGCGCAAGGATTCGAAGGCGACAGCCGCAGTATTCGCGGATATGGAAACGACCTGTGTCATGCGCCTGTCATACCTATGCGATCTTCGCATTCGGCTTAAGAAAATCACTCACATTTTACCGGATGGTAAGAATTCCGCGGCCGCGATTGGAATCAGTGAGGAATCGCAATAAACCGGGGGCATGTTCCAGGCTCTGCTCGTCGCGGTCGGCGGCGCAATCGGTTCGCTTCTGCGTTATTATGTCGGCCTCGGCTCTCTGCGGCTCATGGGGCCGGGCTTCCCTTGGGGAACGCTCATCGTCAACGTCGTCGGCTGCTTCATTATCGGTGTCTTTGCCGAGATGATCATGCGCCGTTTCAATGCTTCGGTGGAACTGCGGCTGCTGCTGATCACCGGCTTTCTCGGCGGCTTTACCACCTTCTCCGCCTTCTCGCTGGATGCCATCACGCTGTTCGAGCGCGGCGAGGTCTTTGCAGGCGGCATCTATATCGCAGCAAGCGTCGGGCTCTCGATGGTGGCCGTCATGGCCGGCCTCGGCCTGATGCGCGCGCTCATCTGATTTCGATTCCGATTTCCGTTTTGCGAAAAATGCTCTAAAGGCAGCGGCAAGAGAGGCGCCGGCTTCGATCGCGCCCATATTTTCCGAAAGAATTCCATGGCAGGTATAGAACACATCAAGGTGGAGCCCGATGAAGCGGGCATGCGGCTCGACCGCTGGTTCAAGATCCACTACCCGGGTCTCGGCTTCGGCCCGTTGCAGAAGCTCTTGCGCTCCGGCCAGGTGCGTATCGATGGCGGCCGCGTCAAATCGGATGCCCGCGTGCAGCCCGGTCAGATGGTGCGCATACCGCCGCTCGACGTCGATGCCAAGGCGAAGGCCGGACCGATCGCCGGCAAGGATCTCAAGCATTCGAGCGATTTCGAACTGCTCTCGCGAATGGTGCTGCACGAGGACGAGAAGGTCATCGTGCTCAACAAGCCACCCGGCCTTGCAGTGCAAGGCGGCTCCGGTGTCGCCCGGCATATCGATCAGATGCTCGAAGCCTGGACCAGCCCGAAGGGTGAGAAGCCGCGCCTCGTTCACCGCCTCGACCGCGATACGTCGGGCGTGCTCGTGATTGCGCGCACCCGCGGTGCCGCGCAGAAGCTGACGGCTGCCTTCCGCGAGCGCGATACCAAGAAGACCTACTGGGCGCTGGTCAAGGGCGTGCCGCGCAAGCACGAGGACAGGATCTCGACCTGGCTCGTCAAGGAGCCGACGGCCGACGGTGATCGCATGCGCATCGCCAAGCATGGTGAGGAGGGCGCCGATCACGCGATTTCTTTCTACCGCGTGCGCGAGACGGCGGCACAGAACCTGGCCTGGCTGGAGATGGAGCCCTATACGGGGCGCACCCACCAGCTGCGTGTCCATGCGCTGCATATCGGCCACCCGATCATCGGCGATCCGAAATATTACGACGAAGATCCAAACTGGGATTTCCCTGGCGGCATCCAAAAGAAGCTGCATCTGCACGCACGCCATATCGATATCCCGCACCCATCCGGTGGGCGCTTGCGCGTCAGTGCGCCGCTGCCACCGCACATGGTACAGACATGGAACCTGCTCGGTCTCGACCTTGCCGGGGCTGAGAGAGATGACGAATGAAACTCGCGCTTTTTGACTGTGACGGCACGCTGGTCGATAGTGCCGGGCTGATCCATGAAACCATGCGCCGCACCTTCGAAAAATTCGGCAAGCCCGAGCCGCGCTTCGAGGAGACCAAGGCGATCATCGGCCTGACGCTCGATATCGCCATTGCCCGCATGCAGGGCAAGCCGCATGTCGAGCAGGAAGATGTCGACATGACCGCGCATTACAAATCGCTGTTTTCGGTCGTGCGTCAGGATCTCGATTATCGCGAGCCGCTCTTTCCCGGCATTCGCGAGATGATCGATGCGCTTACCGGGCGCGAGGATCTGCTGATCGGTGCGGTGACCGGCAAGTCCCGGCGCGGGCTGAAGCTCGTGATGGAGACGCACGGCTTCGACAAGCATTTCGTCGTTGCACGCACCGCCGACGATTGCCCCTCCAAGCCGCATCCGGCCATGGTGAGCGAATGCTGCGACGAAACCGGCATTGACGCGGCCGATGCCATTGTCATTGGTGACGCGATTTACGATATGCAGATGGCAAAGGCCGCCGGCGCCAAGGCGATCGGCGTTGCCTGGGGATATGCCAGCGTGGATGAGCTGATCGCCAACGGCGCCGATGCGATCGCCTATCATCCTGACGAGATCTTGCGCCATTTTTCCTGAGGTGAGCCCATGCGCGACCTGCTGAACGACTTTTCCGAAGACTTGAGCCATCCCGATCCGATCCGCCGCGCGCAGATCCAGATGAAGAAGCCGCTGCCGAAGCGCTTCTATCAGGCTGTTTCCGTCGAACCGAATGAGGACGGTTTCGCCATCATGCTCGACGGCAAGGCCGTACGCACGCCGGCCCGCCAGATCCTGGCCGTGCCGAGCGAAGCCCTGGCAAAGCTCGTGGCCGCCGAATGGGACGCACAGCGCGAGGTCATCGATCCCTCGCTGATGCCGGCAACGCGCCTCGTCAACACGGCGATCGACGGTGTCGCGACAGACACGCAGGCCGTCTTCGAGGATATTCTGCGCTTTTCGTCAAGCGATCTCCTCTGCTATCGCGCCGAAGGCCCCGAAAAGCTGGTCGAACGACAGATGGAACGCTGGGATCCGGTGCTCGACTGGGCAGCCGCCGATCTCGGCGCACGCTTCATCCTTGTCGAAGGCGTGATGCATCATGAGCAGCCGCGCGAGGCGATCGCCGCCTTCGGCTCGGCACTGCGCCGGCATGACAGTGCCCTCGAGCTCGCAGCTCTCCACACGATGACGACGATCACCGGTTCGGCGCTGCTGGCGCTTGCCATTGCCGAGACCGCGATCACGCCGGACGAAGCCTGGTCGCTCGCCCATCTCGATGAGGACTGGACCATCGAACATTGGGGAAGCGACGAAGAAGCCGAGCAGCGCCGGGCCAAGCGTTTTGAGGATTTCAAAGCGGCAACGGATGTTTTTTTCGCGCTAAGAGCCTGAATCATATTGCTTTGATGGGCTTTATGACCAAATCTGCGACTCCGGACGGGGATTTGCGGGAATTTGGAATGGCGTGGCTGAGGTCGAGAATTTGCCTGATGGCGCTTGTTTGCGTGGCGCTGACGGCCTGTGCCAGCCTTATGCCGAAGAAGCAGGAAAAGCCCGTCTATGACGTGCGCAGTGCCGTGGTTCTGTCCAGCACGACCATGTCGGCAGAGCTGCTCTCCGGCATCAACGATCGCGTCAACGCGGCCATCCGTGCAACGGTGCGCACGACCGAACTGCCGCGCGTGGTGCTGACGATTCGCATCGTTTCTGTCACAAAGGGTCTCGGCTTCCAGAAGGACCGCAACGTCGCCAAGGTCAGTATCGATGCCGCTTCTGTGGAGGACGGATCCGTCATTGCAGTTACATCCTTTGAGGTCACCAGCCTGACCGCAGATCCTGATCTGGCGGACCAAATTCTTGCGGAAGATATCGCGGCACGCGTGCGCTCCGCCTTCGCACTCAGCGGGCGATAGATCATTTCCGTTTCTCGTCGAATCCGGAATGATCTATCTCTTTGTTTTAACGCAATTCCGCATGCAAAACCGCTGCGCAGTTTTGCTGGAATTGCCCGAGCTGTAAAATCGGCCGTTGCAAGCGGCGAGGGGAAATCATGAAGGATATTCTTGAAGAACTCGAACGCCGCCGCGGTATTGCCCGTCTCGGCGGTGGCCAGCAGCGTATCGACGCGCAGCACCAGCGCGGCAAGCTGACGGCGCGCGAGCGCATCGATCTTTTCCTCGACGAAGGCTCTTTCGAAGAGTTCGACATGTTCGTGGAGCACCGCTCCACCGATTTCGGCATGGACAAGAGCCGCATCGCCGGCGACGGCGTGGTGACCGGCTGGGGCACGGTCAACGGCCGGACCGTCTTCGTCTTTGCCAAGGATTTCACCGTCTTCGGCGGCTCGCTCTCGGAAGCCCATGCCGAGAAGATCATCAAGGTGCAGGATATGGCGCTGAAGAACCGCGCCCCTATCATCGGCATCTATGATGCGGGCGGCGCACGCATCCAGGAGGGGGTGGCTGCGCTTGGCGGATATGCGGAGGTCTTCCAGCGTAACGTGCTGGCTTCCGGTGTCATTCCGCAGATCTCCGTCATCATGGGACCTTGCGCCGGCGGCGACGTCTATTCGCCCGCCATGACGGACTTCATCTTCATGGTGCGCGACACGTCCTACATGTTCGTCACCGGTCCCGATGTGGTCAAGACCGTCACCAACGAGACCGTGACGTCGGAGGAACTCGGCGGCGCCAGCGTGCACACGACACGCTCGTCGATCGCCGATGGCGCCTATGACAATGATGTCGATACGCTCAGTCAGGTGCGACGTCTCATCGACTTCCTGCCCCAGTCGAACACATCGCCGGTGCCGGAAATCGAATGGTACCAGTCGGTGACGGACGCGGACAATTCGCTGGACACGCTGATCCCCGCCAATGCGAACAAGCCCTACGACATCAAGGAACTGATCCAGAAGGTGGCGGACGAGGGGGATTTTTTCGAGATCCAGGCGAGCTTTGCCAAGAATATCGTCTGCGGTTTCGGGCGTATCGAGGGTTCGACGGTCGGCTTCGTCGCCAATCAGCCGATGGTGCTTGCCGGCGTGCTCGACAGCGACGCCTCGCGCAAGGCGGCGCGCTTCGTGCGCTTCTGCGACTGCTTCAACATTCCGATCGTCACTTTCGTCGACGTACCGGGTTTCCTGCCGGGCACGGCACAGGAATATGGCGGGCTCATCAAGCACGGCGCCAAGCTGCTTTTTGCCTATGCGGAGGCAACGGTTCCGAAGCTGACGGTCATTACCCGCAAGGCCTTCGGCGGTGCCTACGACGTGATGGCATCCAAGCATCTGCGCGGCGATTTGAACTATGCCTGGCCGACGGCGCAGATCGCCGTCATGGGCGCCAAGGGTGCTGTCGAGATCATCTTCCGCAAGGATATCGCCGATCCCGAAAAGATCGCCGCGCACACGAAGATGTACGAGGACCGTTTCCTGTCACCTTTCGTGGCTGCCGAACGCGGCTATGTCGATGAGGTGATCATGCCGCATTCGACACGGCGGCGGCTGGCGCGCGGGCTGAAGATGTTGAAGAACAAGGACCTCAGCAATCCGTGGAAGAAGCACGACAACATTCCGCTATGATCGAATAAAATAGCCTATTCAAGTGTTTATCCACAGTCAAAGTTGTGAACGCCTGTCAGCAAATTGTGTCTTCAGTCGTCGATAGAGACACGATAACGCTCGGCAGTACACCCTTAAGGAGAGTCTTTATGTCAACTTTCGAGCGTCTATCTGCCTACCGCCCCTATGGTCTGGCCGCTCTCAGAATCATGACCGCGCTTCTGTTCATCGAGCACGGTACGATGAAGCTTTTCGGCTTCCCGGCCGCCCAAGGCGACGGTCCGCTGTCCACCTTATTCCTGATTGCGGCATTGCTGGAAACCTTTGGCGGTATCCTCATTCTCATCGGCTTCGCAACACGACCGGTAGCCTTCCTGCTGTCGGGCGAAATGGCGATCGCCTATTTCATGGCGCATATGCCGCACAGCTTCTTCCCGGCTCTCAACCAGGGCGACGGCGCGGTGCTGTTCTGCTTCATCTTCCTCTACCTGTTCTTTGCCGGCGCCGGTGCATGGTCCGTCGATAACCGAAACGCATCAGCGTGACGTCTTAGCCCTCGGCCTGGATGTGGAAGCGCCTAGCAGGCGCTTCCACATTCGGACGTCTGTCTAGATATTGCCAGGAGGCGCAAAAAAGCAGTTCACGTCGTTTTCCGTCGGATGAAGACAGATGTGATAACGACCGTCTCCGGACGGAATCTCATCCCCGTACGGGATGAAAAAGAGATGCGGTCTGGTGGCAAGCGGATGATCTCCGGCACGCAGAAAGACGGAAAAACCGCGATGCCCTGGCCTGACATCCAGCGTTGGAATGGCATCACAATCCCGGTGTAGTTGATCGGACTTGCAACAGGCCGGTGGGTAGGTCCAGCCGCTCTCGGTCTCATGAGCGTCGGTTCTATCCGACATGCTGGCCAGGGCTGCAGCTGTCGCGGCCAGAAATATTGTCAAATTCGCTGTTGTCATTGCATACCTCCTTGGAGGCAGCCCGTCGAAAAACGCCGAGAGCGTGCTCGCTGATGGTCAAGAATACGACGTCTTGTTGATGCATCGATCAATCGTTTCCCATCCGGACGCGAAACTTCCGGCAACTGCGGATAAGGCCGCAAAGGAAACGAATTACAGCTTAAATGCGGGGAGAGCGCCTTCGCCACCAAGCTGGAAGGCATCGTACTCCCCTGAGAAGATCGGGTAAAATCAAACCCTCGGCCGCCAGGCTTGAGGGTTAAGGAATTTCGGGTTGAGGGCATTGGTTTGGGCCACGGGTTTTCTTCCCGCGGCCCTGTTTATTTCTGATGATTGCCTTCAGGCCGTCAACTTGAGACCGGCGATGCCTGCAACAATAAGGGCAATACAGATCAGGCGCGAGGCGCTTGCCGCATCGCCCAGAAGCCATACACCGAGCAGGACTGTGCCGACCGTGCCGATACCGGTCCAGATCGCGTAGGCCGTGCCGATCGGCAGGGTTTTAACGGCAAGACCAAGCAGAACGACGCTGATGACCATCGAAATCACCGTGAGGATGGTCGGCATAGGACGAGTGAAGCCATCGGTATATTTCAGACCGATTGCCCAACCACATTCAAAAAGGCCAGCGAGAAAAAGCAGGAACCAGGCCATCATACTCTCCATATCAAGAGCGAGGCCGTCCCCGCGACTTTTGCGACCCGGGCAGACCCGAGCGCCGCAGTCGTCTGCGTCGCACTTCATATGGACGAGGGAACGGCTGACTTCAAGCTAGGAATTGGCATAGCTGCCATGCCACCCGATTCCAGCGCCCGGAGAATGAAGTCAGGCGTTCTTGGCGCGGCGGCAAAGACGATCGAACGTTTCGAGAAAACGCGACCGGTCCTTGGGGCTGAAGACGGAGTTGTAGCCCTTGCTCTCACCGGTTTCACGCAGATGCGCGCCGAGATCGCGCATGGCGCTTGCCATGCCGATATTCGTTTCGTCGAAGACACGGCCCGTCGGACCGGTCACGAAGGAGCCCTTGGCGACACAGCGGACCGCAAGCGGCACATCGGCGGTGACGACGACATCTGTCGGGCCGGTATTGTCGGCAATCCAGTTGTCGGCAGCGTCGAAGGCGTTGGAGACGATGACGTTGCGCACCATCGGGTCGCGGGACGGGCGCAGGCCCGAATTGGCGACGAAGGTCACTTCCATTCCGAGGCGTTCGGCCACTTTCAGGATTTCGGGTTTGACGGGGCAGGCATCGGCATCAACATAGATCATGGCGATATCCTCAAGCGGGCTCTGTGGCCAGCGGACGGACCATATCGATATGGGGAATGCCGTCTTCGAGATATTCCTCCGAGGTTTTCACGAAACCGAAGGATTCATAGAAGCGGCTCAAATGCGCCTGCGCGGAGAGGGCAATCGGATTTGCCGGATAAAGCCTTTCGCAGGCCGCGATCGATTCGCTCATCAGCGCATCGCCAAGTCGCTTGCCGCGATGAGCGGGAGAGACGACGACGCGGCCGACCTTTGCCGGATCTTGCGCACCGTAGGGCTTCAAGAGCCGTGTCGAGCCGAGCAGTTCGCCGCCCTCCATGAGCCGCAGATGCAAGGCGTCGATATCCTTGCCGTCCAGTTCCGGATAGGGGCAGTTCTGCTCGACGACGAAGACATCCACACGCATCCGCAGGAGGTCGTAGAGCTCTCGCGCGGAGAGCTCATCGAGACCCTTGAGATCGACTGTGTAGCTAGGCGCAGTCATCGATACAAAACCCCAGTAGAGATAGATATAATGGAACACATGAGCACAGAGCCCTCATAGATATTTCGCAAGGATGGCGCGGCGGCTCTCGACAAGATAAATCAATGAATGCCGCTATCTGGTAGAGGTGGATCTTCCTCTACATCGTCGTCGCCACGCTTATATTGGTGAAAATCCAAGTMGTAAGCAAATGGCTTGTCTTGCGGAGGCTGCTGCGGATCAGTCGAGTAAAGATAAATGCGGCCGGTGGCATTGAAACCGACGTGTCTTCCTATGCTGACGACCATATCCGTGGCTTCGTCGCCGTCGGTAGCCCACGCTTTGATAGTAAAGAAGGCGGCCATGCCGAAGGTGGTCTCGAAATCCGGATTGGCCTCGGCGATTTCTCCGTCGGCGATAACCGTGAAATGGCGGAAAGCCGTTTTCAGCTTTCCGTATCTCAATTTCAATTTCCAGTTCTTCAGCAGATCCATGGACGACTAGTAAACCACGACGCCGCGGATGCTCTCACCCTTGTGCATGAGATCGAAGCCCTTGTTGATGTCTTCGAGCGGCATGGTGTGGGTGATCATCGGGTCGATCTGGATCTTGCCTTCCATGTACCAGTCGACGATCTTCGGCACGTCTGTGCGGCCACGGGCGCCGCCGAAGGCCGTGCCCATCCAGTTGCGGCCGGTGACGAGCTGGAAGGGACGCGTCGAGATCTCCTGGCCGGCGCCGGCAACGCCGATGATGACGGACTTGCCCCAGCCGCGGTGGCTGGCTTCCAGCGCCTGGCGCATGACCTTGGTGTTGCCGGTGCAATCGAAGGTGTAATCGGCGCCGCCGATCAGGTCGCCATGGCGCTTCGTCATGTTGACGAGATGGGGCACGATGTCATCGCCGACCTCCTTCGGGTTGACGAAATGCGTCATGCCGAACTTCTCGCCCCATGCCTTGCGGTCGGGATTGATATCGACGCCGATGATCATGTCGGCACCGGCAAGACGCAGGCCCTGAAGAACATTGAGGCCGATACCGCCGAGACCGAAGACGATGGCGGTTGCACCCATCTCGACTTTGGCCGTGTTGATGACGGCGCCGATGCCCGTCGTCACACCGCAGCCGATATAGCAGACCTTGTCGAAGGGAGCGTCGGGATTGATCTTCGCCAGCGCGATCTCCGGCAGAACGGTGAAGTTCGCGAAGGTGGAGCAGCCCATATAGTGGTGGATCTTGTCCTTGCCGATCGAGAAGCGCGAGGTGCCGTCCGGCATCACGCCCTGGCCCTGGGTTGCGCGAATCGAGGTGCAGAGATTGGTCTTGCGCGAGGTGCAGGAGTAGCACTCACGGCATTCCGGCGTGTAGAGCGGGATAACGTGATCGCCCTTCTTGAGCGATGTGACGCCGGGGCCGACATCGACAACGATGCCCGCGCCTTCGTGGCCAAGGATCGCCGGGAAGAGACCTTCCGGATCGGCGCCTGACAGGGTAAAATCATCGGTGTGGCAGATGCCCGTCGCCTTGACCTCGATCAGCACTTCGCCGGCCTTCGGGCCTTCGAGCTGAACGGTCATGACCTCAAGGGGTTTTCCTGCCTGAACGGCAACGGCGGCGCGAACATCCATCTTCGATCTCCTCGTGATTTGCGTGGCGGACTCTTGCACGCTCGGCAAGGGTGGCTCAAGCACAAAAAAGGCTTAGAGGGCCATCCGGAAATCGTGGTCGATGCTTCAGGCGAATTCCATGATGACGGCATCGACAGCGAGGCTCTCGCCGGGCGCAGCCTTGATCTTGCCGACGACGAGATCGCGCTCGGCGCGCAGCACATTTTCCATCTTCATGGCTTCGACGACGGCAAGCGTCTCCCCAGCCTTGACCTCCTGGCCCTCGGCGACGGCAATCGAGACGACGAGGCCGGGCATGGGGCAGAGCAGGAGCTTGGACGTATCCGGCGGCAGCTTGACCGGCATCAGGCGGTCGAGCTCGGCATGGCGAGGCGTGAAGACGCGCGCCTTGACCGATAGACCCTGCCAGTCGATGCGCAGGCCATTGAGGATCGGTCGGATCTGCGCGGTTACCGGGCGGCTGGCAATCCTGCCATGCCAGACCGGCTCGCCCGGTCGCCAATCGGTGACAACGGTTTCGGTGCGGCCGGCAACCTCCATTTCCATCTCGAAGGGGATGGTGACGAGGCCATCGACCAGTTTCACCGGCACGTAATTTCCGCCGAGCTTGACGACCCATTCTTCGCGCAACGGGCCRCTTGCCTGCCGCAGACGATCGGCAAAACCTTCGCGGCGCCCGGCCTCGCTCAGGGAAACGGAAAGCGCGATGGCGGCAAGGGCTGCCTCTTCCGCCGCATCTGGCGCCATCGGCGCAAATCCCTCGGGATATTCCTCGGCAATGAAGCCGGTGGAGAGGCGGCCTTCGCGCCAGCGCGGGTGTTTCATGAGGGCTGCGAGGAAGGGAACATTGTGCTCGATGCCGTCGACCACGAAAGCATCCAGCGCCTGTCCCATGGCTTCCACCGCCTGCAGGCGGCTCGGCGCCCAGGTGCAGAGCTTGGCGATCATCGGGTCGTAGTACATGGAGATTTCGGCGCCTTCGAAAACGCCGGTATCATTGCGGATGATGACGTCGCCGGTGCGGCCTTCCGCCGGCGGGCGGTAGCGCGTCAGGCGGCCGATCGAGGGCAGGAAGTTGCGGTAGGGATCTTCGGCATAGAGGCGGCTTTCCACCGCCCAGCCGTTGAGCTTGATATCCTTCTGCGCGAAGGGCAGCTTTTCCCCGGCAGCAACGCGGATCATCTGCTCGACGAGATCGATGCCGGTCACCAGCTCCGTCACAGGATGCTCGACCTGCAGACGGGTATTCATTTCCAGGAAATAGAAATTGCGGTCGCGGTCGACAATGAATTCCACCGTGCCGGCACTCTGGTAATCGACGGCCTTGGCCAGCGCCACAGACTGCTCGCCCATGGCAGCGCGGGTCTTCTCGTCGAGGAAAGGCGAGGGCGCTTCTTCGGCGACCTTCTGGTTCCGGCGCTGGATGGAGCATTCGCGCTCGCCGAGATAGACGACGTTGCCATGCGCATCGGCCAGAACCTGGATTTCGATATGGCGCGGATCGACGACATATTTCTCGATGAAGACGCGGTCGTCGCCGAAGGAACTCTTGGCTTCCGAGCGGGCGCGGTCGAAACCATCGCGTACTTCCGCTTGCGTCCATGCAATGCGCATGCCCTTGCCACCGCCGCCGGCCGACGCCTTTATCATCACGGGATAGCCGATCTCGGCGGCGATCTTTTCAGCGTGCGCCGGATCCTCGATGACGCCGAGATAGCCGGGAACGGTGGAAACCTTGGCGGCATTGGCGAATTTCTTCGATTCGATCTTGTCGCCCATCGCCATGATGGCCTTGGGCTTCGGACCGATGAAGACGATGCCCTGCTTTTCCAAGGCCTCGCAGAATGAGGCGCGCTCGGACAGGAAGCCGTAGCCGGGATGCACGGCTTCGGCACCGGTTTCCTTGCAGGCGGCGATGATCTTGTCGGCGACGAGATAGCTTTCGGCTGCCGGGGCAGGGCCGATATGAACAGCCTCATCGGCCATTTCGACATGCAGGGCATCCCGATCCGCATCCGAATAGACCGCAACGGTGGCAATGCCCATGCGGCGAGCGGTTTTGATCACGCGGCAGGCAATCTCGCCGCGATTCGCGATCAGGATCTTCTTGAACATCGAGTCTCCACCCAGGAAATGCGCTCCGGAGTTTTACGCATAAAAAGCCGGAACGCACAATCGGGCTGAGAAATCACCGGCAGATCAGGCAACTGCGGCAGCGGCAACCGGCTCTTCATCGATAATACGAAGCCAGCGGCTCCGCCTCGGCTGGGCATAGTCCCTGAGTTCGACCGCGGCCATGATCTCGCCCCAGCGCTGATGATTGGCGCCAGGCTGGGTTACCGCATCAATGCGCTGCAGCACGCCATATTCGACCGGCGACACGCCGATGACGCCGCCGTCGCTGACGTTTCTCAAAACACGCATCAGGTAATCCACATCCTGCCGCGTGATGCTTTTGCGGTCGGTGGCGCGGGTCAGCTTGTAACCACCGAGATCCTCTGAGAGCGCCAGACGGAGCTGATCAAGCACCAGGGCGCGCAGTTCATCGGGTACGTGGGCGCTGAGCTCCATGACATGCAGGATGAGCTCCAGCTCGAGGGCGGAATTGACGACGCCGTCGGTCGTGAACATGCGCATGATCCATGCGACATTGATCTCGTCCAGCGAGCCCTGCGGATAGGTGTAATCGACGATGAAGCCTGCCAGCTGTTCGATGAAAAACGTGTTCCACTCGGGGCATTTTTCGGGGCAGGAATTATTGAGCGCCAACAACACTACGACATGATCGGAAGTCCGGATTCCCTCCGGGAAGGTGTGTTTGCGCAAAAGCACAATGTCTTCGGCCGTCAGCCGATGCTTCCCGGCGATGACACACGCCGGAAAAGCGAGACGGAACTCACTCATGTTTTATCTCCAGACTTCATCATGAAGCCGGAAATGGTTTTATCGGTGCCGAATTGAAGATCCCTCAAGAAGAAGGGTTAACTGCAGTTTGGGGATTTCACGCGGATTTTAATGATCGCGCCTGGACGCGCTCGCGCCAGATGATGAAGAGCCCCGATGCAACAATAATTGCAATGCCTATCCATTTGGAAAAATTCGGAAAATCGCCGAAGAGGGCATAACCGAGCATGGTTGCCGAAATGATCTCGAAATATTGGAAGGGTGCCAGCAGCGACAGTGGCGCGAGCCGGAAAGCCTTAACAACCAGCATGTGCGCATAGCCCGAAATCGTGCCGAGGATCAGCAGCAGGACGAGGCCGAGCCAGGAGGCCGGCAGGGAGGGCGTGAAGTCGGCATTGCCGAAGCTGTTTCCGACAAACATTGCGCCCGCCATGAAGATCGTACCGCCAATACCGGACATGGTCTGCATCGTCAGCGGCGAATCTGCCTCGCCGATGGCGCGGTTGAGGAAGAGATAGAGCGAGAAGAGGAAGGCRCAGAAGACCGGCAGCAGCGCCTTCAGGCCGAAAATCTCGTAGCTCGGCTGGATGACGATCATGGCGCCGCCGAAACCGACGACGATTGCCGTCCAACGCCGCCAGCCGACCTTGTCGCCGAGGAAGAGCGCCGAAAGTGCCGTCAGCATGAAGGGCTCGACGAAATAGATGGCGAAGACATCGGCGAGCGGCATGTATTTGACGGCGACGAAGAAGAGCAGGCTGGCCGCACCATGCAGCGCGCCACGAAGCAGATTCATCCACGGGCGCTTGGCCGACAGAGCCTGCGTACCGAACATGGCGAAAAGGATCGGCAAGGTACAGACGAGCTGGAAGAAGAAGCGGTAGAAGGTTACCTGTCCGGGCGACATGCCCTCAAAGGTCGCCATATATTTGGCGATCGCATCCATCGTCGGCAGGATGGCCATGGCGCCGGCCATGATGGCCATGCCCCGGAGGGGATTCTGGGTGGAGGGAGATTCGGACATGACGGCTGCTTCTTGCGGATGATGTCATCAACCACAGGAAGCCCGGGCAATCAAGGACGGCAATCAGGGACAGAGTGCTGTATCGTTGACGGTTTCGCCGAATATCTCTTCGAAGGCGGCGCGCAGGCGGATGTCAGCGTCGACCATCGTCACGAGCAGGCCGAGATCGACGAGGCTGGTGACGCCATAGGCCGAGATGCCGCAGGGCACGATGCCGCCGAAATGATCGAGATCGGGATCGACGTTCAGCGACAGGCCGTGGAAGGTCACCCATTTGCGCAGACGGATGCCGAGTGCCGCGATCTTGTCTTCCGCCATGGTGCCGTCAGGCAGCAAGGGTCTCTCCGGCCGTCGGACCCAGACGCCGACACGATCCTCGCGGCGTTCGCCGCGGATATTCATCGAATCGAGCGTGCGGATGATGACCTCTTCGAGCGCTGCCACGAAGGCGCGCACATCCTGCCTGCGGCGCTTGAGATCGAGCATGACATAGGCAACGCGCTGGCCGGGGCCATGATAGGTGTATTCGCCACCACGACCGGTAGCGAAGACCGGAAAACGATCCGGCTGGACGAGATCCTTCGCGTCGGCGCTGGTGCCGGCTGTATAAAGCGGCGGATGTTCCAGCAGCCAGACGAGCTCGTCCCCGCCTTCGGAAATCACTGCGACTTCCCGCTCCATCGTCTCTACCGCTTCCTCATAGGGAACGAGCCCGTCTGAGATGCGCCAGCGTACGGGACGTGAGCCGAGTTTCGGGAGCATGGAAAAATCGAGATCGGTGCGTAGCATGGCAGTCCTTGGCGCAATCCGCAAAAATGGAGAGGGCGGGCGCGGGCTTCTATATGGACTTGGGCGAAGAGCGATTCAATCGCTCTTTGTGGCGGTCAGCCATCCTGGAGATGCAGCCCCGTGCAATCAATCCATAATGAAATGCGGGACGAAACGGGAGAGGTTCTGGGTAATAGGCGATTTGTCCTCGCGGATGCAGATGCCGCAGGCTTCGCCGGCGACGACCCAGGAGCCGATCACGGCATAATCCTCGCCGAACTGCGGGAGCAGGCAGGTTTCCTGCACAATGTAGCCCTCTGCGCCATATTCGCCATCCACCGCGATTATCGTTTCCCCCGACGTCAGCGTGACATTTGCGCCTTCGCGCGACAGGAGCGGTTTTCTGACGGCGTTTTCCAGACGCAGCGCCTGCGGATCGTCGGCGAAATAGGCGGGCAGCAGGTTCGGATGGTTGGGCGCCATTTCCCAGAGGACGGCGAGGAGGCCCTTGTTCGACAGCGTCATCTTCCACAGCGGCTCGTGGATCTTTGTGGGCGTGGAGATGAGATGTGCGCCAAACTCCTCGTGCACCATGAATTCCAGCGGGTAGAGCTTGAAGAGATTCTCCATCCGGCGGTCTTCGAGATCGGTGAACCAGTTCTCGGGATCGATGCCAATCTCTTCCATATCAAGCACCACAACTTCGAAGCCCGCCTGGAAGGCAACGTCGGCGAGATATTTGGTCGTCAGATAGTCTTCCTCATTGTCGGTGATGCAGCCGAAATGGAAGACGCCGCTGTCGCTGGCATTCTTGAAATACTGGAAAGCGCCGATGAGCTTCTCGTGGATCGAATTGAACTGGTCGGCATCGGCGCTCAACCGGCCAAGGCGCTTCATGTCTTGGAGCCATTCCCACTGGATGACAGCGCTTTCGAAGAGTGACGTCGGCGTATCGGCATTGAATTCGAAGAGTTTTGCCGGACCCTTGCCATCGTAACGCAGGTCGAAGCGGCCGTAGATATCACGATCGGACCATTTCCAGGACCTGCTGACGGCGGCGTGGAACTCGGCCGGGATCGCCATGCGCGTCATCAATGCGGGATCGGCGCAAATGCGATCGACTGCTTTGTAGCAGAGCTGCAGAATCTCGTTGGTCGGATCCTCGAGACCATCCTCGATCTCAGCGAGCGTGAATTGGTAGGCATTGCGCTCATCCCAATAGAGTTCGCCATACATGTGGTGGATGGTGAAATCGAGGTCTTCGAGTTTCCGCACCCAGTCAGGTCTTTCGCCGGTCGCGATGCGCTTCATCTTGAGCCCTCAGGACGCAGCAAAGTGGCGGGCGCCAAAACCGGAGCGGGCGAGCGTCGTCGTGGGGGCTGCGGGCTTATAGTGAGCGGCGGATTGATAGGCCATCTTGAAGCCGCCGACCTTGTTGGTGACCAGAATGCCCCGCGCGTCCACGAAACCCGGAACATGGCGGCTCTCGTACAACGCCGATGCGGGCACAGCCGGATAGTAGACGCCATTGACCTTCTTATCGGGCTGACCAACGAGATACCCGCCGAGATAAGGGCTGAAATGTCCTCCTCCGGAGGCATGGACCGAAGAGGTCTGCTCACAACGGCCGTCGCCGAATTCCTCCTCGCAATCCTCGCGTTTATCGTAGGAGGGGGAGCTTTTCAGATGTTCATCGCGAGCGATCGCGAAGCTGCTTTTGCAGTCGTCAGGACCGAACTTGTTGTCCTTAAGGCAGTCATCGACCGTCTTGTAGGCCGCCGTCTCGGTATCGCCGTGATACAGCGAGTCGATGTAAAGGCCGATAACGAGGGTTCCGAGAATCGCGAGTGCTACGCCGCCCTTGACGTATTTATAGCGATCTTCCGATGTCATGCGGTCCCCCATGGTTAGGCGCGATGCAATGCGCGGGCAAAGCGAAATAAGCGCCAAGCCGAAATGTCCGGCTTGCGTTCGAATGTATGAGAAAGGCTGGATTGCCAGCGAGCGTGAGTTACCTCACGCAGGAACCGGCATCAGCGGAAGCTAGTTCTTCTAGCGAAACGTCAAAAATTGCCGATCGAAATAATTTTCATGAAAGGAACACCCCTGAACCCCTAAGCGTTCCATCTATGTTCTCAATTCCAGATGGAAGTCAAGCGGCAGATTGCGCACCAGAATTGCAGCAAGTGCCGGCTGGCTTTGCTGTGATATCCACCAGGGGCGATATAGGCGGGAAAGGGCCGCCGCGCGCTACTTCTTGCGGCGAGGCCGTCAGGACCGGAGACTAAACCTTTGGCCAAAAAAGAAAAAACCCGCCGAAGCGGGTTTCTTTGGTGCGGTCGAGAAGACTCGAACTTCCACGGGTTGCCCCACAGCGACCTCAACGCTGCGCGTCTACCAATTCCGCCACGACCGCATCGTGGTAGGCCGATTTGCGTCGGCGAGGCAGCATGTAGCAAAAGCCTCTGACGGACACAAGCGCGATATGACAGTTTTTTTTAAAAGCTTGCCCGAGGTGTGGATTACGCCGTGTGGAGCATTGAAATTGCAAAGGAAAAGGGCCGGAAACCGGCCCTTTCTCGGATCATGTCAGTGCATTGCGCGGCAGGCCTCAGTGCGGCTTGCGCCGCTATCGGCACCTTTCTGATGCGAACCCTTCGGGCCGACCATGCTGTGGCAATCCGGAAGAGGCTTGATGCTGGCGGTGGCAGTGTTGTCGACCTTCGCGGGCTTGGCCATCGCGGCCGGTGCGAAGCCGTCACTATCATTCGTATAGTCGCTGGAATAGGCCGGGGGGGCCACATGGGTCGGGTAGTGAATAGGCTTCGCCGGCGCGACCGGCGTCTGGTAGAGGCCATCACCATTATTGGAATAGTCGTCCATAAATTTCGGCTGTGCAAAAGCGGCACTTGCCATGCTGACGGCGAACAGGGTGGCGGCGGCGGCGAACTTCATGCGCATGGGTCTATCTCCTCAATCTATTGTTGAATTCAACAACGTAAATCCAACCCTCGGCAAGATAAGTTCGCGCTCCAATTTGGGCGATTTTGTGAGAAAGATGACAGCTCTGTTGCGGCGTTTTGTCCGAACAAAATCACATATTTGTCAACGTTTTTGACGGGCACGTTACCTTAGCCGGCACAGTTAATTGCCTGAGATGTCAGGGCTTTCCGAAAGATTACAATCCTGCAATCTTTGATTGATTAACTATTTTTAATTTTAGAGACAGCAAAACCGGAAAGCAGGCCGCTTTCCGGTTTTCAAATGTGGCGACTTTGTGTTTTTCGCCTCAATCCTCGTTCGGGATATGGGCATCGACACCGGTTGTGTGCAGGTGGTTGCGGACATGATGGACACCGTCTACCGACAGGGCGCCAAGTTCGACCTTGCGGGCAATGCCGATCGTTTCGACAGAACCCTCCAGCGTCACGGTATGGCCGTCGGCGTGAACTTCCACACTGTCGATATCGACCTCGGGGATATTCTCCAGGTTCTCGGTCACGCGGGCTTCGAGATCGTCGCTTTCGTCGCGGTCGATCGTGTCAGACTCGAGCGAATCCTTCAGGCGGTTTTCGTTGCCGTCCTCGTCCGTGCCGTCGATGCGGAAACCGCTGTTGCGGTCGCGGTCGAAATTGGCCGAGGTTTCGCCGTAGGCACGGTTTTCACTGCCGGCAGCCTTGGCGCCGCTGCCGTCCGCGTAGGGCCAGCCGTCGTCCAGATTGCGCTCTTCGAAGTCGCGGTAGTCTTCCTCGCGGGAAAGCGAGGACTTGTCGTTGTTGCGAGGCATTTCCGTCTCCTTCCGGTTTCACTGCAAGGCAAACGTCGGAAGGGTGCACTTGGTTCGCGCGTTTAATAGCGCGACTCAGCTTTTCGTCTTTTCCCATTTCCTGATCAGCCGGTCACGTTTCAGCCGCGACAGACGCTGCAGCCAGAAAATGCCGTCGAGCTGATCGATCTCATGCTGGATGCAGATGGCGAGGAAGCCGGTGGCCTCTTCTTCATGCTGATGGCCATCCAGATCCTGGTAGCGGAAACGAACCGCGCTCGGCCGTGTGACCTCGTCCGTCGCCCCCGGCATGGAGACGCTGCCTTCCATATGAACCATCGTCTGATCTGAAAACCACGTGATCTCCGGATTGGCGTAGATGCGCACGCCGTCCGCCTTGTCGAGTTCCAGCACCGTCAGGCGCTGGAAGACGCCGATATGGGCAGCGGTGATGCCAACGCCGGGTGCCGCGCGCATCGTCTGTAGCAGATCGTCGGCGAGGGCGGAAAGGGCCGAATCGAACGCGGTAACGGGCGTGCAGACCGTCTTCAGGCCGGGATGCGGATAGCGGAGAATCGGGCGGATCGGCACGGCTGAGCTTCCTTTCGATAAATGGCAGCGGAAACTATAGCTGGCCACAGGCATTGTCATCAGAAAGCATGGGTTTGCGCTTTACGGCAGAAATGCTTTCAGCTAGCAGGTCGATGTGCATTCCGGCGACCAAAAGGGCAGGGCGGAATTCGCTTATCCGCTTGTTGACAATGCATTTTCAGCCGACATTTTCGAATGCGGCGCGACAGTCGTTGAAATCTGACAGAAATGCGAGGGCGGCATATGACGACGACCGATACCGAAGACCGCAATCGCAAACGTCCGGCAGACGAAGACGTCGATATCTATAATGAAGACGGCAATGTGCGCAGCGATTTCCTCGTGCGCCTCGGCGCCGCCATTGCCGATCGCGACACGCTGTTTCTCCGCCAGAATGTCGCGCGCCTCCACGAATCGGAAATAGGCGACCTGCTCGAATCGATCCAGCCGGATCAGCGTCTGGCACTGGTGCATCTGCTCGGCGACGATTTCGACATGACGGCGCTGACCGAGGTGGACGAGACGATCCGCCGCGAAATCGTCGATCAGATGCCGAACGAACAGATTGCCGCAGCGATCGGCGAACTGGATTCCGACGACGCCGTCTACATTCTCGAAGATCTCGACCAGGAAGACCGCGAAGAGATTCTCGCGCAACTGCCATTCACGGAGCGGGTTCGCCTTCGGCGCGCGCTTGATTACCCTGAAAGCTCCGCCGGCCGACGCATGCAGACGGAATTCGTCGCCGTGCCGCCATTCTGGACTGTCGGGCAGACGATCGACTACATGCGCGACGAAGAGGATCTGCCCTATTCCTTTTCGCAGATCTTCGTGATCGACCCGACCTTCAAGCTGCTCGGCGCCGTCGATCTCGACCAGATCCTGCGCACCAAGCGGCAGTCAAAGATCGAAGCCATCATGCGGGAGACGAACCATCCGATTCCGGCCGAGATGGACCAGGAAGAGGCGGCCCAGCTCTTCGAACAGTATGACCTTCTTTCGGCTGCCGTCGTCGACGAGAACGAACGCCTCGTCGGCGTGCTCACCATCGACGACGTGGTCGACGTGATCCATGAAGAAGCGGACGAGGATATCAAGCGCCTCGGCGGTGTCGGCGACGAAGAACTGTCCGACAATGTGATCTCGACCGTGCGCTCGCGGTTCCTCTGGCTGCTGATCAACCTCGGTACGGCGATGCTGTCTGCCAGCGTCATCGGCCTGTTCGACGGTTCGATCGAGAAGATGATCGCACTCGCGGTGCTGATGCCGATCGTTGCCTCCATGGGCGGCAATGCCGGCACACAGACCATGACCGTGACGGTGCGCGCGCTCGCGACCCGCGATCTCGATATATATAATGCGGGGCGCATCATCCGAAGAGAAGCGGGCGTCGGCATTCTGAACGGCATTCTCTTCGCCATCCTGCTCGGCGCCATCGCCGGCACCTGGTTCCACAACTACCAGCTCGGCGCCGTCATCGGCGCAGCCATGATCATCAATCTGATGGCGGCGGCGCTTGCCGGCATCCTGCTGCCGCTGCTTCTCGACAAGATGGGGGCCGACCCGGCGATCGCTTCATCCGTTTTCGTCACGACCGTTACCGACTGCACTGGCTTCTTCGCCTTCCTCGGCCTCGCGACGTGGTGGTTCGGCATCTGAAACCCGCCGAAATTGACTATTACGTAAAAGTCAATAATATGTCAGGTCGATGACGGGGATGAGATGCTAGTGAACAAATACTATACCATAACGGAGCTGACGCGCGAATTCGGAGTGTCGACGCGCACGCTTCGCTTCTATGAAGATGAGGGATTGATCCATCCGGAACGTCGCGGACGCACGCGCCTGTTTCGACCTGCCGACCGGCGCCTCATCCAGGAAATCCTGCGGGGCCGGCGCATCGGCTTCACCATTGCCGAGATCCGCGAAATCATCCAGGTCTACAAGGAGCCGCCGGGCGAGCTCGGCCAGCTCAAGCTCTTGATGAAACGCGTGGACGAAAAGCGTGAAGACCTGCGCCAGAAGCGTAAGGATATCGATGAAACGATCACCGAGCTCGACAATATCGAAGAGGCCTGCCTCGGCCGCCTCGCCGAAATCGGCGTCACCACCTGATCATTGCTTGATCACTGTTGGGGCTCGGGCTGCAGCTCGGGCTCGATTTGGGCGCTGCACTGGCCGGCAAGCGCCATGATCCTCTCATCGTCGGCTTTGACCTGACCTGCCTGAAATAGCGTGAAGAGCTGCTGCGCCTGCAGCTGCTCGAGCGTGCACTGGCAGAAGCTGCGGCAGACCGCTTCACCCTGTTCGACCGTGCAGGACGTGTTGCACTGGCGCAGATAGGTCGCGACCGGATCGGGCTTCGGCGGCGCGATGATGAATGTCAGACCGTAAGCGATCGCGATCAGCACCGGCTGATGAATGAGGTAAAAGGCGAGGCTGTGGCGGCCGAGGCGCGCAAGCCATGTGCCGCCTGTGCCTAACGCCGCCAGCTGCTGCGGCAGGTTCGTCCGGAAGGCAAGGCGCGCAAGGCTCATGCCGAGGAAGAAGGGTGTCGCCCAGGGGAAGAGCGGCACAAAATCATTGGAGCGATCGGGCGTGGCCGCAAAGCCGAGCCAGGCAAGATATTTCGGATCGAACAGGTGCGAACCGAGCACGCCTGGCATCACGAAAATATCAGCAATCCAGCCGACTAGCAGTGCCAGCGTGACCAGCAGCGTCAAAGGCAAGGGCAGGCGCAGGAAGACCACGCCGATGAGGCTCAGAACCGCAATGGAATGCAGGATGCCGAAGTAAATCCATTCCCCGGGCACAAGATAGGCGGTCGCCGCCGATATGAGCACGGCCGCAGCGGCGATCATGCCAAAACGCTTCCAGAAGGAGGGCCAGCGAATGTCCGGCCGGCTGGCGAGCACGAGGCTGACACCCACGATGAAGAGGAAGGTGGCGGCGATCGCCCGGGCATAAATCTTCAGCCAGCCGGTCTCGGCCGTTCCAGGCTGCAGATAGCCCATGAATTCGAGATCCCAGCTGAAATGATAGGTGGCCATCGCAATGAGCGCCGCACCCCGCGCCGTGTCCACAAGGCCGATGCGCGGCGGTTTTGCATAAGGCGCCGCTTCCGTTGCCGGCAATGTCATTCACAATCTCCCGGACAATTCGTCGCCGTCAGTCGGTGAAGGCGTATTGGGCAGAACAGGAGAAAGATGGAGATTTGGTGGCACTTGCTGCTCCATGATCGCCAGCCGTTCTGCCGAAAAGAACTGCCGGCGGGTGAGCACGAAGACGACAATCGATGTCGTTCCCATGAAGACATAGGGATTGATGAACCAACCGAGGTAGCCGATCGACAGGAAGATAGCCCTCAGCCCCTCGTTGAAGTGRCTGCCGGCAAGGACGTTCATGCGGATGACGCGTTCGGCGGCGCGCTCGGCGGCAATGATATCCTTGTCGGTATCGTGCATCATGGGCATGGAGCCGAACAGGATGGTGCAATAATTGAAGAGACGGTAAGACCAGCCGAACTTGAAGAAGGCATAGCCGAACAAGGCAGCAAGGCCGCCGACCTTCATTTCGAAGACGGCATGGCCGCTATGAAAGACGAAAGGCAAGTCGGCAAAGACTGCATCGACCTTTTCCGTTGCGCCGAGAAGCGCAAAACAGCTGCCGATGGCAAAAATGGAGGTCGAGGCAAAAAAGGCCGTGCCGTTCTGCAACCCGGCCATGATCTGGGTGTCGATCATCTTCAAATCACGGCGCAGGGAATTATATATCCATTCACGCCGCCGCTCCGCCATGGCATGGGTCAGGCTCGTGCGCCCGAAGAAAGTCTGGCCGCGCAGCAGCCAGGAATAGCCCATCCAGATACAGAGAAAGAAGCCAAGCGCGATATAATCCGCCGTCGTCATCATCAGCGAGTCAGTTCCCGTATAAATGCGGCCACTCTACAGATGCATTTCAATGCTGCAATGACCGGCAAGACGAGAATTACTGGCAAGATAGCCAGCTTCCAATTAGTGTCCGGCCTGATGTCGCACCGGTTCAAGGCGATGTCGGTCCGCCACGCGGATGTCGAGCCGGGCTCGCATAGTCTGCATCGTGAATTTTAGAAGGCGCCTCCATGTTTCTTTCGGTATTCGATGTGTTCAAGATCGGTGTCGGCCCGTCGAGCTCGCATACGATGGGACCGATGACGGCTGCCAACCGGTTCCTCGACCTTATCTTGTCCGATGAATGGCCGCGTCCTTCCATCGGCGCTCAGGTGGCCGCCATCAAGGTCAGCCTGCACGGTTCGCTCGCCCATACGGGCATCGGCCATGGTACGGGCAGGGCGGTCATCCTCGGCCTGATGGGCGAGGCGCCCGACAAGGTCGACCCGGATCATATGGACGCCACTATCGATGGCGTGGAAAAGAGCGGCCGGATCACGCCGGAAGGCCACCCGGGCTACCAGTTTCAGCCGAAGACGGATCTGATTTTCGACAAGAAGCAGCCGCTGCCAGGCCACGCCAACGGCATGAGTTTCTCCGCCTATGACAAGGACGGACGGCTTCTCGTCAAGCGCATCTATTATTCCGTCGGCGGCGGCTTCGTCGTCACCGATACGGAGCTCGAACAGATGCGGGCGCGCAAGAAGGCGCAACAAGGCAATTACAAGGTGCCTTACCCCTTCGCCAGCGCCAAGCAGATGCTTGATATGGCCGAGCGCTCCGGCCTGTCGATTGCGCAGATGAAGCGCGCCAATGAGGAAAGCCAGCGCAGCCGTGAAGAACTGGATACCGGTCTCGACCGCATCTGGGAAGCAATGCGCTCCTGCATCGAGCGCGGGCTGAAGGTCGAGGGCATCATGCCCGGCGGCCTCAACGTCCGGCGCCGGGCCAAGCATATTCACGACAAGCTGCAGGAAGAATGGCGCAGCAACCGGGTCAATCCGCTGCTCGCCAACGACTGGCTGAGCGTCTATGCGATGGCGGTCAACGAGGAGAATGCCGCAGGCGGGCGCGTCGTGACGGCGCCGACCAATGGCGCGGCCGGCGTCATTCCGGCAACGATCCGCTACTACGAGCATTTCCACGAGGATTGGGACCGGAAGGGGATCCATGACTATCTGCTGACCGCAGCGGCGATCGGCGGCATCATCAAGCACAATGCCTCGATCTCGGGCGCGGAAGTCGGCTGTCAGGGCGAGGTCGGCTCGGCTGCCGCCATGGCAGCCGCTGGCCTCGCAGCCGTCATGGGCGGCACGCCGGCACAGATCGAAAATGCCGCCGAGATCGCGCTCGAACACCATCTCGGCATGACCTGCGATCCAGTCGGCGGCCTCGTGCAGGTGCCCTGTATCGAACGCAATGCGCTGGGTGCGGTTAAGGCGGTCACAGCCGCATCGCTCGCAGTGAAGGGCGATGGCCAGCATTTCGTGCCGCTCGATGCCTGTATCGAGACCATGCGCCAGACCGGCAACGACATGAGCGAGAAATACAAGGAGACCTCGACAGGGGGCCTTGCCGTCAATGTCGTCGAATGCTGAGCTTGCGGACGTTTAAGGCTGTTTTAGGCATCTCGCTGGCGCAAAACCGTTGCACACTTTAGCTCGACTTGCTTTGTTTCACGCATGTCGTTGACGCAAAACCGCTGCACACTTTTGCTCGACTTGCGTTAGCCGCTTGACGCTGCCGGCCAAAAGGATTTCAACGGCAGCATGGCACTAAATCTCATCAAGCTCTGCGTCGGCTGCGACTCGATCGAAGACCTGCGCGAATGGGTGGCCGAGCGTTCGCTACGCGCCATTGCCGCCGGACTGGAACCGCACTCGGTCCATACGACCCGCATGGTACCGAAGCGCGTGGACGAGCTGCTCGACGGCGGCTCCCTCTATTGGGTAATCAAGGGGCAGGTTCAGGCGCGGCAGAAAATCCTGGACGTTCAGACGTTTACCGACGGTGAGGGCATTGGACGCTGCCATCTCGTCCTCGGGCCCGAAGTGATCGAAACCTCGGTTCAGCCGAAGCGTGCCTTCCAGGGCTGGCGTTATTATCCCGATGAGGACGTGCCGCGCGATCTCCACAGTCTCGGCGCCGGCATTGCGGAAATGCCCGCGGATCTGCGCCGCGAGCTTTCGGAACTCGGATTGCTGTAAGGTTTCTCGTCCCTAGCGGTTCCGGATGTAAAACGCTGCACACCCTTGGTGGAATTGCTCCTACCGCAAGCGCAGCACGACCGGCGAATTACCGTCGGGCGAGGTGATGTGCAGGTGAATATGCGCCTCCGGCTGCGAGTAGCGCCAGGCGCGCGCGCCGTGGCATAGCAACAGGTTGATGAGATCACGGGTCTTCGGCGATTTCGCCTTCGGGCGCTGCAGGCCGATTTCGGCGAGGCGGAGTGCTGCCTCGTGCAGCGGGTGCAGGCCGGAGCGTCCCTTGTTGACCGCCCGGCGCCCTGCAGGCGCATTTGGTACATTCTCGTTGATCGACATCATCTTCCCCGTACGCAATACAAATCGACTAGGATAGACTGCCGGCGGCGCGAACATCGCAGCCGGCAGGCGGGAGCGCCGCCAAGTCAGTCACAGGCAGCGCCAGATATCTCATTGTGCCGCCGCCCAGCACTTCACGCCGGCCTTCTTGAGGGCCTTGCAGGCATTGACGGCATCACGCTGGTCGTCGAAACCGCCGAAGCGGGCGCGGTAGACCTGATCGGCTCCGCTGGCATAGGCGACGGCGAAAGGCTTGGCGGAGTTCAGCGCCTTGCCACCCTTGGCCTTGGCGCTTGCTAGAAGGTCCATCGCCATTTCCCGGCTGGAGGAGACACCGATCTGGACGACCCAGCCGGACGGCTGCGGCACTTCCTTGGCGGCAACGTCCTTTGCAGGGGCGACCTTGGTGGAGGCCGTCGTCAATTCGTCGACAGAGGTGTCACCCTGTTCCGGCGGCACATAGGCAGCTGCCGGCGTCGGGACGGCGGCGGAGGCCTGCTGCTGCTTGATCGCGACGGTCTTTACCTTGGTCGGAGACGGCATCGGCTGCGCCAGCAAGGGATTGCCTGTCTTCGGTGCGGCGGTTTCCGCATAGGCAACTTCGGTCCCTGCAGTCTGATAACGGCTATCCGGAAGCGGCCCCTTGTGCGGCAGACCGAGATCGGCAGCGGCTGCCGCGACTGGCGGCTGATTGGCCGGGATTGTTTTCTTTTCCGCGACCTGCGCAACTTTGGCAGGAGAAACCGGAGCGGGCGTTTCGATCATCTCGGGCATCTGCTTCGACTGGGCGACGAGCGTGCCGCCGCTGGCGGCGGCCTTTGGCAGATAGGCATCGAGCAGCCTGCGCATCTGCGAGTCGCGGGCGGGGGTGGAGGCACCGCCGAGAACCACGCCGACGATCGACTTGCCGTCGACCTGCAGGGAACTGACCAGATTGAAGCCGGCAGCGCGGGTATAACCGGTCTTGATGCCATCGACGCCACGGACGGAGCCGACGAGGCGGTTATGGCTGCGAATGACGCGATTGCCGAACTTGAAGGCGCGCGTATTGAAATAGCCGTAATATTGCGGGAAATGCTGCCGAAGAGCGATGCCGAGGCGAGCCTGATCGCGGGCCGTCGTCATCTGCGCGGTATTCGGCAGGCCATTGGCATTGCGATAGGTCGTGCGCGTCATGCCGAGCGCATGCGCCTTGGCCGTCATCATCTGGGCGAAACGATCTTCCGAGCCGCCGAGCATTTCACCGAGCGCGGTCGCCGCGTCATTGGCAGACAACGTCACGAGACCGAGGATACCCTGTTCGACAGTAATCGTGCCGCCGGCGCGCACACCGAGCTTGGTCGGCGCCTGAGCGGATGCGTGAGCAGAGAAGGGGACGGGCGTATCGAGGCGGATACGGCCTTGCTCAAGTGCCTCGAAGGTCATGTAGAGCGTCATCATCTTCGTGAGCGACGCCGGATACTGCAGACGGTCAGCATTCTCGCTGTAGAGAACATTTCCCGTCCGGGCATCGACGACGATGCCGGCATATTTCGGATTTGCAGCTTCCGCTTCGGCATTGACCGAGTCGACCGCGACGATCGCGATAGCCATCGAAAGGATCGTCAGCACCTTTGCGAGGAAACCGGCAGACCACGGCGATGATACGGAGGAAATTGACCTTGACACTATTCCACTCTTCGCTTGCATTTCGGATGTTTGGCGGGCCACGCACCCCCTACTGCGTAACCGGCTGTCTTGGAAAACTACCGGTTCAGCGTTACCAATCCGTTTATGATGAATCGTTTCTTCAGACATTTGCCGGGATTTTAGCGGGGTGTTGCAGACCGGCTCACAAGCCGGGTTTCCACAAAGGTCCTGATCGCGGCATCAATATGGTCCCAGTCGGCCAAATGACGACTTGAGAACCGGTAAAGCACACTTAAATCTTTGCCGACCTTGATATCGCGCTGGCAATCGCCGCTGGTCGCGACCTCGGCAGACGAGGGCAAGACACAGCGAACCACATAATCTGCAGCCCCTTCACGCGATGCGGTCAACAATATCTCACCGTTGTAGCCGGCATCGGCCCGCAGGCGGTGCAGCGTCAAGCCATGCGAGAAGGGTTCGGCGGCGCCATCCATCAGATGCGAATAGATCGGTTCCAACCGGCCCGACATATCCCGTGACATCGTGCCTTGCGTGATCTGCAGGAAAATCAGGCCTGACGATTGGGCGATGTCGTCGAAACGCTGGCGCGTTTCCTTGCTGTAGCCCTGCATTTCCGGCCAGGTGAGGTAAAGATCGACCCGTTCGGCGGCGCCGTCATGCCGTTCGCTGGGGAAGCGAATCGTGTTGGCGGGCAGGCCGATCGTATCGCGGCCGATTGTGAGTGTGATCCCATCGGTGTTTTCCGTATTGCCGGCAAGCGAGATGTGACGGCCGAACCAGCGACCGGCAATGCTGATCGCAACCGTCAGCAGCGCCAGAACCGCAATCGTCGCGGTGACACGGACCAGGAACCGGGTCGAGAGAAGGGGTTGCTCGGCAGGATGGCCCACGGCGGATTGGCTCATCGTCGTCCTCGGATATCGGGCCGCCGTAAGAAGAACGCGAGTCGTCGGTGCCGGTGATGAATCTCGGGGAGATGATGGAATAGCGGGAGTTAACGGGTCGTTAACTCAACCAAAGGGATGCGCTACAAAAGAAGCGAGCCGTTCCCGGGACAGCGGGAACGGCTCTGGGCGCCGGTCGGGACGGGGATGCGGGGGACTGACCGGAGCCGGTACGCCTGTTACTTCACGCTACCGACTGCGACGGCGCGGCCGTCCTGCAGCTTCGTCCAGCGGGCCGGATCATCGGCGGACTGGCGCTTCAGGTAGGTGTATTCGGTATCCGACCACAGCAGCACCTTGTTGCGCATGTTGTCGAGAATGAAGTCGCCGTGGTCGGTACGCACCGTCAGCACGGCATGGCCCTCACCATTCGGCTGCAGCACGACGGTCATCAGCGTATCGGACGGAGAGAAGCCGGCGTCGATCAGCATCTTGCGCTTCAGGAGCGCGAAGTCCTCACAGTCGCCAGCGGTCTTCGGATAGGCCCAGCGCTCCTCGACACCATAGATCTCCATGTCCGTCATCGGCTGGATGGTGGAATTGACGGTATAGTTGATCTCAAGGATCTTTTTCCAGCGATCCTCGGTAAGGATCGCAGGGCCGGCATCGCCGCCGGCATAGGCGCATTCTTTCGGATTGGCCTGACAGAATTCATAGTGCCCGATTGGCGGGCTCGCATTTCCTGCAAGCGTCATGCTGGCGGGTGATGCCTGTCCTGCGCCCGCCATTGCCGCTATCATGCCGACGGCCAGAAGGCCGCTCTTCAGTAGATTTCGAATTGACATTATCGTCTCCCCGTTATGAGGACGACAATGACACGGACGTTTTTATCTCACGCAAAATTACGCAATCAAATTAATGGCTTAGTTGATTCAAATACGCAGCGAAGTTGAATCAAATCCATCTCGAATACGACTAAAATTAAAGACGCATTCGTCGCAAATTCGATTAAAATTGAAGGTTTGGGAAAAAGACTTTTGGACCGGAAATGACCGAAAACCGGGCAGGTCGTTAACGAGATCTGGTAAGCCGGACAAATTTCTGCGGCGGCCTATGGCGAGAACCGTAGTTGGGGCAAATCCGGCCGCAGCTCACAAATGGGCTGAATCGCTTCTGCAAAAGCCGATTCCGACTCATGTCCGGATGTGCCGGCGAAAAAATAATTTCGTCAGAGATCACGAAACCTGTTCGTCGCAGCCACGATCGCGGCGGCAATATCAGCGTTTTCGGTGGAATGGGCGGCCTTCGGCAACACCACGAGTTCGACGCCGGGCCATGCGCGGGCAAGTTCCCATGCGGTGACAAGTGGTGCCTCTATGTCGAAACGTCCGTGGATCAGGACGCCAGGAATGCCTGCGAGATGCCCGGCATTCTTCAGGAGTATGCCGTCCTCGAGCCAGGCGCCCTCGAGGAAATAGTGCGTGATGATACGGGCACGTGCCAGACGATAGAGCGGATCGGACCAGCGCCGGGGCAGGCCAGCGGGGTCGGCAAGCAGGATCGTGGCAGCTTCCCATTCATGCCAGTCGTGCGCGGCCTGCAGCCTCACCTGTTCCTCGGGATGATTGAGCAGTTGATGGTAGGCGCTCACCCGATCGCGGCTACGCAACGCCGGCGGCAGCGCCTCGCCGAACCTGTGCCATTCCTCGGGGAAGAGCGGCGCCATGCCGCGATAGAGCCAGTCGATTTCGGAGCGGCGCGTCGTCGTAACGCCCGAAATGACGATGCCGTTGACATGGGCGGGGTAGGTTTGCGCATAGGCGAGCGCCAGCGTCGAGCCCCAGGAATTTCCGAAGATCGTCCACTTTTCCACGCCGAAGAGGCTGCGCAGCTGCTCTATGTCCTCGATGAGGTGGGCAGTCGTGTTTCGCGAGAGGTCAGTTGCGGCGTCGGCGGCGTTCGGCAGACTACGTCCGCAATTGCGCTGATCGAAGAGGATGATGCGGTAGACCGAAGGATCGAAATAGCGCCGTGCCGTTGTCGAGCAGCCGGACCCCGGTCCGCCATGCAGGACGAGCGCGGGCTTGCCGGACGGATTGCCGCAAGCTTCCCAATAGACGAGGTTGCCGTCGCCGGTGTCGAGCAAGCCGTGTTCATGCGGTTCGATTTCGGGAAAGAGGACTGACATGACCGTGCCTTGGTTGAGGCGCGCTGTATCCTTCAAATCTGTGACGGATAGATGACGGATGTGGAGTTCCAAGGCATCCGTGCCGCATAGACTGACAGGCCGAAACCGGACGAAAAACCGCTGCGCACTTTTTCTGGAATTGCTTTTTGGTTTGGCACAATTCCGGACGAAAAACCGATGCGCACTTTTTCTGGAATTGCTCTAGAGAAATTCGCGGAGCGTCTCGCGCGACTGGACCGACAGGAATTCGATCGCAACGCCTTCCGAGAAATGACGAACGACGCGACCGCGCATGTTGCCGAGACGAACGGGCGTGCCGAGCGTCGGGCGCACTTCGACATCGACGGCGGCGCCGGAAAGCGAAAGGTCCATGATGCGGCACATGTAGCGCGTGCCGTCCTCCAGCGTGAGTTCGGTCTTGGTCTCGCGCGGGGTCAGACGATCGTGACGGCGATCTTCCGGCAGACCGAGCTCGTGCTTGTTGGCAAGCCAGGTGAGCTGGGCGGCGAGCTTCTCGCGCTTGCGTTCGGTGGCGTTGATCGACATCGTGAAGCCACGCATGTCGACTGTCTGCACATGACCTTCGACGCGGCCGAGGTGGTCGATATAGGCGACGACACGTTCATTGGCGCGCGGGCGGCCGGCGCAGGTGACATACATGTCGCCGGGCGACATATCGATCACCATGCATTCGAATTCTTCGTAGCTCGCAAGCATCAGGCGGCCCTGCATATTGATGGGCACGCGCTGAAACACTCCCTGTTCTGGGCGCGGCGCAGGTCGGTGCGTCTGAGCGGGCTGGAACGAGTGCATCAAAGGGCTTCTTTATGAAATCGCTGAGCCCAATCCTTACCCGCAATCCCTTAACAGAAGGTTGTGGAAACAGGCAGCGCCTAACCCTAAAGTACTAGGGGGGGGCGACCCAAAACGTAACAGTCAGCGAGCGGCTGCTCCATGCAGGAAATGCGACATGACACGCAGCATGGCCTGGCCGAACGTGGCCTGTTTTTCCACGGCGATCTCGACGGGACGGCGCGGTTCCGCCTCGAGCGCGCGGCCGAACTTGTCGTGCAGCAGGCGGCTGCGATCAAGCGCGAGCAGCTCGAGCGGTACGATCTCCAGCCAGCTTGCGGCGGCCGCAGGCGCGATGGCGCCGAGGAGCCGGTCGCAGCCGCCCTCCGGCGAACGCAGCGGCATCATGATGATTTCGAAGGCCGCGTGATGGCCGGCGGTGCTGTAGCCCGTCGCGTTGAAAAGCGTCGGGATGGCGTGCGCCATGACGCCCTGCGCTGTCTTTTCGATATCCTCGTGCTGGCCGTTGGCCCAGAGGGCGGAGAAACGCTCGCCGCGCAGATCACGGCCGAAGAGATCGCAGATTTTCGTGCCGGCGAGACGGAAGCGAATATGCCGGTCTTCCTCCATCTCCAGAATGAAGAGGCTCGACAGCAGATGTGGGATCGCGCCAGGCTCGATCTGCGATTTCAGCGGCGCATCGCGCCCGCCGCGCAGAGCATTCCAGTAGTCGAAAATGTCGATCGTGATCTGAAGGCGCATGGCAATGTCTCATTTCGGTTCATTGGCGGGCGGTTTTCGCCCCTTCACCTTCTACCTTGCGGATTTCATGCCAAATCCGGCGAGTTAAGGTTAAGGAAGGGTTTCGCTTGAGCGCCAAGGCCTGTCGTGAGACCGTCTCTCCATCACTTCAAACAGTGAAGTTCTGCACAGACTGCCAGGGGAGGGGCCATCCTTCGGGGAACCCAGGCGAGCCGTCCGGCCAGTTCCGGACGGCTTTTTTTTTGAAGCCGGCTCCTGTATGGCTGTGGCCTCCAACGAGGCGAGATGAGCATGAACGAACAGACGTCCGGGCCTGATCAGGCTTTCCAGCCTATGCAGCCCGAACCGCCGGCCAGGCCGCCGCGCCAGCCGGTTTTCAATCTTCCGCCCGCGCTGTTTGCCACGCTCCTGCTTCTCATCCTGATTTACGCCGGGCAGTCGCTGCTGTCTCCCGACGGGCTTTCCTGGTTTCTGTTCAATTTCGGCTTCATTCCGCTGCGCTATGCCGTTTCGCTTGCAGAGCAGGGGCCGCAGCTCTACTGGACGCCGGTCACCTATTCGCTGCTGCATGGAAGCATCGAGCATATCGTCTTCAACGGCCTGTGGCTGATGGCCTTCGGCGCGCCGGTCGTACGTCGCATCGGCGCGTTCCGCTTCATCATCTTCTGGATTCTTTCCGCCATCGCTTCGGCGGCGCTGCATGCGGCGCTGAACTGGGGCAGCGATGGACTGCTCATCGGTGCATCCGGTGTCGTCTCTGGCCTCATGGGCGCGGCCTGCCGCTTTGCCTTTCCCTCCGGGCGACAGATGGTTCGTCCCGCGCATCTCAATCCGCAACTGTCGGTGCTGCAGGCAATGCAGAGCCGCACGGTGATCATCTTCATGCTGCTCTGGCTGGTCGGCAACGCGCTTATCGCCGTCGGCATTCCGCTCGTCGGCGATGGCAGCCAGGAGATTGCCTGGGATGCGCATATCGGCGGTTTCGTCTTCGGCTTTTTCCTTTTCGGGCTCTTCGACCGGAAGCCGCCGCACCAGAATTTCCAACAGCCTTGGCCGGACGACGAGTTGCAATCCTGACCCAACGAGTGCACCATTGATCTCCGCGATGGGAGGAGAGACCGCCGCGGAACCTGTGTTTCCGAGAAGTGTTTCACTTTCTCCATAGGAGGTCCATATGGCCAGTTCCGTCAAAGCAATACTCGATCTGAAGGGTCGTGACGTCGTCACTACCGGGCCGAATACAACGGTTTCGGAAGCGGCCGCGATTCTCAGCAAGAAGAAGATCGGCGCGATCGTCGTCGTCGGCATGGAAAACAAGATTTCCGGAATGTTCACCGAGCGCGATCTCGTGCATGTGATCGCCAAGTCCGGCAAGGACGGGCTCGATCAGACGCTTTCTTCCGTCATGACCTCGAAGGTCTTTCGCTGCAACGAGCAGACCTCGGTCAACGAGCTCATGGAGCTGATGACCAGCAAGCGTTTCCGCCACATTCCCGTGGAAGCCAACGGCAAGCTCGCCGGCATCATTTCGATCGGTGACGTCGTGAAATCACGCATCGCCGAAGTCGAGCGCGAAGCCGAAGAGATCAAGGCTTATATCGCTAGTTAAGGGAATAAGGCTTCGCACCAGGCACTACGGGTGCCTGGCGTAGAGTTCCTGCATTCGCTGCAGCTCGGGCAGCCTTGCCCGGGCTTCTTCATAGCCACGTTCGATGGCTTCCCCCGCACGATGGAACTCCGACAGGCCGATGTCCGACAGGCGCGGCTGCAGTGAAATGTCCGGCGGGTCGCCGGCAAGCCGGGCCCGCGCGATACGATCCTGGATGATGTTGAAGGCCTGCACCATGACGCCGGTCATGCCCATACGTGCGGAATAGGGAGCCTGCTTCTGCTGCTGCACTTCGGCGGGCGAGAGGCTGGCATTGTGGCGCACGACGGCGGAGCGGCCGTAGAGATCATAATTGAGATTGACGGCGACGACGAGCGGTTGCTCGTAGCTGCGGCAGACGGAAACCGGCACGGGATTGACGAGCGCGCCGTCGACCAAAGTGCGGTTATTGCTGCGCACCGGCTCGAAAATGCCGGGCAGGGCGTAGGAGGCACGGATCGCCGTGATCAGCGAGCCATTGGCGATCCAGACTTCGTGGCCCGTGTTGACCTCTGCCGCGACGGCGACGAAGGGCCGGTCGAGTTCCTCGATCGTCAGCCCTTCCAGATGTTCCTGCATGCGCTTGGTCAGGCGCATGCCACCGAAGAGACCGGAGCCACCGATCGTCAGGTCGAGAAGGCTTGCGATGCGGCGCATGGTGAGCGAACGGGCGAAGCTTTCCAGCTCGTCGAGCTTGCCGGCGAGATAACAGCCGCCGACGAGCGCGCCGATCGAGGTGCCGGCGATCATGCCGATCTCGATGCCGGCCTCGTCGAGCGCACGCAATACGCCGATATGCGCCCAGCCGCGCGCGGCGCCGCCGCCGAGCGCCAGGGCAAGCTTTGCTTTCTTTTCTGAGGGGGTTTCGACTGGGGGAATTGCCGTATCCTGGAGCGCTGTTGTGGCAGAACCTCCGCCCTCGGCGCTTTGACGATGCATATTCCAGCCCAGCATGGCGTTCCTCCCTCCCGGCAGAACACTCGGGTTCCCATTAACAGCCCCGAACCCTTTCCAAAGGGTATATGGAACCGACTTGCGTCGCAATAAGGGGCAGGTGACGGGGATTCGGTCTATTTTCCGTACACATCCTTGGGATCGAAATGCAGGTCGTCATCGACGATGGTCAGCATGGGCTTTCCATCCTCCAGGGTGATGGTGCGGTAGAAGCAGGAGCGGCGGCCGGTGTGACAGGTCGCGTCATGACCGGCGACCTCGACCTTCAGCCAGATGGCGTCCTGGTCGCAATCGGTGCGGATTTCCTTCACAGTCTGGAGGTTGCCCGAGGTTTCGCCCTTCTTCCAGATCTTGCCGCGCGAGCGGCTGAAGTAGTGGGCGATGCCGGTCTGGATGGTCAGCGCCAGCGCATTGGCATTCATGTGGGCGACCATCAGCAGTTCGCCGTCGCCGGCATCGGTAATGATGGCTGTGATCAGGCCGCGATCGTCGAAGCGCGGCGTGAAATCGCCAGCGTCCTCCAGCTCGGATTTATCGTCCGATGGCTGATTGAAAATCAGTTCACTCATCGCGGCCCTCCTGAGGGAGCCGGTCTCAGCGGCCCCTTACCATTGTCATGAATCGGACCTGATCGGCCGGCTCAGTCTTGAACGTTCCTGTAAAGGTTGTCGTCAATGTGGTCGAGCCCTGCTTCTGAACGCCGCGCATGGCCATGCACATATGTTCGGCCTCGATCATGACGGCGACGCCGCGCGGACGCAGCGTTTCGTCGATGGCCTTGGCGATCTGCGAAGTCATCGTTTCCTGCGTCTGCAGGCGGCGGCCGTAGATTTCGACGACACGAGCAATTTTGGAAAGGCCGAGCACGCGGCCGTCAGGCATATAGGCGACATGCGCCTTGCCGATGATCGGCACCATGTGATGCTCGCAGTGGGAAAAGAAGGGAATGTCCTTCACCAGCACCATGTCGTCATAACCGGCAACCTCCTCGAAGGTCCGGCCGAGCACGTCTTCCGGGCTCATCTCGTAACCGGCGAAGAGCTCGCGATAGGATTTGGCAACACGGGCAGGCGTATCCAGCAGGCCCTCACGCGACGGGTCGTCACCGGCCCAGCGCAACAGGACGCGAACGGCGTCCTCTGCTTCCTGCTGGGAAGGGCGATCGGATTCGTGGACGGTATGCGGAAAATTCTTGACGATGGCGTCCATATTCAATGCTCTCCTGCCCGCAACGCGGACCGTAGTCGGACTAGCCACTGGTACCCCAAGCGGGAATTCTTGCACCTTTGGCAGGTTCCGGGGCTTTCCAGGCTCGTTTTGTCGAACCCTTCCGGCACGGTTTCCCAGTCAAACCCGATTGGCAAACTTATTGGTTCTCCAATCAAAGTTGTTCGGGGCCATTGCATTTCGATGACCCTCGAACGACATACATATAGGAAGACGACCCCGGTATGTAAGTATGCTGTCGTTTGACTGTGTGTTTTTTGTTTACACGACAATCACATAGGAATTAGCGTCGCTTTTAGGCGTTTTTGGAGCCAAATCCGTCATGGACGACATCTATAACAGCAAAATCCTCGAATTTGCCGGCAATATCACGCTGACCGGCACGCTTGACGACGCGGATGCGAGCGCCCAGGCGCATTCGAGGCTGTGCGGTTCGAAAGTGCGCATCTGGCTGAAAATGGATGGAGATACGATCAGCGCCTTTTCGCATGACGTGAAGGCCTGTGCGCTCGGGCAGGCGTCCTCCTCGATCATGGCCCGCCATGTCGTCGGCGCGACATCGGGCGAAGTGCGCAAGGCGCGCGAAGATATGCTTGCCATGCTGAAAGAAGATGGTGAAGGTCCGGATGGACGGTTCGCCGACATGCGCTATCTTCTTCCCGTGCGTGATTACAAGGCGCGTCACGCCTCCACCATGCTGACCTTCGATGCCGTCGTGGACGCGATCGGACAGATAGAGGCAAGACGCGCTGAAACCGTCGAGGCGTGAGCCATGTGCGAATTCTGTCTGCTACGTGAGGAGGAGGACGAGGGCGGTGCCGCAGCCCCGAAGCCTCGCGCCGAGCCGCAGAAAACATTCTCGCGCAACTACCGGGGTCCGTTCCGCAAGACGCCGGACCGCCTGCTTGGCATGGGGCTGATCCGTCTCTACCAGCTGACACTCTCAGGCTTCATCGGCAATTCCTGCCGGCATGTCCCGACCTGTTCCGAATATGGCTATGAGGCGGTTGCGCGCCACGGGCTGTGGGCCGGCGGCTGGATGACGCTTTTCCGCGTCGGCCGATGCGGCCCCGGCGGCACAAGCGGGCTCGACCCGGTGCCGGACATTCTCGCATCCCGTTTCCGCTGGTTCACGCCCTGGCGTTATTTCGCCCTTGGGCGAAAGGAGGCATAAGGTGTGTACCTTCATCGCACTTCTGCACAGCATCGTCCTCACCTCCGAGCGACGCGTCATCATGGAAGATCTGCGCGCGCTTGCCAAAGAACTCGGCTATCACGACCCGCGCACGCTTGTGTCCACCGGCAACCTTGTTTTCGAGGCGGACGGAATGCGGCCGCATGAGGTCGAAGAGCAGTTGGAAGAGGCTTTTGAAGAAAAGTTCGGTAAGCATGTCGATATTATCGTGCGCAGCGACTGCACCTGGATGGCGCTCTGCGGTGCCAATCCCTTCAAGGACGGTATCGGGGATCAGGTGATCGTGCGCGTCAACCGCCTGCCGATCGACCCGGAAAAGGTGGAGGCACTGAAGCAGCTTCTTGTCGAGGGACAACGAATGAAGCTGGTCGGCTGCGATCTCTGGATCGATTTCCACGGCAAGCCGAGCCAGTCGAAACTGCTTTCGGCGCTCACGACCAAGCGCATGGGCGTCGGCACGATGCGCAACTGGAACACCGTGCGCGGCCTTTTTGAAATGGTAGTCTAGGCGCCGCCTGAAGAGCACGCCACCCGCGCTTTTCGCCTCTCGGCAAAAAATATACTTGCAGTTGAAAAACTTGGAGATATCACTGTGTTTCCCGCCCCGTTTTTCAAATTTTGCGCTCATGAAACTCTTTCAATATTTCGCGACCGCGTCGCTCTTTCTTGCCTGCTCCATCGCCAGTTTTTCGGCACACGCTGCAAATGTGACCGACACCACCTGGACCGAGTGCCGCCGTCTGGCAGGGGACGACGTCGATGTCGCTTATCTCGCCCATTGGCGGGACGCGCTTGCCGCCTGCCAGACCTATTTAAAGGCTGCCCCCGACTCTAAGGATGCTCGTTATTTCACGCTCGCCAGCCAGTTCAACCTTCAGCAATACGAGCCGGCGCTTGCCGGTTTCGAAGCCCTGGCGGCACAGGGGCACRCGCCCTCGATGGTCTATCTTGCGACCGCTTATGCGAACGGCAAAGGGCGCCAGCAAGACTTCGACGTGGCGTTGTCCTGGTTGAGAAAGGCATGGAAAACCGGTGACGCGCGCTCGGCCGAATATCTGGGAGAGATGTATAGGCTGGGGTGGGGTGTTGCTCAGGATTTCGCGACGGCGCGCTTCTATTTCGAGCTTGCAGATGAACTCGGCTACATCCCTGCCAAACGTTCGCTTGCGTGGCTTTATATTGACGGGGCTGGCGTTCCAATCAACCCCAAGCGAGGTTTCGAGCTGCTTTCCATAGCGGCGCAGCAAGGCAACGATGTCGCAGCAGCGGAGTTGGCGTATCTTTCCGCCAGGGGCATCGGCACGGAGAAGAACGTTACGCGCGCCGTCGCCATGTTCGACGATATGGTACGAAGCGGCTCTGTCGAAGGTATGAGAAGGCTTGCGCGATACTATTTGAGAGACGGCGACAAAATCCAGAAAAAGACTGCCGTGGAACTGCTTGAGAAAGCGGTCGCGCTTGGTGACGGCGATGCCATGAAACAGCTGGCGGATGTCTATATCGCGGGCAAGGAGTTGCCGCGCGACTTCGCCAAGGCCGAAAGCCTGCTGGATGAAGCAATAGGACAGGGAACGCTGGCCGCATACTATGGCAAGGGCATGCTGTTTCTCAATATGCCTGATCGGCGCTATGGCGAGGCCATGTATTGGCTGAAGGAAGCTGCCGGTCGTGGCGACGCCTCTGCCATGGCGTATGTGGGCATGCTCTACGAGGGCGGCAACGGTGTGCTGGCGGACGAAAGTGAAGCGCGCATCTGGTATGAGAGAGCTGCCAAGCTTGGAAGTACTGCCGGCGCCCGGCGTTTCGGCGACGCGCTCTATTTCGGAATAGGCGGCCCCCGCGACATCGCGACTGGCGTAAAATGGCTGGAAAAAGCTGCGGCTTACAGCGACACCTATGCCATGCGGGCGCTCGCCTATTCCTATGAAAAGGGTAACGGTCTCCCAAAGGATGCGGCAAAAGCCTTCGAATGGTTCCATAAGGCGGCTGACGCGGGAGATACCATTTATCGAGGTCGCCGACTGCTTCTATAGCGGCGCCGGGACGACGGCCGACGTCAAAAAATCCTTTGTCTGGTATCTCAAGGCGGCGGAAAGTGGCTCGGCCAAGGCGCAATATTCTGTCGGGCTTTTATACGGCAGAGGCGAGGGGACAACCCAGGATTCCAGAGAGGCGGTGCACTGGTTCAAGGCCGCGGCAGAGAACGGATATGCCGAGGCCTTTGTCGAGCTTGGTGACATGTACGCCAATGATGCCACGCTGCCGCGAGACGACGGCAAGTCGACCGACTATCTGGAAAAGGGTGCCGCCGCCGGCAACGCTACGGCGATGATCCTGCTCGGGATCAAATATGAGGATGGCGATGGGGTCGCGCGAGACTATGCCAAAGCGATCGAATGGTACGAAGCTGCGGCCAACAAGAAATCCGCCGACGCGATGTATAGGCTCGGGACACTCTATCGCCTGGCGGATGGAAACCAGAAGGACTATGGCAAGGCCCTCGAATGGTTGACGAAGGCCGGCGCCAACGGCAATGCGAAAGCACAGTATTCCCTGGGCGATATGTACGAGTATGGGCAGGGCGTGCCCATTGACCGCTCCAAGGCGCTCAGCTGGTTCATGATGGCAGCCTTCAAGCAATACCCCGACGCGATGAATGCCGTCGGCTATTATTATCAGAATGGCATCGCCACGGAAGAGAACCAGACCATCGCTCGCGACTGGTATCAGAAGGCGGCCGACGCCGGATCTGCGGCCGGTGCCCTCAATCTCGCGTGGTACTACGAAAACGGCAAGGATCAGGATCAAGCGATCGCTTTCAACTATTACAAGAAATCAGCCGAACTCAATTCGGCCGAGGGCATGTTCGCGCTTGGGCGGTTCTACGATGATGGGCTAGGCACTGACGTCAACCGGCAGGAAGCCATCAAATGGTATCTGCGAGCGGCAGACATGGGCTACAAAAGAGCCGCCTATCGACTTGCCTATGCTTATGACGTGACTTTTAGCTCCGATAATGCAGCCGAGAACATACTTCTGGCAATCCGGCAGGGCGACGGACAGATTGCCGATGAGCTGAAATCGTTTTCGCCCTTCACGCGCACGGCGCTGAAAAGAAGCCTGTCGCGACGCGGTCTCTACGATGGCCCAATGGACGATGAGATCGATCAGCCTCTGAAATCGGCCCTCAAGAACTATAGGAATAGCTATGGCGGATAGGCGCTCCCTCCCGTCTCTGCGTCGGAAGTGCCTCGCTTTTCCTTTACTCAGACACCAAATATCAGTATCAGGCGGCAGCGGCATCCCGAGCAGATGACGCTTCCGTTTCAACCACCCGCATTCGTTGGCGGGACTGGACAAGGAGAATTTGAATGTCCCAATCCGTTTCCCTGACATTTCCCGATGGTTCGGTGCGCAGCTTCCCGGCTGGCGCGACCGGCAAGGATGTCGCAGAATCCATTTCCAAATCGCTTGCCAAGAGCGCCGTCGCCATTGCGATCGACGGTACCGTGCAAGACCTTTCCGATGCCGTGACCGACGGCAAGATTGAGATTGTCACGCGCAAGGACCCGCGCGCGCTGGAGCTTATCCGGCATGACGCTGCGCACGTGATGGCAGAAGCCGTGCAGGAACTGTGGCCCGGCACGCAGGTGACGATCGGCCCGGTCATCGAGAACGGCTTCTATTACGATTTCGCCAAGAACGAACCGTTCACACCCGACGATCTGCCGAAGATCGAAAAGAAGATGAAGGAGATCATTGCCCGCAATGCGCCCTTCACCAAGCAGATCTGGTCGCGCGAGAAGGCCAAGGAAGTGTTTGCCGCCAAGGGCGAGCAGTACAAGGTCGAACTCGTCGACGCGATCCCTGCAGGCCAGGATCTGAAGATCTACAATCAGGGCGAATGGTTCGACCTTTGTCGTGGTCCGCACATGGCCTCCACCGGCCAGATCGGCAGCGCCTTCAAGCTGATGAAGGTTGCCGGCGCCTATTGGCGCKGTGACAGCAATAACGCCATGCTGTCGCGCATCTACGGCACGGCATGGGCCGACCAGGCCGATCTCGACAATTACCTGCATATGCTGGCCGAGGCTGAAAAGCGCGACCACCGCAAGCTCGGCCGCGAAATGGACCTGTTCCATTTCCAGGAAGAGGGCCCGGGCGTCGTCTTCTGGCATGGCAAGGGCTGGCGCATCTTCCAGTCGCTGGTCTCCTACATGCGTCGCCGGCTCGCCGTCGACTATGAAGAAGTCAACGCGCCGCAGGTGCTCGACACCGCGCTCTGGGAAACTTCGGGGCACTGGGGCTGGTATCAGGAAAACATGTTCGCCGTGAAATCGGCGCATGCGATGACGCATCCGGAAGACAAGGAAGCGGATAACCGCGTCTTCGCTCTGAAGCCGATGAACTGCCCCGGCCACGTGCAGATCTTCAAGCATGGCTTAAAGTCCTATCGCGAGCTGCCGATCCGTCTCGCCGAATTCGGTCTCGTGCATCGCTACGAACCTTCAGGCGCGTTGCACGGCCTGATGCGCGTGCGCGGCTTCACGCAGGACGACGCGCACATCTTCTGCACCGACGAGCAGATGGCCGCCGAATGCCTGAAGATCAACGACCTGATCCTCTCGGTCTACGAAGACTTCGGCTTCAAGGAAATCGTCGTCAAGCTCTCCACCCGTCCGGAAAAGCGCGTCGGCTCCGATGCGCTGTGGGATCGCGCGGAAGCCGTCATGACCGACGTCCTGAAGACGATCGAGGCGCAGTCCGAGGGACGCATCAAGACCGGCATCCTGCCGGGCGAGGGCGCTTTCTACGGGCCGAAGTTCGAGTATACGCTGAAGGACGCCATCGGCCGTGAATGGCAGTGCGGCACGACGCAGGTCGACTTCAACCTGCCGGAACGTTTCGGCGCCTTCTATATCGACAGCAATTCGGAGAAGACGCAGCCGGTGATGATCCATCGCGCCATCTGCGGCTCGATGGAACGCTTCCTCGGCATCCTGATCGAGAACTTCGCCGGGCATCTGCCGCTGTGGGTCTCGCCGCTGCAGGTGGTTGTCGCCACGATCACTTCGGAAGCCGATGCTTACGGCCAGGAAGTGGCCGATGCGCTCCGCGACGCCGGTCTGCATGTCGAGACCGACTTCCGTAACGAGAAGATCAACTACAAGATCCGCGAACATTCCGTTACGAAAGTTCCCGTCATCATCGTTTGCGGCAAGAAGGAAGCGGAAGAGCGTACGGTCAATATCCGCCGCCTCGGCAGCCAGGAGCAAACGTCGATGTCGCTGGATTCGGCGATCGAAAGCCTTGCCCTGGAGGCAACTGCGCCCGATATCCGTCGTAAGCTCGAGGCAAAGAAGGCCAAAGCAGCCTGAAACTGCCTTCTTGGACAATGACAGCGCCCGGCATCGATCTGTCCGGCGCTGTCAGCAATCTGACATGCAACAGTAATATAGCCGCCACAAAACAGGGGACGGGTTTATCCCGGCAGGCATCAGAGTGCGCTTCAAAGAGCTTTCCTACGCGAACGAACGGGATCCGCGCCTGAAGCGTTGGCTGATCCGCTCCATCGAGGGCCTTTCCGGCCGTGACCGTTACGTACGGCTCTATGACATCTGGCGCCGCGACATCGTCGGCAAGAGCGACCGCGTCTTCGGCAAGATGCTCGATCTCATCAATGTGGAAGTCGAGGTGAAGGGCAACTGGCCGCTTGAGCCGGTGCCGACCGAGCCCATCGTCATCGTCGCGAACCATCCCTTCGGCATCGGCGACGGCATTGCGGTACTGGCGCTTGCCGAGCAGCTTGGCCGCCCGTTCCGGGTGCTGATCCACAATGATCTCCTGAAGGTGCCGGAAATGGCCCCTTACTCGCTGCCGATCTCCTTCGAGGAAACAAAGGAAGCGATGGCAATGAACATGAAGAGCCGTCACGAGGCTGTCCGCCTGCTGAAGGAAGGTACGACCATCGTGGTGTTTCCGGCCGGTGGTGTCGCTACAGCAAAGAAGGGTTTCGGCCGCGCCGAGGACCTGCCTTGGAAAATGTTCCCGGCCAAGCTCATCCAGGCGGCGCGCGCCAGCGTGCTGCCGATCTATTTCGAGGGCCAGAACGGCCGGCTCTTCCATCTCGCCAGCCGGGTTTCGATGACGCTGCGTCTGTCGCTGCTGATCCGCGAATTTCGCCGTCTCTCAGGCAGCACGATCACGGCGCATGTCGGCAGGGTATTGTCCTGGGAAGAATTGAGCAGCGGCAGCGACCGCAAGGATCTGCTCGTCCGCCTCTTTGACGCTGTCTTCTCGATGGCGCCGAAGAAGAAAGCCTTCCTCAAGCGCGCAAGCTGAAATTTCCCGATCGTTCGGATGCGGCGACGTCAGTCGAGGCTGGCGCCATCGCCGTTTTGAAGATCCTCATAAGACGGCAAAGCCGGCTGCGGCGGAATCTCACCGCCGGGCTGCGGCACGCCCTTCGGCCCGGCCGCGGCCGGTCCCGGGGATAAGGCTGTCGCAGCCGGGGCAATCGGCTGCTGGGCCTGCTGGTTCTTCATCAGCACTTCGACATCGGTATTGACGCCGGCAGCGACGGTGAAGTCACGCTGATAGATCTTGTCCTTGTTGCGGGCGACCGCCGTATATTCACCTTCGGACAGGACCATGGTCGGAAAGGCGCTCACGCTTTCGCCGACGCTGTCGCCTGCTGCCGTCAGGATCGACCAGGCCGTATCCGCTATCGCTTCGCCACCGGTTTCCGAAACCAGCTTGAAATTGATCTGTGCCGCCCTGTGCTGGATCGTCGCTTCGGTGAGCTTGCCCGCCTCCACCTGGATGTCGGCCCGGATGCTCGCGTTCACGTCGCCGTATTCGGAAACGACGTGATAGGTGCCGGCGTTGAGGCGCACGACCGTATTCGGCGGCACGTCGGCCATGACAAGGCCGCGTTCGCCATCGTCGCGCACCTCGGCGGAATAGATCGAGAAGCTCAGCTGATCCGGGCGAATACGGACATCGGAGCCGGAGACGGCATTGAGCAACAGCCCGCCGGCATCGAGAACCATCACCTGTTTATCGACCTCGCCATCATCCGGCACCGTCAGCTTCTTGGTGACGCCGGCGCGGCCGAAGGAAACATTGACGAAATAATCTCCGGCAGCGAGCTGGAAGGCCGCGGTGCCGCCACGAGAACTGGCGATCAGCGGCAGCTTGCCGTCATTTCCAGCAACAGGGCTGAATACATACCAGGAAAGCCCGTCTTCAACCGGCGCGCCATCGGCCGTCAATTTGGCTTCCAGCGAGACATCACGCAGGCGCACGCCTTCCTGAGCCGCACCCGGCGCGATGAACGCGTTGAGCTTCGGCATTTTGGGCGTGGATTCAAGCTGCTTGAATTCCTTGAAGGCATCCTGGGCGGCAGCGCCAAACGGCGTCAGCATCAGGGCAAGAGCAAGGCCGATCCGTGCAAAAGGCAAAATGCCAGACATCCTGTTCGTGAACCGATTGACTTCTGAAATCGCAGAGTCCACTTCAAGACCAATGCCGTGGCAAATTCAAGACCTCCGGCCTCCCTCTGCATACAAATGAGAGTTTCCCCCGCATGAAATCCGATATCAAACTGATCGATTACCTCTCCGTGCGCCGCTCCATCCCCGCGTTCCAGATGTGCGAACCTGGACCGGAGAAGCCGGAAATCGAAGAAATCCTGCGCCTTGCATCACGCGTTCCCGATCACGGCAAGCTCGCCCCCTGGCGCTTCATCGTCTATCGCGGCGAGGAACGCGCGCGGCTTGGCGAAGAACTGCTGAAGCTCGCCCTCGAAGCAAAACCCGATCTCTCCGAGGAAATGATCCAGGTGGAGCGTACGCGCTTTACCCGTGCGCCCGTCATTGTCGGCATCGTCAGCAAGGCTGGCCCGCACTTCAAGATCCCGGAATGGGAACAGATCATGTCGGCGGGCGCGCTATGCCTCAATGTCATCCTGGCCGCCAATGCGCACGGCTATGTCGCCAACTGGCTGACGGAATGGTTCGCCTTCGACGAGCGCGCCTATCCACTGCTCGGCGTTCAGCCGGGAGAAAAGGTTGCCGGCTTCATCCATATCGGCTCGACGACCTTTCCGCCCGTCGAGCGTCCGCGCCCTGAACTGACCGAAACGGTGACCTGGGTCGGCGGGGAAGACTGATGTTCTATACGACGGACACCAATCGGCACGGGCTGGCGCAAGATCCCTTCAAGGCGATCGTGGCACCACGCCCGATCGGCTGGATCGGCAGCAAGGGCAGGGACGGGACGCTCAATCTTGCGCCCTATTCCTTCTTCAACGCGGTAGCCGACAAGCCGAAGCTGGTGATGTTTTCGTCGATTGGGCACAAGCACAGCCAGCGAAATGCCAGGGAGACCGGTGTTTTCACGTGCAATTTCGTCAGCCGTAATCTGGCGGAGAAGATGAACCTTTCCTCGGCAGCACTACCCTACGGTACGAGCGAATTCGAATTCGCAGGGTTGACACCGAAGCAGGCCGAACTGATCGATGCGCCCTATGTGGCTGGGGCCTTTGCCGTGCTGGAATGCAAGGTGACCGAGATCATCGAGCCGAAGACGCTATCCGGTGAGCCGACCGAGAATGTCTTCGTCTTCGGGCAGGTCGTCGGCATCCATATCGATGAGGCTATCATCAGCAATGGCCGGTTCGATGAGGCGCTGGCGCGCCCGGTCGCGCGCATGGGCTATATGGACTATTGCGAAGGAAGCGAGGTCTTCGAGATGTTCAGGCCGAAGGTCTGACGGTTTCTACGTAAGGCCGCGCAAACCCTAACAAATATGGTGAACCAATCATAAACTTTTTCAGGCTACCGTCGCTGTATTGAATGAGACGCGAAGGAATCGCGTTCAGTGCTGGGGCGTCGTCGTGATCATAGAGGCATTTCTTCGTTGGGCTGAAACGGCCAAGACCGCCGACAGGGCGGCCGCTGCAAATGCCCTCGGACGCGTCTACCTCAGATGCGAAATGTCGGACGAGCGGCGCGACGCGGCTGAGAAGGCAATGACCTATCTGCTCGACGATCCGTCGCCGCGTGTGCGCTTAGCGCTCGCCGAAGCGATCGCCTGGGCGCCGCATGCACCGCGCAACATCATTCTTTCGCTCGCCGAAGACCAGCCGGAGATCGCCTGCCATGCGGTCACCTGCTCGCCCATCCTGACCGACGCCGATCTCGTCGATCTCGCAGCACGCGGCAGTGGCACGACACGGATGCTGATTGCGGCACGCGCCCATGTGACGCGCCCGGTTTCCGCAGCACTTGCCGAGGTTGGCGATGAGGACGAAGTTCTCTGCCTCCTGGAAAACGATGGCGCCACGATTTCCACCCAGTCCCTGAAACGGATTGCCGAACGGCTTGGCGATGTCAGCGACATCAGAAACCTGCTTCTCGACCGCATCGACCTGCCGGCAGATGCCCGCCAGCTTCTGACACAGCATGTCAGCAATGCGCTGGTCGGCCTGCCGCTGGCGCAGGCGGCAATCGGCCTGCAAAGGCTGCAGCGCATCAGCCGTGAAGCGACCGAAGCGGCAATCGTTTCCATTGCCGGCGATATCGCGCCCATCGAAGTGCCTGATCTGGTCGAACATCTTCGCCTGAACGACCGTCTGACGCCGTCCTTCCTCATGCACGCCCTCTGCTGCGGCAAGGTGGAGTTCTTCGCCTGCGCCATCGTCAATCTGTCCGGCTGCAGCGACCGGCGCGTACGGGCAATTCTTGCCACCGGCCGCATGCATGCCGTGCGCGCGCTCTATGAATCGGCAGGTCTGCCGCGGGATATCAGCATCATCTTCGTGGAAGCGACGTTCCTGTGGCGTGAGGCTTCCCGCAAGACATCGACCTCGCTGCTCGGCAGTATCTGCGGACGTCTGCTTCAGAAATTCCACGGCCGGGTGGGGCAGCATGATACCGTCGGCGAGCTGCTCGATATGGTGGAGAAGCTGCATGTGGCCGAGCAGCGCCGTTCGGCCCGTGTCTATGCGTCGCTGGCTGCTGCCTAGTCGGTAAAGCGAGCAGCGGCCCAGGAATAGCTCGCTGAGACGAAATGCAATGGCTTCGCCAGGGTATTCTTCACATCCTGGCCGGAAGGCAGATTGGCGCGAACACGCCCGGCGATATTGTCCACGAAAGCCCCAATACCATCCTGTTGTTCGGCGACCTCGGGCGCTGTTGGAGCGGATGGTGCCGGCTTGGCCGGTTCGGCAGCGGCAAGCGATTTCGGCGCCTCGCAGACCGCAATGACCGTCGGATAGCTGGCATTGGCGTAGTTTTTCAGCCGTTGTTCAGCCTCGGCATCGCAGGCGACGACGGTTTCCCAGTGCTTGTCCACCGTGGCCACATAATTGCATTGGCTGACGGAATCGTCGCAACCGAGGATCGTCATGGCGATGAGGACGGCTTGCATATATTGCCTCCATGGCTATTGAGCGTGTCATCACCTTCGACAGCACAATTCCAACGGAATGAAGGCAGCGACGTTAACTCCCCGTCATCCGGGAAAATTCGCGCCCTTCGTCGCAATAGGAGAGAAAATGCCCGTCACCATCGCTCTTGAACCGCCGCGCCAGGATGGCGTGATCCGCCTTCTCGATCTCTCCGACGCCTATGCGCAGTCGCTCTATCCACCCGACAGCAACCATCTCGTCGATATCTCCACCCTTGAACAGCCGTCGGTGAGCTTCCTCGTGGCGCGCAACGACGACGAGATCGTGGGCTGCTGCGCGCTGGTCGAGGCGGGCGACGGCACGGCCGAGATCAAGCGCATGTTCGTCGACCCGCAAGCGCGGGGCCTGAAGGTCGCAAGCCGGCTGATGGACCGATTGGAGGAAATTGGCTTGGAGAAAGGGCTTATGGCAGTGCGTCTGGAAACCGGCATCTACCAGCCCGAGGCGATCGGCCTCTTCAAGAAATACGGATACATCGAAATCGAGCCCTTCGGCCCCTATCAGCCAGATCCGCTCAGCCTTTTCATGGAAAAACGGCTGACTGTCTGACGACCTTCGCTGACAGGGAAATCAGCCCTCGGCGGCGCGTTGCACCGGGGGGGCCTGCTCGTCGAGGAGGATCTGCGGGCCTGTATCGGCGGTGCGGACCTCATGTATCCATTCCCGCCAGATAGCGACCAGGAGCGCCATCAGCACCGGGCCGATGAAAAGGCCAAGGAAGCCCATCGTCTTCACGCCACCGACCAGGCCGAAGAAAGTCGGCAGGAACGGCAGCTTGATCGGTCCGCCGACGAGCTTCGGGCGTAGCGTCTTGTCGACGATGAAGAGTTCGACCGTGCCCCAGACGAAGAGGCCGATACCGGCGACATGCGAACCGCTGGCGAGCAGATAGACGGATACCAGCGTGAAGGAGAGCGGCGCGCCACCCGGGATCAGCGCCATGACGCCGGTCAGCACGCCAAGCGTGACCGGAGAGGGCACGCCGGCGATCCAATAGGCGACGCCGAGCACGATGCCTTCGCCGATGGCAATCAGCGTCATGCCCATGACGGTTGAACTGATCGTGGCAGGCACGACGCGGGAAATACGCTCCCAGCGGTTCGGCAGGATGCGCTCGCCCAGCATGTCGATCTGCTTTGAGAAGGAGAAGCCGTCGCGATAGACGAAGAAGAGCGCAATCAGCATGAACAGCAGCGTCAGGAGCAGGTGGAAGGCGCCGCCGCCCGCCGCCAGAACCGCGCGGTAAATGTTGCCGATATGAGCGCCGCTGACGGCCTGGATGAGTTCACCCATGGCGCCGGGGCTGCCGATATATTTCGTCCAGAGCTCATCGAGATAGGGCCCGGCGAACGGCAGCGCGATGATCCATTGCGGCGTTTCCGCCCCGAAGCGGTTGGCGTGAATCGCCCAGGCAACCCAGGTGCGCACTTCACCGGTCGTGTAGGCAACGGCAAGGCCGATCGGAATGACGAGGAAGGTGAGAATAAGGATGATTGCGATGGTCGCGGCAATGGTCGTATTGCCGCCCACGCGGGCGAGGAGCTTGCGGTAAAGCGGCCAGCTCGCAAAGCCGATGACGAGGGCCGCAAGCACCGGCACCACGAAGCCGTAGAAGAAGTAGACGCCGGCTGCGGCAACGAGCACGAGCAGCCAGCGGGCAGCCGAAATGGAGGGTATCAGCGGCGTACGTATCGTCGCCGATGGCCCCAGCCATCGCGGCTCCGTATTGGTTTTCTGACGGTCAAACACACCCACGCGCGCCTCTTTTTATTGTTGTCCTAGTTTATGGGCTATGAACCGGGCGGTTTCAAGGTCCGCCCGGATAAAGCGTATACAAAGCGTGGCTGTTTTCAGCTTCCGATCGCCTCGATATTATTGAGGGCGGTGGTTGATCTTGAAGGCGTAGAACTGACTCTTCTGGCCGGTCGAGAAATTATTGTCCGAACCGAGGATCAGGACATCAGTACCGTCCTTCGCCTTGCCGATTGCCATGGCCTCGATGTTGTCGGGCGTCAGGCCGATGGCGCGCAGATCCAGCACCTGGCTTTTGCGGGCCGGGACGACGCGCTGGTCGTTCTTGGCAAGCGAGGCGATGGCGGAGACATCGGTCGCGCCGTCGAGATCCATCATGAAAAGCTTGACGTTGTTGCCGAAGCCCTGGGCATAGCTGCGCTCGACGGCAAGCAGGCGGTGATCATCGAGCGCAATCATTTCCGACATGCCGTTGTCGTTGCCGCCGTCGGCCTTCGTGGCGGCCTGCGGGATTGGCGAGACCGGATAGACATACTGAGTCTTCGGCTCCCCGGTTGCGCCGTCATAGCGGATAATGCGCGACAGGCTGCCTGTCGTCAGGCTGGGATTCGGGCCGTCCTGATAGAGGGCTGCCTCTACGCCGACGAAGACATCACCGGATGGAGACACTGCGATATCCTCGAAAGCGAGATTGTCGCGGATGCCGGTCGACTTGTCGGCGGTCGGTGCAAAACCGTCGGGCAACTTGAACTCGCGCACGAAGGCGCCATCAGGAGAGGTGACGCGCACGAAGGGGGCGATCAGCGCCTTAGCGTCGCCTTCGCTACCCCAGTAAATGCCGTCCTTGCCGAAGCGGATGGATTCAGGATCGACGGTGCGCGAGGCAAAAGGCTGGCCGTTCTTGTCCTGGAGGGTGACATGCTTGACGACGGTGACGCCCTTCAGGCCGGCGGCGCCGACATCGATATCAAGATCGTAGAAGCGGGCCGGGGCCTTTTCGGAGCGATCGTCGCTGATGGCAATGTAATGGCCAGTGGCGGCATCGAAATCGAGGCCGGAAATGCCGCCGAATTCAACGCCGTTTTCCATCTGACCGGTCGGGATGACGAATTCACCGAGATAGGAAAGGGAGATCGCAGCGGCGCAATCGCCGAAGGGGCAGGCGGTCTCGACGGTCGCGCCAATATCGGTTGCGAAAACGGAAGCGGTGCTGGACAGGAAAACGAAAGCGGCAGTCGCGAGAAAACGCTTGGTCATGGCAAATATCCGGCAAAGGGTTGAAACAAGAGGGCCGGCGCTGCAGTGACCTCTCGGGAGGGCAGAGCGCCGGCCGTTCTATTGCGCCGGTATTTTGACGGAAGCGTAACGGTTCTTCGTCAGTTCTATGAATTCGCCAAGGCTTAAATATCGAGGTCTTCGGCGAAAGCTGCACGTTCCTGGATGAAACGGAAGCGTGCCTCGGCCTTTGTCCCCATCAGGTCGTCGACGGCATTGCGCGTGCCTTCGAAATCCACCTCGTCGATCAGCACGCGCAGAAGCGTGCGCTTAGACGGGTCCATGGTGGTTTCCTTGAGCTGGGCGGGCAGCATTTCGCCGAGACCTTTGAAGCGGCTGATCTCGATCTTGGCCTTGCCCTTGAATTCCGTCTCCATGAGTTCGGCGCGATGCTCATCATCACGGGCATAGGCAGATTTTGCGCCCTGCGTGATCTTGTAGAGCGGCGGCACGGCGAGGAAGAGATGACCGCCGCGCACAAGCTCCGGCATCTCCTGATAGAAGAAGGTGATGAGCAGCGAAGCGATATGCGCGCCGTCGACGTCGGCATCGGTCATGACGATGATGCGTTCGTAGCGAAGATCCTCTTCGCGATATTTCGAGCGCGTGCCGCAGCCGAGCGCCTGGACGAGATCGGAGATCTGCTGGTTGGCTCCGAGCTTCTCGCGGCCGGCGCTGGCAACGTTGAGGATCTTGCCGCGCAGCGGCAGGATCGCCTGATTGGCGCGATTGCGCGCCTGCTTGGCGGAGCCACCTGCCGAGTCACCCTCGACCAGAAAAAGTTCGGCGCCTTCGGCGGTGTTCTGCGAGCAATCGGCAAGTTTGCCGGGCAGGCGCAGTTTGCGAACCGCGGTCTTGCGGTTGACTTCCTTCTCCTTGCGGCGGCGCAGGCGCTCTTCGGCTCGCTCGATCACCCAGTCGAGAAGCTTCTCGGCTTCACCCGGATTATCGGCGAGATAGTGATCGAACGGGTCGCGCAGAGTGTTTTCGACAAGGCGCTGGGCTTCGACCGTCGCCAGTCGATCCTTCGTCTGGCCGACAAATTCCGGTTCGCGGATGAAGACTGAGAGCATGCCGACGGCCGAAATCATCACGTCGTCGGTGGTGATCTGTGCAGCGCGCTTGTTCTGCGTCAGTTCGGCATAGCTCTTCAGGCCCTTGGTCAGCGCGATGCGCAGACCCGCCTCATGCGTGCCACCTTCGGGTGTCGGAATGGTGTTGCAATAGGAGTGAACCTGCGGATCGCCGCCATACCAAGTGATCGCCCATTCCAGCGCACCGTGGCCGGCAACCTTTTCGCTCTTGCCAGCGAAGATTTCGCGGGTGACGGTGAATTCCTTGCCCATCGTCGCCTGCAGGTAATCCTTCAGGCCGCCGGGGAAGTGGAAGACGGCCTTGTCAGGCACGTCGGAGCCTTCGGGCAGCACGCCCGGATCGCAGCTCCAGCGGATCTCGACGCCGCCGAAGAGATAGGCTTTCGACCGGGCCATGCGGAAGACTCGGCCCGCATCGAACTTCGCGTGGTCGCCGAAGATCTGCGGGTCGGGGTGGAAGCGAACCTTGGTGCCGCGGCGATTGTGCACATCACCCAGTTCCTCGATGCCGCCCTGCGGCACGCCGCGCGAGAAGCGCTGGCGGTAGAGCTTGCGGTTGCGAGCGACTTCGACTTCGAGAACATCCGACAGTGCATTGACGACGGAGACGCCGACGCCGTGCAGACCGCCGGAGGTCTCATAGGCCTTGCCGTCGAACTTACCGCCGGCATGAAGCTTGGTCATGATGACTTCGAGCGTCGACTTGCCGGGAACCTGCGGATGGTTCTCGACCGGAATGCCGCGGCCGTTGTCGGTGACAGTCAGATAACCCTGAATATCGAGATGCACGTCGATGAAATCGGCGTGGCCGGCCACCGCTTCGTCCATCGAGTTGTCGATGACTTCGGCAAAGAGGTGGTGCAGTGCCTTTTCGTCGGTACCGCCGATATACATGCCGGGGCGCATGCGCACCGGTTCCAGACCTTCCAGAACACGGATCGATGAGGCGCCATAATCATCGCCGCTCGACGTTGCCGGGGCAGGGCGCGCGGCAGCGGGTGCCGCAGCCGCGGCGGGCCGTTCGGCAGGTGCCGCAGGCTTTGCAGCCTCCTCCTGCTTTTGCGTAAGGGGCATTCCGGAAAAGAGGTCGTTGCTGTCTTCCATGGAACCGTTCAGATCTTCATTCTCGTGAAGGGCCGCCGCTGGCCCACAATAGTCGCGGTCCGTATCGCGTTTGCGAATCAGGGGAATTCTGACAGAAAGCGCCCCGATACGCGACGCGCCCCGGATTTGCGGAGCTTTTCAAGATGTGATTTGCGTTGCCGGGCGCCGAATGGCAAGTCGCGGCAGCTCTTTGGGAACCATCTGCATGCCGATGTCCACAAGTCATTGCACCATAATCACTGCAATTGCGGCCTTTTTCCTGTCCGTGGCTGTCACGACCACCTCGGCCGAGACGTTGCCGCCCTACAAGGACGATCTGTTTTCGACGCAGAAAGTGCTGCAGACGGGCGATGACGGCGCATCGGAAGTGATCGATTACGACGAGATGCGCGACATTAATGGGCGCGACCAGATCCCTCAAAAGCGGGTACAGCAGAAATATGTCTCGCTCGGCATCAAGAAACTGCAGGCGGACGAAACGCTGTCGCTCGACGGCATCAGACTCGATGTCACCAGGGTGGGACCGGCTGAGAATGCCGCCTTCACGGTCATCTTCATACACGGCCGCGACGGCGACCGGCGCCTCGGCGCCAACGACTATTCCTTCGGCGGCAATTTCAACCGGCTGAAGAACCTTACGGCGGGCAATGGCGGCGTCTACTATTCGCCGACGGTCAAAACCTTCGACGCCACTGGCGTGACCGCCATTGCCGGGCTCATCCGCTATGCAAACGCACAGTCTCCCGGCCGCCCGGTCATCCTCAGCTGCGCCTCGATGGGCAGCCAGATCTGCTGGGGCATCACCCGTGACGCCGAGAGCGTCAAACGGCTGAAGGGCATGCTGATCATGAGCGGCGTCTCGGACCCGGATTTTGCGAAAAGCCCATTCTACAAGGCCAAGCTGCCGCTGTGGTTTGCCCATGGCAGCCGTGACCCTGTCTATGCCGCCACCGACCAGCAGGCGCTGTACGAAAAGCTCCACAAGGCAAAATACCCGACGCATTTCACGCTCTTCCAGAATGGCAATCATGGGACGCCGATCCGCATGATCGACTGGCGCAGAGTGCTGAACTGGGTTCTGGCGTCCTGAGCGGGCAGATTCCAGGTCACATAGGGCTTTCAGGCCATCATATTTCGCCGAGGCCACCCCAGGCGCTTTCCTTTGAGCTAAGCTTTTGCTAAGGCCGCCGGATATGCGGATTTTGGGAGAGCAGCATGACACCTGACGTACGCCCGCTCGTGGCGGGGAACTGGAAGATGAACGGCACGCGCGATTCATTGGACCAGATCAAGGCGATTGCCCAGGGCGTCATGGTTCCCTTGTCCGACAAGGTCGAAACGCTGATCTGCCCGCCGGCGACACTGCTTTACGTCTCGACCGCGCTTGCGACCGACAGCCCACTTGCGATCGGCGGACAGGATTGCCATCAGGCCCAGTCCGGCGCACATACTGGCGATATTTCGGCCGACATGATCGCCGATTGCTTCGGCACTTACGTGATCGTTGGCCATTCGGAACGGCGCATCGACCATGCCGAGACCGACCATATGATCCGCGGCAAGGCGCAAGCCGCCTATCAGGCAGACCTGACGGCGATCGTCTGCGTCGGCGAGACCGGCGAAGAGCGCGACGCCTATCAGACGCTCGACATTCTCAAGCGCCAGCTTTCCGGCTCGCTGCCGGGGGAAGCAACTGCTGACAATACCGTCATTGCCTATGAGCCCGTCTGGGCGATCGGCACCGGGCTGACACCGACGGCAAAGGACGTGGAAATCGCCCATGCCTTCATCCGCTCCGAACTCGTCCACCGCTTCGGTGATGAGGGCAAGGGCATGCGCATTCTCTACGGCGGCTCGGTCAAGCCCGGCAATGCCCGCGAACTGCTTGCCGTCGACAATGTCGATGGTGCGCTGATCGGCGGCGCGAGCTTGAAAGCCACCGACTTCCTCGCCATCTACGGCACATACGAGGCGCTGCTCGCCTGAGTCGATTGCATATTCCTGGCCGAAGGGCTTGGAATAGCTGATGACCTCATGTAAAGAGCCGCCAGATTTTTAATTTATGTCCGTCCTCAGACGGGCAGGACTGGACCCATGCAGACCGTATTGATTGTCATCCATCTCATGATCGTGCTCGCGCTCGTCGGCGTCGTGCTCATCCAGCGCTCCGAAGGCGGCGGTCTCGGTATCGGCGGCGGATCGGGCTTCATGTCGGCGCGTGGCACGGCCAATGCGCTGACGCGCACGACGGCGATCCTGGCGACGCTGTTTTTCCTTACTTCGCTCGGCCTCGGCATCCTGACCCGTTACGAAAGCCGCCCGACCGATATTCTCAATCGCATTCCGGCAACGAGCGGGCAGGGCAACGGCATTCTCGATTCGCTCGGCGGTGGCAACACGCCGGCTCCGGCCCAGCCTGCCGATAACAGCGGCATTCCGAATGGCGGCGCTGCGGCTCCGGCACCGGCTGCCCCGGCAACGCAAGCTCCTGCAGCGCAGGCGCCTGCAACTCAGGCACCGGCTGCGAGCGCCCCTGCGGCGACCGCTCCGGCTGCTCCGACGACGACGGCTCCGGCCCAGCCTGAGGCTCCCGCCGCGACCGCGCCGGCACAGCCTTCCGGCGTCCCCACGGGACAATAAGCCGGTCCAGAAAATAAACCGCCGGCAGGCCCTCGGGTCTGCCGGTTTTCTTTTGTTCAGATTCCTGCGCCACGCACCAAAAGTTCTGGAAAAGAATTTTTGGGCTGGTGGAATCGTTTTTGAAAAGGTATCCGGTGGCTCCCATGGCGCGATACGTATTCATCACTGGCGGCGTGGTTTCTTCCCTCGGAAAAGGAATTGCGGCCGCGGCTCTCGGAGCGTTGTTGCAGGCCCGTGGTTATCGGGTCCGGCTTCGCAAACTTGACCCCTATCTGAACGTGGATCCGGGCACTATGAGCCCGACCCAGCACGGCGAAGTCTTCGTCACCGACGACGGCGCGGAAACCGACCTCGATCTTGGCCACTACGAGCGTTTTACCGGACGCTCGGCGACCAAGACCGACAACATCACCACCGGCCGCATCTACAAGAACATCATCGACAAGGAACGCCGCGGTGATTATCTCGGCGCGACCGTTCAGGTCATCCCGCACGTCACCAACGAGATCAAGGATTTCGTCATCGAAGGCAATGACGACTATGATTTCGTCATCTGCGAAATCGGTGGCACGGTCGGCGATATCGAGGCGATGCCCTTCATGGAAGCGATCCGCCAGCTCGGCAACGACCTGCCGCGCGGCACCGCAATCTACGTCCACCTGACACTGATGCCGTACATTCCGGCAGCGGGCGAGCTGAAGACCAAGCCGACACAGCATTCCGTCAAGGAACTGCAGGCGCTCGGCATTCATCCCGACATCCTGCTGGTGCGCGCCGACCGGGAAATCCCGGAAGCCGAACGCCGCAAGCTGTCACTGTTCTGCAACGTGCGCCCTTCCGCCGTCATCCAGGCGCTCGACGTTGCCAATATCTACGACGTGCCGATGGCCTATCACAAGGAAGGCCTCGACGACGAAGTGCTTGCCGCCTTCGGCATCGAGCCGGCGCCAAAGCCGCGCCTCGACCAGTGGGAAGAGGTCTGCAACCGCATCCGCACGCCGGAAGGCGAAGTCACGATCGCGATCGTCGGCAAATATACCGGCCTCAAGGATGCCTATAAGTCGCTGATCGAAGCGCTGCATCACGGTGGCATCGCCAACCGCGTCAAGGTCAAGCTCGAATGGATCGAGTCGGAGGTCTTCGAAAAGGAAGATCCGGCACCGTATCTCGAGAAGGTGCACGGCATTCTGGTACCGGGCGGCTTCGGCGAGCGCGGTTCGGAAGGCAAGATCCATGCGGCGCGTTTTGCCCGCGAGCGCAAGGTGCCGTATTTCGGCATCTGCTTCGGCATGCAGATGGCCGTCATCGAGGCTGCGCGCAACCTCGCCGATGTCTCGAACGCCTCCTCGACCGAATTCGGCCCGACGCCGGAGCCGGTTGTCGGTCTGATGACGGAATGGGTGAAGGGCAACGAGTTGCAGAAGCGCACGGCAGCGGGCGATCTCGGCGGCACGATGCGTCTCGGCGCCTACAAGGCGTCCCTGAAGAAGGGCACGAAGATTTCGGATATCTACGGCTCGACCGATATTTCCGAGCGTCACCGCCATCGCTACGAAGTCAATATCGACTACAAGGACCGGCTGGAAAACTGCGGCCTCGTCTTCTCAGGCATGTCGCCTGACGGTGTCCTGCCGGAGACGATCGAATATCCCGACCACCCCTGGTTCATCGGCGTTCAGTACCACCCGGAACTGAAGTCCCGCCCGCTCGATCCGCATCCGCTCTTTGCAAGCTTCATCGAAGCGGCGACGGAACAGAGCCGATTGGTCTAATTCTTCGCTGTTACACAATTCCAGCCGCTCCCTCCGAAACGAGGGAGCGGCTTTTTTCATTCCGTCACGCCGCCTGCGGCAGCGGTCCCACGTAGACCGAGCGGGGACGAATCAGACGACCTTCCAGCCCCTGTTCGCGGGCATGGGCGACCCAGCCGACAGTGCGGCCGATCGCAAAGACGCCGGTGAAGGCATCGCGCGGGAAGCCGAGGCTTTCCAGAAGCAACGCGGTATAGAATTCCACATTCACATCCAGTGGTCGGTCTGGCTTGCGCTCCTTCAGGATCGCGAGCGCTGCCTGCTCAACGGCTTCGGCAAGCGCGATGCGGCCGGTATTCACCTGACCTGCGGCAACAAGCGGCTTCAGCGCATCTTTCAGCGCATCGGCACGCGGGTCGCGCACGCGGTAAACACGGTGGCCGAAGCCCATCAGCCGTTCGCCGCGATCGAGCGCCGAACGCAGCCAGGGGCCGGCATTGGCCTCGCTCCCGATACCGTCAAGCATATCGAGCACCGGCCCCGGCGCGCCCCCATGCAGCGGTCCCTTCAGTGCGCTGATCGCCGCCAGCACCGAGGAGGTGAGACCGGCGCGGGTGGAGGCGATGACGCGCGATGCGAAGGTTGAGGCGTTGAGGCCGTGATCGGAGATCGTTACGAGATAGGTGTCGAGTGCACCCGTCTGCTCGGCGCTCGGCACCGTGCCCGATAGCATCCGCAGGATATCGGCTGACTGCGACGAGCCGGCATCGGGCTTTACCGGCTTCTCGCCGCGCTGCAGGCGCAGAACCGCCGGCAGGAAGACAGCGGGTGCTGCAAGCAGGCGAAGCGCAGTATCGATATCTTCACCGTCCGGCAACCGGGCGACGAGTGCTCGCATCGCATCGACCGGCGGCAGCGCCAGCAAGCGGGAATCGGCGGCTTTGATTTCCGCGAAAACTTCCCGTCGCGCCTGGCCAAGCCGGCGGCGCAACTCGGTTGCATCGAGATGCGGTTCGATCAATCCATCGAGCAGCAGCGCGGCGACATCTTCATAGGTACTGCGCCCGGCCAGATGATCCAGGGATATGCCGCGGATGATCAGCCGGCCCGCTTCGCCGTCGACATCCGAGAGCTGTGTTTCAGCGGCAATGACATCTTCCAAACCATTTTTCATGGGTTTTCTCCTTTACCAGAGGAAAGATCGGACCTAGTTTGGTTGACGTCAATCTTGATGTAATTGATCAATATGAGGTTGCGATGACCTGGGTGACAGCAGAGGAAGCGCTGGCGGAACTCGGCACCAAGCCGCAGACGCTTTATGCCAATGTCAGCCGGGGTCGCATCCGTGCCAAGGCCGACCCAGCCGACCCGCGCCGCAGCCTCTATCAGCAAAGCGACGTCAAACGACTTGCCGAGCGGCATGCCGGCCGGCGTAAGAGCGAGACGGTCGCCGCCGAGGCAATCAGCTGGGGCGATCCGGTGCTGGCATCCGCGATCTCAACCATTGCCGCGGGACGATTGCTTTATCGGGGGCGGGATGCGGCGGAGCTTTCACAGCATGCGACGCTGGAGGAGACTGCGCTGCTCCTTTGGAATGCGGAAAGTTTTACCTGCGTGCCGGCGCGCGCGCCAGAGCCGGCAGCGCCTACCATTCAGGCTGCACTTCTGGCGCTGGCAGGACGGGTGAGCGCCGACCTGCCGTCGCTCGGACGTGCGCGCCCCGCCTTGCAGATGGAAGCATGCAGCGTGCTGTCCACCATTGCCGATGCGCTGGCGCCAGGCCCGACGGACCATTCCCTGCATCACCGTCTCGCTGCATGCTGGGGCAGGCCGGAGGCCGCCGATTGCCTGCGTCGGGCGCTCGTCATGTTCGCCGATCATGAGCTGAATGCCTCGACCTTCGCTGTCCGCGTCACGGTTTCGACGGGAGCGGCACTTTCTGCCGCCGTGCTCTCGGGTCTCTCGACGCTGACCGGCCCACTGCATGGCTCGGCGTGGCGGAGTATCGATGCCCTTGTCGACGCCGCATCCAGCATCGGGGCGGAGCGCGCGATCCGCCACCAGTTGCTGCGGGGAAGCAGGCTGGGGGCCTTCGGACATCCGCTTTATCCCGACGGCGATGTGCGGGCACGCGTTCTGCTCTCGTCTTTCGACGTGCCGCCAATCTTCCGCGATGTTCAGCGGGCCGGCGAAGAGATGGTGGGCGAGCCGGTCAACGCCGATTTCGCGCTTGCCGCCATGACGGCCGCCTTCAACCTGCCGGAGGAGGCGCCGATCATCATCTTCGCACTGGCGCGCACAGCCGGCTGGCTGGCGCATGCGATGGAGCAGATCGAAAGCGGCCATCTGATTCGCCCTCGCGCTCGCTACATCGGGCCGTCACCGAGCGGACCCTGAATGTTTCCGAATGGCTTGCACGGCCCCCGATTTTTGCATAGGGAAACCGGCGAATTCAGCTAGTATCGACCGGCCGGCGCCTTCGAGGATGTACCGGCGGTCATGAGAGGCGGATCATGAAAGCCATCCCAGCAATCTCCCTCAGCCTGTTTTTCGCTGTCCTGACAATCGGGCTCCTGCCTCAGGGAGCAGCTTATGCCCAGTCCGCCGGCTGCGCGATTTCGCGGGCGGCGAATGGCAACCAGATCTTCCGCTGCCCCGGCGGCGTCAATATCACCGCCGAACGCGGAGCATCCTTCACACTCATCGATCGCAATCGTGACGGCAGCCCGGATTCGCTGTCATTGCGCAGCAAGGCTGCCCTTGTCGACGTGGACAGCAGCCAGCATCGCGGCGGTTTCCAGGTGGTGACGCCGCAGGCGATCGCGGCCGTTCGCGGCACCCAATGGGCCGTCGATGTCAAAGGCGGCACGACCTCCGTACTGGTCACACGCGGCCGCGTCGGCGTACGCCGTCCGGCAGGGGCAGCCGTCGTGCTTGGACCGGGCGAGGGCGTAGACGTGACGCGCGGAACGGCTGCGCTCACCGTTCGCACCTGGCCGGCGCCCCGCGTCGCGGCTCTTCTTTCACGCCTCGGTCAATAAGCGGTCTCATGAACCACCGGCTTCCGACAGTGATCGCACTGCTGCTCGCCGGTCTGTGGGGCGCTGCCCTCGGCTATTTCCATCTGCAGCAGCAGTCGAACTCCGGCCTGATCGAGCGTGTGGAAGCCACGCTTGTCGATCTGCGCAGCATGATCGTCGGTGTCCGGTCTCCGCCCGATATCGTTTCCATTATCGCGATCGATGACCGCACCGCCGCGGCACATGGCTATCCGCTCAAGCGGGAGACGCTTGCACAACTCGTAACCTCCATCGGGGCGTTGAAACCAAGGGCGCTGGCTCTCGATATACTGCTCGTCGACCCCGGCACGGAGGAGGGGGATGCGGCGCTCGCAACGGCGATCAAATCCGCGCCCAGCATCATCGCCGGTGCCGCCACCTTTCCACAAAGTCTCCAGTCGGTGACGGCAAATGCCGAGGATCCGCTTGCAACAGTACCCGAGGCACAGCAGCTTCTGCTGCCGCAGCCGCGCTTCGCGGAGGCTGCGCCGCTCGGCATCGTCAACGTCGCGACGGACCAGAGCGGCGTGCCGCGTTTCATCCCGCTGTTTTCTCGCGCCGCCGACCGTCTGGACGCGGCCTTTCCTTTGCGCGCGGCCTCGATTGCGCTCGGGGCCGAACCCTTGATCGAAAACGATGGCATCCGGCTCGGTGCTCACCGCATTCCAACGGATACGGGCCAGCGCCTGCCGCTGACTTTCTATGGTCCTGCGGGCAGCATCAGCACCTTCAGCGCTGCCGATGCGCTCGATGGCAAGCTGCCGGCGGATGCCATCACCGGCAAGGTTGTGGTGATCGGCGCAACAGTCACCGGCGGCGGCGATGTCTTTCCCACACCGTTCGATCCCATCCTGCCGGGTGTCGAAGTCATGTCGACGGCAATCACCCATCTGATCGCCGGCGATGGCATGGTACGCGACAGCAGAACAAGGCAGGCGGATGCCGGCATTGCGACGGCCTTGCCTGTTCTCCTGGTCGCGCTGGTCGCGTGGCGCCGTAGCGCTCTCGGCTTCATCATCATCTGCCTCACGGTCATTGCCTGGGCGATGCTCAACCTTGCTGCTTTCGCGAACGGTTACTGGCTGAGTGCTGCATTGCCGATTGCGGCTGCACTGCCGCCTGCGATTATTTTCGGCGCCGCAGAACTCTGGCGAGACCGCCGCCGTGCGCGGCATTTTGCCGATCAATCGGAGCGCCTGCAGCGCATCGAGGCGCCCGGCCTCGGGGAGTGGCTGGCGCGCGACCCGGCATTCCTGGCCGAGCCCGTGCGGCAGAACGCTTCCGTCGTCTTCATCGATCTCTCGGGCTTCACCGGCCTCAGCGAAGCGGTCGGACCGGCCATGGTGCGCGAGATCCTCAGCGGCTTCTTTGAACTGATTGATGAGGAAGTACGGCTTCTCGGGGGCGCGATCACCAGCTTCATGGGCGACGGCGCCATGATCCTCTTCGGATTGCCGGCACCGGCGGCGGACGATGCGGCGCGGGCCGCAGCCTGCGCCATACGGCTTGCCGATCGCACGCGCCTCTTCCTCGCAGGCCATCCGGAGCTTCGGCGCAGGAGGATAGGCTTCAAGCTCGGCGCCCATTGCGGCCCGATCGTCGCTTCGCGTCTTGGCACCGGCGACCGGCAGCAGATCACCGCGACGGGCGATACCGTCAATGTCGCGCAGCGACTGATGGAAGTGGCGGCAAGCCGCGGTGCGGAACTTGCACTCAGCGCCGGACTGCTCGACGCCGCCGGTCCCGATGCCATTCCCTTGCGCACGGGGCGGTTGGCCGGACCGTTCGAGACGAAGCTTCGCGGCCGCTCCGGCGGCATCGCCATCTACACATGGCGCGGCGAGACACTTTGACATTCGCAGCCGGAGCGAGTAGGAACGGCCCAACTCTTCGGCCGGACGTTTCCGGCTACGGCGCTCGCTGCGCCTGACAGCTCCGAAAGATCGAACAAATGACTGACTATAACGGCGTCTCTCCGGCGATCGCCAAGGCGTTGCAGAAGCGCGGCTATACAGAACTTACCCCCGTCCAGAAGGCGATGCTCGATCCGGCGCTCGCAGAATCTGACGCTCTCGTTTCCGCCCAGACCGGCTCGGGCAAGACCGTTGCCTTCGGCCTGGCGCTTGCGCCGACGCTGCTTGAAGGCGCCGAGCGTTTCGGGCCAGCCGCCGCACCTCTTGCTCTCGTGATCGCGCCGACGCGCGAACTGGCACTGCAGGTCAAGCGCGAGCTGGAATGGCTCTACGAAATGGCAGGCGCCGTGATCGTCAGCTGCGTCGGCGGCATGGATATCCGCAGCGAGCGCCGTGCGCTGGAACGCGGTGCGCATATCGTCGTTGGCACGCCGGGACGTCTCTGCGACCACATCCGCCGCCATGCGCTCAACATGAGCGAACTCAAGGCTGCCGTGCTGGATGAGGCAGACGAGATGCTCGATCTCGGCTTCCGCGAAGATCTGGAATTCATCCTCGAAGCGGCGCCCGATGAGCGCCGTACCCTGATGTTCTCGGCAACGGTTCCAGCTGCGATCGCCAAGCTCGCCAAGAGCTATCAGCGCGATGCCGTGCGCATCAGCACGCAGGCGGAAGAGAAGCAGCATATCGATATCGACTACCGCGCGCTCGTCGTTTCTCCAAGCGACCGTGAAAACGCTATCATCAACGTGCTGCGTTATTACGAGGCGCGCAATGCGATCGTCTTCTGTTCGACGCGTGCGGCCGTCAATCACCTGACGGCACGGTTCCACAACCGCAATTTCAATGTCGTGGCACTCTCCGGCGAATTGACCCAGAACGAGCGCAGCCATGCGCTGCAGGCCATGCGCGACGGACGCGCGCGTGTCTGCATCGCAACCGATGTCGCCGCACGCGGCATCGACCTGCCGGGCCTCGATCTCGTCGTGCATGCCGACCTGCCGACCAATCCGGAAACGCTGCTGCATCGCAGCGGCCGTACGGGCCGTGCGGGACGCAAGGGCGTCAGCGCGCTCATCGTGCCGCTCAACGTTCGCCGCAAGGCGGAGCGACTGCTGGAAAATGCCGGCATCAATGCCACCTGGGCACGTCCGCCGTCCGTCGAAGAAGTGACTGAACGCGACGACGAGCGGCTGCTCGCAGATCCGATCTTTGCCGACAAGCCGCAGGATGAAGAACAGGATCTCGTACAGAAGCTGATCGCCAGCCATGGTGCCGAGACGCTTGCCGCCGCTTTCGTACGCCTCTACCGCGCCAATCAGTCGGCGCCGGAAGACCTGATCGAGGTTTCGGTGCAAGACGACCGCGCCCGCAAACGCCGCGACAACGGCGAGGCACGCGAATTTGCTCCGGCGCAGAAGGGACCGCGCGACGACTTCGGTCCGAGTGTCTGGTTCTCGGTCTCCGTCGGCCGCAAGCAGAATGCCGAGCCGCGCTGGCTGATCCCGATGCTCTGCCGCAACGGCAATCTCACGAAGCGTGAGATCGGCGCGATCAAGATGCAGCCGGATGAAACCTTTGTGGAAATTGCTGCTGATAGCGCCGATGGTTTTCTCGGCGCGCTCGGCCCGAACAAGACGATGGAACGCGGTATCCGCGTGGTCAGGCTGAACGGCATGCCTGATTTCAGCAAACCGGCTGCCAAACCCTTTGCCAAGAAGCCGTTCGAGGATCGTGGCGATGATCGTTTCCGCGGCGACAAGCCGAAGGGCAAGTTCGGCAAGGACAGACCCGCCAGCGCCGAGCGTCAGGACGACAAGCCCTGGACGAAGAAAGGCCCGAAGCCGAAATTCGAAGGCGGCAAGTTCGAAGGCGGCAAGGGCAAGTTCGGCAAGAAAAAGGACCGCTAACGCAGTCGCCGGCCGCACTGGTAAGGCAATGCGGCCGGCATGCAGCGAAGGTCTCAGATATGTTCGTCTTGACCGGCTGCTGCGAGGATGAGATCGGCGACGGCGCGCGGCTGCGAGATCAGCGAAACGTGGCTGGCGTCGAGCTCCACAGTCGTCGCATTCATGCGCTTTGCCATGAAGCGTTCGAGATCGGGATTGATGGTGCGGTCGTTCTTCGAAACGGCATACCATGACGGCTTGGAGCGCCAGGCGGCAACCGTCGTCTTGGCAGTGAACAGCGTATCGGAAATGCGGCCCTGCACGGCATAGAGCGCCTTGGCGCGGGCAACCGGCAGATCGCCGGCGAAGTCTCTCACGAAAGCTTCCTCGCTCAACTGGGCGTAACCGCCATTGTGAACAAGGCCGGCACTGGCCGGCGGCGTCGGATATTGCTTGGCAAGCGCGGTATAATCCTCGCCGGCATCCGGCGCGCGAGCGGCGATGTAGACGAGTGCCGTGACCTTGGGATCGACACCGGCTTCAGTGACGAGCATGCCGGAATAGGAATGGCCGACCAGCACGGTCGGACCTTCCATCAGCGCCAGGATACGCTTGGTAGCTTCGACGTCGTCGGCAAAAGAGGTGAGGGGGTTTTGAACGGCCATCACGTTCAGACCGGCAGCCTGCAGATGAGGGATGACATCCAGCCAGCAGGATGCATCGGCATAAGCGCCATGGACGAGAACGACATTCTTTGCCTTGGTGACGGTGGCGGCCCGGCTGGCAGCCGGAAACATGCTGAGTGCGGCCCCTGCAACGAGAGCGGCCGAGAATGAGCGTCTGGTGATCGGTTGCATAAGTTCCTCCAGCTTTGGGAAATAGGGGCGAATCCTGGGGGATCGCGGGTGGAAATTACGCGGGGGCGCGGGCTTCCATAACTATACAAAGGTCCAGCGAGGTATTATGCCGTCCGGGAGGGCCTGAAGGCCTGTCGCAACGAGGCAATCGATAGTAGATGAGACCGGCGTCCACAGATGATCGTCTCGACCTGACGGCCTTCATCAAGGCGAACCTGCCGCTTTCGGAAGTGCCTTCCATACCTAAGGTCAGGCTGCATACGGCGACATCGAGGAGCGGCCTCTATCGGCTTGCAATGGCTGATGATTCCGATCTGATGCCGCCCTACTGGGCCTATCCCTGGGCAGGTGGCGCCGTGCTTGCGCGCTATCTCTTCGACCATCCCGAAACGGTTGCCGGCAAACGCATCATCGATCTCGGCACAGGCTCCGGTCTTGTCGCCATTGCGGCAATGAAATGCGGTGCGGCACATGCTCTGGCCGTTGATATAGATGACAAGGCGATTGCTGCTACGCTGATGAACGCTGCAGCGAACGGTGTCATGATCGAGACGGAACTCGGAGACATCATGGGAGATGCTCCGCCTGCTGCCGAGGTAATGCTGGCCGGTGACATCTTCTATGACGAGGCGTTGGCGGGGCGTGTCCTGCCGTTTCTCGAACGCTGCCGCATGGCCGGTCTCGATGTGCTCGTCGGCGATCCCGGCAGGGCGCCCCTTCCCACGAACTCACTGCTGCGGCTTGCAAACTATGCGGTGCCGGATTTTGGCGGAGCCCAGAGCCTCTCGACCGCCGACAGCGCTGTTTTCCGACTGAAGTGAACCGAGAAAAGTTCATCGCTTGAAACGACGCACCAATCACACACTTTCGTCTTGCGCCAGAATAGATGACATGTCATTTATTGCTATCCCATCGATATTGACATGACCGACGACAAGATCACAACCTCATTCGGGAGCCTCATCTCCCAGACCGCTCGCTACTGGCGGCGTGTCGCCAATCTGCGTTTGCAGCCTTTCGGGCTGACGGAAGCGACATGGCTGCCGCTGCTGCGTATCGCCCGCTCGCCGACGCCGATGCACCAGAAGGAACTGGCCGCCTCGCTCTCACTCGACAATTCCTCGGTCGTACGCCTGATCGATAATCTGGAGAAGGCGGGACTGGTGGAGCGACGAGAAGGCGAAGACAGGCGTGCAAAGGAAACCCTGCTGACGGAAGAGGGCAGGAGGACCGTGGAGGCGGTCGAACGCGTGGCGCAGGGCATCCGCGAGGAGGCGCTTGCCTTGCTGCCGCGCGAGGACATCGAAACCACGTGGCGCGTGCTCGATCACATCAGCGACGTACTTGCCCGGCAGCTCGAGGAACCAGAACAGTGAATACGCATCCAGGCCCGATGAGCGAAGCGCGACCACTTGGCGCAAAGCGTCACATACCGGTCTGGCTACTCGGGCTCATTACCTTCAGTGGCACTCTGGCCATGCATATTTTCGTGCCTGCGCTTCCGGCAGCGGCCACGGATCTCGGTGCCTCGATCGGCGAGATGCAACTGACCGTCAGTCTCTACATTTTCGGCCTTGCCGTCGGTCAGCTCGTTTATGGTCCGCTTTCGGATCGCTACGGACGCCGGCCGGTGCTGATGAGCGGACTTGTGCTCTATACTCTCGCCGGCGTCGCGGCGCTTGTCTCGCCCGGCGTGCATGCGCTGATCGCGGCAAGGCTCTTCCAGGCTTTCGGTGGCTGCGCCGGGCTTGTCATTGCCCGCGCCATCGTACGCGACACGTCCAGCCCCGATGAAACGGCCAAGCGGCTTGCGATCATGAACCTGATGGTCACGGTCGGGCCGGGGCTCGCGCCGATCGTCGGCGGCGCGCTTGCTTCTACGCTCGGCTGGCGTTCGATCTTCGTGGCCCTCTGCGCGCTCGGCATCGTCAATCTGCTGCTGACATGGCGCAAGGTGCCGGAAACTGGCATCCGCAATTCCGAGGCCTCCATGAAGTCACTGAGCCGTGACTATCTGGGGCTGCTCGCGTCGCGTTCATTCGTCGGCTATGCCATCGGCGGCGGCTGCGCGACGACCTCCATGTATGCGTTCACGGCCTCCGCCCCGTTCATCGTCATCAACGAGCTTGGCCGCCCGGCAACGGAGGTCGGCATTTGTCTTGCACTGTTGATCTTCGGCTACTGGATCGGCAGCATGATCGCCACGCGGCTGATCGGCCGGTTTGCGATGAAGCGACTGATGGTGATTTCCAATCTCGTCAGCATTGCTGCCGCACTGGTCTTCTTCGGCCTCGCCGTGAGCCACCATCTGACGCTTCTGCCGATGATGGCTGCGATCATGGTCTATACGATCGGCGCGGGCGTGGCCTCGCCCAATGCGCTGACGCTCGCCGTCAGCGTCAATCCGAAAGTCACCGGCTCGGCCTCCGGCCTTTACGGCTCGACGCAGATGGCCGTCGGCGCTATCTGCAGTGCGCTTTCGGGCATAGGCGGTGACCCCGGACTTGCCGCCGCGACCGTCATCCTCGGCGCAAGTGTGCTGGCACAGCTCTGCTTCTGGCTTGCGGTCGCCTCAGGAAATGTCAGGCGAGGAGATCTGGCCGCAGAAGCATGACCGGGCAGGTGGCTCCCGCCGGCAGTTCTGGCGCATGCGGCGGACGAATGATGAGGCAGTCCGAAAGGGCGAAGGTCTTCATCATCGATGAATCCTGCTTGTCGAAGGGTTCGACAAGCCAGCCGCCAGCGGCGGATTTCGAGAGCTTGGCGCGCACATAGTCCTGACGGTGATCATTGGCGCGCAGCGTGACGGCGGCCTCCACCATCGTCTCGCGCGGAACTGATGGCAGCGAGCCAAGCTTACGGATCAGCGGCTCCAGAAATAGCAGCGAGCAGACGAGGCTCGAGACGGGGTTGCCGGGCAAGCCGAGAACATGGGTCTTTCCGAAACTGCCGACCATCAGCGGTTTGCCGGGGCGCATGGCGATGCGCCAAAAATCGAGCTCCATGCCGGCTTCGATCAATGTCGACTGCACCAGATCATGATCGCCGACCGAGGCGCCGCCGAGCGTGACGATCACATCGACTTTCGCATTGCGCGCCTTGTCTATCGCTGCCGTTATCTTCGCCTTGTCATCAGGCACGATGCCGAGATCGAGCACGTCGGCACCGGCGCGGCGGGCAAGGGCAGCGACGCCAAAGGTGTTGGAGGCGATGATCTGTGAGGGACGAGGAGTGCTTCCGGGCGGCAGAAGTTCGTCACCGGTCGCAAGAATGGCGATGACGGGACGGCGCAACACCTCGACATCGGGCCGGTTCATGCCGGCTGCGACCGTCAGCCGCGAGAAATCGAGGATCGTACCGGCGGGCAACACCACTTCACCTTCAGTGAAATCCTGACCGCGCGGGCGAACATGCTGATTCTGCCGTACCGGGAAATTGGTTCTGATACCGCCTTCGATCTTTTCCGCGTCCTCCTGCAACAACACGCTATCGGCACCCGACGGTACAGGTGCGCCGGTGAAAATGCGGACAGCCTCGCCCGGACCAACGCTACCTTCGAAGCCGCGGCCGGCGGACGATGTGCCGATGACCTTCAGAGCGGCGCCCGGCTCCGGCGCATCCTCACGGCGCAGCGCATAGCCATCCATGGCTGAAGAATTGAATGGCGGCTGGGTCAGACCGGCCGTGAGATCGGCGGCCAGGACGCGACCCTCAGCCTCTGCGAGCGGCAGTGTTTGGGACGCCATGACGGGCGCGGCACTGGACAGCAGGCGGCTTAAGGCCTCGGCGACCGGCAGAAGGTTCATCTTGCCTCCGGATGGCGGAAATCGCCGGATTTGCCGCCGGATTTTTCAAGCAACCTGACACCGCCGATCTCCATCGCCTTGTCGGCGGCCTTGGCCATGTCGTAGATCGTCAGACACGCGACGGAGACGGCAGTCAGCGCTTCCATCTCCACACCGGTCTTGCCGGTGAGCTTGGCAGTGGCCGTGACCCGCAGGCCGGGCAGGTCGGTATCTTCCTCGATCTCGACCGTGACCTTTGTCAGCATAAGCGGATGGCAGAGAGGAATGAGGTCGGCCGTCCGCTTGGCGGCCATGATGCCGGCAAGGCGAGCGGTACCGATGACGTCGCCCTTCCTGGCATTGCCTTGACGAATGAGCGAAAGCGTCTCCGGCGCCATTTTCACGTGGCCTTCGGCAGTGGCGATGCGCACGGTCTCGGCCTTGTCGGAAACATCGACCATATGCGCCTCGCCAGAGGCATCGATATGGGTGAGGCCTGGCTTTTCGCCGCTCATGCTCATTCGGCCGCGATTGCGGCTTCGCCTGTCAGGAGAGTGCGTGTGGCGGCCGCGACGTCATCCTTGCGCATCAGGCTTTCGCCGACGAGGAAGGTATTGATCCTGACGGCCTGCAGACGCTTGCAATCCTCATGGGTGAAGATGCCGCTTTCGCCGACAAGAAGACGATCGTCAGCAACCATTGCAGCCAGCGTCTCGCTGACGGCGAGGCTGACTTCGAAAGTGCGCAGGTTGCGGTTGTTAATACCGACGAGCGGCGAAGACAGCTTTAGCGCACGCTCCATTTCCGGCGCATCGTGGACTTCGACCAGCACATCCATGCCAAGCGAGAAGGCTTCGTCCTGCAGGCGCTCGGCATCGTCATCGCTGAGCGAGGCCATGATGAGCAGGATGCAGTCGGCACCCCAGGCGCGGGCTTCATGGACCTGATAGGTCTCGAACATGAAATCCTTGCGCAGTGCGGGCAGGGTGCAGGCGGCGCGCGCTGCCGTCAGAAACTCCGGTGCGCCCTGGAAGCTCGGCGTATCGGTCAGCACGGAAAGGCAGGCAGCACCACCGGCTTCGTAAGCCCTGGCGAGAGCAGGCGGATCGAAATCGGGACGGATGAGCCCCTTGGAGGGGCTTGCCTTCTTGATCTCGGCGATCAGGCCGAATTCTCCGGCGTCGCGCTTGGCGATGAGCGCCTTGTGGAAACCGCGCGGCGCGGACTGCCCGGCCTGCATGGCCTTGAGATCGGCAAGCGAGGTCCTTGCCTTGGCGGCAGCGATTTCCTCGCGCTTGTAGGCTTCGATCTTCTTCAGGATATCGGTCATGAGACGATCCTAGTCGATATCGTTGGATACGGCGATCAGTTTATCGAGCGCAGATGCCGTTGCGCCGCTATCGAGCGATTCCGTTGCAAGCGTCATGCCGTCACGGATCGTCTCTGCCTTGCCTGCGATGACGAGGGACGCGGCGGCATTGGCGAGCGCAATATCGCGGTAAGCGTTCTTGGCGCCACCGAGCACCTCGCGCAGCGCTGCAGCATTGACGGTGCCGTCGCCGCCCTTGATCTCGGCGAGCACGCGAGGCGCCACACCGAAATCAGCAGGCGAAAGCTCGAAGGTACGGATTTTGCCGTTTTCGAGCGCTGCAACGCTGGTCGTGCCGGTCGTCGTGATTTCATCAAGGCCGTCGCCATGGACGACCCACACACTCTCGGCGCCGAGGTCGCGCATGACTTCGGCAAGCGGTACCACCCATTGCGGCGCGAAGACGCCGAGAAGCTGGCGCTTGACGCCGGCCGGATTGGAGAGGGGACCGAGCAGGTTGAAGATGGTACGCGTTCCGAGTTCGACGCGCGTCGGCCCGACATGGCGCATGGCCGAATGATGCTGCTGCGCGAACATGAAGCCGACACCGGCTTCTGCGATGCAGCGGGTAATCATCTCCGGGGTAACCTCGAGATTGACGCCGAGGGCCGCAAGGCTGTCGGCGGCGCCGGATTTCGAGCTCAGCGCGCGGTTTCCGTGCTTGGCGACCGGAACGCCCGCGCCGGCGACGATCAGCGCCGCCAGCGTCGATATGTTGTAGGTGCCGCTGGCATCACCGCCTGTGCCGACAATATCGATCGCGTCGGCAGGCGCTTCCACCCGCAGCATCTTGGAGCGCATCGTGGTGACGGCGCCAACGATCTCGTCGACCGTCTCTCCGCGAACGCGAAGCGCCATCAGGAAGCCGCCGATCTGCGAAGGCGTTGCCTGGCCGGACATCAGGATATCGAAGGCCTGGCGGGCCTCGTCACGGGTCAGGGGCTCGCGGCTTGCTGCCTTGGCCAGAAGCGGCTTCAGATCGGTCATGCGTCGCTTCCCCCTAGCGGACGGTCGCCTGTTCGGCGAGTTTCTGGTTGACCTGTGTACCGTACTGGCTCTGCAACAGGTTGACCATCTGATCCAGAATATCGTCGCCGGCGGCATTTGCCATGGCGGTGATCTGCTGGTCGCGGTTATCAAGGGCATCGGTCGTCGGTTGGTCGTTGACCTCGGTCACCTTCAGCAGGATCTGGGTGCTCGGATCGGCGCCAACGGCTGCTGCCACGGTGTCGACAGGGCCCGAGAAGGCTGCGTTGATGCCAGCGCGACCGAGAACCGGATCGTCGGTCGAACGGGTAAAGCCGCTCTTGCTTTCGACGGCGATGCCGAGCGGGGTGGCGATATCGGCAAGCGACGTGCCCTTCTGCGCCTCGGCCTTCAACTCGGCTGCCTTCTTGGCAAGCTCGGCCTTCTGCTGCTCGGCGGTCCAGTCCTGAACGGCCTTGTCGTGCACTTCRGCAAGCGGRCGGTCACGCTCGGGCATGATGTCGCGGACATCAAACCAGACATAGCCGTCATTGCCGACGGAAATGGCAACCGCATCGGCGCCGACATCGGTCTTGAAGGCTTCGGCCAGAAGCTGCTGCTGCGCCGGGATATCCTTGACCGGATTGCCGTCCTTGTCGGCACCCGTCATGTCGATGGCGTCGATGACGACGGCCTTCAGCTTGAGCTGGTTGGCGATCTCTTCAAGAGATGTGCCGCCGGCGCGCATATCCTCGATACGGTCGTGAACGTTGATCACTTCCTGCGAAGCATTGGCGACCGAAAGCTGCTTGCGGAGCTCTTCCTTGACCTCGTCGAAGCTCTTGGTGGTCTCCGGCTTGATGTTGGTCACGCGCAGGATCACAGGACCAAAGCTGCCGTCGACCACAGGCGTCGTGCCGCCGTCGGTCTTGACGGCGAAGGCGGCGTCGGCAACGGCCTGATCCGGAACCTTGTCCTTGGTGAATTCTCCGAGCAGCACGTCGCCCGCAGTTTTKCCCTGATCGGTAACGAGCTGATCGAAACTCGTACCGGTCTTCAGCGCGGTCTCGGCCGCATTGGCGAGATCCTTGCTGGCAAAGGTCAACTGTTCCAGCGTGCGGCTTTCCGGCGTCGTGTAGGCCGCCTTGGCCTTGTCGAAGGCTTCCTTGATCTGGTCGTCGGTGACGGTCGCGGGATCGGCGATATCATCCGGCTGAAGCTTCAGATAGGCGATCTTGCGATATTCCGGTGCGCGGTAGCGCTGCTTGGCATCTTCGAACCATTTGGAGAGCACGTCATCGGCCGGCGCCTTGATCGGCTCGATATTGGCGTTCGTAAGCAGCAGGTAATCGACGCTGCGGCTCTCACTGCCATAGAGTTTCAGCGCGTTGACGAGCGTCGCAGGCGCCTGGAAGCCATTGGCGACGGCTTCGATGATCTGGCTGCGGACAGCCTGCTTGCTGCGATCCTTGATATAGTCGTCTTCCCGAATGCCGGCATTGCGCAGACGCGAGGTGAAGAGCGAGCGGTCGAACTGGCCGTTGACTGCCTTGAAAGCCGGATCGTCACCGATCAGCTGGGCAAGACGGTCCTCGGAAAGACCGAGCCCCATGTCATCGGCAAGCTGATCAAGCGAGGCGCCGGCAACGAGCTGGGCGAGGACCTGCTGTTCAACGCCGAAAGCGCGCGCCTGCTCGGGTGTGAGCCGCATGCCGAACTGCTGGCTCAGAGACGCAATCTGACGCTGATAGGCGAGGCGGAATTCGTTGACGTCCACATGCTGGTCGCCGACGGTGACCACCGTCGTGCTGTTGCCGCCGCTTATCAGCTCACGCGACACGCCCCAGATGCCGAAGGAAGCGACGAGGAGGAGCAGGAGCAGCTTGGCAACCCAGGTCTGAGCAGCTCTTCTCAGAAAATGGAACATGGAAACGCAAACCTCGCATTATCATTGGCCCCGGAAGGGCAGACATTCGTCGTTCCATAAAACAAAGCTGCGAGGAAATGAAGGCTTGTCGCACGAAAAGCTTGCGAGGCTTGCACACGCTCTCGCTGACCCGCCGCGAGCGACAAAAGATGCTACATTGCGGAACCTTTCCAGTCTTCATTTCGTTGAAGCGGCATTCCATCAAACAGGAGCAGACCATGGCCGAATTGAAAACCGCTTCCGCCGAATCCACCGCTGCGCGCGTCAAGGCTGAAGTTGCCGCCGAAGATCTGTCCGCGCAGGTTGCTGCGTTGCGCGAGGATCTGGCCCGCCTTTCGGAGAGCGTGATCGCTCTGGGGCAGGGCGCAAAGACCGCAGTGGCCGACGAAGCCTCTGTCATGACCGAGCGCGTCCGCGACAAGGTGCGTGAAGAGCCCCTGACCGCGATTGCCATCACGGCAGGCGTCGCCTATCTCTTCGGTCTCCTCAGCCGCCGATAATGAAAAAAGCCGGACGCAGGACGTCCGGCTTTTCAATCTTTCCAGCGATCTTTCCGTGTCAGGTCAGCGGCGGACGAGGCGCCCGAGCGCGATCAGGATGCATGCCCCGACAAAACCCGTGACCAGGTATCCGAGCCAGCCGGTCAACGGCTGGATATGAAGGATACCGAGAATCCAGTTGGCGACAATCGCGCCGATGATGCCGAGCAATATGTTCATGAACACGCCCATGCTGCTGTTCATGAATTTCTCCGCCAGCCATCCGGCGAAGCCGCCGATGATGATGGCTGCAATCCAACCCACACCTTCGTTTTCCATAGTGATCTCCCTCCTAGGCAAAACGTGAGATAAAACGCGCACAATCGAAATAAGTTCCGTCGCGGCAGCGGTTTGCCGGCGTCAGGGATGAAGCACCGTCACTGGCGTCGAGAGTGCGTGTGTCGCGATCTGAAACATCAGGCCGGAAAAGGCCAATGCGGCAAAGCCAGCCGGCATCAGCAAGCTCTTATTGAACATCATATCCTCCCTTTATTGGGAGCAAGCATAGTTTATCGCCTCAACTGCGCAAGCCGCTCATTAATAAGTAGTTAAGCATGAAATTTAAGTAAAATTGCCACGTCATTACATGCGCTAGACCTAATATTAAATCACCTGGAACCGGAGCATTCTCAATTTGCATTATCAGAGAAGAAACTTTGGTCGATAGGATCTCTACGGCTCTTGCTCGATCAAAGCCGGCGGACGACAGAAGATTGTCTATCCGGCAAGTCTTGCCACCCTCTGCCCGATGGCGAGCGAGGCGGTCAGGCCGGGGCTTTCAATTCCGTAGAGTGCCACATAGGCAGGGTGACCGGTTTGCTCCGGCCCCTGGATCACAAAGTCACCGCTGCCGCCCACAGCCGGTCCGGCGATTTTCGGACGGATACCCGAATAGGCGGGCTGCAGTGCGCCATCCGCCAGATTGGGCCAATAGCGGCGGATTGCGGAATAGAATTTGTCTGCGCGGCGCGGATCGACGTCATAGTCAATCGTCTCGATCCACTCGACATCAGGACCGAAACGTGCCTGGCCAGCAAGGTCGAGTGTCAGATGCACTCCGAGACCGCCGGGCTCAGGGACGGGGTAGATCAGTTGCGTTGCGGGCGCACGGCCGGACAGAGCGAAATAACATCCCTTGGCGTAGTGACGCGGCGGGATCGTGCTGGCGTCCAGGCCGGACAGGCTTTCTGACAGCGCCCAGGCATTCAAACCGGCTGCATTGACCACAAGGCGTGTCTCGATCTCTACCGGATCGCGGCCGCCGACTGCGAGGCGAACCTTGTCGGCCGTGAACTCGCCGTCGATGACGGGAGAATTGCAGATAACGGCTCCGCCATTCGCCTCTATATCCGTGATGTAGGCCTGCATGAGGCTATGGCTGTCGATAATGCCGGTTGACGGCGAGACAAGTGCGGCGAAGCCCCTGATCTGTGCTTGCCTGCGGGCAAGCTCCGCAGCATCGATCAGATAGCTGTCTTCGACGCCGTTGGCGGCAGCCTGCCTCGACAGCTTTTCAAGATATCCAACCTCCTCCTCACTCGCCGCGACAACGAGTTTGCCGCAGGCCCTGTGGGGGATATTTCTCTCCCGGCAATAGTCGTAAAGCCGATGTTTTCCGGCAACGCAGAGTTCAGCCTTCAAGCTGCCGGTGGCATAGTAGAGCCCGGCATGGATGACCTCGCTGTTGCGGGCCGATGTAATGCTGCCGGTTATCGGCTCCGCCTCGAGAAGAACCACATCGCGGCCGGACATTGCAAGTTCGCGCGCGACCGCAAGCCCGACGACCCCTCCGCCCACGACGACGCAGTCGAGGTCCAGTACCTCCGCCATGCAATTCCCCTCCATCCTCCACCTGCGTTATTGAACTCGCGGTTTTGGGAGCCCGGACAACGCAAACCAGCTTTCAGATATCGTTCGGGCGAACCTATCCCAAAATCAAGAGGATGATGAAATACGATTTGATGCGCCTGGCCCGGGTCGTCTTCGCCGGAACAAGCGATGAGGAACTCGGCGGCAGGAGGAGAAACAGCTAATGAGTTCATTAGCGGATGGCGGAAGAGGTGGGATTCGAACCCACGGTACGGTTTCCCGCACGCCGGTTTTCAAGACCGGTTCCTTAAACCACTCGGACACTCTTCCATCCAGTTGATCCTGTCCGTCCGTGCTGACGGGCCCTCGTTTTGACAAGGACTCGTCCCGCCGACGGCCAAATCGCGGTTTGGCTGGCTTTATAGCGGTTCGGACTTCAGCGTCAATGTGCTCTGACAGCTCCGACGGATAAACTGCCATAATGTGTCCTGCTGCGGGGCAGGACAATCGTGGTTGCCAAAAGGTACTGTCACGATCCGAAACGGTTCAACATGCGGAAATACATGCGCGATTTCATTCCCGCACAGATTAAAATCAACCAAATATTAACCATAATCGTTAGAATTCTCGCTATCGTGCCGAAATCGTTCGCAAATTCGCCATGATATCCACAAGATTAAAGTCTCGTTAGGAAGGCACGGAATAAGGCACTCCAACTCACTCACGAGTGAGTTCCTTAACCATAACGGTCTTTGGTGGCGTGGGGCATATGAAACTGAATTACGGGGCGGCGTCTTTCGCAACGGCGGCACGGTGGCTGGCATTGTCGGCGGTGTGCGCAACGGTGGCGGCTTGCGGCACAACGCAGGCGGTTCCCAAGAAGAAATCCCACGGCAAGGAATATTTCTCCGAAAGCGAGTATGGCGTCAAAGCCAGCCCGCGTGTTGCCAACGGCAACAATATCCCCAAGGGCGGTGGCCGCTACATGGTGGGCGATCCCTATGTGGTTAAGGGCAAGATGTATTACCCGAGGGAGGACTACTCCTATAACAAGGTGGGCATCGCTTCCTGGTACGGCTCTGCCTTCCACGGCCGCCTGACTGCGAACGGCGAAGTCTATGACCAGATGCATCTTTCCGCTGCGCATCCGACCTTTCCGCTGCCGAGCTATGCGCGTGTGACGAACGTTGAAACCGGTTCGTCCGTGATCGTCCGTGTCAACGACCGTGGCCCCTATCACGAAGGTCGCATCATCGACCTTTCGAACAAGACCGCCTCCATGCTCGACCTGCAGCACAGCGGTACGGGCAACGTTCGGGTTCAGTATGTCGGCAAGGCACCGCTCGACGGTCATGATATGCCCTATCTGATGGCTTCCTATGTTCCGAAGGGCAGCCGTCTTCCGGGCATCTATCCGGGCGGTGGGCAGATTGCGAGCGGCGTGATGGTTGCCTCCAACAGCAAGAAGATCACCGGCGACCAGTTGCAGAGCCTCGGCGGCTATTCCGACCCTTCGCCTGACAGCGTACCGGTGCCATTCTCGTCCGCTGCCTATGCGGGCAACTCGCCGAGTGCCAAATACAATGCGGCGCCGGCTCAGGCCCCCGTGCCGATGCGGGCGCCGGCAGGCGGCCATTTCCTGCAGCCGCCCCCGGCTTTCGGCAATGGCGCGCAGGCGATGGAACAGGCCGTGGTCCTGCCGGAAATCGGACCCATTCCCCTTGAACGCCCGAACGGCTGGTCGAAGGGCGCGTCGCTTGCGATGAACTATCAGGATGCGATCACCGTGAAGGTTCCGCTCGCATTCGATGCCGTGATGGTGCGAAATGACGGTCTGACGCAGGAATCCATTCTCGCCTCCTTCAAGCGCCAGAATGGCGGCAGCGCAAAGGCGCGATAAAGCCCAACGATAAAGTGTAATTGCATCGGCTTCCGGCTCGCTTTACCCTCCTGAGTCAACCCGCACCATCAATGGGAATTGCGATGTTGAAGCCGTTGCTTCGCCTTCTTGCATGCCTGCTTTTGCCTGCTTCTGCTGCCGTTGCGGCAGAAGGAACCGAGGCCGGTTTCGTCACCAAGGCCGCGCAGGCCTATATGATCGAGGCGTCGACCGGCACCGTGCTTCTCGCCAAGAACGAGAACCAGGTTTTCGCACCCGCCGCGCTTGCGAAGCTGATGACGATGGATCTCGTTTTCGATGCCGTCAGCAAGGGGCAGATTTCACTCGATACCGAATATCCCGTCTCCGAATATGCCTGGCGCACGGGCGGTGCGCCTTCGCGTGCCGCCACGATGTTTGCGGCGCTGAAATCGAGGGTTCGCGTCGAGGATCTGATCAAGGGTGTGGCGATCCAGGGCGCCAATGATGGCTGCATCATCCTTGCCGAGGGCATGGGCGGCAGCGAAGACCAGTTTGCGGCATCGATGACGCGTCGCGCACGCGATCTCGGCATGGACAAGGCCGTCTTCGGCAATTCAACCGGAATCCCGGATGGCAAGAGCAAGGTGACGGCCAGGGAACTGGTGACGCTCGCCACCAATCTGCAGACATCCTATCCCAATCTCTATTCCTATTTCGCCCAGCCTGACTTCGAGTGGAACAAGATCTTCCAGCGCAACCGCAATCCGCTGCTGGGCATGGATCTCGGAGCGGACGGTCTCGCGACCGGCTTCACGGAAGGCGAGGGCTATTCAATCGTCGCCTCCGTGCAGCGCAACGGACGGCGGCTCTTCGTGGCGCTTGCCGGCATCGCCTCCGACAAGGAGCGCACGGAAGAAGCCAAGCGCGTGGTGGAATGGGGGCTGACAGCCTTCGAGAGCCGTCAGGTCTTTGCAGACACGGAAGTCATCGGAGCGGCGAGTGTCTATGGCGGCACGGCGCGCACAGTTGATCTCGTCGCCAAGGCGCCGGTCAGCGTTTACATTCCGATCAACAATCCGGACCGGCTTGCTGCCCGCATCGTCTATCACTGGCCACTGATGGCGCCCGTCAAGGCGGATACGGAAGTCGGCACGCTGCGGATCGTTTCCGGCAACAGGATGCTGCGAGAAGTGCCGCTCTATACGGTGCAATCCGTGGAGGTGGGCTCGCTCAGCAGCCGTGCGATCGATGCGCTGCTCGAGCTTGGCGAATCGCTGTTCTTCTCCTGGCTATGGGACAAGTCCGAGCAGAGCTGACGCTTCTTTTCGGGCGCAGATAGCCGTAATTTGCCGGGGAAGGCGAATATGTCGCCGCGGCAAAAGGTTTCGCTGCGCACTATCTTCGGATAGATAGAGAAAGAGCACGGCGCTCAGAATGCGGGAAAGTATCATTGTCATCCGGTAAGGGTTTGTTCGTTACGTTTGAAGGCGGAGAGGGCGCGGGCAAGTCCACGCAGATCCGCCGACTTGCCGAGGCATTGAAGGCCGATGGCCATGACGTGCTGCTGACCAGGGAACCGGGCGGTTCGCCAGGCGCGGAAGCTGTGCGCCACGTACTGCTTTCGGGCGCTGCGGAAGCCTTCGGCACCCGCATGGAGGCGATCCTCTTTGCCGCCGCCCGCAATGATCATGTGGAAGAGATCATCCGCCCGGCGCTTTACACGGGCAAGATCGTGCTTTGCGACCGCTTCATGGATTCCTCGCGCGTCTATCAAGGCGTCACCGGCAATCTGGAACCTGATTTCATCGAGACGCTGCAGCGCATCGCCATCAACGGCGTGATGCCCGACTGTACGCTGATCCTCGATATTCCGGCCAAGCAGGGATTGGAGCGCGTCAGCAAGCGAAATGCCGACGGTCCCGACCGGTTCGAGAAGGAAACGCTCGAAACGCACGAGAAGCGCCGCGAGGCCTTTCTGGACATCGCCGCGCGCGAGCCTGAACGCTGCCACGTCGTCAATGCCACGCAGACGGAAGAGGCGATCGCCGCGGAGATCGTTACCATCGTCAGGCAATTGCTGAAACCATCAGCCGAAGTTCGCATGCCGGAAGCGGCCCATCATGAGTGAGGAGAGGCCCGGACTGCTCGACGGCGCCATATGGCCGGCCGAGAATACGAAGCTCTTCGGCCATGAAGAGGCAGAGGATTTCCTGGCGCAATTCTACCGCTCAGGCAAGGGACATCATGCAATCCTGATTGAGGGGCCGGAGGGCATCGGCAAGGCGACGCTGGCCTTCCGCTTCGCCAATCACGTTCTGTCGCATCCCGATCCCGCGGGCGCACCGGAGCGCATTGCCGATCCGGATCCAGCCTCGGCCGTCAGCCGACAGATCGCCTCGGGAGCCTCACACAATCTCCTGCATCTTCCCCGCCCTGTCGACGAGAAGACCGGCAAGGTCAAGTCGGCAATCACCATCGACGAAGTGCGCCGGGCCGGCAAATTCTTCTCGCAAACCTCAGGCACGGGCAACTGGCGTATCGTCATCATCGATCCCGCCGACGACATGAACCGGAATGCGGCAAACGCCATTCTGAAGATCCTCGAGGAGCCGCCGAAGCGCGCAATGTTCCTCGTTCTTTCACATGCGCCGGGCAAGTTGCTGCCGACGATCCGCTCGCGCTGCCTGCCGCTGAAGCTTGCACCGCTCGACGATCGCGCCCTTGTTTCAGCCCTTGCTCATCTCGGCATCGAGGGGGAGGGGCAGGCACTGCTTTCTGCCGCAAAGGGCAGTGTCGGTGAGGCTCTGAAACTGCTGAACTATGGTGGCGGCGAGATCATCCAGGCCTATAACGAGGTTCTGTCCTCCGAGGGACCTGCGGCACGCAAGGCCATGCATCGGCTTGCAGATGCACTTTCCGGCAGGGAAGCCGAGACGATCTTCGATTTCTTCGTCAGCCATGTCGGCGATGACGTGATGAACCGCGCCCGCCTTGCTGCCGGCGAGGGACAGATCGCGGCGGCCGACCGCCTTGCGCGGCTCTATTCCGAAATCACGGAGAAACTGACCATCTCCGGCGCTTACAATCTCGATCGCAAGCAGACGATCATGGAAGTGCTTTCCGAGATCAAGCAACCCCGCGCCTGAAGCGTCTTTGTTTTTACACAGTTGCGAACGCGAAACCGCCGCACAGCTTGCAGGAATTGCTCCGGTCAGCCCGTCAACAGTTTCCAGGCGACAATCGCCAACGTAATGGCGAGCACAATGCGGATGGTGCGTTCGTGCAGTTTGGGCGCAAGCAGGCTGCCGAGGATGATGCCGGGAATGGAACCGACGAGCAGGGCAAGGAGCATAGCCCAGTCGATCTCTCCAATGAACCAGTATCCCATACCGCCGATCAGGGTGAGCGGCACGGCGTGGACGATATCCGAACCGACGATCTCACGCACGTCGAGCCTGGGGTAGAGGATCAGCAGGATCGTCACGCCCAGAGCGCCGGCGCCGACCGATGTCAGCGTGACGAGCACACCGAGCACGAAGCCCAGAACGACGGTGAAGGCGACGATGCTTGCCGGCTTCGGCGGCATGCGCTCACCGATGACACGACGAGCGAATTCAAGGATCTGACTGCGGAAAATCAGCATGATTGCGGTCATGACCAGCAGCCAGCCGAGCGCGGTGGTGATGGTATTCGTGACGCCAATGCTTTTACGGTCGACGCCGGCCATGAGCCAGAGCATCGACAGCGCGGCGGGCACGCTGCCGGCCGCCAGACTGCCGACGATCTTCCAGTTGACGCGTCCATGCATGCCGTGAACAGCCGTGCCGGCCGTCTTGGTGATTGCTGCATAGAGAAGGTCGGTCCCGACGGCGGTTGCCGGGTGGACACCGAAAAGGAGCACGAGCAGCGGCGTCATCAGCGAACCGCCGCCGACGCCGGTGATCCCGACCAATGCTCCCACCATGAGACCGGACAGGGAATAGAGAGGCTCGAACGTCAAATATGCGCCTCCGAAGGCGCGCGGCCGTGACTGTTCCGATCAATGAAAAATGGCACTTCGCGTCTGTCCCACCCCGTTGCCGGACAAGGGGTAGATGGCGCCCGAACGTGAGTCAAGTTCGAGGCCTAGTGTCCGTGAAATCGTAGGCGGCTGCCAAACTTGATGTTTCGCTTGTGCGAGACATGCGCTAAGAGCGGCGGACGATTTATAGAGTAAGCCGGAATTGGCCGCCATGACAGACAAGACCCCCTTCTACATCACGACCGCGATCTCCTATCCCAACGGCAAGCCGCATATCGGCCATGCCTACGAGCTGATTGCGACCGATGCCATGGCGCGCTACCAGCGCCTCGACGGCAAGGATGTCTTCTTCCTGACGGGGACTGACGAACACGGCCAGAAGATGCAGCAGACGGCGCGCGCCGAAGGTATCACGGCGCAGGCGCTTGCAGACCGCAATTCCAGTGAATTCCAGGCGATGGCGAAGCTGCTCAACGCTTCGAACGACGACTTCATCCGCACCACACAGGAGCGTCACCACGAGACTTCGCGCAACATCTGGAACCTGATGGCCGACAACGGCGATGTCTACAAGGATTCCTACGCCGGCTGGTACTCGGTGCGCGATGAAGCCTATTACCAGGAAAACGAAACCGAGTTGCGCGCCGACGGCGTGCGCTACGGGCCGCAAGGCACGCCAGTCGAATGGGTGGAAGAGGCGAGCTATTTCTTCAAGCTCTCCGAATATCAGGACCGGCTGCTGAAGCACTATGAGGAAAACCCCGATTTCATCGGCCCGGCCGAGCGCCGCAACGAGGTGATCTCCTTCGTCAAGTCAGGCCTCAAGGATCTCTCGATTTCGCGTACCACATTCGATTGGGGTATCAAGGTACCGAACGACCCCGCCCATGTCATGTACGTCTGGGTCGACGCACTGACCAACTACATCACTGCCACGGGCTATATCGAAGACCGCAACGGACCGCGGGCGAAATACTGGCCGGCCGACGTGCATATCATCGGCAAGGACATCATCCGTTTCCACGCCGTCTATTGGCCGGCCTTCCTGATGTCGGCAAAGCTGCCGCTGCCGAAGCGCGTCTTCGCCCACGGCTTCCTGCTCAACAAGGGCGAGAAGATGTCGAAGTCGCTCGGCAATGTCGTCGATCCGGTCAATCTGGTGAACCATTTCGGCCTCGACCAGGTGCGCTATTTCTTCCTGCGCGAAGTCTCCTTTGGACAGGATGGAAGCTACAGCGAAGAGGCGATAGGCACGCGCATCAATTCCGATCTTGCCAATGGCATCGGCAATCTTGCCAGCCGCTCGCTGTCGATGATCTTCAAGAATTGCGACGGCAAGATCCCGGAATGCGGACCGCTGACAGATGAGGACAAGGCGATGCTGGCCCAGGCCGATGCGCTGCATGCCTCGACAAGCGAAGACATGGGCAAGCAGCTCATTCACCGCGCGTTGGCCTCTATCATTACCGTCGTCTCCGAAACCGACCGCTACTTCGCCGGTCAGCAGCCTTGGGCGCTCAAGAAGACCGATCCGGCGCGCATGGGTACGGTGCTCTATGTAACCGCAGAAGTGGTGCGCCAGATCGCGATCCTGCTGCAGCCCTTCGTGCCGGAATCGGCCGGCAAGCTGCTCGACCTCGTGGCCGCTCCGGCCGACAAGCGTGATTTCACGAGCCTTGGCGAAGCGGGCCGCCTGGTGCCGGGAACGCCGATCGAGGCGCCGACGCCGGTCTTCCCGCGCTACGTGGCTCCGGAGGCTTAAAGCCGTGCTGGTCGATACGCATTGCCATCTGGACTTTGCCGATTTCGATGCGGAGCGCGACGAGATCGTCTCACGTGCCCATGGGGCCGGTGTGGCGCAGATGGTGACGATCTGCACCCGCGTGCGCAAGCTCGACGGACTGCTTGCCATTACCGAGAAATATCCTTCCGTCTTCTGTTCGGTCGGCACGCATCCCAACAATGCGGGCGACGAACTGGATATCCAGACGGAAGATCTCGTTCGGCTCGCCAATGAACATCCGAAGGTCGTCGCGATCGGCGAGGCTGGCCTCGACTATTTCTACGACACGCAGAAGCCGGAGGACCAGCAGACCGGTTTTCGCCGCCATATTGCCGCTGCCCGGGAAACACAGCTTCCGCTCGTCATCCATAGCCGCAGCGCCGATGCCGACATGGCGGCGATCCTGACCGAGGAGACAGGGAAGGGGGCCTTTCCCTTCATCCTGCATTGCTTCTCGGCCGGCCCGGAGCTTGCGAAGACTGGCGTCGAGCTCGGCGGCTATATCTCCTTTTCGGGCATCCTGACCTTTCCGAAATCCGAAGAGCTGCGAGAGATCGCAAAGACCATTCCGCACGACCGGCTGCTGGTCGAAACGGATGCGCCGTATCTGGCGCCCAAGCGCTGGCGCGGCAAGCGCAACGAGCCGTCATACGTCGTGAATACGGCCGAGGTACTGGGCGATACGATCGGCCTTCCCTACGAGGAAGTCGCACGGATCACGACTGACAACGCTTTCCGCCTGTTTTCAAAGATGCCGAGGATCTAGCGGCGTGACACGGCGGCTGCGGTTCACCATTCTCGGCTGCTCGTCATCACCCGGCGTGCCGCGCATTACAGGTGACTGGGGTGCCTGCAACCCCAACAATCCGAAGAATAAGAGAACACGCGCAGCCTTTATGGTTCAGCAGTTTTCGGCCAGCGGCGCGGCAACGACTGTCGTTATCGACACAGGTCCGGATTTTCGCGAGCAGATGATCAGGGCAGGGGTCGATCATGTGGACGCTGTTCTCTACACGCATCCGCATGCCGACCATATTCACGGCATCGACGATCTGCGCGGCTATTTCCACAATACCCGCCGCCGCGTGCCGATCTTTGCCGACCAGTTCACCATGGGCAGGTTACGGGAAGCATTCGGCTACTGCCTGGAAACGCCGCCGGGCAGCAATTACCCGCCGATCGTGCTGCCAATCGTGATCGAGGATCTGGAAAAGCCCGTTGAAATCCATGGGCCGGGCGGAACGATCGCCTTCATGCCGCATCTGCAACAGCATGGTGATATCCATTCGCTCGGCTTCCGCATCGGGAATGTGGCTTATTGCAGCGATGTCAGCGATTTTCCGCCGCAGACGGTCGACAAGCTGCAAAAGCTCGACATGCTGATCATCGATGCCCTGCAATATGCCTATCACCCCAGCCATCTCTCACTGGAACAGTCGCTGGACTGGATCGAGCGGCTAAAGCCGAAACGGGCAATCCTGACGCATATGCATACGCCGCTCGATTATGACGTGGTTATGGCTGAAACGCCGGACCATGTGGTGCCGGCGTTCGATCAGATGAGCTTCGAAGTCGAGCTCTAGGCGCCGATAAAAGGTGCGACTTCGAGATATCCGCGATGGATCATGTCGAGCGCAACATAGAGAATGATCAGCAGGCCGACATAGGCGATCCAGCGATGTTTGTTGAGCAGGCGGGCGATAAAGTTCGCGGCGATGCCCATCAGCGCAATGGAAAGACCGAGGCCCAGCACCAGCACGCTCGGATGTTCGCGAGCGGCGCCGGCAACGGCAAGAACATTGTCCAGCGACATGGAAACGTCGGCGATGACGATCTGTGTCGCAGCCTGAAAGAAGGTCTTCCTCGGCGCAGCTGCGCCAGCCTCGGCCGCATGTTCTTCACCATGGCCGGCACGCAGCTCACGCCACATCTTCCAGCAGACCCAGAGCAGCAACAGGCCGCCGGCGAGCAGCAATCCGACGATTGCCAGCAGATAGACGGCCACGGATGCGAACAGGATGCGGAGCACCGTTGCCGCCAGAATGCCGACAATGATTGCCTTGCGACGCTGCGTGGCTTCTAGGCCGGCAGCAGCAAGGCCGATGACGACGGCATTGTCGCCGGCGAGAACAAGGTCGATAGCAATGACCTGCAGCAGAGCCGTCAAACCGGCCGCTGTGAAAATATCCATATTGAATTACCCCCGGAATACGCTTCGAGCGTGCTAGCGTCTTGAGGGTTTTCCGTCAACCTTGGAAGGGATGCGATAATGCCCATCCACGCTATCCCAGGCAATCCGGCTCATGGCAATCGATGCGGTGTCCCGTATCAGCGGATCGATGTAGATTATGTAACGATTCTCTTCTTCGATCTGCAGGCCCATGGAAACTTCGCTTTATCTGCCCGTGAAAGGCTTTCTCGAAAAGGCAGGTTATGTCGTCAAGGGCGAAGTCGCCGGCTGCGATCTCGTCGGCCTGAGCGATGACGATCCGCCTGTTGTCGTCGTCTGCGAGCTGAAGATGAGCTTCAATCTGGAGCTCATTCTGCAGGCCGTCGATCGCGCGGCCGTATCTGACGAAGTCTGGATCGCGGCGCGAATTTCAGCCAAGGGCAAAGGCCGGGAAGCAGACAAACGCTACCGCGACCTTTGCCGGCGGCTTGGCATCGGCATGCTCGGGATTTCGGACACCGGCGACGTCAGCGTCATTGTCGGCTCCGTGTCACCGATGCCGCGGACCAATCCGAAGCGACGTTCGAGGCTGATGCGCGAGCACCAGAAACGGCGCGGAGATCCGGCGCTTGGCGGCAGTACGCGCGCTCCGGTCATGACGGCATATCGCCAGCAGGCGCTTGGCTGCGCAGCAGCACTGGCATCAGGTCCGTTGCGCGTACGTGACATCCGATCCGGCGTGCCGGAGGCTGGCAAGATCCTGCTGTCCAATGTCTATGGCTGGTTCGAACGGCTCGACAGAGGCGTCTACGGTCTGACGGAGGCCGGACGCGACGCATTGCAGCGGTGGCCGCAGCCGGAGATGCAGGCGGCGCAGTAGTGGGTTAACATTGGCTCTGATCTGGGTTTGGGTATCCATTGTGGTTCCATAATCTATCTTATGCGATCTATGTGTACGAAGAGGTGAGTTCAAGGATAAAGTGCGACTTGCGAATGATACCAATGGGTTGTCACTCGCAAGGAAGACGCGATGAAACCTACCTACTCGCATATCGATGTGGATGAACGACGCAAGATCGCCCGCTGGCGCCGCGGCTGTCGAGATCATTGCCGAGAAGCCCGGACGGCATCGATCGACGATCTTTCGTGAGTTCAAGCGCAACACATTCGTCGACAAGCTGATTCCGGATCTCAATGGCAACTACTGTGTGACAGCGCATGAGATGGCTTGCGAACGGCGGGCTGAACTCCGGAAGCTGGTACGTTTCTCGCAGGTAAAGTCGAAGACCGATCGGCCTTCCTCAAATTTTCCTGATTTTATAGATAGGTGCATTTTCTCAACTCTTATCCATGACGGAAAATACACGTTGATGCGAGTCGCGACCTGTCTGATAGTCCGGCCGAAGTCAAACACCCCGTGCCCGGCACCAGGACAAAATGCCCCTTAAATATATGAAATTTCCTATCCTTTCCAAACTCCTGGCAGCGGCCTCGCTTGCCGCGCTCTTCATCTCAGGCTCGCCGGCCCTTGCGGAAAATCCATCCGCGCCGTGGCCGCAGACGATCAGCGACCTGCCGGCCGAACCCGGCATACGCTTCGGCACGCTCGAAAACGGTATGCGGTTTGCGATTATGCGCAATGCCACGCCAACGGGACAAGCGGCCATCCGTTTCCGGATTGGCGCCGGCTCGCTGGACGAGAGGGATGACCAGCAGGGGCTTGCGCATTTCCTCGAGCATATGGCTTTCAAGGGCTCGACGCATGTCGGACAGGACGAGATGATCCGTATCCTGCAGCGCAAGGGCCTGGCCTTCGGGCCTGATACCAACGCCAACACCTCCTATGACGAGACCGTCTATTCGCTCGATCTGCCCGAGGTTGACGCGGATACGATTTCCACCGGCCTGATGCTGATGCGCGAGACGGCAAGCGAGCTGACGCTCGATGCCGGCGCCTTCGACCGCGAGCGCGGCGTCATCCTTTCGGAAGAGCGGCTGCGCGACACGCCGCAATATCGCGCGGCGATCGGCGTCACGAATTCCATGCTCGCTGGCCAGCGCGTGACGATGCGCGCGCCGATCGGCAAGGTCGACATCATCAGCAATGCCCCTGTCGATCTGCTGCGTGACTTTTACCACGCGAATTATCGGCCCGATCGCGCCACGCTGATCGTGGTGGGCGATGTCGATCCCGCTGCGATGGAACTGGAGATCAGGCAGCGCTTTGGCGACTGGAAGATTGCCATCCCTGCCCCGCCAAAGCCCGATCTCGGCACGCTGAAGCCGAAAAGCGAAAGCGCCGAGGTCATCGCGGTTCCGGGCGGCACAACGAATGTTCAGATCGCCTGGACGCGGCCCTATGATGCTTCACCTGACACTTTTGCCAAGCGTCGCCAGCAGCTGGTCGAAGATCTCGGTCTTCTGGTACTCAAACGTCGACTAGGCGCCATGGCCAACAGGGCCAACGCTCCCTTCATCAGCGCCGCCGTCGGCTCTCAGGATCTTTTCGACTCGGCCCATATCGTTGTCGTCACGGCAAATTCCGAGACGGACAAATGGCAGCAGGCGCTCGCGGCCATCGATCAGGAACAGCGCCGTTTCCAGCAATTCGGCGCCGAGCAGGCCGAGCTCGACCGGGAAATCGTCGAATATCGCTCTCTCCTTGAAGCGGCGGCCGCCGGTGCTGCGACGCGCACAAGCACCGACATCGCCTCCATGCTGGCGAGCAGCGTGGACGATAATGAGGTCTTCACCTCCCCCGCGGAAGATCTTTCGATGTTCGAGACAATCACCAAGGGGCTGACGGCGGCCGAGGTCAACGAGGTTGTCGCGCGTGTCTTTTCCGGGAACGGCCCGCAGCTCGTCCTGCAGACTGCTCAAGCGCCAAAAGGCGGCGCCAGCGACATCAGGCAGGCATATGACGCTTCCCGTGCCGTTCCGGTCACCGCGCCGTCCGCCGCAGCGGCGGTCGTCTGGCCCTATACCCATTTCGGCGAACCCGGCGCTGTTGTCGAACGCCGCGTTGTCGAGGATCTCGGCCTGACCATGGTGCGTTTTGCCAACGGCGTGCGGCTGACCATCAAGCCGACCAAGCTGCGCGCCAACGAAGTGCTGGTACGCGAGGATATTGGTCACGGCCGGCTGGGACTGCCGAATGACCGTCCCCTGCCGATCTGGACATCGCCGGCCGTGGTCCTGTCGGGCACCAAGGCAATGGATTACCCGGATTTACAGAAAGCGCTGGCTGCCAAAATCGCCGGCATCGACTTCTCGGTGGATGACAGCTCCTTCCAGTTCACCGGCCAGACACAGACGGGGGATCTGGCGACGCAACTGCAGATCATGGCCGCCTACACTTCCGATYCCACCTACCGGCCGGAAGTTTTCAAGCGCGTCCGGCAAGCCTATTTGAACAACCTCGATCAGTATGAGGCGACGCCAGGGGCCGTCATCGGCCGCGATTTCGCTGGCCTCGTGCATTCCGGCGACCCGCGCTGGACTTTCCCGGACAAGGCGCAATTGTCTGCCACGAAACTGGAAGATTTCGAAGCGCTGTTCCGGCCGCAAATTTCCGCAGGCCCGATCGATATCACCATTGTCGGCGACATAACGGCGGACGAAGCAATCCGCCTGACGGCTGAAACCTTCGGGGCTTTGCCGGCTCGCCCGGATGCAACATCGGACAACGTTGCAAACGATGTGCATTTCCCCGCCCCCACCGAAAAACCCGTCATGCGGACTCATAACGGCCGGAGCGACAACGCCGCGGCGATTGTCGCTGCCCCCGTTGGCGACATGCTCTCGGACATGCAGCGGGGCTTTGTCGCCAACATCGCCGGCCAGATCTTCGAAAACAGGCTGATCGACCAGTTCCGGATTGCCGAAGGCGCGACCTACAGTCCGCAGGGCGCGATGGATCTGTCGTGGGATATTCCAGGCTATGGCTACGCCTATCTCTATGTCGAGACAACGCCGGACAAGGTCGAGAATTTCTATGCGCTCGTGGACAAGATCGCTAATGACCTCAGATCGAAAGATGTCTCGCCGGACGAACTGGTCAGGGCTCGCGCACCGATTATCGAGACGTTGAAACACCAGCAGCAGAGCAACGAATATTGGGTGCAATATCTGAACGGCGCTCAAACGGACCCTCGCCGTCTGGAACGGATACGCGACAATCTTGCCGGCTACGACAAAGTCACCGCCGAGGACATTCGCCAGTTTGCCACGACCTACTTCCAGCCGGACAAGTTCTGGAAATTCGAGGTACTTCCGGCAGCGGTTCGATAGGTTTGAAGACTGGATCCCGAAGAGCGCAGTCGCTTCGGGATCTGTTCCGATCGTGTTCGTCGACCTGCGTAAAAACGACAGGGTCGTTTTGATGGCGAAGCTCAGCCGGGCCGGCTAGATGCGTAAGCAAAAATCACCGGCTTTCGCATGTCTTCCGACCATTCTCATCCCCTCCAGGAATATGCACGCATTGTGCGCCAGAAAAACCTCTTGAAACTTCGGCTTCTTTCCGTGGAACGGCAGCTGGCGACCGCTGGCGGCGCCAGGAAGTCCTTCCTTGAGGAGACGCGCCTGACGATCATCGAGGCGATGCTCTCGCTCGAGGAAGAGGGTGAAGCCTATCTTTTACTGATGCGCAAGGACGGCCCGGTATAGGCGCCGTTGAGAGAGAGGCGAAGGGATGCAAGCGCCCTCTCYGCATCCTCGATTTCCTTGAGCACCAGTCGCTGCTTGCGGTGATCCATCCCGCCTCCGGCAAGTGCGGCATCCACAATTTCGAGCACGTCCGTCGCCTCGATGACCACGCGCGTGGCGCCCCGCTGCAGCGACCCGGCAGGCTGCTGCTGTTGCCAGTCGGAAGAACGCTCCGCCGCAACAAAGATACTCTTCTCGAACAGATAGGATGCCAAGCGCGGATCCGGCACGACTTCCAGCAGATTTTGGATTTCCTCTGCGGAAAAACATGTTCGGCTGATCAGCCGTGAGTGAAAGGCCGCATAATTCATGCCCAACGCGGTCGCGACGACCTCTACCGGATAGGCCTTCTCCACGATCAGGATAGTGTAGACGATGTCTGCGAAGGCACGGCCGCGCTGCGTCATGATGGCCCCCAGGCTCTATCCCTGCAACTATAGCGGAAGCCACGTCAAAAGGGAGCTACCGTTTTGATATTGTATCCGTCACGACGGTGCTAATGCGGCGCCCTGGCAGGATGCACCCCGCCTGCCGGGGAAAGGCCACCTGTCTTCGAGTCCGCCGAAGCGGGTGGCCGGACCGTATCGAGCGCCCTGCCCTTTGACCCGGTTTTGCGGTTTCCGCCCGCAAGGCGTCGCTTTCGGGACGGCGCTCAGATCTTTCTGGTCTACTCTGTGACAGGCAACCGCTGCGGGAGGAGCTGCTTGCGCGTTGCTGCATTTCAACGGAGGAGACGGAAATGAGCAAGAACCGTGGCGTCGTCTACTTGCGGCCCGGAAAAGTGGAAGTCCGCGACATTGACGATCCGAAACTCGAGGCACCGGACGGGCGTCGTATCGAACATGGCGTCATCCTGAAGGTCATCTCCACCAATATCTGCGGTTCCGACCAGCACATGGTCCGTGGCCGCACTACCGCGATGCCGGGTCTCGTGCTCGGACATGAGATTACCGGCGAGATCATCGAAAARGGCGTCGACGTCGAAATGCTCGATGTCGGGGACATCGTCTCCGTGCCCTTCAATGTTGCCTGCGGGCGCTGCCGCTGCTGCAAATCACAGGATACCGGCGTCTGCCTGACGGTCAATCCGTCGCGGGCCGGCGGCGCCTATGGCTATGTCGACATGGGCGGCTGGATCGGCGGCCAGGCCCGTTATGTCACGATCCCCTATGCGGATTTCAACCTCTTGAAAATCCCCGACCGCGACAAGGCGATGGCCAAGATCCGTGATCTCACCATGCTTTCCGACATCCTGCCGACCGGATTCCACGGCGCCGTCAGGGCCGGCGTCGGCGTCGGCTCCACCGTCTATGTCGCAGGTGCCGGCCCGGTCGGCCTCGCAGCAGCGGCATCCGCCCGTATCCTCGGCGCGGCCGTCGTCATGATCGGCGATTTCAACAAGGATCGCCTCGCCCATGCCAGCCGCGTCGGCTTCGAGGCCATCGACCTCTCGAAGAGCGACCGCCTCGGCGACATGATCGCAGAGGTGGTCGGCACGAATGAAGTGGATAGCGCCATCGATGCCGTCGGCTTCGAAGCACGTGGACATTCCGGCGGCGAACAGCCGGCGATCGTTCTGAACCAGATGATGGAAATCACCCGTGCCGCGGGCTCCATCGGCATTCCCGGCCTCTATGTCACGGAGGACCCCGGCGCCGTGGACAATGCGGCCAAGCAGGGCAGCCTGTCGTTGCGTTTCGGTCTCGGCTGGGCCAAGGCGCAGTCCTTCCACACCGGTCAGACGCCTGTGCTCAAATATAACCGCCAACTCATGCAGGCGATCCTGCACGACCGGCTGCCCATTGCCGATATCGTCAATGCCAAGGTGATCTCGCTTGAGGATGCCGCCCAGGGTTATGAGAGCTTCGACCAGGGTGCTGCGACAAAATTCGTTCTCGACCCGCATGGTGCAATTGCCAAAGCGGCGTGATCAATACGATGTGCCGGGGCGGAAACGCCCCGGCATTCCCTATTGGTAATAAGATCGACCGTGCCTCCCCTACATCCTCGCCAGCCAACGACTGTTGACAGAATGTATGGCTGATCTGATCCATCAGCGGCGTCGTCACGCATGAAATGACGGAGCAATCCGCGACTTTGATGAAGACCTCCGCCGACACCTGAATAGAGCGCGATGTGGGCGAGCTCTTGCGAGCTTGCCGGTTCCGGCTTGATGAGCGATGGACAGTAATCTGCGCCGCTGCGCTATTCGGCCACTACATCGGGTCGAACCGATACGACCTCGCCTTCAATTCCAGTATCCCCCTGACCGATAGCATTGAAGCGGACCCCGGCCCTCTGACCGAGCAGGATATCATCGATATCACCTAGGACGTTCTTCCGCTTGGCGACCAGGCCTTATCGCTTTGGCAACAATGCCCTTCCCGTCGCTTCGAAGGCGAGATGCCGAGTCCGCAAATATCGGATCGCCTCCAACGCAGCGCTTAGCAATCATATTGCGAACAATACAATATGGTTAACGCAATCATAACTTTGGCGGATTCTACTGTAAATCAGGCCCTACTTTTGAAGGGAATCACTATACCATCGAAGTAATGTTTTCTACTTCCAGGCGAGGAGGATGAAATGGCCCAAGCTACTAGAATTACTGACGTTATCGATTCATTCGGGATCGACACACATATCGACTACACCGACGGGAAATATTCCAATATCGCGGAAGTTGTTAAAGCCCTGGGCTACCTTGGTCTCGACACAGTTCGAGATCATGCCCCTACCCCTGTCTCCGACCCCTACGGTCAAGGTCATCTTGGGGATGCGGCCGATGCGGGTGTCAAATTCGTTTTTGTTTCCGGGCGAGATGACACTCCCGCCACCGTCGTCCAGCGGCTGCATGCTTTCGTCGAAGCGCATCCGGGTTCGATCGTCGGCATCGAAGGCCCGAACGAGGTCAACAACTGGCCGGTGGCTTATAAAGGTCTGTCGGGAGAGGCTGCGGCAGTTGCCTACCAGAAGGACCTGTTCAATGCGGTCAATGCCGATCCGCTGTTGAAGGATATTCCGGTTCTCGGCTTTACCGGTTACACGGTTGCCTCTTCCAACGATTACACGACGATCCACACCTATGCGAAGGAGGGCGACCAGCCCTTCTCCTGGCTATCGCGTGAATCCGGCAACCAGATGCAGGCCGATCCCGGCAAGCCGCTTACCATCACCGAGATCGGCTATCACACGTCGCTGACCGCCGATACCAACGGCGGATGGGAAGGCGTCGACGAGACGACGCAGGCAAAACTGCTTCTCAACACTCTGATGGACGGCGCCTTTCTGGGATCCAAGGGAACCTTCATCTACCAGCTTCTCGATGCCTATTCGGATCCGCAGGGTTCCGATCAGGAAAAGCATTTCGGGCTGTTTCGCCTGGATTACACGCCGAAACCGGCAGCAATGGCGATCCACAATCTGACCGAAATTCTCGAAGACGACGGCGCGACCCAAGCGAACTTCAATCCGGGCACGCTCAATTACTCCATCAACGGACTGCCTTCCACGGCGCGCAGCTACCTGACGGAGAAATCCGACGGAAGCTATCAGATCATCATCTGGAACGAGCCGGATATATGGAACCAGGCGACCGACAAGGCGATCCAGGCGGCTGCGACCAACGTCAGCGTCAACCTGGGTGGAGCTTTCGGGACCGTGCAGGTCTACGACCCACTGGCGGGCGATACGCCGGTCAAAAGCTTCAGCAACATATCCTCGCTAAACCTGGACGTTGTCGACCATCCCATCATCATCAACATAGCCGCAGGTAGCGGCGCCCGTCCGGAACCCGGCCACATCTACGGCGGCACCGGAGACGACACGTTTACGGTCACCTCCCCGACCGACATTGTCGATGAAAGCCGCGGCGGCGGAACCGATACCGTCATGTCATCGATCAGCTTCAGTCTGGCCGATGCCGCACATGCGATCGGCGCCATCGAAAACCTGACACTGACCGGCAACGCCAATATCAACGCGACTGGCAACAACCTTGCCAATATTCTCGTCGGCAACTACGGAGCCAACGTGCTGGATGGCGGCGCGGGCGCCGACACCATGAAGGGCGGTGGTGGTGACGATACCTATATCGTCGACAACATCAATGATGTGGTCATCGAGGCTGGCGGCTCCGGCAAGGACACCATCAAGTCCTATGTCTCCCTCAGCCTGATGGACAAGGACCACGTGACCGGAACTGTCGAAAACCTGACCTTGTTGGGTGCCGACGACATCAATGCGACCGGCAATGTCATGAACAACGTTCTGACAGGCAATTCCGGCGACAATTATTTCGATGGCGGCAGAGGCGAAGACCGAATGATCGGCGGCCTTGGCAACGACACGTATAAGGTGGATTCGGCGGGCGACATCGTCGACGAGACGGGCGGCGGTGGCATCGACACCGTCAATGCCTCCATATCCTTCTATCTTGAGAATGCCCTTGGAACAGTTGAAAACCTGACGCTTACAGGCTCATCGGCGATCAATGCCACAGGTAGCGGCGAAAATAACGTGCTGACCGGCAACAATGCAGCCAATACCCTGTCGGGTGGCGCAGGAAACGACAAGCTCATCGGCGGCAACGGCAACGATGTCCTGAACGGCGGAGCTGGAGCCGATACTTTCGTCTTCGACTTCAAGCCCAGCGCTTACAACAACATCGACAAGATCGAGGACTTCTCGGAAAGCACCGGTGACAAGATCGTGCTCGATCACGAGATTTTCACCGCCATCGATCCAGCGAGTTTTTCGGCCGAAAACTTCGTGCTCGGCACCAAGGCTTTGGATTCGAACGACCGTTTGATCTACGACCAGACATCGGGAAAACTTTTCTACGATGCAGATGGAAGCGGGCGCGGCGCGGCTGTACAGATCGCGACACTCTCCAATCTGGCGGCGCTTCATCACGATGATTTCCTGTTCATCTGACATCCGACCCTGACGTCTTCAAGCGGTGGTCCTGGATGGGGCTCCATTTTCGGAGCCCCTTTTTCTTGTCCTGCGCCGGTCCTGCCCAACATTGTCAGCAGGATCCCATCAGCCGAGCGGAGAGACCGTTGCCCTGGACTGCCTACATCATTCATTTCATCGCCGCCGCATTCCTGACCAATGGCATGCCGCATTTCGTCAATGGCGTCAGCGGCCGGCCTTTTCGCACACCTTTCGCTCGCCTGCAGGGGGCGAAGCTCAGTTCTCCGGCCACCAATGTCATCTGGGGCTGGTTCAATTTCCTCGTCGCCTTCCTGCTCTTTGCCAATATCGGGCCGCTTTATATCGGGACGCCGGGCGACACCGTTTTTGTAGCAGCCGGCGTTCTCGTAACCGGCGTTCTCCTGGCGCGGATCTTCGAGCGGTATGACGCCTGACAAGTCGCTTACGCGCGTAAGTCGCTTGCATGATGCAAGTGACTTCTGTACTGACTTGCATCATGCAACGAACGAGCTTTGCCAATTTCAAATGCCCCGCCGCCCGCGCGCTCGACAGCGTCGGCGACTGGTGGAGCATGATGATCCTTCGCGACGCCTTTCACGGGCTGACGCGTTTTGACGAATTCCAGAAGAGCCTCGGCATCGCGCCGAACATCCTGACGCGGCGGCTTGCGCATCTGATCGATGAAGGACTGTTCGAGAAGCGCCTCTACAACGAGCGCCCTGCCCGCTACGAATATGTGCTGACTGCCAAGGGACGTGATTTCTTCCCCGTTCTGATGGCCCTGTTTTCCTGGGGACGCCGGCACGTTCCGCAAGAGGATCTTGCCTTCCTGCTCGGCAATGCCGCTTCCGGCGAGGAACGCCAGCCCATGCTGGTGGATGCAGCGAGCGGCGAGGAGTTGAAACCTGAAAACACCTGCCTGCTGCCGGGACCGGCTGCCGATGAGGGCGACCGCGAACGGATCGCCCGCATGCGCGCCTACTACCTCGGCATCGACGCCTAGAGCATTTCCAATGCTCTATCTCTTAGTTTTTACGCAATTCCGGACGCAACCCCGCTTCGCGCTCTTGCTGGAATTGCTTTAGAAAGGACAAATCCATGGAACGCATTGTTGTCACCGGTATGGGACTTGTTTCGCCGCTTGGCGTTGGCGTCGAGACCGCATGGAACCGGCTCGTCGCTGGTGGTTCCGGCCTGCGCGTGCTGCCGGAGAATGTGGTCGGCGATCTCGCCGCCAAGGTCGGCGGCGTCGTTCCCTCCATCGAGGAGGACAGTGAAGCCGGTTTCGATCCCGATCGCGCCGTGCCGCCCAAGGACCAGAAGAAGATGGACCGCTTCATCCAGTTTGCGATGATGGCGACGGACGAAGCGGTGGGCCAGGCCGGCTGGATGCCCGAAAGCGTCGATGCGCGCGAGCGGACAGCCACGATCATCGCGTCGGGTGTCGGCGGCTTTCCGGCAATAACGGATGCAGTGCGCACGGCTGAAACCCGCGGCGTGCGACGGCTGTCGCCCTTTACTGTGCCTTCCTTCCTCGTCAACCTGGCTGCCGGTCAGGTCAGCATACGCTACGGCTTCAAGGGGCCATTGGGCGCGCCGGTAACGGCCTGCGCGGCAAGTGTTCAGGCGATCGGCGATGCGGCGCGGATGATCCGCTCCGGCGAGGCTGACGTCGCTATCTGCGGCGGCTCGGAAGCCTGCATCGACAAGGTGAGCCTCGGCGGTTTTGCAGCAGCGCGCGCACTCTCGAGCGGTTTCAACGACAGACCCGAACTTGCGTCACGTCCCTTCGATACAGCGCGCGATGGTTTCGTGATGGGCGAAGGAGCCGGAATTCTCGTCATCGAAACCCTTGAGCATGCGCTGGCGCGCGGCGCAACGCCGCTTGCCGAACTCGTCGGCTACGGCACGGCCGCTGACGCCTATCACATGACGGCAGGCCCGGAAGATGGCGACGGTGCCCGCCGGGCGATGGAAGCAGCATTGCGGCAAGCCAGGATTCCGGCGGCCGAGGTGAAGCATCTCAACGCCCATGCGACCTCGACACCGGTCGGTGACAGGGGCGAGATCGCTGCAATCGGCACGGTCTTCGGTCGCGACGGCGGCATCGCCGTCAGCGCAACCAAGTCGGCGACGGGCCATCTCCTGGGTGCAGCCGGCGGCCTTGAAGCCATCTTCACAATCCTCGCGCTGCGCGATCAGCTCGCCCCGCCGACCCGCAATCTCGAAACGGCCGATCCCGCAGCAGAAGGCATTGATCTCGTGGGCAGGGTGGCCCGCAAGGTGGCGATGGAATATGCGATTACCAACGGCTTCGGCTTCGGCGGCGTCAATGCCAGCGCTCTCTTCCGTCGCTGGTCCTGAGCCCTGGTTTATCGGGCTCTTTCCTTGCGCGCAAAATAGCCTACACTTCTGCTGACATAGCCGGAGATGATCCTATGCGCGCCTTCTTCGCAGTGCTGGTTCTGTGTGCTGTATCCGTGATGTCAGGCATGGCGGCCCGCGCCGAAGATCCCGTGCAGGCAACACAGACAATGATCGAGGAGCAGATCAGGGCATTCCTCAAGGACGACGCGGATACCGCCTATTCCTTCGCCGCGCCCGGCATCAAGGCCATGTATCCAGACAAAAACGTCTTCTTCGCGATGGTGAAGAAAAGCTACGAGCCGGTCTATCACCCGGGCAACTATGCCTTCGGGCGCAGCAGATCGATCGACGACGGTGCAATGATCTATCAGGAAGTGCTGATTTCCGGCCGCGACGGCAAGGACTGGACGGCGATCTATCAGGTCGCTCGTCAGCCGGACGGCAGCTTCAAGATCAACGGCGTGCAGATCGTGCCGAACGCCGCCAGCAAGGGCATCTGATCACACCGGTTCGAGATCGCCTCGCGCCCATTCCTCGATCGTTTCCGCCATGAAATCGGCGAAGCGACCTTCGGCAATCGCCTTGCGGATACCCTGCATAAGTTCCTGATAATAGTTCAGATTGTGCCAGGAGAGCAGCATGCCGCCGAGCGCTTCGTTGGCGCGGACGAGATGGTGGAGATAGGCGCGGGAATAGTCGCGCGTCGCCGGGCAGTTCGATTGTTCGTCGAGCGGGCGCATGTCCTCCGCATGGCGGGCGTTGCGGATATTGACCTTGCCGCGCCGGGTAAAGGCCAGACCGTGACGGCCCGAGCGGGTCGGCATGACGCAGTCGAACATGTCGATTCCACGGGCGACGGATTTCAGGATGTCGTCGGGTGTGCCGACGCCCATCAGATAGCGCGGCTTTTCACCGGGCAGGACCGGAAGCGTCGTCTCCAGCATCTTCAGCATGACGTCCTGCGGCTCGCCGACAGCAAGACCGCCGACGGCGTAGCCTTTTAGGTCGAGCTTTGCCAGTTCTTCGGCCGACCGGACACGCAGGGCCGGCACGTCACCACCCTGGACAATGCCGAACATCGCCTTGCCCGGCTGATTGCCGAACGCGACCTTGCAACGCTCGGCCCAGCGCAGCGAAAGCTCCATGGCGCGCTCGATTTCCTTGGGCTCGGCCGGCAATGCCACGCATTCGTCGAGCTGCATCTGGATATCGGAGCCAAGCAGCCCCTGGATCTCGATCGAGCGCTCCGGCGACATGTGATGCAGGCTGCCGTCGACATGCGACTTGAAGGTGACGCCCTGCTCATCGAGCTTGCGCAGACCGGAGAGAGACATGACCTGAAAGCCGCCGGAATCCGTCAGGATCGGATGCTCCCAGCGAATGAGCTTGTGCAATCCGCCGAGGCGGGCAACGCGCTCGGCCGTCGGCCGCAGCATCAGGTGATAGGTATTGCCAAGAATGATGTCGGCGCCGGTATCACGCACCTGGTCGAGATACATGGCCTTGACCGTGCCGACCGTGCCGACAGGCATGAAGGCCGGCGTGCGGATGGTGCCACGCGGCATGGAAACTTCCCCGAGACGGGCACCGCCATCGGTCTTCTTCAGGGTGAACTGGAAATTCTCAGTGGTCATCGGTCTTTCCGGAAAAGAAGGCTCGCGTCGCCGTAGGAATAGAAGCGGTAGCCTGTCGAAATGGCATGCGTATAAGCCACGTGCATGGTCTCGAAACCGGCGAAGGCCGAGACCAGCATGAAGAGTGTAGAGCGCGGCAGGTGGAAATTGGTCATCAGTATATCGACCGCCTTGAAGCGGTAACCAGGCGTGATGAAGATGCCTGTCGCGCCCGCCCAGGGTCTGATCTCGCCGCTCTCTTCGGCGGCGCTCTCGATCAGCCGGAGCGAGGTCGTGCCGACGCAGACAATGCGTCCGCCCCTTGCCTTGACGGCATTCAGCTTCGCAGCAATCTCGGCGCTGACATAGCCGCTTTCGAGATGCATCTTGTGATCGTCGGTATCGTCGGCCTTGACCGGCAGGAAAGTGCCGGCGCCGACATGCAGCGTCACGAAGTGGCGTTCGATGCCAGCCATGTCCAGTGCCTCGAAAAGGCCGGGCGTGAAGTGCAGACCGGCGGTCGGGGCGGCGACGGCGCCCTCCTCTCGCGCATAGATGGTCTGGTAATCGGCGCGGTCGCGTTCGTCCTCCGGACGCTTTGCGGCGATATAGGGCGGCAGCGGAATATGGCCGACGCCTGCGATTGCCTCATCCAACGCAGGTCCGGAAAGATCGAAGGCGAGCGTCACTTCGCCGGCGTCACCCTTTTCCTCCACGGTCGCGTCGAGCGAGCCGATCATGCAACTTTGGCCACCATGGCCGAAAGCGATACGATCGCCTTCCTTGATACGCTTGCCGGGTTTGGCGAAGGCCTTCCACTTGTTGGCGCCGATCCGCATATGCAGCGTCGCCGAAACCTGCTGACCGCCCGCACCCTCGCGGTGGCGGATGCCTTCGAGTTGTGCCGGGATGACCTTGGTATCGTTGAAGACCAGCGCATCGCCGGCGCGCAGGAAGGACGGCAGGTCGAAGACGCGATGATCGGAAAGAACCGGCTGCCCGTTCGGATCGACGACAAGCAGCCGCGCGCTGTCGCGCGGCTCAGCGGGCCGCAGCGCAATGCGTTCATCCGGCAGGTCGAAATCAAAGAGGTCTACGCGCATCGAAGCACTTCCAGGCAAAGCGAAACCCGCCCCGCGCTCTCGCGCAAGGGCGGGTTTCTGCAGAAATCACAATCAGACGTCGGCGGCAACCCGCATGGAGACGATCGAATCCGGATCGGAGACGGGCTCGCCCTTCTTGATCTTGTCGATGTTATCCATGCCTTCGATGACCTGGCCCCAGACCGAGTACTGCTTGTTCAGCCAGGGAGCGTCGGTGAAGCAGATGAAGAACTGCGAGTTCGCCGAGTTCGGGCTCTGCGAGCGGGCCATCGAGCAGGTGCCGCGAACATGCGGCGTTGCCGAGAATTCAGCCTTCAGATCGTCCTTTTCAGAGCCGCCCATGCCGGCGCGGCCCGGATTGAAGTTGTCGCCGCCCTTCTTGCCGAACTGTACGTCACCCGTCTGCGCCATGAAATCGGCGATGACGCGGTGGAAAACGACACCGTCATAGGCCTTCTCGCGGGCGAGTTCCTTGATGCGCTTGACATGCTCGGGCGCGACCTGCGGCAGAAGCTGGATGACAACCTTGCCCTTGGTGGTTTCCAGAATGATGGTGTTTTCCGGATCCTTGATCTCGGCCATTGTCGTTCTCCTTCTTGTCGTGAATTTACTTCTTGCCCATCGTGACCTTGATCATGCGGTCAGGATTGCTGACTTCGCCGTTCTGGCCTTCGCCCTTCTTGATCTTGTCGACGTTTTCCATGCCCGAAACAACCTTGCCGACGACGGTGTACTGGCCATTCAGGAAGGAACCGTCATCGAACATGATGAAGAACTGCGAGTTGGCAGAATTCGGGTCCTGGGCGCGTGCCATGCCGACCGTGCCGCGCACGAAAGGCGTCTTCGAAAATTCGGCCGGCAGGTCAGGCAGGTCGGAGCCGCCGGTGCCGGCCTGGGCGGCATCGAAGTTCTTTTCCATGTTGCCATATTTCACGTCGCCGGTCTGGGCCATGAAGCCCGGGATGACGCGGTGGAAGGCGACATTGTCATATTCGCCCTTCTTCACCAGCGCTTCGATCTGCGCCACATGCTTCGGCGCCACATCCGGAAGCAGCTGGATGACAACCGGGCCGCTCTTCAGCTGGATGGTGATGTAGTGATCGGCCGCCTGCGCAAAAGCGTCGCCCGCGAAGGAGGCGAGATAGAGCACGCCGGCAAATGCAAGATAGAAGAGTTTCATGTGAGCTCCATTGCGGCGGTATCCGCCTAAGCTTTGCGCTTGGATTTCAGGGCTTGCAAGACGGCCGCCGGCACGAAGGCGCTGACATCGCCGCCCATGGCTGCGATCTGGCGCACCAATGTGGCGGTAATGGGCCGCGAGGCCGTGCCTGCCGGCAGAAAGATAGTCTGGATATCAGGCGCCATCTGCCTGTTCATGCCGGCCATCTGCATTTCATAATCGAGATCGGTCCCGTCGCGCAGGCCACGGATCAGCAGGCTTGCGCCATGCGCGCGCGCCGCGTCGACGACGAGATTGTCGAAGGAGACGACATCGATATGCGCGCTCTTTTCCGGCAGCACCTCGCCCAGCGACGCGCGGATCAATGCTGCCTTTTCGTCGAATGAAAAGAGTGGTGCCTTCCCCGGGTGGATGCCGATCGCGACGATCACCTTTTCGGCGACGTTGAGCGCCTGGACCAGCACATCAACATGTCCATTGGTGATCGGGTCGAAGGACCCCGGATAGAAAGCTGTGGTCATTTGGTCCGGCCGTTCGTTTGACGCCTTTTGTCATGGAAGCCCGTTTCCCGCAAGTCATTTAGCCAGACCGCCCGACGCGGCTGAACGATGAATGAACGGCGCGTTCAAGGTCCGCTCAGATGCGATCTGCTTAATTCGCATCATCAACCCAGACGCTGCCGGTCCCGGTAGCGTCACTCCCCGGAAAGACCCCGATCATGCTGATCATCCTCATCGCAGTAGCCGTTATTTCCTCGCTGTTTGCCGAGTTTTTCTACGGTTACGTCGCCGACAGGCATCAGATTGGCTGGGTACGCCCGGAGGTCAGCGAACATGCGGCGATCATGAGACAGCTTGGCTGCACGCGTTCTAATCGATTTGATTTCTGAACGGCAGATGAACGTGACATTCAAGGTCGCTTCAGATCACGATTGGTAAACACCCCGCCAACATCCGGCGGAACCTTTTAAAGACGGATGCGTTCAAATGATCGACACATATGAGATGCGTAAGCGCGGCAGGAAGGGAACAAAGATGCCTGGCAAGATCACGATGATTAACATGCTCTGGATGGTAATGGTCACGGGCATGCTGACTGCCACAATCGCTCTCTATGACAATCAGAAAGTCGATGCTTCCAAGGTATATGGTCCGTTCGCTTCGGCTCGCTCCGTAAGCGTTCTCGGTCAGTACTGAGGAGCTTGAACGCAACTCCCTAAAGAAAGGAACGCCACCATGTTCACGATCCTGACAGTTTTCACAGCACTCATCAGCATCATGTTCATTGTGTCCGTGACCTCCACGATTTCCGCTCTGCGCCGTGAAAGCGAGGAAGTGAAATCGCTCCAAGAAAAGCACAAGGCTTTCTGAAGCCGCTCCCGCAGCGCAAAAGCATGAATGCAAGCCGGATGTTTTGCATCCGGCTTTCTCATGTCGAGAATGGCGGCCGAAGCGCCAGACAGCCGCTGTCTCGCAACGGCAGAACCAATAGAGCCCGATGCCATAGAGCGCGCGCAGATAGTCGCTGCGTTCGCTTGTAATGACGGCAAAGCCTGCCCCATCGCGAGGATCGAGATACCCTCGGGCAAAGTGGCGGGCTGGATGTTGCCGGCCGGAAAGACCACGGCAGCCGTGTCCTCACCTGTTGCAGCAAATACGGCAGCGCCATCTTCAAGGGAAGTTCCGCTGGAAAGGCTGGTCCAGGATCACTTTGCGGCAGAAGCAGGAAGCGCCGCGCCGCCGCGCCGGTTGCAGCCGAAACTCCGGCCAACACACCTCGCCTTGTCCAGCTGCCCACAACATTCGCCTCAGGATGAAGCGGCAAGCTCTTCATAGCGCAATAAAAAAAACCGGGCGGCAGGTGCCGCCCGGTTTGCTATGTGAATGTCGTGAATTACTCAGCCGATGGGGTTTCGTCGGCTTCGCCCGCTGCCGGAGCTTCACCTTCGGAAACCACGGCTTCGTCACCATTCTCGGGCGTCTCTTCTTCTTCCGGCTCGCTGATACGCTCGACCGAGACGACCTTTTCATCCTTGGCGGTGGAGAAGATCGTTACGCCCTTGGTAGCGCGGCTGGCGATACGGATGCCGCCGACCGGGACACGGATCAGCTGACCGCCATCCGAGACGAGCATGATCTGATCGCCATCATCGATCGGGAAGGCGGCGACGAGTTCGCCGATTTCGCCTGTCTTCGACGTATCGGTGGCACGGATACCCTTGCCGCCGCGGCCGGAGATGCGGAAATCGTAAGAGGACGAGCGCTTGCCGAAACCCTTTTCAGAGACCGTCAGCACGAATTGTTCGCGTGCCCTCAGCTCTTCGTAGCGTTCGTCCGAGAGCTGTCCCTCTTCGGTGACTTCTTCTCCGACCAGAGCGATATCCTCCTCGTCCACGCCCGTCGCACGACGTTCGGCGGCGGAGCGCTTGAGGTAGGCAGCGCGCTCCCAGGGCTCGGCATCGACATGGCCGACAATCGTCATCGAGATGATCCGGTCGCCATCGCCGAGGTTGATGCCGCGCACGCCGATCGAGTTGCGGCCGGCAAAGACGCGGACGTCATCGACCGAGAAGCGGATGCACTGGCCGAGCGCCGTCGTCAGCAACACGTCGTCCTGATCGGTGCAGGTCTCGACGGAGAGGATTTCGTCACCCTCGTCTTCCAGCTTCATGGCGATCTTGCCGTTGCGATTCACCTGGACGAAGTCGCTGAGCTTGTTACGGCGGACCGTACCACGCGTCGTCGAGAACATGACGTCGAGGTTATCCCAGCTGTCCTCATCCTCGGGCAGCGGCAGGATCGTGGTGATGCGCTCGCCAGGTTCGAGCGGCAGCATGTTGATCAGCGCCTTGCCGCGCGAGGTGGGCGTGCCGATCGGCAGGCGCCAGACCTTCTCCTTGTAGACGATACCGCGCGAGGAGAAGAACAGGACCGGCGTGTGGGTATTGACCACGAATAGCCGGCTAACGAAATCTTCGTCGCGGGTGGTCATGCCGGAACGGCCCTTGCCGCCGCGGCGCTGCGCACGGTAGGTCGTTAACGGCACACGCTTGATATAGCCGAGATGCGAAACGGTAACGACCATGTCTTCACGGGCGATGAGATCTTCATCGTCCATTTCGAGACCGCCGTCGATGATCTCGGTGCGGCGCGGCGTGCCGAACTCGTCGCGGACGGCAGTGAGCTCGTCCTTGACGATCGTCTGGATGCGGATACGCGACGAGAGGATATCGAGGTAATCCTTGATTTCTTCGCCTATCTTATTGAGTTCATCGCCAATTTCGTCCCGGCCGAGAGCCGTCAAACGGGCAAGGCGCAGTTCGAGGATGGCGCGGGCCTGCTCTTCCGAGAGGTTATAAGTCAGGTCGTCATTGATGCGATGGCGCGGATCGTCGATCAGGCGGATCAGGCTTTCGACATCTTCTGCCGGCCAGCGGCGGGTCATCAGTTCTTCGCGGGCGGACTGCGGGTCCGGCGCCTGACGGATGACACGGATGACTTCGTCGATATTGGCAACAGCAATCGCGAGACCGACCAAGACGTGCGCACGTTCGCGCGCCTTGCGAAGCAGGAATTTCGTTCTCCGGCTAACAACTTCCTCGCGGAAGGCCACGAAAGCGCGGAGCATGTCGAGCAGCGTCAGCTGTTCCGGCTTTCCGCCGTTCAGCGCCACCATGTTGCAGCCGAAGGAGGTCTGCAGCGGCGTGTAGCGATAAAGCTGGTTCAGGATGACGTCGGCATTGGCGTCGCGCTTCAATTCGACGACAACGCGATAGCCCTGGCGGTCGGATTCATCGCGCAGGTCGGAGATGCCTTCGATGCGCTTCTCGCGCACCAGTTCGGCCATCTTCTCGATCATCGTCGCCTTGTTCACCTGATAGGGGATTTCGGTGATGATAATCTGCTCGCGGTCGCCACGCATCGGCTCGATGGTGGCAACGCCGCGCATGACGACGGAACCGCGGCCGGTTTCGTAGGCTGAGCGGATGCCGGAGCGGCCGAGAATCTTGGCTCCGGTAGGGAAGTCGGGACCCGGAATGATCTGCATCAGGTCCGGCAGTTCAATCGCCGGATCATTGATCAGGGCAATGCAGCCATCGATGACTTCGGAGAGGTTATGCGGCGGAATGTTGGTCGCCATACCGACGGCGATACCGCCAGCACCGTTGACCAGAAGGTTCGGGAATTTTGCGGGAACGACGACAGGCTCGGAGAGCGTACCATCATAGTTGTCGCGGAAATCGACCGTTTCCTTGTCGAGATCGTCGAGCAGCGAATGCGCGGCCTTCTGCAGGCGGCATTCGGTGTAACGTTCGGCCGCCGGCGGGTCACCGTCGACAGAGCCGAAATTGCCCTGGCCGTCGATCAGCGGCAGACGAAGCGACCAGTCCTGCGCCATACGGGCGAGCGCGTCGTAGATCGCGGCATTGCCGTGCGGATGGTATTTACCCATCACGTCCCCGGTGACGCGGGCGCATTTGACGTATTTCTTGTTCCAGTCGATGCCGAGCTCGGACATGCCGTAGAGGATGCGCCGGTGCACGGGCTTCAGGCCGTCGCGCACGTCGGGAAGTGCGCGGGACACGATAACGCTCATCGCGTAATCGAGATATGACCGCTGCATTTCCTCCATAATGGAGATCGGCTCGATGCCTGGCGGGAGCTTCCCGCCGCCGGGGGGTGTTTGCTCAGTCAAAACGGTTCACGTTCTCTTCTAGAATCACTCGAAGATTTATAGCGGAAAGCCTGTTCCCGCGCCAATTTGGCCAGGGGTTTTGAACAGGCTTTTACGGTCGAAAGAGGGCAAATAACGGTATTTGCCCGCGATAGATAGACAATCAGCGATCACGCATTTGCCAAATCGGAATCGGCACAGCACAATCATGAAAAACAAGCATCTATATGGGGTTTTGAAGAAGCGATGGCAAGCGCCGACCAATTGATCAACGCGTTCACGACGCTGCTCGTCACCATCGATCCACCGGGGCTTGCGCCCCTCTTTCTCGGCCTCACTGTCGGCATGAGCCGGCCGGAGCGAAAGCAGGTGGCGCTGCGCGGCACCACCATCGCCTTCATCATTCTTGCGGTCTTTGCGCTATTCGGCTCCAGCGTGCTCGGCGTGCTCGGTATTTCCATCGGCGCTTTCCGGCTGGCGGGCGGCCTGCTGCTTTTCTGGATCGCCTTCGAAATGGTTTTCGAGAAGCGCCAGGATCGCAAGGAAAAGACGACGGAAGTCGCAATTACCAAGGATCATATCGAGAATATCGCTGTCTTCCCGCTTGCCCTGCCCCTGATTGCCGGACCGGGCGCCATTTCGGCGACGATCCTGCTCGGAGGAACCCTGCCCTCCACGGTCGAACGTGCGCAGCTGATCGGCGTCATCGCTGCATGTCTGCTGATCACCCTAATGGTGCTGTTCCTCGCCGACCGGCTCGACCGTTTCCTCGGGGTGACCGGCCGCGCGATCCTGACCCGCCTCCTCGGTGTAATCCTCGCAGCACTTGCCGCGCAGTTCGTCGTGGACGGTGCAAAATCCGCTCTTAATCTGATCAGCGCCACGCCGACATGAAAACGGCGCCCTGGGGCGCCGTCGTCAAAGCTCGGAAATAGCGTCGCTCAAAACGGGATATCGTCGTCGAGATCGCGCGAGAAGTTGCCGCCGCTGCTGCTGCCACCGCCACTGCTGCCACCGCCACGATTACCGCCGCCGCTGCTTCGGCCACCACCGCCGGAAGACGGGCTGGAACCATAATCGTCGCCGTAACCGCCGCCACCGAAGTCGTCACCACCGCGACCGCCGCCGAAGCCGGAACCTGCGCCACCGCCTTCACCACGACCGTCGAGCATCGTCAGGGTCGAGTTGAAGCCCTGCAGCACGATTTCCGTCGAGTAGCGGTCGTTGCCGGTCTGGTCCTGCCACTTGCGGGTCTGAAGCGCGCCTTCGATATAGAGCTTGGCGCCCTTCTTCACATATTGCTCGACAACCTTGCAGAGGCCTTCGTTGAAGACAACGACCGTGTGCCATTCGGTCTTCTCGCGGCGCTCGCCGGAATTGCGGTCACGCCAGGTTTCCGAGGTCGCGATACGAAGATTGGCGATCGGCCGGCCATCCTGCGTACGGCGGATTTCGGGGTCGGCGCCCACGTTTCCGATCAGAATTACCTTGTTCACACTGCCAGCCATATCATTCACCTTACTGCCGCCCTGCCCGGCGGCGTTTAAAAATCATCGGCGCACCTTAAACCATAGAGGACAGGCGGTGCGTATCCAGTTCCTGTCATCCACAAGGAATTTTGTTCTTTATTTGTTCTAATTATTCGCTATGATCCTGTCAACAGAATCGAAAACCTTTGTTGTTCCGGACATTCAGCCTCGACTCGCCCGTCGGCATCACTAAATAAGGGCTGTTATTCCCCAAACGACTTGAAGCAGAGACGATGAGCGAACTGAAGACGATCTCCATCCGTGGCGCGCGCGAGCATAATTTGAAGGGCATCGACCTCGATCTGCCGCGCAACAAGCTGATCGTTATGACCGGCCTTTCCGGCTCCGGCAAATCCTCGCTCGCCTTCGACACGATCTATGCCGAGGGACAGCGCCGCTATGTCGAAAGCCTTTCGGCCTATGCCCGCCAGTTCCTGGAAATGATGCAGAAGCCTGACGTCGACCAGATCGACGGGCTTTCGCCGGCAATCTCGATCGAACAGAAGACGACATCGCGCAACCCGCGCTCGACGGTCGGTACGGTCACCGAAATCTACGACTACATGCGCCTGCTCTTCGCACGCGTCGGCGTCCCCTATTCGCCGGCCACCGGCCTGCCGATCGAAAGCCAGACGGTGAGCCAGATGGTCGATCGGGTGCTCGCTTTCGAGGAAGGCACGCGGCTCTACATTCTCGCGCCGATGATCCGCGGCCGCAAAGGCGAGTATAAGAAGGAACTGGCGGATCTCATGAAAAAGGGCTTCCAGCGCGTCAAGATCGATGGCCAGTTCTACGAGATCGCCGATGCGCCTGCTCTCGACAAGAAATACAAGCACGATATCGATATCGTCATCGACCGTATCGTCGTGCGCCCCGACATGGCCTCGCGTCTGGCCGACAGTTTCGAGACCGCTCTGAAGCTCGCCGATGGGCTCGCCGTTGCGGAATTTGCCGACAAGCCGCTGCCGCCGGAGGAAACCTCGGCTGGTGGCTCTGCCAACAAGTCGCTCAACGAGACGCATGAGCGTGTGCTGTTTTCGGAAAAATTCGCCTGCCCGGTCTCCGGCTTCACCATTCCGGAAATCGAGCCGCGGCTCTTCTCGTTCAACAATCCCTTCGGTGCTTGCCCGACCTGCGACGGTCTCGGCTCGCAGCAGAAGATCGATACCGACCTGATCGTGCCTGAGCCGGAGCGCACGTTGCGGGATGGCGCGATTGCGCCGTGGGCCAAGTCCACCTCGCCCTATTACAACCAGACGCTTGAGGCGCTCGGCAAGCATTTCGGCTTCAAGCTCGGCAGCCGCTGGAACGATCTCTCTGAGAAAGCCAAGGATGTCATTCTCAATGGCACCGAGGAGAAGATCGAATTCCACTATGCCGATGGCGCGCGCTCCTACACGACCTCGAAGAATTTCGAGGGCATCGTGCCCAATCTCGAGCGGCGCTGGAAGGAAACGGATTCGGCCTGGGCGCGCGAGGATATCGAGCGCTTCATGTCGGCCGCCCCCTGCCCGGCCTGTAATGGTTTTCGCCTGAAGCCGGAAGCGCTCGCGGTCAAGATCAACAAGCTGCATATCGGCGAAGTGACGCAAATGTCGATCCGCATCGCGCGCGACTGGTTCGAGACGCTACCGGCGACCTTCAATGCCAAGCAGAACGAGATTGCCGTGCGCATTCTCAAGGAAATCCGCGACCGCCTGCGCTTCCTCAACGATGTCGGCCTCGAATATCTGAGCCTGTCGCGCAATTCAGGCACGCTGTCGGGCGGCGAGAGCCAGCGTATCCGGCTTGCCTCGCAGATCGGCTCGGGCCTGACGGGTGTTCTCTACGTGCTCGACGAGCCGTCGATCGGCCTGCACCAGCGCGACAATGCCCGGCTTCTCGAAACGCTGAAGCACCTGCGCGATATCGGCAATACGGTTATCGTCGTCGAGCATGACGAAGATGCGATCCTGACGGCTGATGATGTGGTCGATATCGGCCCTGCTGCCGGCGTCCATGGCGGACAGGTGGTGGCACATGGCACGCCGCAGGAGATCATGGCCAATCCGAAGTCGCTCACCGGCAAATATCTGTCCGGCGAACTCGGGGTGGCACTGCCCGACGAGCGACGCAAGCCGAAGAAAGGCAAGGAGATCAAGGTCGTTGGCGCGCGCGGCAACAATCTGAAGAACGTCACCGCAGCCATTCCGCTCGGCGTCTTCACGGCTGTTACGGGTGTTTCGGGCGGCGGCAAGTCCACCTTCCTGATCGAAACGCTCTACAAGTCTGCAGCGCGTCGTGTCATGGGCGCGCGCGAAATCCCTGCCGATCACGATCGCATCGACGGTTTCGAACATATCGACAAGGTGATCGATATCGACCAGTCGCCGATCGGCCGTACGCCGCGGTCCAATCCGGCGACCTATACCGGCGCCTTCACGCCGATCCGCGACTGGTTCGCCGGCCTGCCGGAGGCCAAGGCGCGCGGGTATCAGCCGGGCCGTTTCTCTTTCAACGTCAAGGGCGGCCGCTGCGAAGCCTGCCAGGGCGATGGCGTCATCAAGATCGAGATGCATTTCCTGCCCGACGTCTATGTCACCTGCGACGTCTGCCACGGCAAGCGTTATAACCGCGAAACGCTCGACGTGACTTTCAAGGGCAAGTCGATCTCCGACGTGCTGGACATGACGGTGGAAGAAGGTGTCGAGTTCTTCGCAGCGGTTCCGGGCGTGCGCGACAAGCTGCAGTCACTTTTCGATGTCGGCCTTGGCTATATCAAGGTCGGCCAGCAGGCCAATACGCTCTCGGGTGGTGAGGCGCAGCGCGTCAAACTCGCCAAGGAACTGTCGAAGCGTTCGACGGGCCGCACGCTCTATATCCTCGACGAGCCGACAACTGGCCTGCATTTCCATGACGTCTCCAAGCTTCTGGAAATGCTGCACGAGCTGGTCAATCAGGGCAATTCGGTTGTGGTCATCGAGCACAATCTCGAAGTTATCAAGACTGCCGACTGGATCCTCGACTTCGGCCCTGAAGGCGGTGACGGAGGCGGCGAGATCGTGGCCGTCGGCACGCCGGAGACCATCGTCAAGGAGAAGCGTTCCTATACCGGTCATTTCCTGAAGGAACTGCTGGAGCGGCGACCGGTCAAGAAGACGTTCGCGGCGGCGGAATGACCATGCGGCGTGCCACGGGAGCGGATCTACCGGTTGTCGTGGCGCTGACCGCAGCTGCCTTTGCCCCTTATACACAAAGCTTCGGCGCGCCGCCGGTGCCCGTAACCGAAGATTACGGGCCTCGGCTCGATCGCGGAGAGATCTGGTTGCGGGAGGCTGACGACAGGATTACGGGACTGGTCGTTGTCGAACGCTACCCGGACCATCTTATGCTCTTCAGCATCGCCGTCGCGCCTGAGTTTCAGGGATCGGGACATGGCGTTGCAATGCTTACCTGGCTGGAGGACAGAGCGCGGGAATGGGCAGTGCCGGAGATCCGACTTTATACCAATGCGCTAATGGAGCGGAATATAGCGCTCTATTCCGCCTTCGGTTTTCAGGAAACGGGTCGCCGCCCCCATCCCTATCGGCCAGGGTGGACTATCGTCGACATGTCGAAAACGATCGACAGGACGAAGAAGGTTGGCGCGATCTGAAGGATCGCAAGCGAGGAGGAAGAGATGAGCAAATCGGGCACGATCCGCGTGGGCATCGGCGGCTGGACATTCGAGCCGTGGCGCGGCCATTTCTTTCCCGACGATCTCAAGCAGAAGGACGAGCTGCACTATGCCAGCCGCCAGTTGAAGGTCATCGAGGTCAACGGCACCTATTACAGCACGCAGAAACCGGCAGTCTTCGCCAAATGGGCCGCCGACGTGCCCGATGGCTTCGTTTTTTCGCTGAAGGCGACGCGCTACACCACGAACAGGCGCGTGCTTGCCGAAGCCTGGGAGTCGATGGAGAAGTTCCTCTCGTCCGGCATTAGCGAGCTTGGCGATCATCTCGGCCCGTTGCTCTGGCAGTTTGCGCCCACCAAGAAATTCGAGCCCGATGATTTCGAAGCCTTCCTGAAGCTGCTGCCCGAAAAGCAGGACGGGCTGAAGCTGCGCCATGTCGTGGAAGTCCGGCACGATTCCTTCAAGGTGCCTGAATTCATTGCGCTCCTCGAAAAATACGGGGTGGCGCCCGTCTGCGCCGAACATTTCGACTATCCGATGATTGCCGACGTAACGGCGGATTTCGTCTACACGCGTCTGCAGAAGGGATCGGACGATATTCCGACCTGCTACCCGGAGCCGGAACTGAAGGATTGGACCAAGCGGCTGCAGGTCTGGGCCGAAGGCAAGGTGCCTGACGACCTGCCGCTGATCGACAAGGACCGCAAGGTCAAAATTGAACCGCGCGATGTCTTCGCCTTCATGATCCATGAGGGCAAGGTCAACGCGCCGCATGGGGCAATGGCCCTGCAGAAGCGGGTAAACGGTTAAGAGCTCAAAACGGCAGCACGTGGCTGGCGAGATCTTCGGCGGTCAGGCCCTTGCCGGCGCGATTGCCGGCTTCGCCATGCAGCCAGACGCCGGCAGCCGCCGCCTCGAAAGCCGGCACTCCTTGGGCAAGCAGGCCGCCGATGATGCCGGCCAATACGTCGCCTGAGCCTGCGGTGGCGAGCCAGACCGGCGCGTTGGTATTGATCAGTGCACGCCCATCCGGCGAGGCGATGACGGTATCGGCACCCTTGTATATGACGGCGGCGTTGGCGCGACTTGCGGCTGCGAGCGCCTTGTCGACCTTACCCGCCTTCTCGTCTGCGGCAATATCGGGAAAGAGGCGAGCGAATTCTCCATCATGCGGCGTCAGCACGAGGCTCGGCTCCCCCTTGAACAGGTCGAACAGCGCCTGCGGGTCATCCTTGAATGAGCTGATACCGTCAGCATCGAGAACGACGTGCCGGTCCCGGAGCAGGGACACGAATTTACGGGCTTTCTTTCCAATCCCGAAACCGGGTCCGAGAACGAAGGTCTGAAGCCGGGCATCTCCAAGCCAGTCCTTCAACGCCGCCGCGTCATCAATGGCGTGCAGCATGATGGCGGTCAGATGGGCGCTGTTGGCCGAGAGGGCTTCGGTCGGCGCTGCGATCGTCACCAGCCCTGCCCCGGCTTTCAGGCCCGCCATGGCCGACATGCGGGCTGCGCCCGTCTTGCTCGCCTCTCCCGAAAACACGACAAGGTGGCCGCGCTTGTATTTGTGTGTTTCCAACTGCTCGGCCGGCATGGCAGCGCGCCAGGCGCAGGGCGTATTCTCGGCCACGAGGCCAGTCGTCTGCGCCTGGATGATGCGGCTCGGAATACCGATATCGAAGACCTCGAGGCTGCCGCAAAGCTCCCTGCCCGGCATCAGAAGATGGCCGGGCTTACGGGTCATGAAGGTCACGGTATGCGCCGCGCGGAAGGCGGCTCCGAGCATGGCACCGGTGCGCCCGTCCAGGCCTGATGGGAGGTCGACGGCAATGACCGGCGTGCCCGCCCTGCCGACCTTGCGGATCAGATCGGCGACATCGGGCGGCACATCGCGCGCCAGGCCCGCTCCGAAGAGACCGTCGACAACAATATCGCCCTGCTCTGGATCATAGTTGCCTATATCCAAGCCCTTCAACGCACAGACTGCCCTCGCCCGTGCGGCGTCTCCCCTCAGCTTCTCCGGATCGCCGAGATAGAAGATCTCCACACGTGCGCCACTCTCCTGCAGAAGCCGGGCAACCACATAGCCGTCGCCGCCATTATTGCCGGGACCGCAGAGGACGGCAAAACGTGCAGTGCCCGGATAAAGCCGCAGCGCAGCGGCGGCGACAGCGGCACCCGCCTTCTCCATCAGGCCGTAGGAGTCGATTCCGGTTTCAGCGGCGGCCCTATCAGCGGCGGCCATTTCGGCAGGTGTCAGGAGGAGATCAGAAAGGCGTTGGCTCATGGCCCTATTCAATTCAAAAAACGCCTAAAAAACAACCGCATGATCGAGAAAACAAGAGATCATATTTTGTGCATCTGATTAATTTTTCATCGAATCGCAAGCTCCATCGAGAAGTCGAAAACGGAATGGTTTTTTCAGGTTTTGTATCATTTTCGATAAAAATGCGCCCCTACTCACCTCATTTTTCATCAAAACGACATTGAAACGCTGGCAAACAAGGTCGCGCACATAAAATTCCGCGATTTTTTGCGCGAGACGGATTTCAAACTGGCACGATATCTGCATCATATTCCGCGAGCGGGAACGTTCCTGCTGTAACAGGAGAAGCGGAGAGACATTTTCTCATGAAAAAGATCGAAGCGATCATTAAGCCTTTCAAGCTGGACGAGGTGAAGGAAGCCCTTCAGGAAGTCGGTCTGCAGGGTATCACCGTCACGGAAGCGAAGGGCTTCGGTCGCCAGAAGGGCCACACCGAACTCTACCGCGGCGCTGAATACGTCGTCGATTTCCTGCCGAAGGTGAAGGTTGAGGTCGTGCTCGCAGATGAAAATGCGGAGGCCGTCATCGACGCGATCCGCAAGGCCGCGCAGACGGGGCGCATCGGCGACGGAAAGATTTTTGTTTCCAACGTCGAAGAGGTCATCCGCATCCGCACCGGTGAAACCGGTATCGATGCCATCTGAAAGCTTTGCCTTCGGGCAAGCTCACCCATCCTCATCGCACATAACGTAACATCATCACAAAACAGAGGAAACATCTTATGGCGAGTGCAAGCGAAATCCTGAAGCAGATCAAGGAAAACGACGTCAAGTTCGTCGACCTGCGCTTTACCGACCCCAAGGGCAAGCTGCAGCACGTAACGATGGACGTTGTTTGCGTCGATGAAGACATGTTCGCCGATGGCGTCATGTTCGACGGCTCCTCGATCGGCGGCTGGAAGGCCATCAACGAGTCCGACATGGTGCTGATGCCCGACACGGACACGGTACATATGGACCCGTTCTTCGCCCAGTCCACGATGGTCATCGTCTGCGACATCCTCGACCCGGTTTCCGGCGAAGCCTATAACCGCGACCCGCGCGGCACTGCCAAGAAGGCCGAAGCCTATCTGAAGGCATCCRGCATCGGCGACACGATCTTCGTCGGCCCGGAAGCCGAATTCTTCGTCTTCGACGACGTCAAATACAAGGCTGATCCCTACAACACCGGCTTCAAGCTCGACTCGACCGAATTGCCGTCGAACGACGATACCGACTATGAGACCGGCAACCTCGGCCACCGCCCGCGCGTCAAGGGCGGCTATTTCCCGGTTCCGCCAATCGACAGCGCCCAGGACATGCGTTCGGAAATGCTGACGGTTCTCTCGGAAATGGGCGTCGTCGTTGAAAAGCACCACCATGAAGTGGCTGCCGCCCAGCACGAACTCGGCATCAAGTTCGACACGCTCGTTCGCAACGCCGACAAGATGCAGATCTACAAGTATGTCGTCCATCAGGTCGCCAATGCCTATGGCAAGACGGCAACCTTCATGCCGAAGCCGATCTTCGGTGACAACGGTTCGGGCATGCACGTTCACCAGTCGATCTGGAAGGGCGGCAAGCCGACCTTCGCCGGCGACGAATATGCGGGCCTGTCCGAATCCTGCCTCTACTATATCGGCGGCATCATCAAGCATGCCAAGGCGATCAACGCGTTCACCAACCCGTCGACGAATTCCTACAAGCGTCTCGTCCCGGGTTACGAAGCACCGGTTCTGCTCGCCTATTCCGCGCGCAACCGTTCGGCCTCCTGCCGCATTCCGTTCGGCACCAATCCGAAAGCAAAGCGCGTCGAAGTCCGCTTCCCGGATCCGATGGCGAACCCTTACCTCTCCTTCGCCGCCATGCTGATGGCAGGCCTCGACGGCATCAAGAACAAGATCCATCCCGGCAAGGCCATGGACAAGGACCTCTACGACCTGCCGCCGAAGGAACTGAAGAAGATCCCGACCGTCTGCGGCTCACTGCGTGAAGCGCTGGAAAGCCTCGACAAGGACCGCAAGTTCCTGACGGCTGGCGGCGTCTTCGACGACGATCAGATCGATGCCTTCATCGAGCTGAAGATGGCTGAAGTGATGCGCTTCGAAATGACGCCGCATCCGGTCGAGTACGACATGTATTACTCGGCATAAAACAAGAGAGAAGCCCCGGTTCGCCGGGGCTTTTTTCGACCTCGAGGTCATGAAAACCGATGGGCGGACATGACAATCATGTGACGAAGTCCCGCAAAAAATCTTGATTTGCGGGGGGCCGATCACCAAATCAGGTGAGAAAGGAAGTCGTACCATGAAAGAAAGAGTTGCAAAGTTCAGTATAGGCGAAGTGGTTCGGCACAAGGTTTTTCCGTTTCGCGGCGTCATCTTTGACGTTGATCCGGAGTTCGCGAATACGGAAGAATGGTGGAATTCCATTCCCGCGGAAGTCCGCCCCAGCAAGGACCAGCCGTTCTACCATCTGCTTGCCGAAAACGATGACAGCGAATATGTCGCCTATGTTTCCGAGCAGAACCTGGTGAGCGACGAGAGCGATACGCCGCTTCGCAATCCGCAGGTCGAGCAGATCTTCGACCGCGGCCCGACGGGCCAGTTCAAACCCAAGATGAGCTTCGCCCATTAAGTCGGATCACATGACCTCTATGACAAGGCCCCGCATGTCGGGGCCTTTTTCTTTTCTCGCATGTTGCGCAAAACGGCTTCACACTTTTGCGCAACAAGCCGGCAACAAAAAACCCGGCCTGAAGCCGGGTTTTCGTCAATTCGTGAAAGCCCCGATTACTGGGCCTTTGCTGCCTTCTGGGCGTCTTCCAGCTTCTTGCGGGCTTCTTCAGCCTTCTTCTGCATGCTGTCCTGCAGGCTGCGCTGGCTTTCGGCAAGCTTCGATTCGGAAACCGGTTCGCCGTCATAAGCGCCCGTGAAGCCTTCGAGCGAAACCTTGATCGGGTTTGCAGCACGGCGGAAGTTGATCGAGGTGAAGACCACGTCGCTGCCCTTCTTGAGGCTTGCGATCATGGCGTCCGTCAGCGGAATTTCAGCCGTGCACTTGTCGGGCAGGCAGACGGCGTAATCGAGCTTCTGGCCCTTGCCGCCGTCGATCTGCATTGCAATGCCCGGGGGGATCAGGCGCGCAGCAGGAACAGAAACCTGAAGGATCTTGCGGTTGATCTTGCCGGAGACCGAGATCAAGCCAACGGCAGTAACCAGCTGGCCGCCATTGGCGAGAACCAGGTTCTGAACAACGCAGATGTCGTTGTCTTCCTGCTTGCTGCAGGTCTTGTACCAGCCGAGGCGCGGTGCACCTGCGGCCTGTGCGGGCGCGTCAGCCGACGCTGCCGGAGCCTGGGCGGCTGCATCCTGTGCGAAGGACGAGACCGGAGCCGAGGCACCGAAGATCACTGCCATAACGGACAGTGCTGCCCGCATTTTCTTTTCAGACTTGAACATCATAACGAATTCCGTCTCCTGATATCCGTTGCGGGGCTACGTTCGGCCGCCCCAACCACCGGGTCGTTCGGCACTCCACCTCTTAAAAAATTAAGGCAAATGCATGACCCCAAAACTTCGGGTCACGTGTTACATCGCGCTGTGGAAGATATCCAGCATTTCTTTGGCAATTTCGCGGGCATTTTGGCACATAGGTAAAGAAAACGACGGGTCCGGTTGGAATTGGACGCTCGCATGTTACCCTGCCGCGAATCGTGCCCATTGCCGCGCATCAAGGAATTTCAGCAATGCTTCGGATCGCCCTTCTCGCCGCTTTCACGCTGATCAGTGGCGCCGCCGCTGCTGAGCCCGTACATGGTATTGCCATGCACGGTGCGCCGGCGCTGCCTGCCGATTACAAGCACTTCCCTTACGTCAATCCCGACGTGAAGAAGGGCGGGAAAATCACCTATGGCGTGGTCGGCACTTTCGACAGCCTGAACCCTTTTATCCTGAAAAGCATGCGTACAACGGCGCGCGGCATGTGGGATCCGCAATTCGGCAACCTCGTCTATGAATCCATGCTGCAACGTTCGAGCGACGAGCCCTTCACGCTCTACGGCCTGTTGGCGGAAACGGTGGAATGGGATGAAGACCGTACCTTCATTCAGTTCAACCTCAACCCGAAAGCCAAGTGGTCGGACGGGCAGCCGGTTACGCCAGATGACGTGATCTTTTCCTTCGAACTGTTGCGCGACAAGGGACGCGTGCCCTTCTCCAGCCGCCTCAATCTCGTTTCGAAAATGGAGAAGGTCGGCGACCACAGCGTGCGCTTCACCTTCAACGACAAGGCAGATCGCGAGACGCCGATGATCTTCGGCCTGTTTCCGATCCTGCCGAAACATGCGATCGCACTTGATGGTTTCGACCGCAGTTCGCTCACGCCTCCTATCGGCTCCGGTCCATACAAGATCAAGAGCCTGAAACCCGGCGAGAGCATCACCTACGAGCGCGACCCGAACTATTGGGGCAAGGACATTCCGGCCAAGGTCGGCATGGACAATTACGACCAGCTCACCGTGCAGTATTTTCTACAGGACACGACGCTTTTCGAGGCTTTCAAGAAAGGCGATGTCGATATCTATCTGGAGGGCAATCCCGGGCATTGGGCCAATGCCTATGATTTCCCGGCTGCAACATCGGGCACGGTTGTCAAGGATGTCTTCAAGCCGAAACTGCCGAGCGGCATGCTGGGCTTCGTCTTCAATACCCGGCGGCCGATCTTTGGCGATATCAAGGTGCGCGAAGGCCTGTCGCTGGTCTTCGATTTCGAATGGGCCAACAAGAACCTCTACTCCGGCGCTTACAAGCGCACGCAAAGCTTCTGGCAGAACTCTGATCTGTCGAGTTTCGGGGTACCGGCGGATGAGCGTGAACTGGCGTTGCTCGGACCGATCAAGGACCGGATCGACCCCACCATCCTTGACGGCAGCTACAAGCTGCCGGTGACGGACGGTTCGGGACGCGACCGCAAGGTGCTGAAGCAGGCTGTCGACCTCCTGAAACAGGGGGGCTACACGATCCAGGGCGGCAAGATGGCGGATGCGAGCGGCAAGCAGCTTGCCTTCGAGATCATGACGCAAAATCCCGATCAGGAAAAACTCGCCGTCGCCTACCAGCGTTCGCTGCAGACGATCGGCATCGCGGCGTCGATCCGCACCGTCGACGATTCGCAATATCAGAGCCGGACGAACAGTTTCGACTACGACATGATCATGAAGGCCTATACCTCTTCACTGTCACCCGGCAATGAGCAGCTCGGCCGCTGGTCGTCGGCGGCACGCACGCGCCAGGGTACAGACAGCTTCGCGGGGGCCAATGATCCCAATCTCGATACATTGATCGATCACCTGCTGCGTTCCCGCTCGACGGAGGATTTCACCGCTTCTGTGCGCTCCTATGACCGGCTGCTGCTCTCCAACCACTATGTGCTGCCGCTCTACCACATCGATCAGCAATGGGTTGCCCGCAACAAACGCATCGGTCATCCGGATGCGGTGCCGCTCTATGGCTATCAATTGCAAACGTGGTGGGATACGAGCGCGCAATAATCACATCATTGAGCGTAGCGCTCTATTTCCTTTCTCTTGCCTCGGCCTTCCTCTAAAGATCGCCGGCAACATCTTCTATGCATCGAGCCAACTCTTGTTGAGGGATGGCAGAATAGGAAATCACAATGGAACGCATCACCATCGACGTCGTCTCTGATGTCGTCTGCCCCTGGTGCTATCTCGGCAAGGCGCGGCTGGAGCTCGCGATCGCCGAGGTTCAGGACGAAATCGGTGTCGATATCAACTGGCGCCCCTATCGTCTCAATCCGGATTATCCGCGCGAAGGCGTCGATCAGAAGAAGATGCTGGAGCAGAAACTCGGTGGCGCCGAACGTGTGGCCGAAGCGCACAAGATGCTGACCAACTACGGTCGTGAAGTCGGCATCAACTTCAATTTCGAAGCCATCAAGATCGGGCCGAACACACTCGATGCGCACCGCTTGATCCACTGGGCAGTTGTCGAGGACAGGCAGAAGCAGGAGGCCGTGGTCTCGGCACTGTTCAAGGCCAATTTCGAAGAGGGCCGCAATATCGGCGATCATGAAGTGCTGCTCGATATCGCCGAGAAGGCAGGCCTGCAGCGCTCCGTCATTGCTGCCCTGCTCGCGTCCGATGCCGACAGCAGCGTCATTCTCTCGGAAATCGACGCGGCGCAGCGCATGGGCGTCAATGGCGTGCCGTTCTTCATCTTCGACCAGCAATATGCTGTCAGTGGCGCACAGACACCGGATGTGCTGGCAGAAGCGCTGCGCGAAATCGCCAAGGCAAAGGCCGAAGCACGCGCCGGGATGAATTGACACCGACGATCCCAGCTAACGGATGAGAGTAAGGGCAGTCCGGTTTCGCCGGGCTGCCCTTAACTTTTGGCCAGTTCCGCAAGCTGCGTCATGATGACGGCCGCGCCCTGCAGGCGCTTTTCCGGGGTCGGCAGGTCGCGGGTCAGGAACAGGCTGTGGTCGGGACGGATCTTCGCCATGGCGCCCTGCTTACCGATATAGCCGACCAGATTGGCCGGGTTCGGGAATTCCTTGTTGCGGAACTGCACGACGACACCCTTCGGGCCGGCATCGAGCTTTTCGACATTGGCGGTGCGGCAGAGCGACTTGATGTAGACGATCTTCAGCAGATGCTGGACTTCGACAGGCATCGGACCGAAACGGTCGATCATCTCGGCGCCGAAGCCATCGATCTCCTTGAGCTCGCTCACCTCGCCGAGGCGACGATAAAGCGCCATGCGCAGGTGCAGATCCGGCACGTAATTGTCGGGGATCATGACCGGAGTGCCAACGGAAATCTGCGGCGACCAACCGGTATCGGCAATCTCGTCGACACCCTTCACTTCGGCAACGGCCTCTTCCAGCATCTGCTGGTAAAGCTCGAAGCCGACTTCCTTGATATGGCCGGACTGTTCCTCGCCGAGCAGATTGCCGGCGCCGCGGATATCGAGGTCGTGGCTGGCGAGCTGGAAGCCGGCGCCGAGCGTGTCCAGCGATTGCAGCACTTTCAGGCGGCGCTCGGCGGTCGCAGTCAGCACCTTGTTGACCGGTAGCGTGAAGAGCGCGAAGGCGCGCACCTTCGAACGGCCGACACGGCCGCGCAGCTGGTAAAGCTGGGCAAGACCGAACATATCGGCGCGGTGGACGATCAGCGTATTGGCCGTCGGCACGTCGAGGCCGGATTCGACGATGGTGGTCGATAGCAGCACGTCATAACGGCCTTCGTAGAAGGCATTCATGATGTCTTCGAGTTCACCGGCCGGCATCTGGCCATGAGCGACGGCGACCTTCAGCTCCGGCACGTCGGACTGCAGGAAGGCGTGGATATCTTCGAGGTCGGCAAGACGCGGGCAGACATAGAAGCTCTGGCCGCCGCGATAATGCTCGCGCATCAGCGTTTCGCGGATGACGAGGCTGTCGAAGGGCGAAATGAAGGTGCGCACCGCCATACGATCGACCGGCGGCGTGGTGATGAGCGAGAGCTCACGCACCCCGGTCATGGCAAGCTGCAGCGTGCGCGGGATCGGCGTTGCCGAGAGCGTCAGCACATGCACGTCGCTCTTCAGCTCCTTCAGCCGCTCCTTGTGCTTGACGCCGAAGTGCTGCTCTTCGTCGATGATGAGCAGGCCGAGATTGGCGAAGTTGATGCCCGAGCCAAGCAGCGCGTGGGTGCCGACGACGATATCCGTCTTCCCATCGGCGACTTCCTTCTTGGTCAGCGCCAATTCCTTGGAGCCGACAAGGCGCGAAGCCTGTTGCACGCGCACCGGCAATCCGCGGAAGCGCTCGGAAAATGTCTTGAAGTGCTGGCGGGAGAGCAGCGTGGTCGGCACGACGACAGCGACCTGTACGCCATTCATCGCGGCGACAAATGCGGCGCGAAGTGCCACTTCCGTCTTGCCGAAGCCGACGTCGCCACACACGAGACGGTCCATCGGCCGACCGGCGCCGAGATCGCCGCGCACGGCCTCGATGGCGTTTTCCTGATCCTCCGTTTCGTCATAGGGGAAACGCGCGGCGAATTCGTCATAGAGCCCTTCCGGCGTCGTCAGCACGGGCGCATGACGCGTCAGGCGCTCGGCTGCGATGCGGATCAGGGCATCGGCCATATCCAGCAAGCGCTTCTTGAGCTTGGCCTTGCGCATCTGCCATGCGCCGCCACCGAGCTTGTCGAGCTGCACTTCCGTGCCCTCGCCGCCAAAGCGCGACAGGAGATCGATGTTTTCGACCGGCAGGAAAAGCTTTGCCTCATCGGCATATTGCAGTTCGAGACAGGCATGCGGCGCACCGGCTGCCTCGATGGTGCGTAGGCCGACGAAACGGCCGATACCGTGTTCGGCATGGACGACGATAGATCCCTCGTCCAGACCAGCGACTTCCGAGATGAAGTCGGCGGCGCGCTTACGGCGACGCGAGCGGCGCACCATGCGGTCGCCGAGAATATCCTGTTCGCCGATGACGATGAGATCGCCGGTCTCGAAGCCGGATTCAAGGCTGAGCACAGCCGCAGCCGCCTCACCCTTCGCAAGGCTGGAGACATCCTTCAGCGCCGCAATCTGCTTGACGCGTTCGAGGCCGTGTTCGTTCAGCACCTGCAGCAAACGCTCGAGCGACCCTTCGGTCCAGGCRGTGATGATGATCTTCGCACCGCCGGCGCGCTTGTCTGCGATGTGCTTGACGACGACGTCGAAGACATTGACGCGCTCGGCATCACCGCCGCCTTCGGCATTTGATCGCGCCCAGCGCTGCCCCTGGCGCGCATCGAGATTGACGACGCGGCGTGCCTCGCCTTCGTGCTCGTTGAAAGGCGACATGCGGATCGCGTTGATCGCATCGAGGGTGCGCGCAAAAGTCTTGCTGTCGAGATAGAGCTGACCGGGTGAGACCGGCTTGTAGGGCGTACCCTGCGCCATCTGGCCCTTGCCCTGCTGGCCGGAATTGAGACGCGCGTCGTAGTAATCGTAGACCAGCTTGGACCGTTCTTCTGCTGCCTCACGAACCGTGTGATCGGTGACGATACGGAAGCCGGAGAGGTAATCGAATACCGTATCCAGCTTCTCGTAAAATAACGGAAGCCAGTGCTCCATGCCGGGATAGCGGCGACCTTCCGATACGGCGAGGTAAAGCGCATCGTCACGCGTGGCGGCGCCGAAGGTGGAGAGGTAGTTCTTGCGGAAACGGCTGATCGTATCCGGCGTCAGCGTCACTTCGCTCATCGGATTGAGATCGAGGGAACGCACCTGGCCGATCGTGCGCTGGCTGGCCGGATCGAAGCTGCGGATGCTCTCCAGTGTGTCGCCGAAGAAATCCAGGCGAACCGGTTCTTCCGAACCGGGCACGAAGACATCGAGGATGCCGCCGCGCACCGCATATTCTCCGACCTCACGCACGGTCGCCACACGCTCGAAGCCGTTGCGCTCCAGCCGTCCGGCAATATCGTCCATCCGCAGCTGATTGCCGGGACGCGCGGAAAAGGTCAGGCTTTCGATGATATCTTGCGGCGCCACCTTCTGCAGCATGGCATTGGCTGTCACCAGCACGATTGCCGCATGCGGCTTCTTGCGATGGGCGATCAGACCCGAGAGCGCGGCGAGCCTCCGCGCCGAAGTATCGGCGCTCGGCGAAACGCGGTCATAGGGAAGACAGTCCCAGGCGGGCAGCGTCAAGACTGGAATATCAGGGGCAACGAAGCCCAGCATCTGCTCCAGATCGGCCATGCGCTGACCATCTGACAGCACATAGGCGACCGGCTCGCCATTGCGTGCGAGCTCGGCCAGCAGCAACGGCTCCATGCCTGCAGGCACATTGCCGATCGTCAGCGGCTCGGCGGCGGCTGCGAGCTTCTTGGCATCAAAACCAGGGATCATTCCGGCGTCCTGGGGGTCTCGAAGTCGGGTTTGTAGGCGGCAATGCGGGCAAACATGGGCGTCTGTAAATGCTCGGGCGTCGGCCAGGTTCCCATGATCCAGCGCACCAGGTCATTATCCTCTTCCGCCATGATCGTCTCGAATTCATCGAGCTCGACTTCGCTCATCGTGGGAAGTTCATTTTCAGCAAACTGGCCGAAGACAAGGTCCATCTCTCTGATGCCGCGATGCCAGCAGCGGAAAAGAATCCGGCGGCGTCGGGGGTCGAGACCGGCGCTCGTGAGCGTTACTCCTGTCATGGCATCACCTTCCTTGTTGATGCGCCTCTATAGACCCTGGAAAGCGGCTTGTCAGCCTTGCCAAGGCCCTATTGTTCATCGCATTTTGGCGCCCATGCGCCCCACCATTCTCGATCCGCTGTTTTCTCCCGTTTCGGGCCTTCCAGGCGTCGGCCCGAAGATCTCCGAGCTTTTCGTCAAGCTGCTCGGGCGTGAAACACCGGATGATTGCCGGGTCATCGATCTGCTGTTCCACGCGCCCTACTCACTGATCGACCGCCGCAATCAGCCGGGCATTGCCCGCGCGCCGCAAGGCGCGATCGTAACCATCACTGCGCGTGTCGACCGGCATCAGGCGCCGCCACGCGGCAATCGCAACGTTCCCTACCGGGTCTTTCTGCATGACGAGACCGGCGAGCTGACGCTCGTCTTCTTTCGCGGCCAGGCCGCATGGCTGGAAAAACAATTGCCGATCGACGAGGAGGTGACCGTCAGCGGCAAGGTCGACTGGTTCAACGGCCGCGCATCGATGGTTCACCCCGACTATATCGTCAGAGCAAGCGAGGGTGAGAACCTGCCGCTGGTCGAACCGATCTATCCGCTGACGGCGGGGCTTTCTCCGAAAACCCTGCGCAAGATCATCGAGGCGGCATTGCCGCGCATGCCAGAATTGCCGGAATGGATCGATCTGGCGCTGGCGCAAAAACAGGGCCTGCCGACGATCCGCGACAGTTTCCATATGCTGCACGAGCCGCGGGATACGTCCGACATCGATCCGCAGGCCCCTGCCCGCCGCCGCCTTGCCTATGACGAATTCCTGGCCGGCCAGCTATCACTGGCGCTGGTGCGCCAGCGGCTGCGCAAGGTCGCTGGACAACCCGTACATGCCACTGGAGAAATCAGCGGCAAGATATTGCAACATCTTCCTTTTTCTCCAACCAACAGCCAGACTGGGGCCGTGGCCGACGTGCTGAAGGATATGGCCGGCGAAGAACGCATGCTGCGGCTTTTGCAGGGCGATGTCGGCTCAGGCAAAACGCTGGTGGCGCTGTTGTCGATGGCCGCCGTCATCGAAAGCGGCGGACAGGCCGTGCTGATGGCGCCGACGGAAATCCTCGCACGCCAGCATCATGCGACGATCTCGAAATTCGCAGCTGCCGCCGGTCTTAGCGTCGAAGTATTGACGGGGCGCACCAAGGGGCGCGAGCGGGAGGACATTCTCGAACGCATCGCCTCCGGTGAGGCGCAGATCGTCATCGGCACGCATGCGCTCTTCCAGGACAGCGTCAACTACAAGAACCTGATGCTGGCCGTCGTCGACGAGCAGCATCGTTTCGGCGTGCACCAGCGTCTGCGCCTGACGGCGAAGGGCATCTCGCCACATATGCTGGTCATGACGGCAACGCCGATCCCGCGCACGCTGGTGCTGGCGGCTTTCGGCGATATGGACGTCTCGAAGCTGACGGAGAAGCCGGCCGGCCGAAAGCCGATTACCACCATCACCATCCCGACCGAGCGAACCGGCGAGATTGTCGGTCGGCTGAAGAGTGCGCTTGCCGAGGGCAAGAAGGCCTATTGGATCTGCCCGCTGGTCGAAGAGTCCGAAGAAGTCGATCTGATGTCGGTGGAAGAGCGGCATGCGACGCTCGTCTCCGCACTCGGTCCGGGCATCGGCCTCATTCATGGTCGCATGAGCGGGCCGGAAAAGGACGCCGTGATGCTCGCCTTCAAGAGTGGCGAATTGCGGCTGCTGGTGGCGACAACCGTCGTCGAGGTCGGCGTCGACGTGCCCGATGCGACGATCATGGTGATCGAACATGCCGAGCGCTTCGGGCTGGCGCAGTTGCACCAGCTTCGCGGTCGCGTCGGCCGCGGCGACGAGGCCTCGACCTGCATCCTGCTCTACAAGGGACCGCTCGGCGAGACCGGCCATGCGCGGCTGTCCATCATGCGCGATACGGAAGACGGTTTCCGGATAGCCGAAGAGGATTTGAAACTGCGTGGCGAAGGCGAAATCCTCGGGACGCGCCAGTCAGGCACGCCCGGGTTCCGTATCGCCAGTATCGAGGCGCATGCCGATTTGCTGGAAATCGCCCGCAAGGATGCCGCCTATCTGATCGAACGCGATCCCGACCTGACGACCGAGCGTGGCGAGGCCGTGCGCACCCTGCTCTATCTCTTCCGCCGCGACGAGGCGATCCGTTTCCTCCGAGCCGGATAGAATCGCTCGCGGTCGGGAAAGGCTCTAGTCGACCTTGGATATTGCCTTCGGCTTGGGGCGCACGACCGGCAGGTGTTCCGGGGCAACGAGGCCACCCGATATCAGGAATTTGGCGGCATCTTCCGGGCTCATGTCGAGCATGACGATCTTTTCGCGCGGCACGAAAATCAGGAAGCCGGCCGTCGGCACCGGCGTCGGCGGCAGGAAGACGGCGACCATGTCCTGCCCCATGGCGTTGAACTTCGAGCCGATCTCGCCCTTGGCATCGGTCGCGATGAAGACCAGCGCCCAGAGGCCCGGACCTGGATATTCGATTAGGCCGACCTTCTTGAAGGAATTGGACTGCTCTTTCAGTACCGTTTCGAAGATCTGCTTCACGCTTCTGTAGATCGTGCGCACCAGCGGCATGCGCTGGACGATGGATTCACCGAAGCGGACGATGCTTTGACCGATCAGATTCTTGCCGAGAAAGCCGACGATCGTGATGATGATCACCGCGGTCAACAGGCCAAAGCCAGGAATGGCGAAGTTTATGTAACTCTCGGGATTCCAGCGCGCCGGGATATAGGGGCGCACCCAGCTATCCGACCAGTGGATAAAGGTCCACGTCAGCCAGATGGTGATGGCGATCGGTGCGCAGATAATCAGTCCAGCGAGGAAATTATTACGCAGCCGCATGGCGACCGGCACTCGGGGGGCCTTCTCGGACATCTTTTCTGATGAACTCCGTTTCAGTCTTTAGACAGGCCGGTTGACCGACCTTCCCCCTGTGTCCGCAAGGCACAAAATTGCCAGAATTCGCCTTGACGCACAACATGTTTCAGCCTCGAAGGGCTTACTCCACAGTCACCGATTTTGCGAGGTTGCGCGGCTGGTCGACGTCCGTGCCCATGAAGACTGCCGTATGGTAAGCAAGCAACTGGATTGGCAGCGAGAAGATCATCGGCGAGATGATTTCGTCGACATTCGGCAGCGTGATCGTCGCCATGGTCGGCAGCTTGGAAGCAGCAGCGCCATTCTCGTCGGTGATGAAGATGATGCGGCCGCCACGGGCTGCGACCTCCTGCATGTTGGACACCGTCTTTTCAAAGAACCGGTCATGGGGCGCAATGACGATGACAGGCATGTTCTCGTCGATCAGTGCGATCGGCCCATGCTTCAGCTCGCCCGCGGCATAACCTTCCGCGTGGATATAGGAGATCTCCTTGAGCTTCAGCGCGCCTTCCATGGCAAGCGGGAAGCTGGTGCCGCGACCGAGATAGAGCACGTCCTTGCACTTGGAGAGTTCGCGGGACAAGCCTTCCATCTGCGGCTGGATGAGATTGAGGACACGGCTCATGATGCGCGGCATTTCCGCAAGGTGGCGGACCATCGCCTTCTCGTCATCGGGGCTGATCGTGCCGCGGGCCCGGCCTGCGCCGATCGCCAGTGATGCAAGCACGGCAAGCTGGCAGGTGAAAGCCTTGGTGGAGGCAACGCCGATTTCCGGCCCGGCCATGATCGGGAAGACGGCATCGGATTCGCGGGCGATGGTCGATTCCCGCACATTGACGACGGCGCCGATCTTCAGGCCATTGTCCTTGCAGTAGCGCAGCGAAGCCAGCGTATCGGCGGTTTCGCCGGACTGCGAGATGAAGAGGGCGGCCTGCGACGGCTGCAGCGGCATTTCGCGGTAGCGGAACTCAGAGGCGACATCGATTTCGACCGGCAGGCGGGCATAACGCTCGAACCAGTATTTGCCGATCAGGCCGGCAAGATAGGCTGTGCCGCAGGCCGAGATCGCAAGGCCGGTCGTGGCTTTGAAATCAATCGCGGATGCATTCGGGCTGATCGTGTTGGCGGTGAAATCCACATAGTGGCTGAGCGCGTGGGATATAACCTCCGGCTGCTCGTAGATTTCCTTTTCCATGAAATGACGGTGATTGCCCTTGTCGACCACATAAGCGGTAGCCTGGGAAATCTGGCGCGGGCGCTTGACCACCTTGCCGGAGAAATCGAGCACGGTCGCGCCTTCGCGGGTGATGATCGCCCAATCGCCGTCGACGAGATAGGTAATTTCATTGGTGAAGGGGGACAGCGCGATAGCATCCGATCCCAGGAACATCTCGCCCTTGCCATAGCCAATGGCAAGCGGCGGGCCGGAGCGGGCAGCCATGATCGTGCTGGGATCGCTCTTCAGCATCACGGCCAGCGCATAGGCGCCGGTGACGCGGTTCAGCATCTTCAGCATGGCTTCTCGCGGGGTCAGGCCTTCACGCAGATACTTCGCCATCAGATGGGCGACGACTTCCGTGTCGGTCTGGCTCTGAAAGGCCGCGCCCTCGTGGCTCAGTTCGTCGCGCAGTTCGGAGAAATTTTCGATGATGCCATTGTGGACGACGGCGACGCCTTCGACGAAATGCGGATGGGCGTTAGTCTCGTTCGGCACACCGTGGGTTGCCCAGCGTGTATGGGCGATGCCGGTCGTTCCGGGCAATGGCTCGCTGTCGAGACGCTTTTCGAGGTTGAAGAGCTTGCCCTCGGCGCGGCGGCGATCCATCACGCCATCATGGATGGTGGCGACACCGGCGGAATCGTAGCCGCGATATTCCAGCCGCTTCAGCGCATCGACAAGACGGCTCGCAACCGGCGCATTTCCGACGATCCCAACAATTCCGCACATGCAAACGTCCCCTCAGACCTGTTCAGTGAGGCCACTCCTAGCGATTCCCGCTTATTTCTCAATTGGTACGGCGGTCACTTTCGGTTTCCGCACGTTACCGAAGAAGGCTCAGCCTTTGGCCTTCTTTGCCGCCTTGATGGCGAGCGCCCGTTCTCGCAGGAGCTTGGCGCGTTCGGGCTTGATCTCCTGTCTGGCACGGCCGAAGGCGAGTGCATCATCAGGCACGTCTGCGGTGATGACGCTGCCCGATGCGATATAGGCGCTGTCGCCAATCGTGACCGGAGCAACCAGCGAGGAATTCGAGCCGATGAAAGCGTCCTTGCCGATGACGGTCTCGAACTTGTTCACCCCGTCATAATTGCAGGTGACCGTGCCGGCGCCGATATTGCTACCGGAGCCGATAACGGCATCGCCGATATAGGTCAGGTGGTTGACCTTGGCGCCCTCGCCGATCTTGCCGTTCTTGACTTCGCAGAAATTGCCGACCTTGGATCCAATCGAGAGATCGGCACCCGGACGCAGACGGGCGAAGGGACCGACCGTCGCGCCTTCGCTCACATGCGCGCCCTCGATATGCGAGAAGGCATGGATGACCGCACCGCCATCGATGACGGCGCCGGGGCCGAAGACGACATTCGGCTCGATCAGTGCATCCTGGCCGATGACGGTGTCGTAGCAAAGAAATACCGTTTCCGGGGCGATCATCGTCACACCCGAGAGCATCAGTTCGTGGCGGCGGCGCTCCTGCCAGAAGCGTTCGATCGCCGCGAGCTCGGCGCGGTTATTGCAGCCGGCCATCTCGACCTCCGGCGCATCGACGGCGGTGACGCGGCCGCCAAGCGAGCGGGCGATCTCGACGAGATCGGTCAGATAATATTCGCCCTTGGCATTACTGTTGCCGATGCGCGACAGCAGGTCGAGCGCCTTGCGGCCGTTGATCACCATGAGGCCGCTGTTGCACCATTTGACGGCGCGCTCGGCGTCCGTGGCGTCCTTCTCCTCCCGGATGGCAATCAATTCGCCATCCTTGACAAGCAGGCGTCCGTAGCCGGCCGGACGGTCCGTATGGAAACCGATGACGACGACGTCGCTGCCTTCAGCCAATGCCTTGCGGGCTTCGAGCAGCGGACCGGCGGTCTGCAGCGGCACGTCGCCGTAAGTCACGAGAATATCGTCATAGCCTTCGGCAATCGCCTCACGGGCGGCCAGAACGGCGTGTCCGGTACCGAGGCGCTGTTCCTGAACATACGATTTGACCGTCACGCCACCGACATCGGCAGCCTTTGCTACTTTCTCGGCATCCCGACCGACGACGAGGGCAACGGAAGACACTCCGGTTGCGGCCACGGCATCGACGACATGAGCGATCATCGGTCGGCCGGCGACCTCATGAAGCACCTTCGACTTTGCGGATTTCATTCGGGTGCTGTCACCGGCGGCGAGAATGACGGCAAGGCAGGTGCGTTCCATGGCAGACTCCGAGAATCCATTGCGAGGCGGCTCTTCCGCCGCTCATAGCAGCAAGGCGACGCTTCAAAAAGACGAAATCGGCAGGGAAACGATGGGCTCAGAAAGCGCGGAGAAGGCTTCGTGGACGTGGTCCCTGCCCTCGACGATGACAATTTCCATCGCCTTGCGAGCTGCAGCGGCGTCGCCTGCCGCAATCGCGTCGACGATGCGCATATGGGTTTCAGCAATGTTGGCGAAACCGTTCTCGGATGGCGGCGTACTCATGCGGAACATGCCGACGAGTGCCGCCTCGATGAGCCCGCCAAGCGTGCGCATGAAGGGATTATGGGACGCCTCTGAAACGGCGAGATGGAAGCGCAGATCGGCAAGTGCCAGGCTGTCGGCCGTATGGTCACTTGCGGCCATGTCGAGCGCCAGGCCGCGCAGCCATTCGATCTCGTCCGGTTTTGCACGCTCGGCCACGAGGCCGGCAGCGAAAGGTTCGAAAGCGAGGCGGATATCGTAAAGCTGCAGGAGAAATTCTTCACTCACACCGTTGGCGAAATGCCAGGATATGATTTCGGTGTCGAACATGTTCCAGAAGTTCTTTTCCGTAACACGCGTACCAACGCGCGCCTTTGCAACGACCATGCCCTTGGCGGCGAGCGTCTTCATCGTCTCGCGCAGCACCGTACGCGAAACCTTGAAGCGCTGCGCCAGTTCTCCGTCTCCGGGCAGGATAGCGCCGACGGGATAGGTGCCGGCAACGATTCCCCTGCCGAGTTCATCGACGACATGCGCGTGGCTTGTTCGGGTTCTTCGCCCAACCTTACGGGTTTCAAGCGATCTGTTGCGCAATACGACTCTCCTCCTAGCCATATCTCCTGTTCAGACTGGAAAGGAAAAGGATGGCCTTCTGCATCACCATGAATGCAAAAAGCAGCAGGCCAATCAGGATTTTCGTCCACCAGCTCGACAGCGTGCCGTCGAAAGTGATGTAAGTCTGAATGAGCCCCTGGATCAGCAGACCGATGAAGGTCCCTGCCACGAATCCCGCTCCTCCTGTCAGCAGCGTCCCTCCGATGACGACTGCTGCGATGGCATCCAGTTCGACGCCAACCGCCGCAAGAGAATATCCTGCAGAGGTGTATAGGGAAAAAACGATTCCGGATAGGCCCGCCAGAAAACCCGACAAGGCGTAGATCTGGATCGTCGTGCGCGCCACTGGAACGCCCATCAACTGTGCCGTCTGCACTCCGCCGCCCAGCGCATAGACATTGGTCCCGAAGCGGGTGCGGTGCGCGATGAATATGCCGGCTGCGAACACGATCAGCATGATGGCGCCGATCAGCGTCAGACGTCCGCCACCCGGCAAACGATAATAGAGGCTGGTCAGCGTCGAATAATATTCGTGATTGATCGGAATGCTGTCGATCGACAGGACATAGGCCATGCCGCGAGCGAGGAACATGCCGGCAAGTGTCACGATGAACGGCGGCATCTGCAGGAAATGGATGATCATGCCCATTACGGCACCGAAGGCGGTGGTGATGATGAGAACGATCGCAAAGGCGGCCAGCGGATGAATGCTGGTATTCTGCAGGATCACTGCGAGAAAAACACCGGTGAAGGCGATAACGGATCCAATCGACAGATCGATGCCACCGGAGATGATGACGAAGGTCATGCCGACGGCGGCGATGCCGAGAAACGCGTTATCCGTCAGCAGATTGCCGATGACGCGTGTCGACAGGATGTTCGGATATTGCAGCGTGCAGACCGCATAGGCGAGCACGAAGATGACGATCGTCGCAAGGAGCGGCAAGTATTTGGAATTCATTTGCGCCCCTTTGCGTCCGTCCGGCGGCTCAGGAAGCTGGTCAGCGATTGCATGGCCGGCGACTGGATGACCAGAATGACGATGATGATGATCGCCTTGATGATGAGATTGAACTCCGGCGGAAAGCCGGAAAGCAGAATACCGGTGTTGACTGCCTGGATGATCATAGCGCCAACCAGCGAGCCGATGATGCTGAAGCGGCCACCGAGCAGCGAGTTGCCACCGACAACCACGGCGAGGATGGCATCGAGCTCCAGCCAGAGGCCGGCATTGTTGGCGTCCGCACCCTTGATGTCGGCGGCGACGATGATGCCCGCGATGGAAGCACAGAGGCCGCTCAGCATATAGACCGCCATTAGCAGCACCGGCGTCTGTACACCTGACAGCGTGCTCGCGCGTCTGTTGATGCCGACAGCCTCGATCAGCATGCCGAGGGCGGTGCGGCGGACCAGCAGGATGACCATCAGGGCGACGATCAGCCAGATGACAACGGGCATGGGCAGGAAGGCGAAGGAGCCGCTGCCGAGAAAGATCAGCCCATCATCGTTGAACGTCATGATGGCGCCTTCGGTGATGAGCTGGGCGATCCCGCGGCCGGCGACCATCAGAACGAGCGTGGCGATGATCGGCTGTATGTTGAGGACGGCGACGAGGAAGCCGTTCCAGAAGCCACAGAGCAGGCCGACGACAACAGTGAGTGCCAGCGTATAGGCAAGCGAATTGCCTTCGACGATCGACGAGGCTGCAACGGCGCCACAAATCGCGATGACCGCGCCGACTGAAAGGTCGATGCCCTTGGTGGCGATCACAAGCGTCATGCCGATCGCCAGCAGCGCAACGGGCGCGCCGCGATTGAGCACATCGATGACGCTTCCGTAGAGCCGGCCATTTTGAACAATTACATCAAGAAATTGCGGGAAGAAGCTGAAATTCAAAAGAAGAACAACCAAAAGCGCAATCAATTGCGGCGCAAGACGAAAGCCCAGCGCCTTCAGCGAGGCAGTCATGCATCCTCCGTTCGTTTGTCGCCCGCAGCAATGGCGTCGACGATGCCGGCGGCGGTTATGCGCTCACCGGTCAGTTCAGCGATATGTTCGCGGTCGCGCAGCACGATGACGCGGGAACTGTAGGCAACCAGCTCCTCCAGTTCCGAAGAAATGACGATCAGCGACATACCCCTGGCGCACAGTTGCTCGATCAGCTTGATGATCTCGGCATGGGCACCGACATCGATGCCGCGGGTCGGTTCGTCCAGGATCAGGAAATCCGGATTTGTGGCCAGCCAGCGAGCAAGGATCGCCTTCTGCTGATTGCCGCCCGACAGAAGCCGAATAGGCTTTTCACGGTCGGTCGTGCGGATATCGAGCGCCTTGATGTATTCGTCGGCGATCGCATTCTGTTCGGCGCGCGAAAGCGGCCGCGCCCAGCCTCGGCGCGCCTGCAAGGCAAGCGCTATGTTCTCGCGGATCGACAGGTCGCCGATGATGCCATCCGTCTTGCGATCTTCCGGGCAGAAGCCGAAGCCCCTGGCGATTGCGGCACGCGGGCTCGACAGCGTCACCGGCGCGCCATCGATCCTGGCGACGCCGCTGTCGGCGCTTTCGATGCCGAACATGAGTTCTGCGGTTTCCGTGCGCCCGGAGCCGAGAAGTCCGGCAATGCCGACAACTTCGCCGACGCGGACCTCGAGATCGAAGGGTTTCACCTTGCCGCGTTTTCCAAAGCCCTCGAAAGCATATTTGACCTCGCCGGCGGCAATCGTGCGTTCCTTGGCGGCATGTTCCGTCTGGGCGAGTTCGCGCCCGAGCATCATGGCGATCAGGTTCTGCCGCGACAGTTCGGCTGCCGCGTGCGTCCCCACAAGCCGGCCGTTGCGCAGCACGGTGATGCGGTCACTGACGGCATAGACCTGTTCGAGAAAATGAGTAATGAAGACAATACCCAATCCGCGCTTCTTCAAGTCATTTATGATGCGGAAAAGCATCTCGACTTCATGGGTATCGAGGCTGGCGGTGGGCTCGTCGAGAATGAGCACCTTGCCCGACAGATCGACGGCGCGAGCGATCGCGACGATCTGCTGGACGGCGACCGAGAAGCGGTCGAGCTGCGCGGTGACGTCGATATCAAGACCGTAGCCTGCCAGAAGCTCACGGGCATTCCGGTTCATGGTGCGGGCATCGATCATGCCGAAACGCTTCGGCTGTCGGCCGAGGAACAGATTTTCCGCAACGCTGAGATTGGAGAGGAGGTTGACCTCCTGGTAGACGGTGCCGATGCCGAGCTTCTGGGCGGCCAGCGTATCGGCCGGATCAATCTCGTGACCTTCCAGTGTCAGGCTTCCGCCGTCGCGGCGATAGGCGCCGGTAATGCATTTGATGAGCGTCGACTTGCCGGCGCCGTTTTCGCCGAGCAAGGCGTGAACCTCGCCACGGCGCAGCGTGAAATCCACCTTGTCCAGGGCAATAGCACCGGGGAAGAATTTCGATATGGCCGAGGCTGCGAGAATATTCTCGAAATTGTGAACCATGAGGGCTGCTGTTTCCTGATATTGCGCCTTACGCCTGCGCCAAAACCGGGCATGACGCCCGGCCCGGCACCGGCAGTTCCGCACCGGTCCATGATGGACCGGTGCGGTTGCAGGTTCAAATCAGTAGCCCTGGCCCTTCTTTTCTTCGTAGACCTTCATCGGGTCGTCAGCAGGCGTATAGAGCTTGGATTCAGTCTGGATCCACTTCGCCGGAGCCTTCTTGTCCTTCAGGTATGCATCGAGCGCATCGAAGGCCGGGCCTGCCATGTTCGGCGTCAGCTCGACCGTGGCATTGGCCTCACCTTCGGACATGGCCTTGAAAATGTCCGGCACGGCGTCGATGGAGACGACGAGGATATCCTTGCCCGGCTTCAGGCCAGCTTCCTTGATCGCCTGGATGGCGCCAACCGCCATATCATCGTTATGGGCATAGAGAGCGCAGATGTCCTTGCCGCCGTTCTCGGCCTTCAGGAAGCTTTCCATGACTTCCTTGCCCTTGGTGCGGGTAAAGTCGCCGGTCTGGCTGCGAACGATCTTCAGGTTGTCGTGGCCGGCAAGAGCCTCTTCGAAGCCCTTCTTGCGAGCGATGGCCGGCGACGAACCGGTGGTGCCCTGCAGCTCGACGACGTTGCACTTCTTGTCGCCAACGGTCTTTACCAGGAAGTCGCCTGCGACCTTGCCTTCGTGGACCAGGTCGGAGGTAACCGCCGTCAGGTAGAGGTCGTCAGGAGCCTTGATCGTACGGTCGAGAAGGATGACCGGAATCTTGGCTTCCTTGGCTTCCTTCAGAACGTCGTCCCAGCCGGTTTCGACAACGGGAGCAATGAGAATGGCATCGACGCCCTGAGCAATGAAGGAGCGCAGAGCCTTGATCTGATTTTCCTGCTTCTGCTGCGCATCGGCAAACTTCAGATCGATGCCGCGCTTCTTGGCCTGTTCCTTGGTTACTGTCGTTTCAGCCGCGCGCCAGCCCGATTCCGAACCGATCTGCGAGAAGCCAACAGTCAAGCCGCCGGCCGAAGCCGAACCGAACATGCAGGCAGCCAGAACCGTGGCACTCAAAAGTGCAGTCTTCAATTTCATGATTTCCTCTCCCAATGCCGCGTCTCGCGGCGCAGGGTCAAAAAATCATATAGTAATACTTTTGTAAATGCGCATTTTGGTATGCACTGCAGCAAAAAAGGCGCTCCTTTCAGAGCGCCTTTTCGCAACTGCGAGTTACAAAATCTGCTTATTGTGCCGGCAGCTTGTCATCCACGCCTTCGACGTAGAAGTTCATGCCCAGCAGCGTGCCGTCATCAGCCTTTTCGCCGGCTTTCAGCCAGGGCGTGCCGTCCTGCTTGTTGATCGGACCGGTGAAAGGATGCAGTTCGCCGGACTTGATCTTGGCTTCTGTTTCCTCAGCCATCTTCTTCACGTCGTCAGGCATGTTCGTGTAAGGCGCCATCTTGAGGATGCCATCCTTCAGGCCGTCCCAGCTCTGCTCGGACTTCCAGGTACCGTCGAGAAGGGCGTGAACGCGCTTGGAGTAATAGTTGCCCCAGGTATCGACGATCGCCGTCAGCTGAGCCTTCGGGCCGGCTGCGATCATGTCCGATGCCTGGCCGAAAGCGTGGATGCCGCGCTCTTCGGCAACCTGCATCGGCGCAGTCGTGTCGGTGTGCTGGGTCAGCACGTCGACGCCCTGGTCGATCATGGCCTTGGCAGCGTCTGCTTCCTTGCCCGGGTCGAACCAGGTGTTGACCCAGATGACCTTGAGCTTGAAGCTCGGGTCGATCGACTTTGCGCCCTGCTCGAAGGAGTTGATGCCCATGACCACTTCCGGGATCGGGAAGGAGGCGATGTAGGCAGCGCCATGATTCTTCGAGGTCTTGGCGGCGATCTGGCCGAGGATGTAGCGGCCTTCATAGAAGCGCGAATTGTAGGTCGCGAGGTTCGGGCCGGCCTTGTAGCCGGTGCCGTGCTCGAACTTGACCTTCGGGAATTTGGCGGCCACCTTGACCGTCGCGTCCATGAAACCGAAAGACGTCGTGAAGATCAGCTGGCAGCCGGAACGCGCGAGACGTTCGATGGCGCGCTCGGCATCGGGGCCTTCCGGGACGTTTTCGAGGTAGGGCGTTTCGATCTTGTCACCGAATTCGGCCTGGATCTGCTGGCGGCCGACATCGTGCGCCTGCGAATAACCGCCGTCATTGTGTGCGCCGACATAGACGAAGCAGACCTTCGTCTTGTCGGCCGCCGCGGCGGCTGAGGATATGCCGATCACGGCTGCGGCCGATGCGGCAAGTGTGAGTGCGAACTTCTTCATGATGACCCCTGTTGGTTTGAAGTTATTCCGGAAACCCGTCCGTGTTCTTGTTTTATCGCTCCGGTACGAAGGCTTTTCCAAGCGACGCGGGCGTGTTGATCAACGTCGTGCGTCGATTATGAGAAATGATGATGAGAACCACAATAGTCGCGGCATAGGGCAGCATCGAGAGGAACTGCGATGGGATGCCGAGACCGAAGGCCTGCGCATGAAGCTGCAGGATCGTTACCGCTCCGAAGAGATAACCGCCGGCAAAGACCCGCCACGGGCGCCAGGAAGCGAAGACCACCAGCGCCAGCGTGATCCAGCCGCGGCCGGCCGACATGTTCTCCACCCATTGCGGCGTATAGACGAGCGAAAGCTGCGCGCCGGCAAGACCCGCGCAGGCACCGCCGAACATGACAGCCAGATAGCGCGTGCGGATGACATGAATGCCGAGCGCATGGGCAGAACCGTGGCTGTCGCCGATCGCCCTGAGTTTCAGGCCGGGACGGCTTCTGAACAGGAACCAGCTCACGCCGAAGAGCAAGGCAATCGACAGGTAGAAGATCAGATCCTGCTTGAAGAGAACCGCGCCGATAACGGGAATATCGGACAGAAGCGGGACGACGATCTCTTTCAGCTGAATGCCGGGGACGCTGACATAGGGCTCGCCGAGTTGGCCGGAGACGCCAAGGCCGAGAAGGGTCAGCGCCAGACCGGTCGCCACCTGGTTTGCCACCAGCGTCAGCGTCAGGAAGGCGAAGAGCAGCGAGAAAAGCGCGCCGGCGGCAATGCCGCAGATGATGCCGACATAGGGCGAACCGGAGATCTGCGCGCCGGCAAAGGCGGCGACAGCACCCATGATCATCATGCCCTCGACGCCGAGATTGAGGACGCCCGAGCGCTCCGTCACGAGCTCACCGAGGGCTGCGATGACGAGCGGCGTGGAGGCGGTGATGACGGTCAGGAGAATGGCTTCGAAGATGCTCATGCCGCGTTGCCTCTCACCCGCGACCAGACGATGCGGATTTTATAATAGATCAGCGTGTCGCAGGAGAGCACGAAGAAGAGGATGAGCCCCTGGAAGACGCGGGTGACCTTGTCCGAAACCCCGATCGAAAGCTGCGCCGCCTCACCGCCCAGATAGGTCAGCGCCAGCACAAGACCGGAAGCAATGACGCCGAGCGGATTGAGGCGACCGAGGAAGGCGACGATGATGGCGGTGAAGCCGTAGCCGGGCGAAATCGCCGGCTGCAGGTGGCCGATCGAGCCCGAGACCTCGCAGATACCAGCAAGACCTGCGAGCGCGCCGGAAAAGAGGAAGCTGAACCAGATCATCCTCTTCGAGGAAAAGCCTGCGAAGCGCCCTGCCCGTTCCGACTGGCCGAGCACGACGACTTCGAAGCCCTTCAGAGTGAAGCGCATCATGAACCAGACGAGAACAGCCGCGACGATCGCGAAAATGAAGGCCCAATGGGCGCGGCCGGACTCTTCCCATATTGCCGGCACGATTGCCTCCGGCGCAAAGTCGCGCGAGACCGGGAAGTTGAAACCCTTCGGATCGCGCCATGCGCCGCGGATCAGCCAATCGAGAAAGAGCTGGGCGATATAGACCAGCATCAGCGACGTCAGTATCTCGTTGGTGTTGAAATGCGCTTTCAATAATGCCGGAATGGCTGCGAACAGCGCGCCGCCGAGCGCTCCCATAATCAGCATCAGCGGCAGTACAAGCGGTGAATGCCAGTCGTAGAAGATGATCGGGACATAGGAGCCGGTGATCGCGCCGATGGTGAACTGGCCTTCGGCGCCGATATTCCAGTTGTTGGAGCGATAACAGACGGCAAGACCGACGGCGATCAGGATCAGCGGTGCTGCCTTGACCGCCAATTCGTGCAACGACCACACTTCCAAAAGTGGCTCAAGGAAGAAGGCATCGAGTGCCTCGACCGGATCCTTGCCGAGCATGGCGAACATGATCGCGCCAAATATCAGCGTCAGGACGAGGGCGAGAAGCGGTGAAACGAAGGCGTAGAGCTTCGAGACCTGCGGGCGCTTTTCAAGCTCAATKCGCATCAGCGGCCTCCGCGGCATGCTTGCCTTCATGCAGGCCGCCCATCAGCAAGCCAATCTTCTCGCGCGTGAGTTCACCTGCCGCATAGGGCTTTGAAAGGCGCCCTTCGGAAATGACGGCGATATCAGTCGCCACCTCGAAGATTTCGTCGAGATCCTGGCTGATGACGACGACGGCGGAGCCCGCTTTTGCCAGGTCCACAAGCGCCTGACGGATGCGGCTTGCAGCACCGGCATCCACACCCCAGGTCGGCTGGTTGACGACCAGCACAGCCGGCTGGCGGTCGAGTTCGCGGCCGACGATGAATTTCTGCAGATTGCCGCCGGAGAGCGAACCCGCGGCGGGATCATCGCCGCTCTTGCGCACGTCCATGGCCTCTGAAATGCGCCGTGCGGCGGATTTCACCGCGCCCTGCCTGATAATGCCGAGGACACCGAGAAAGGCCTTGCGGTCCGACTGGCTGCGGGCCAGCACCAGATTGTCAGAGAGCTTCATAGCCGACACCGCCGCATGACCATGCCGCTCTTCCGGCACGAAACCGGCGCCAAGCAGGCGGCGGGCCGTGATTCCCTGCGTTCCGACCGGCTTCTTGCGGATCACGATCGCTTCGGCCGACGACACCGGATATTCGCCGGACAGCGCATCGAACAGCTCGCTCTGTCCATTGCCCGCAACGCCGGCAATGGCAAGGATTTCACCCGATCGCACGCTCATGGAGACGTCGCGCAGCGGCATGGCAAAGGGCGTGCGCGCTGCAACGGAAAGGCTCGAAACGGCGAGTTGCACCTCGCCCTTATCGCTACGCTCGGGATGAGTCACAGCCGCCACCTCACTGCCCACCATCATCCGGGCGAGAGAGGCGGGCGTTTCCTGCTTCGGATCGCAGGCGCCGGTCACACGGCCGTGGCGGAGCACGGTGGCGCGATCGCAAATGCGCTGCACCTCTTCCAGGCGGTGGCTGATATAGAGAACGGAGCGCCCCTCGGCACGCAGTTTGAAAAGTGTTTCGAAGAGCTTGTCGGCCTCCTGCGGTGTCAGCACCGATGTCGGTTCATCGAGGATGATGAGCTTCGGGTTCTGCAGGAGCGCGCGGACGATTTCGATGCGCTGACGCTCGCCCACCGAGAGATCGGCCACATGCGCATGCGGATCGAGCGGGAGGCCATAAGCCGCAGACAGCGCCCTCGCCTCTTCGGCGATCCTGCCGATCGGAATGCTGTCATCAAGCGAAAGTGCGATATTTTCGGCAACGGTCAGCGCCTCGAACAGCGAAAAATGCTGGAAGACCATGCCGATGCCGAGCTTGCGGGCCTCGCCCGGCGAGGTGATCGCAACCGGCGTTCCCTCCCAGAGGATATGCCCATCCGTCGGCTCCAGAACGCCGAAGAGCATCTTGACCAGCGTGGATTTGCCTGCGCCATTTTCGCCGAGGAGCGCATGAATTTCGCCCGGCGCTATATCGAGATCGATTTCATTGCAGGCGGCAAAGCTACCGAAGAATTTCGTCAGCTTTTGCACCGATAACAACGCGCCGGAAGCCGGCACATTCAATGGCGACACGTTCCCCTCATTTCTTCTGCTGACCGGTCCTTTTGGATCTCATGGAATCAGCAGCGTCGTTCCGGTTGTTTTTCTTGTTTCCAGATCCGCGTGCGCCCGCCCAACCTCACGCAGCGGATAGGTTTGGTTGATATTGATACGCACTTTGTTGCTCTGCACAACATCAAATAGATTGTTTGCACAATCGGTCAGTTCCTGACGCGAGGCAATATAAGTGAAGAGCGTCGGGCGCGTGGCATAGAGAGAGCCTCTCTGGGCGAGGTGCGCCATCGTAAAATTCTCGATCGCGCCCGAAGATTGACCAAACGATGCGAAGAGGCCGCGTGGCTTCAGGCAATCCAGTGATTGTGGGAAAGTGTCTCGGCCGATCGAGTCATAAACCACGTCGACGCCCTTGCCCCAGGTGATCTCCCGCACGCGTTCTGCGAAGTTCTCGGTCTTGTAATTGATGACATGATCATAGCCATGTTCGAGCGCCAGTTGGACCTTGTCGGCGGAGCCTGCCGTGCCGATGACGGTTGCGCCGAGCGCCTTTGCCCACTGGCCGGCAATGAGGCCGACGCCGCCGGCTGCGGCATGGAAGAGCAGCACGGTTTCAGGGCCGACCTTGAACGTACGGTTCAGGAGATACTCGGCCGTCATACCCTTCAGCATCATGGCGGCTGCTGTTTCCAGGCTGACACCGTCGGGCACCTTCACCAAATGTTTCGTCTCGATATTGCGCTCAGCGCTATAGGCGCCATCAGAGCCCGCATAAGCAACGCGGTCGCCCACGGCAAAATCAATCACGCCGGGACCGACTGATGTCACAATGCCGGCAGCCTCCTTGCCGGTCACAAAGGGCAGATGCGGAGCCTTGTAGGTGCCGTCGCGGAAATAGACGTCGATGAAATTCAGGCCGATCGCTTCCTGGCGTACCTGTACCTGACCTTGGGAAGGCGGCGGCAGATCGATATCGACATATTCGAAAACTTCGGGTCCGCCATTTCTGAAAAAAGAAACCGCCTTCGTCATTGCCATCGCCGTTTACCTCACTTGCGTCCGAGCGCAGGGAAGAATTGGAGCACACCGCCGATGACGTAAAGGTAGATGCCGCTCACGATGAAGAGAACGACTGCCCATTGCGGCATATCGAAATGCTTCAGCAACGAATAGGCGCCGAGTGCCGACCAGAGCAGGAAGATGCCGAGGTTCAACGGGCGCAGCCGCTGGACGCGCACTGGATGCAGGAAGTTGATCGGCAGGAAGGTGAGGACCACCGAAACGGTGACGACGATGAAGGCCGTCATCTCGCTCGCGTGCATGACAAAGAGTGTGAAGATGACCATGTTCCAGACGACCGGGAAGCCCGAGAAGAAATATTCCTCGGTCTTCATGCCCATATCGGCATAATAGATGGCGCTCGAAACGACGATCATGCCGGCGGCGACGAAGGACCAGGGCTCGCCGATCATGCCGCTCTGATAGAGCGCAAAGGCCGGCAACAGCACATAGGTCACGTAGTCGATAATATTGTCGAGCGTATCACCCGACCAGTTGGGCAGCACTTCCTTGACACGCACCTTGCGGGCAATCGGGCCGTCAATGCCATCGACAAGAAGGGCCAGACCCAGCCACCAGAACATATCGACGAAGCGGTGCTCGGCAGCCGCCACCACGCCGAGAAACGCGAGAAAGGAACCGGAGGCCGTCAGAATATGGACGGAAAATGCGCGCATTTCCGCGTATGGAACGCGCTTATAGTTGAAGATTTTCATGTTCCCCCGTAACCACCTGTCGCGCCCGCGTCGCGGTGGGCGTCGTTTTTATTGAAGCATGCGACGATCTTTCGGATCGCTCGCCACGCTCTATCTTTTTACTTGCCGCGTGTCCTTAGCGCAAAACCGCCGAACTGTTTTGTGAGACATGCTTTAATATGCATCCTTTGAATAGCTTAGCCAGTGCAAAAGCGACAGTTCATCACAGCACTGATTCCTGACAATGACATGCATATTTCGCTCCCCAGCCATGCGATGGAATGGATTGCCTTTAATTCAACGGGGTTTTGTAATATCTGCCTCGCATGTAATGATCTTCTTGCGAACGACGAGTCCGATATCGAAATGAACGCACCCGCAAAGACCGAAGAATTCGCTTCCGCCATCCCCGCCGGCGTCTATGCCGAGACGGTGCTGAGCGTGACGCATTATACCGACCGGCTCTTCCGCTTCACGATGACCCGGCCAGACGGCTTCCGTTTCCGTTCGGGCGAGTTTGCGATGATCGGCCTTATGGTCGAAGGCAAGCCGGTTTTCCGCGCCTATTCGATCGCAAGCCCGGCATGGGCAGAAGAACTGGAATTCTTCTCCATCAAGGTACCGGATGGCCCGCTGACCTCGCATCTGCAGCTCATCAAGCCGGGCGACCAGGTGCTGATGCGCAAGAAGCCGACAGGCACGCTTGTTCTCGATGCGCTGACCCCCGGCAAACGTCTCTACATGTTCTCGACCGGCACGGGCATTGCACCGTTCGCGAGCCTGATCCGCGATCCGGAGACCTATGAGAAGTTCGACGAGGTCATCCTCACCCATACGGCGCGCGAGATTTCCGAGCTGAAGTATGGCTTCGACCTCGTCCACGAGATCCAGAATGACGAACTCCTCCAGGAAGTCGTCGGCGACAAGCTGCGCCATTATGCGACCGCCACCCGCGAAGATTTCGAATATCGCGGCCGTATCACCGACCTGATCTCCTCCGGCAAACTCTTTACCGATCTCGGCGTTCCGCCGATCGATCCGGCTATTGACCGCGGCATGATCTGCGGTTCTTCCGCCATGCTGAAGGACACCAAGGAGCTCCTGGAAAAGGCCGGCCTCGACGAGGGCGCCAACAGCAAGCCCGCCGAATTCGTGATTGAACGCGCCTTCGTCGGCTGAGGCTGTAATCCCGATCCACAGGCAACGGCTCCGGAAACGGGGCCGTTTCTATTTCTGGCTCAGATAATCGATGAGGTCGGCCATGGCCTCGCGCGCCTGCTCGGCCTCGCCCTGATGAATGGCCTTGATGACCGTAACATGCAGGGAGATAGAGCGATCCATCCGTTCCGGATTGGCGGTCGAATACCAAAGACGGCGGGAATGGGTCTGGACCGGCCCCAATGCGGCGATCATGAAACTGTTCGGACAGGCGTCCTCAAGGATCTCGTCAAAGGCCTTGTCGGCGGCGAAGAAGCCCGCGAGATCGCCGCGGACGGCGCATTCCTCCATCGCCAGCGCGCAGGCGACAAGCCGTCCCCTCTGCTCCTCGTTGGCCGTATCTGCCACTAGAGCCGCAGCAACCGGCTCCAGCTTGCGGCGCACCTGCATGACATTGGCGTGGTCTTCAGCATGAATTTCAGCAATCTGCAGACCGACACGCGGCTTGACCAGTATCAGCCCCTGCCAGGCAAGCTTCTGGATTGCCTCCCGCACCGGCGTGCGGCCATGGCCAGCAAGATCGATAAGCTGCTTTTCGGTCACCAGCGCACCCGGTGCCAAAGCCAGCGTCACGATAGCGTGCTCCAGCGCCAGATAGGCGAGATGGCTTAGCGATTCCTGCATGCGGGCGAATCCGAGGCTGATATATCAATACTGGCACGGTTGAATGCCGAAGACAAGTTATCCTGATATATCAAAGCCATGCCCTGCGCGAGAGCATTCTCTCTACTCGTGGCGCAATGCCTCGATGGGATTGAGCTGGGCTGCGCGCCTCGCCGGAAAAAAGCCGAAAATCATGCCGATAGCCGCCGAGAAGACGAAGGCAATGAAGATGATGAGCGGACTGACTACGAAGGGTACATTGAGGAAGCTGACCGTACCGTAGGCAAGCGTCAGGCCGAGCATGATGCCCGCTATGCCGCCGAAGAGTGACAAGGCGACAGCCTCGACAAGGAATTGTGTCAGCACCTGGTTTTCAAGCGCGCCGATCGCAAGGCGGATACCGATCTCGCGGGTGCGCTCCGTCACCGATACCAGCATGATGTTCATGATGCCGATGCCGCCAACGAGCAAGCTGACGGCGGCGACCGCTCCAAGCAGACCCGTCAGCAGCGTGGTGGTTCCGGTCATGGCTTCAGCGATCTGCGTCATGTCATTGACGTTGAAATCGTCCTGACGGCCGGGAATGATCTTGCGGCGTTCACGCAGCAGGTTCTCGACATCGGCCTGGACCTTTGAGGTAGAGACGCCGTCTCGCGCCGAGATGAGGATCGTCGGCACATTGGAGGTGCCGCTGATGCGGCGCTGGAAGACCTTGACCGGCATGATGACGGCATCATCCTGGTCGTTGCCCATGCCGGACTGGCCGCGCTTTGCCAGGACGCCGATGACCGGGCAGGAAACCTTGCCGACACGGATCAGCTGGCCGGTCGGATCCGCAGCCCCGAAAAGCTGCTCTCGCACGGTCTCGCCAATGATGCAGCGCGACTGGCCGCGCTCTTCTGCCGGCGTGAAATTGCGGCCAAGCGCCAGATCCCAGTCCTGTGCGATGAAATAGTCGTTGGTCGTGCCATAGACCGTGGTTGAATGGTTCTGGCCGCCGAAAATGACGGTTGCCGTCGACTGGTTGGAGGGCGCAACCGCTCGGAGACCCGGAACCTGATCACGGATCGCCTCGACATCCTTCAGCGTGAAGCGCCGCGCCTCGGAACTGGCACGGCCGGGTCCGAACTGACCGGGACGCACGAAGAGCATGTTGGTGCCGAGACGTGACAGCTCGGTCGAAACCTGCGCAGTCGTACCGTTGCCGATCGTAACGAGCGCGATGACGGCGGCAACGCCGATGACGACACCGAGTACGGTGAGGAAGGAACGCAGCAGATTGCGGCTGATCGCGCGAAGCGCGAGCTTCAGCGTTTCAAAGAACATGTTCCGCCCTCCGCTGATGCTCTACTTCGGTTTCCAGCTTGCCGTCGACGAAACGCAACAAGCGCCCTGCATAGGCAGCAATATCGGGCTCGTGCGTGACCATGACGATGGTGATGCCCTGTTCGCGGTTCAGCCGCGTCATCAGGTCCATGATCTCGATGCTGGTCTTGGTATCGAGGTTGCCGGTCGGCTCATCGGCGAGCAGCAAGGCCGGCTCGGTGACGATAGCGCGGGCGATTGCCACACGCTGCTGCTGGCCGCCGGAGAGTTCCTGCGTCTTGTGATGTTCCCTGCCCGACAGACCGACGAGGCCGAGCGCTTCCCTCGCCCGCTTGCGCCGCTCGCCGACCGCCATGCCGCGATAGATCAGCGGCAATTCGACATTCTCGACCGCCGAGGTGCGTGACAGCAGATTGAAGCCCTGGAAGACGAAGCCCAGCATATGCCGGCGCAGCAGCGTCAGCTGGCTGCGGTCAAAGCCGCCGGTCGAAATGCCCTGGAAAACATAGTCGCCTGAGGTCGGCACATCGAGGCAGCCGAGTATGTTCATCGCCGTCGACTTGCCGGAACCGGACGGCCCCATGATGGCGACAAATTCATGGGTGCGGATTGAAAGATCCACGTGGTCGAGCGCGCGGATTGCCGCAGCACCCTCGCCGTAAATCTTCGAGACCTGCCTGAATTCCAGAAGCGGCGGGCRTTCCATCATCGGCTCCCGTCAGTTCGTCCGCGTCGCGGTGTCGGTGATGATCGCATCCTTTTCGGTAAGCTCGCCGGAGGTGACCTGCGTGAACTGGCCATCCGAGGAGCCAACCTGGATCACGACGGCTGCGGGATGGCCGTTGCGCAACACCCAGACCCGGCGCTGCGTGCCGGTCAGTTTGGCATCACCGCCACCACCGCTGCGGAGCGGACGCGGCGGGCGGAACAGGCTGAAGATACCACGGCCGCCACGGCCTTCTGCCTGCGGCGGAGCGTAACGCAGGGCCGCGTTCGGGACCATCAGCGTGTCCTTTACGGCTTCGACGGTGATATCGGAGGTCGCCGTCATGCCGGGGCGCAGAAGCAAGTCGGCATTATCGACCGAAAGCACCGCCTTGTAGGTGACGACATTATTGACCACCTGAGAGGCAAAGCGGATCTGCTCGATGACGGCCGGGAAGGTGCGGTCGGGATAGGCGTCGACTGTGAACTTTGCCTTCTGGCCGACGGCGATCTGGCCGACATCGGCTTCGTCGACATCCACCTGCAGCTCCATCTTCTTGAGATCGCCGGCAATGGTGAAAAGCACGGGCGCCGACAGCGAGGCAGCAACAGTCGCACCCGGATCCACCGAGCGGGTCAGGATCACGCCATCGATCGGCGCGACGATCTTCGCCTTGCCAAGATTGACCTCGGCAAGCTGCAGGTCCGCCTCCGAGGCCAGGACCTCGGCCTCGTTGATATCCTTGGCGGCGACAGCCGAGTCATATTTATAGGTCGCGTCGTCAAGGCTCTGCTGCGTGGAGACGTTGCTCTTGACGAGGCTCTTCAGGCGGTCGAGCGAGGTCGCGGCCGATTGCATATCGGCATTCGCCTTGACCACATTTGCCTTTGCCGAGTTGAGCTTGGCGCGCGAGCTCTTGACGTCTGCCTCCAGCTTGTTGGTATCGAGTTCGGCCAGAATATCGCCTGCCTTCACTGCGCTGTTGTAGTCGACATTGACCTCACGCATCGTGCCCGACAATTCGCTCGATATATCGACTTGCTGGGTCGGCTGGACCGAACCTGTGGCAGTGACAAGCACTGTAAGATCGCCTCGCTTGACAGGCTGGGTCGTGTAGCTGATCTCGGAACGGCTGCGGCCCGTGTAGAAATAGGCGGCCGCGGCTGCGGCGAGGATTAGGAGCACCAGCGCGATCAGGCGTCCGCGCCAGCGCCGGCCCCTGCTCTGCCGGCCAGCGGCCAGCACGGCAGCAAGATCGGCGTTTGCGCCATTTTTGGAACCGGTCTCTTTACCAGCCTCCAGATTGTCCATGTCATCCTCGAAATATGCTTCGCCATGCCTGGCCTGTTCGCGCCAGAATAATCACAACGAACATGAACCCAACATTACCGATGCCCTGATGATGGTACGGAAATGCGGCTGAATTTCATGAAATATTCGTAAGGAAACAGCTGGATAGCGCGGCAAGTGCAAGCTGTTCCGCAGCAAGCCCGCGGGCTCGACGCCAATATTCCGGGTTCCGTCCGGTGCAGCGATTTCTGCGCCGCTTCCCGTTAATTAGAGCGATCCGCGGCACTGAAAAGACCGCGGCATCGCCCAGACCCTAGCGTGAGGGAAGGATCGCAGCGCCGCCCGCAGCCTGAACCGCCAGGCTGCCCATGGCAATGCCTTCGCGCAGGCAGATATCGGCGCTCGCGCCGCCAAGCCAGGCATGGATGAGCCCGGCATTGAAGGCATCCCCTGCTCCCGTCGTATCCACGACCTTGACGGTGGGAGCATTCTGATGGAGCCGGACGCTGGCGGCCGCGAAATAAGCGCCGCCGGCGCCTGCTTTCAGCGCGACGGCCGGGAAGCGCTCGGCGAGCCTGTCGAGCGCTTCTGTCGGATCGGAACGTCCGGTAATCGCTATGGCTTCCTCGACATTGGGAAGGAAGAGATCAATGCCTTCGCAGCGATCGAGGAAATCCTGCTGGTAGATCAGGGCCTCGTCCCAGCTCGGGTCGAGCGATACCGTAAGCCCGTTTTCCCTGGCTTTCGCAATCAAGTGGGGGATTTCCGCAAGGGTTGCGAATTCGGCGATGTGCAGGTGACGCGCCTCGCTCCAGGCAAGCGCCTCTTTGAGCGTTGCAGGTTCAGCGCTGCCAGCGCGGCGCGACAAAAAGGCGCGTTCCTCGCCATTGTTGATGGCGACGGTAACCTGCGGACCAGCGTCGACCGCCCGGTCGAGAAAGCGCAGATCGACCCCACTTGCCTGCAGTTCGCCCGCCAGACCGTTGGAAAGTCCGTCCGTTCCGAGGCGGGAGAGCAAGGCGGTCTTGCGGCCGATATGGGCGGAATAAGCGGCCATGATGAAAGCGCCGCCGCCTGCGGCAATGCGCAGGTCATCAGCAAAGAGCTCGCGCCCGAGAACGGGCATAGTCTCCAGACCTGTGAAAATCAGGTCGCAGTAGGTCCGGCCAATGCTGAGCACCGCCGATCGCATGTCACTATCAGATGTCATTGGCGCCCGAGGGCCTTTTCCGTTTTTGCATCGAAAACATAGAGAGCACCTGACGCTGCATGGGCAGTCACCGCGCTGCCGACGGCCGGTATCACTTTACCGGGGGCCGTAGCAATCACCGATGTCCCGGCGACATCGAAATGCACCAGCGTTTCGGCGCCAAGCGGCTCGACGGCCGTCACCGTGCCCGAGAGCGACAGAACGCCGGCCTCCTCGCCAATGACAAGATCATGCGGGCGCACGCCGATCAGATGCGGACCGCCCTGCCCGATGCGCAGACCATCGGCTGCCGCCGTGCCCGGAAGCAGGTTCATCGACGGGCTGCCGATGAAGCGTGCGGTAAAGACATCGGCGGGGTTCTCGTAGATATCCATCGGCGTTCCCGCCTGCAGGATGTGGCCGTCCTTCATGACAACGATGCGGTCAGCCATGGTCATGGCCTCCACCTGATCGTGCGTGACATAGACGATTGTCGTGCCGAGCCGCTGGTGCAGGCGCTTGATCTCGATGCGCATCTGGGTGCGAAGCTGGGCATCGAGGTTCGACAGCGGCTCATCGAAGAGAAAGGCCGAGGGGTTGCGGACCATGGCGCGGCCGATCGCGACGCGCTGGCGCTGGCCGCCTGACAGTGCTGCCGGGCGGCGGGCGAGATAATCGGTCAGGCCGAGGATCTGCGCCGTCTCGTCGATGCGCTTGTCCTTTTCCACCTGCGACAGCTTCGAGGTGTAAAGGCCGAAGCCGATATTCTGGCGTACGCTCATATGCGGATAGATGGCGTAGTTCTGAAACACCATGGCGATATTGCGCTGTTTCGGCTCGCGCTCGTTGACCACCTCGCCGCCGATTTTCAGCGTGCCGCCGGATATGTCCTCCAGACCGGCGATCATGCGAAGCGTCGTGGATTTTCCGCAGCCGGATGGGCCGACGAAGACGACGAACTCACCGTCGGCGATCGCAAGATCGATGCCGTGGACGACATCCAGCTTGCCGTAGCGTTTGACGAGCCCCTGCAGTTCGATATTTGCCATCAGGCGGCCCCCATCAATGCCGTGAATCTGGTTTGAAGTTCCTCGGCAGCGGCGGCTTCGCGCGCTGCGTTTTCCTGCGCATCTGCGGCGAATGCGGCAGCCTTTTCCTGGTAGGCTGCAAGCGCATCCGCCATCGGTGCCGGCGCGGGACCGCCGAAACGGGCGCGGACGGCAACGAAATGTTCCGGCGAAACGATCTCGGCAAACTGTGCCTTGTCGATGCCGGGTTTGCGGCCGGCCAATTCCTCGAAAGCTGCGAGGAAAGGCTGATAGCCGTCGTCCGAAAGACCGCCGCCCTTGGCGACGACGGCGCGGGCGACCGTCGCGGCAATCTCATGCGCCTGCCGGAAGGACAATCCTTCGAGGCGGACCAGCGAATCCGCGAGTTCGGTGATGGTGATGCAGGAGCGGCGGATATTGTCGGCCACACGCTGCGGATCAATGCTGATCTGCGCGACGAAGGCTGCCAGCAGGTCGAGCACGCGTCCGGCAGAATGGAACGCCTCGTAGCCCATGTCCTGCGTTTCGCCCTCGCTGTCGTTCATGTCGGTGAACGGCGTATTGTGCATGACGTCGAGCACGGTGCGGGCGCGACCAAAGGTCTGGCTTGCAAGATGGCGCATATGCTCGATCGGCACCGGATTGCGTTTCTGCGGCATGATCGAGGAGATCTGCACCAGCGCATTGGGAACATAGATCTGGCCCACTTCGAAACTCGTCCAGAACTGGAAATCCTGGATCAGGCGGCCGAGATGCAGGAACATCAGCTCGATCGCGCTGTAGGTCGAGGTTGTGTAGTCGACCGCGGCGATGCAGCTGTAGGAATTGCGCAGCGGCGCGGCAAAGCCCAGCAGTTCGGCGACGCGGGCGCGATCGATCGGGAAGCCCGACGTGGTGATCGCTGCAGCACCCATGGGGCTCAGGTTGACGATCTCACGCGCCTCGGCAAAGCGCTCGATATCGCGGATCAGCACTTCGATCGCCGCCGAAAGATAATGGCCGAAGGTTGTCGGCTGGGCCGGCTGCCCGTGCGTATAGGCAACGATCAACGTCTCCTTTTCCCAGTCGGCTGCCGCAATCATGGCATCGAGGAGCGTACGCGCCTTGACCATCAGAGCGTCGATGCGCTCCTTCAGGCCGAGCTTGAACAGCGTGTGGTCAATGTCGTTGCGCGAGCGCGCAGTGTGCAGGCGACCGGCGATATCGACGCCGATACGGGCCTTCAACTCCTTCTCGATGAGGAAGAAGAAGTCTTCGACCTCGCCGGTATAGACGAGTTTTTCCGGGTCGATGTCGCGATCGATCGCTTCGAGTGCGGCGGCGATCTTGCCGGCCTGTTCGCGGTCGAGAATGCCGGTTTCAACCAGCATGACGAGATGGGCACGGTCGATGCGGCGGATACCGTCGACATGATGCGTCTTGGCGCCATCGAAGAGCGGCTTCAGCACCGTTTCCTTGTAGACAGGGTCAGGAAAGACGCTCCTGTCGGCAAGGCGTGGATTGGTTTCGGTCATGTCTTATCCCTTCAGACCGGCCAGCATGACGCCGCGCACGATGTAGCGCTGCAGCACCAGGAAGACGAGCAGCGTCGGCAATGTCGCGAGTGCCGCACCGGTCATGATCATTTCCCATTGGATGGATTGCTCGACGGCAAAGCTCGAGAGGCCAACCGGCAGCGTATAGAGTTCGCGGCTGGTGGTGACGATCAGCGGCCAGAAGAAGGCCGTCCAGTTGCCGAGGAAGGTGAAGATGGCGAGCGCTGACAGCGCCGGCGTGACCAGCGGCATCGCCACCTTCCACCAGATCTGGAATTCGTTCAGGCCGTCGATGCGGGCAGCCTCGAGGAAATCGTTCGGGACCGTCTCGAAGAACTGCTTCATCAGGAAGGTGCCGAAAGCGGTCATCATGCCCGGGAACATGATGCCCCAATAGCTGTCCAGCCAGCCGAGCTGTGCCGACATCAGATACCAGGGAATGACGAGCATTTCCGTCGGGATCATCAGCGTCGAGAGGATCGCCAGGAAGATCAGGTAACGGCCGCGGAATTCGAACTTGGCGAGCGTATAGCCGACAAGGCTGTCGAAGAAGACGTTCGAGAGCGTCACCGTGCAGGCGACGATCGTCGAGTTCAGGAACCAGCGCATGAAGCGGCCGTCGGAGAGAACGGTGATGTAGTTCTGCAGCGTCGGTTCGGCCGGGATCAGGCGCAGGTCGTAGACTTGGCCTGCCGTCTTCAGCGAGGTCGAGAACATGAAGAGCAGCGGCGAGACCATGATGAGGCCGCCGATGAAGAGCAGCGTCCACGTGATAATGGCGCCGGGGCGGATATTGGCTTTCGGCAGCGGTGCCGCGGTATTCGTGGTCACGGCACTCATTTGCGCTCCCTCAATATCCAGAGCTGCAGCAGGGAGACGCAGAGCAGGATGGCGAAAAGTACTACCGTTTGAGCTGCCGCATACCCCATGTTGTAGGATGAAAAGGCCGTCTGGTAGATCATGAGAACCAGAGGCTTGGTCGATCCGAGCGGGCCGCCGGGATCGTTGGTCGTCATGTTGTAGACCTGGTCGAAGATGCGCAGGAAGCCGATCGAGGAGAAGACCACGAGGAAGACGGTCGTCGGCTTCAGGAGCGGCAGCGTGATCTTCCAAAGGATCGGCCATTCGCCGAGGCCATCGATCTTCGCGGCCTCATAGAAGGTGCTCGGGATGGCGCGAAGGCCGGCCATGAAGATGATGATCTGGAAGCCGAGGCCAGCCCAGATCGAGGTGACCATGATCGACGGCAGCGCCTGATCGACCGAGCGGATGAACTGCTGCTGCGGCAAGCCGATCATGCCGAGCACGTCATTGATGACGCCGATCGGGGCCGGCTGGTAGAACCAGCGCCAGACCCAGGCCATGGCGGCCGCCGTCGTCAGGAACGGCAGGAAATAGAGCGCGCGGATCAGGCCGTGCAGGAAACGCACGCGATCCAGGAAGAAGGCCACGACGAAAGAGATGATGAGGCTCAGCGGCGTGCCGATGATGAGATAGGTGAAGGTATTGCGGAAAACCTTCCAGAATTGCGGGTCGTTATAGAGCTTCACATAATTGGCGACGCCGATGAATTTCGGCGGTTTCATCAGATTCCAATTCGTGAAGGACAGGTAGAAGGCCTGCAGCGTCGGATAAAAGCGGATCACGCAGTAAAACAGGATCGGCAGGGCCAGGAATGTCCAGACCCAGACAAGGCGTTTCTGGCGCATCGTCAGCCGATCCCAGAACGATCCGGCGGGACGGCTGACAGCCGCCCCTTCCGTATTCGCGGGTGCGGAGCTCATGGCCGTCCCTTATTTGCTCTTGGCGTTGTCGATGATTTCCTGCTCGGCGGTTGCGGCCTGAGCAAGGGAATCCTCGGGCGACTGGCCTTCAAGCAGAACGCGGTTGACCATATCGATGGCGTTCTGGCGCTGACCGGCTTCATCCACGAAGAGCGAAGTGTGCGAATAAGCGAGTGCCTTCAGGAACGGCGCATAGATCGGGTTCTTGAGGTTTTCGTCGGTGAGAGCAGCCTCGCGACGAGCCGGCAGTTCGCCAACCGTGCCGAGCCAGATCTTCATGGCTTCCGGCGAGGTGACGTAAGCGAGGAACTTCTTGGAGGCTTCAAGCTTTTCGCCGGAGACCTTGGCGCCGATGCCGTTGGCGAAATAGCTCGCATAGTTGGAGCGCAGGCCGTCAGCGTTGGCGGGAAGCTCGGTGACGCCCCATTCGAAGTCCTTGATGCTGCCGAAGGAGCCGAGGCGGAAGGTGCCGTCGATCGTCATCGCCGCCTTGCCGCCGCGGAAGGCTGCCTGGCCCTCATCCATGAAGCCGGTCTGACCGACCTTCTTTTCAGTCTGCAGGCTGGTGTAGAATTTCAGCGCCTTGATGCCGGCATCGCTGTTGTAGGTGACCTTGGAATAGTCAGCAGTATAGGGCTCGCCGCCAAACTGGCGGATCAGTACCTCACGCCACCACTGGTGATCCTGGCCGCCCATATCGAGCGTCGTGCCTTCGACGGCAACGTTGCCGGCGGCGTCGCGCTTGACGGTCTTTTCGGCGGCGGCGACGAATTCATCGACCGTCTGCGGCGGCTTGTTCGGGTCTAGGCCTGCTTCCTGGAAGAGCTTCTTGTTGTAGAAGAGCGCCAGCGAGCGTACGGCGGTCGGCAGGCCGTAATAATCGTCGCCACGCTTCATCGCCGTCACGATCGGGAAGAAATCCTTCTCGATCTGGTCATGCGGGAAAGCGTCTGTCGGCAGCGGCTGCAGCAGGCCGCCGGCGATGAACTGGTCGAGCCAGCCATAGAAGAGCTGCATCACGTCAGGGCCATTACCGGCGAGATTGGCGGCAACGACGCGTGTCTGGTAATCGGCATAGGGGAAGGTCGTCTGCTTGACGGTGATGTCGGGATTGGCCTTTTCGAAATTGGCGATCAGCTGGTCCATCGCCTTGACGCGCGTATCATAGACATACTGCCAATATTCGATTTCGACCGCCTGGGCGCTGTTGACCGCAACCATGCTGATGCCGGCAAACAGGCCAGCCAATAAGATTCCGCGACGCATAATCTATTCCTCCATTGCCCGAGCCGGCATCCTTCCGCTCGCGCTCATCTGGTTCCCCAGGGCATCCCGCACATCGGCAGCGCCCCGATTTGATTGGCTCGGAAAGATGGAACTGAGGCTCCTCTTCCTCGGCATCGCACTGCGACCCTTTCAGGCTGGTTCGGATGGGTGGCTTTGTCAATAAGATAATTTAGTTTAATTATTCTATTGCTCGCTTCATGATATCGGCGCTATCCATACCGGCAGAGACGAGGGCGGAGAGATGACACGGCAATCCGGCAAGCAGCAGATCGCGATGGGCAAGAACCCCGAGCGCAGCCGCGACCACAATCGTCGTGTCGTGCTCGATGTCGTGCGCATGCACGGATCGCTCGGCCGCATGCATATCGCCAAGCTGACACATCTGACCGCGCAGGCCGTTGCCAACATCGTTGACGAACTCGTCGACGAACAGCTGCTGATGGAGATTGGCCGGCTGCGCTCCGGCCGCGGCCAGCCACCGATCCAGTTTGCCGTCAATCCTGACGGAGCGGTGACGATCGGCGTCGAAATCGCCGCCGACCATATTGTGACGACGGTGCTCGATCTCTCGGGAAAAGTCCGTTCCGAAACGATCATGCCGGTTGTGAATACCAACCCGGAACATATCGTTCCGCTTTTCGCGGGTGAAGTGAAGAAGGTGCGCAAGCGTTTCCCGTCGAAGCTTCTCGGCATCGGCGTGGTCATGCCCGGCCCTTTCGAAATCGAAGGCATGAGCTCGGTCGGCCCCACTACCCTGCCCGGCTGGAGCAGCATCAATCCGGCCGCGGTTCTGAGCGAAGCCAGCGGCGAGACCGTCATCGTCGAAAACGACGCGAATGCGGCGGCCGTCGGTGAAAGACTGTTCGGTTCGGGCCGCGCTATCTCCAATTTCTGCATGATCTATTTCGGCGTCGGCGTCGGTCTCGGGCTCATCCACGACGGCGCGCCCTTCCGTGGAGCCTTCGGCAATGCCGGCGAAATCGGCCACGTCGTTGTCGCGCCGCGCGGCAAGCCCTGCCCTTGCGGCCAGCGCGGCTGCCTGGAGCGCTATGCCTCGCTGCATGCACTGAAGGAGAAGCTCGCCGAGGCCGGCCATGAGAATACCGATTTTGCGGCCATTGAAGTGCTGCACCGGGAGGGCAATTCCGTCGTGAAGGAGTGGATCGCGGAGACCGCGGACTATCTTTCGCCGATGGTGGCAATGCTGGAAAACGTTCTCGACCCGGAGACCGTCATCCTCGGCGGCGCCCTGCCCGACGCCATTATCGACGATATCGTCGCGGCCATGCAGACGCTTCCAGTCTCGGTCGCCAGCCGGCGGACGCGCGCGCTGCCGCGCGTCATTCGCGGCCAGACCGGCCAGTTGACGGCCGCACTCGGTGCCGCCGCCCTGCCGCTCTTCGAAGCCGTCACCCCCAAACTCGACATATCACCGACCGCCGCCGATAACGCAGCTTGAGATGCGCCGCCGGTCTGCCCCAATGGAGGAACCATGCTGACCGACCGAGATCGTATTGAGAAACAGAAGCGGAGCCTTTCGCTGACGCGGCTGCACCGGGCACTCTCCCGCCTGACCTCGACCGTCACCATGATGAATACCGGCGCCCATCCCGATGATGAGCATAACGGCCTGCTCGCCTATCTGCGCCTCGGCCTCGGCATGCGCGTCGTCGTCGCCTGCTCGACCCGCGGCGAAGGCGGGCAGAATGCACTTGGTCCGGAGCGGCTCGGCGCGCTCGGCATACTGCGCAGTCGGGAGATGGAAGAGGCAGCCCGGGAACTCGACGCCGATATCCATTGGCTCGGCCACGGCCCCGAAGATCCAATCCACGATTTCGGCTTCTCGAAAAACGGCGACCGGACCTTCGACCGCTGGGGCGAAAAGCGGATCGTCGAGCGGCTGGTCCGCGCCTATCGCCAGGAACGTCCCGATATCGTGCTGCCGACCTTCCTCGACGTGCCAGGACAGCATGGACACCATCGCGCCATGACGCGGGCGGCGGAGACCGCCATCGGCCTTGCCGCCGATCCCGCCGCCTTTCCGGAACATTTCGAAGAAGGCCTGACGCCCTGGCAGGTAGCCAAATTCTACCTGCCTGCGTGGTCTGGCGGCGGTGATACCTATGACGACGAAGTTCCGCCACCAGCCACGACATTGCCGCTCACTGTCGCGAGTTTCGAGCCGGTCAGCGGGGTCAGTTACAGTCATATCGGGGAGTGGTCGCGCTACTACCATGCCTCTCAGGGCATGGGCCGCTGGCGTGATATCGGCCACAATAGTTGGCCACTGCACTTAAAGCTCAGTGCCGAGGGAACTGTTGCAGAAAGCGCTATCCTCGATTCGCTTCCCTCTAGGCTGGCTGATCTCGCGCGAGAAACGGACTTGCCGCAGGGTGTCGTCGATGCGCTGATGCGAGCGGATGGCGCAATCGGCAAGGCGATCGAACGTTTTCCGGAACGATCCGCCATCGTGAATGCGTTGCTGCAAGCGGCGTGTGAGATCGAAAAGGCGCTCGAACAAGCATCCGAGGCATTCCGCGGAGCTCACGAGCATCGCCTGCGGCGCAAGCTTGTCGAAATCGATGCAGCCCTTTGCGAGGCCGAGCAGGTCTTCGTTCGCGCCGTTGCCGAGCCGGCCGAGCTTTCGCCTGGCGCAATCGGCAGGCTGACTCTTCATCTCAGCGGCAACGCCGGCGCTGCAGTCGTCAATGCCGATGCAAGATTGCCTGACGGCATTTCGGCAAGCCTGAAAGAAACCTCACCGCTGCAAATCGCCTATGAGCTGACGTCGACAGCGGACGCGCCGCTGACCCTGCAGTATCAGCCGGGATGGTCGAGCCTCGGCGGCAATGGCAATGCTTCCGTCGATATCAGGGCGCAGATCGGCGGCCGTTCGGTCACAGTGGCCGTCGATCTCGAAGAGCCGCTCGTTATCGCCCCACGGCACTCGCTGACCCTTCAGCCCAATGCCTTCATCATTCCGGTAGAAAGCGATGGGCGGAAGCTGACCATGAAGGCTGCATCAACGGGGCATGTTGGCCTTTCCACGCCGCCCGGCTGGACAATCAGCCAGGCTGATGGCGCGACCACCCTTTCAGCTCCTGATGTCATAACACCCGGCCTCGTCACCATCACGCCGCTCGTGGACGGGCAACCGGCCATGCGCATCTCGCCGATCGCCTATCCGCATATCGGCCATACGAGCTTCCGCGAACCGGAACTGCTGCGGGTTCTGGCCCTCGACCTCAAACTGCCTGAAGGCGCCAAAATCGGCTATGTCGGCGGCGGCGCAGATCGCGTCGGCCTGTGGCTTGGTCGCATGGGGCTCGACGTCATTGAACTCGATGCTCAGGCTTTGTCAGGCGATCTTTCGCGCTTCACGACCATCGTCGTCGGCATCTTCGCCTTCGGCATCCGCAAGGATCTCGCGGCCGCGACTGCCCGCCTGCATCGCTTCGTCGAAGAGGGCGGCCACCTGCTAACGCTTTACCATCGCCCTGTTGATGGCTGGCAGCCAGATGCGACGCCACCGAAACGAATCGACATCGGGTCGCCCTCGGTCCGCTGGCGTGTGACCGATCCGACGGCAGAGGTGACCGTGCTGGAGCCTGACCATCCGCTGCTGCGGGGTCCGAACAGAATCACATCGGCAGACTGGGATGGCTGGGACAAGGAGCGCGGCCTCTATTTTGCTGCCCGCTGGGACGACGCCTATGTGCCGCTGCTTGCCATGCATGACCCTGAAGAGCAGCCGCTCAAGGGTGCCTTGATATCAGCAGAGATCGGCAAGGGCCGACATACACATACGAGCCTTGTGCTACATCACCAGCTCGACAAGCTGACATCTGGCGCCTTTCGGCTGATTGCCAATCTCGTGCAGCCCGCCTGAGGCACGCGAGATGGATGGCCTTGCCACAGCCAGGGATAGCCGTTTCGGCATTCTCTGGCTGCTTTCCGATACGACACTGGTGACGGGCATGACGGTGCTGGTCAAGATGCAGGGCGCATCCTACCCGGCCATCCAGCTTGTCTTCATTCGCGCACTGATCGGGCTGGTGCTTATTCTGCCGTTGATCTGGCGTCATCGCCGGCAGCTTGCCAATTCCAGAGATCCTTTGCGAAACATCATGCGCATCAGCTGCAATGCCGTCGCGCTGACCAGCAATTTCGTGGCGCTCACCATGCTGCCGCTGTTGCTCGTCAATGCGCTCGGCTTCACGCGGCCGCTCGTCTCCATGCTGATGGCAGTCATCATGCTTGGCGAAAAGGTCAGCCGCTGGCGGTGGGTCGGCGCAGTATTTGCCTTTGTCGGCGTGCTCATCATGCTGGCGCCGGATACGTTCGCCTGGAATCTCGGACTGATCGCGGTGCTGTTGTCGATCATCTTCGGGGCACTGGCGACGATCCAGACACGGATGCTGCATTATGAGAACACGACCGTCATGATGGTCTTCTATACGGCGGGCCTGACCCTCATCACCTTCATTCCCGCACTCTTCGTCTGGCAGCCCGTGCGCGGCGAAGACTGGCCTGCCCTGCTCGGAATCGGGCTTCTGGCACAGCTCGGGCAATTCTGTTTCCTCCGAGCCTATCAGATTGCGAGCGCCAGCCTGCTTGCGCCCTTCGGTTATCTGTCGATCGTCTTTGCGACGGTCAGCGGCTACATCTTCTTCGATGAATTGCCCGATCTCCGCACATTCATCGGCATTGCCGTCATCATCGCAACCTTGCAGGCAGTCGCCTTTCTGGAACGACGGCGGCGGTAGCCTCCCGCTCGGTCGATCGATCGTCCACACCAATCCGGACGCCTGCATCAGATGCTCGAATGTCTGGACGCTGCAATACCGCCCTCTGACGATGGCATGCATCAAGAAATGTGCGCAATGCGTCCACAAGGAGATTTTTTCGGTTGACCGCGATAGGTCGCCTGCATATGTTCCGCGCACTTCCAGCCGGGGTGCTTCGCACTCGCGGAAAGGGAGAGCGTAGCTCAGCCGGTAGAGCAACTGACTTTTAATCAGTAGGTCTCGGGTTCGAACCCCGACGCTCTCACCATAGTCCTTTTGTTTCCCAACTGTACGCGCGTGAGGGTGCTGGAAGTCAAATGCCGAAAACACCCAAAGAACCCAAACTCGAGCATTCCGACTTCTCCGGCGAATTCGAAGACGGTGGAGTGACCGTGCTGGTCGACATATATCGGCCGGCTGGCACCAATGGCGATTGGACCCTTGAGGTCATCTCACAGACGGAAGTCGTGACGACCTGGGAAGACAAGTTCGCGACAGATCTGGATGCTTGGGAAGAATTCCTGGCCACCGCAGAACGCGATGGCGTGCAGAGCTTTCTCGATGAGGATGAGCCGCAGCTGCATTGACGGGATACTGCCAGGCACAATCCTGGCAGCTTGACGCCCCTACTCACTCACTCTCAATAGCTGCAGGAGCGCCCATCATTCGGCCTGAAACCGTCCCGGCAGGCACGGTTCATCGAATCTCCAGGCACGTAACCGGAGGCGGAGCCATAAGAATTCGGGGGCGTCGCGCATGCCGTCAGCACGGAAATGCCAATCAGCGCGCCAACTGCCACAAATGCCCGAAACCTGCTCATCAATATTTCTCCTCTTGGATTCTCTCGCGATAATCTATCACGCGGTCACAACAACGGAATGGCCTTATACCGGAAAAGGCTTACAGCCCATCTCCACCCCTATTGATTCGCGCGGCTATCCTTATTCGGAATTGCACGCCCCTCCAATCGCGACCGCCTCAGCATTGCAACTTCTAGCTTTACGTTATTAGCAATGTGTTAGCCATCATGGCGTTTAACAGACGTACGAACGGCCCGACCCTTTGCGAGTCGGAGCATGATGCTGGGTACCGTCGATCGGCAGGATGCCGGATAGGCCTTCCTCTTCTTTGGTGACGAGACGATGACCAGTATCCTGACGAACACTTCGGCAATGGCAGCGCTAAAAACGTTGCGCAGCATCAACAAGCAACTGGCTGAAACGCAACAACGCCTGGCGACCGGCTATCGTATCAACAAGGCCTCCGATAATCCGGCCTACTGGTCGATCGCCACGACAATGCGTTCCGATGACAAGGCGCTTTCCGCCGTTCAGGATGCGCTGGGTCTCGGCGCTGCCAAACTCGATACAGCCTATGCCGCAATGGACAGCGCCATCAGCGTCGTCGACGAGATCAAGGCCAAGATCGTCGCCGCAACCGAAAAGGGTGTGGACAAGGCCAAGATCCAGGACGAAATCAGCCAGCTTCAATCCCAGCTCCTCAGCATTGCCCAGTCTGCCTCCTTTGCCGGCGAAAACTGGCTTGTCGGCGGCAACAGCACGAAGAACGTCATCTCTTCCTTCGTTCGCGATGCAAGCAATGGCGTCAGCGTCAAGACGACCGATTACGCTCTCGACAGCTCCACGAGCGGGAACGTCCTTTTTGGCCTCAATACAAGTGGCATGATCGACACATCGTCCGGCCTGCTTGGTTCATCCATCGTCGGTTCGTATGGCGGCGTTTCGATCACCATGCCCTCGATTTTTTCGATCGACGTCACCAACATGAGCCTTGGCGATCTGCAGGTAGCGCTCCAGGGCGTGGACCTGACGATCGGCAAGATGACGGATGCCGCTTCCAAGCTCGGTTCGATGCAGAAACGAATCGACATGCAGCAGAACTTCGTCAGCGATCTCCGCGATTCGATCCAGTCCGGCATCGGCCGGCTCGTCGATGCCAATATGGAAGAAGAGGCAACCAGGCTTGCGGCGCTTCAAACGCAACAGCAGCTCGCTATTCAGGCGCTATCGATCGCAAATGCATCGACGCAGAACATATTGATCCTGTTCCGTCGCTAACAGGCGGGAGAGCACGCGGAAGGTCCGGCGCCAGCCTCGTATGGACGCAGACCGGACCTCCCGGCATTTGCAGTGGGGTGCCTGCAAATGCCGGGCAATACCACCAGTCACGTCTGAGTCGATCTACTCAGAGAGCCAATGATGGTTTGCGCGCGGTTAATATCCACGCGCCTTGTCTCATGTTGGGATAATTGGAGCATCCCGCATGGCCTGCGGCAATATGGAGATCCGGCTTGCTATGTCCGCGCAAAAAGGTGATTGGCAATCGCCCCGCCACGGCGCTAGGAACATCGCTCAGACTGCCGCCGGAGAGAATGCGTGTCGATTGCCGATATTTCCCTTTGGAGCGCGCTGCTTGCCGGAGCGCTATCCTTCCTGTCGCCTTGCGTGCTTCCGCTCGTTCCACCCTACCTTTGTTATATGGCGGGCATTTCGGTCGAGCAGTTCCGTGGCGGCGGCGCGGTTGCTGCCGGGCCGGACGTGCGGCGCGGCGTGCTTTTCTCGGCGCTTTTCTTCACCCTCGGCTTTGCGACCGTCTTCGTGGCGCTTGGCGCCGGTGCATCGACGATCGGCATGGTGCTGCGCCAGCACCTCGACCTGCTCGCCAAGATCGGCGGCCTCATCATCATCGTCATGGGATTGAATTTTCTGGGGCTTTTCCGAATCGGCCTTCTGGCGCGCGAGGCCCGTTTTCAGGGTAATGGCAAGCCGGCGACCCTGACAGGCGCCTATATCATGGGCCTTGCCTTCGCCTTCGGCTGGACGCCGTGCATCGGGCCGGTGCTCGGGGCGATCCTTGGGGTTGCGGCATCGCGCGAAACGGTTGGCTCAGGTGCGGGTTTGCTCGCCGTCTATTCGCTCGGCCTTGCCGTGCCCTTCTGGATTGCCGCCGGCTTTTCAGGCGCCTTCATGCGCTTCCTGTCGCGCTTCCGCCGGCACCTTGGCACGGTGGAGAAGATCATGGGCGTCTTCCTCGTGCTGACCGGCCTCGCCTTTCTGCTCGGCTGGGTCAGCAACGTGGCGATCTGGTTTCAACAGAGCTTTCCGATCCTGATGCAAATCGGCTGAGCAAAGACGCTCTGGCCGATTGCAATGGAATTCAGGCTTTCTTCCGCTTCAACCGTTCCTTGATCGCATCCGGGATATCGCGGAAGCCGCGCCCCGGCTCGATGCCTTCGCGCATGACGATATTGCGCAAGGGCGGGATGGCCGACAGGACATGCAGCCCTGCGGCGCGCAGCACCTGCACCGGCAGGAAATCGGAAAGAAGCGAACGATTGAGGAGATCGACGCTTGCGGTGCGCGTCATGATGTCGGCACGACGCTTGCGGTCGAAGCTGCTGCCGGCGTCGGCGGCGACAGGCAATTCCGCGCGGGCAGAGAGGAGATCGCTCAGCGCCATGATATCACGAAGGCTGAGATTGAGGCCCTGCGCGCCGATCGGCGGGAAGACATGGGCTGCCTCGCCGACCAGTGCTACGCGGCCCTTGCCGAAACGATGCGCCATCATGCCTGACAGAGGCCAGATCTGCGCTCCTTCCTCGACAGCGACCTTGCCGAGTATGGATTGCATGCGCTCCTCCACGACATTGCCCAGCTCGGCCAGCGACAGCTCGATGCGGGCGGCGGCATCGGAGGGGTTCTGCACCCAGACGAGGCTGGAGCGATTGCCCGGCAGCGGCACCTGCGTGAAAGGGCCGTGCTCGGCGTGGAATTCGGTGGAGATATTCTGGTGCGGCAGCGTATGGGCGAAATTCAGCACCATGGCCGATTGCGGATAGGACCAGGTGCGGACGTCGATGCCGACCGTTTCCCTGAGCTTCGACTTGCGGCCATCGGCGCCGACAGCGAAGTCGGCGACGATCTCTTCGCCATCCGCGAGCGCGACCGTCACGGCGTCAGGAGCAACGCCGATCGTCTCGGCCATGCCGGTGAAACGGGTAATGTTGCCCTCCGCCGCAATCGCGGTTTCGAGCAAATCTATCAGCGCCTTGTTCGGGAAGTTGTAGCCAAAGGCATCGAGCCCTACTTCGGCAGAGCGGAACGTCGTGGTCGGAGCACGCAGCAGGCGGTTTGTGCCGTCAATGATGCGCATGCTGGCAAGCGGTGCGGCTGCCGGACGAAGCCTCTCCCAGAGTGTCAGCCGATCCAGGAAGCGAATCGACTGGTCCATCAGTGCCGTGGTACGGCGGTCCTCCTTGGGAGCGGGAGGGGCGACCAGCGCCACATTGCGACCGCCGCGCGCCAGGGCGACTGCGGCGATCATGCCGGCGAGACCGCCGCCGATCACCGCCACTTCGAATTTGCTCATGCTATCGTTCCGTCATCAAGAAGACGGCAGAACCGGCAGCCTCAGGCGGCCGGCTTTGCCTGACGGCGCCAACTATAGCCCTTGCCGGCTTCGGCGTCACGCACCGCCGGCTGATAATGATGCGGAATGGACGGCAGGCGCTTTTCCGAAAGACGGCGGATCGCCGTCTCGTTGGTGACCGCGAAACTGTCGATGCCGACGCGCAGCATCAGCGGCACCTGGTCGATCAGCACATCGCCGACCGCACGCAGCTCGTTGGTGTAACCGAGGCGCTGGCGAAGAAGCGACGCATGGCTGAAGGCGCGGCCGTCGTTGAAGGCCGGAAATGCCACAGCCACGATCTCCAGGCGATACAGATAGGGCTCAAGTTTCAGCACGTCGTCAGCCGGCTTGATAACCACGCCGAGGCCAACATCGTTACTCTCATCCGCCTTGGCGATCAGCTCGTCGAGCGTCAGCAGCGGCTTCTGGTCGCCTGATGCCTTGACCTCGTCGGTTTCGATCACCCACGGGTCGTTCTCGACAAAACCGGTTTCTCTCCAGATCTTCGTCATCATCCCCTCCTTATGCCGCTTCCTGAGCCGAACCGTAGAGCGCATCCTTGAAAGGCCGCGGACCGACGCGGCGATAGGCCGCTAGGAAGATTTCCGAGGGATCGAGGCGCAGGCCGAGATAGGTGTCGACGATCGTCTCTATGGCATCCGTCACCTTGTCCGGCTCGAAGCCGCGGCCGATGATTTCGCCGATCGAGGTATGCTCGTCGCCCGAACCGCCAAGCGTGATCTGGTAGAGTTCGGCACCCTTCTTTTCAACACCCAGAAGGCCGATATGGCCGACATGGTGGTGACCGCAGGCGTTGATGCAGCCGGAGATCTTGATCTTCAGCTCGCCGATCTCGGCCTGGCGGGCAGGATCGCCGAAGCGGCGGGAAATTTCCTGCGCAACCGGAATGGAGCGCGCATTTGCAAGTGCGCAATAGTCCAGCCCCGGACAGGCAATGATATCGGTGATGAGGCCGGCATTGGCTTCGGCGAGATCAATCGCAACGAGGCCACGATAGACGGCTTCGAGATCAGCGAGCGCCACATGTGGCAGGATGAGGTTCTGCTCATGGCTGACGCGGATTTCGTCGAAGGCATATTCCACGGCGATATCGGCAATGGCGTCCATCTGCGAGTCGGAGGCGTCGCCCGGGATTCCGCCGATCGGCTTCAACGAGATCGTCACCATGCCGTAATCGGGATTCTTGTGCGGCTGGACATTCTGCTGCACCCAGCGGGCAAAAGCCGGATCGGCCTTCTTCCAGCGGGCAAGGTTTTCCCAGCCCTCGGCACGCTGCGGCAGGGCCGGCGGTGCGAAATAGGCAGTGATCGCTTGAACGTCGCTTTCCGGCAGCTTCAGCTCACTATCCTTCAACTGGGCGAATTCAACCTCGACCTGACGGGCGAGTTCTTCGGCGCCGGTTTCGTGGACGAGGATCTTGATGCGGGCCTTGTACTTGTTGTCGCGGCGACCATGCAGGTTATACACGCGCATGACGGCGGTCGTGTAGGACAGAAGATCCTCTTCCGGCAGGAAGTCGCGGATCAGCTTGGCGACCATCGGCGTGCGGCCCTGCCCGCCACCGACGTAGACGGCGAAGCCGATCTCGCCCTTGTCGTTCTTCTTAAGATGCAGGCCGATATCGTGGACCTGGATGGCTGCGCGATCGCGCTCGGCGCCTGTTACCGCAATCTTGAACTTGCGCGGCAGGAAGGAGAATTCCGGATGGACTGATGACCACTGGCGCAGGATTTCGGCATAGGGGCGCGGATCGGCGACTTCATCGGCGGCGGCACCGGCGAAGTGGTCGGCCGTCACGTTGCGGATGCAGTTGCCCGACGTCTGCATGGCGTGCATCTCGACCGTTGCGAGCTCGGCCAGAACGTCCGGCATGTCCGACAGCTTCGGCCAGTTGAACTGCAGGTTCTGGCGCGTGGTGAAATGGCCGTAACCGCGGTCATAGGTGCGGGCGATATGTGCGAGCATGCGCATCTGGCGCGAGCTCAGCGTGCCGTAGGGAATGGCAATACGCAGCATGTAGGCATGAAGCTGCAGGTAAACGCCGTTCATCAGGCGCAGCGGCTTGAATGCGTCCTCGGCCAGTTCGCCGGAAAGGCGGCGCTGGACCTGATCGCGAAACTGCTCGACGCGCTCGGCGACAAAGGCGTGGTCAAATTCGTCGTAACGGTACATCGTCTTCCTCAGACTGCAATGAATTCGGGATCGGCCGGCTTGTAGCCGGGCGCATATTCCATGGTCGGGCCCTGGGCGCGGATACGCTCACGCAGGCGCAGCGGCCAGAGCTGGCCGTTGGTCTCCTGGACGTCGACGACGGCAACGTCGACGACCTTGTTGTCGGCGTAGGATTTCTTGCCGATCTCCTCAAGGGCAGCGACGGCTTCGGCATGGCGGGCAACGAGTGCCTCCTGCAACGAGGTCACCCACTCGCCGTTGGCGTTCAGCCAGACGGCGATGCCATCGCCCAGGCGGTTGGCGGTCAGAACCTTGTCTACCATGTCAGCTCCTTGCAAGTTCATCGAACCGGGCGCGTTCACGCACCAAAGGTTCGGACAGTTCGAAATTGGCGCCTGCGACAGCATCGCCGATAATGACCATGACCGGGCCAGTCAATTCGTCACGATGCTGCAGGTCGGGAAGATCGCGCAAAATGCCATGAAGCAGCCGGCGATCGGCACGGCTGGCATTCTCGATGACGGCAACCGTGGTTTCGGCGGGAATACCTGCCTGCATCAGCCTCTCGGCAACGGAAGCTGCAACCGTGCGGCCCATATAGACGGCGATCGTGGCGCCCGATACGGCGAGGCTTGCCCAGTCCGGCAGCACGTCACCCGTCAGATCATGTCCGGTCGTGAAAACCAGCGAGGAGGCGACGCCGCGAAGCGTCAATGGCAGCTCGAAATCAGCGGCGGCGGCAAATGCCGAGGTGATGCCAGGCACGATCTCATAGGAGATGCCAGCGGCACGCAGGGCGGCCATCTCTTCGCCTGCCCGGCCATAGACAAGCGGATCGCCGCTCTTCAGGCGTACGACGCGTTTGCCCCGGCGACCGAGATCGACCAAGAGATCATTGATCTCTTCCTGAGACTTCGAATGGCACCCTTTGCGCTTGCCGACCGAAAGACGTTCAGCATCACGGCGACCCATATCGACGATCGCCTGCGGTACGAGCGCGTCATAGACGATGACATCGGCTTCCATCATCACGCGCTGCGCACGCAAGGTCAGGAGATCCTCGGCGCCCGGACCGGCGCCGACGAGCCAGACATGACCTTCGACGCGATCCAGCGAACGCAGCAGACCGTTGGCGGCGCGGCGAGCTTGCGGGATGTTGCCGTTGGCGACGGCATCGGCGACAGGGCCGGAGAAGAAGCCACGCCAAAAGATGCGACGGGAAACGCCGCGTGGAACGAGATGCTCAACCGTCTTGCGATAGTTCGTCGCCAGAGCCGCCAGACGCCCGAGTGAGGGTGACAGGAGCTGATCGATCTGGGCGCGGATCATCTGGGCGAGCACCGGCCCTGCCCCTTCCGTGCCGATCGCGACGGCAACGGGCGCGCGATTGACAAGAGCGGGGGTGAAGAAATCGCAATAATCCGGCTGGTCGACGGCATTGGCCGGGATCTTGGCCGCGCGGGCGGCATCGACGATACGGCGATCCTGTTCCGCATCGCCAGTTGCCGCGAACACCAGGACAGCACCATCAACCTGTTCGGACGCGAAGGCTTCGCGGACGGTGTCGATGCGGTTGGCAATCAGAAAAGCGTGGTAATCGGCTTCAGGGCGATCAGTATGCGCGACAATGCGTGCCTGCGTGTTCAACAGCAGGCGAACCTTGGCGAATGCTTCGTCGCCATTGCCGAAAACGGCGGCGATCCGGCCTTCCACGCGAAAGAAGGCGGGAAATACCGAAAGCTGTTCAGTCCTGGGAGGCATTCTCAATCCACTTCGAAGTTGCCCGAATATGCATTCTCTGGACAAGCGAATGAAGAAACAGAATTCCAAAGGCCGGCCAGTCACGTATTCTTTTACCCGGTTGATCAGTGATTTGAGAAAACTCACCCGTGCGGCGCAAAAGCCACATATCCTGAGCGTGTTGATTAGGTTTTTCGCTGCGGACTGCGGGGCTGCACGGGAAGCGACGCCAATAAACCCTGTGGCAAAGTCGCCCGCGAAACAGTTGCGCATTCCGCTTCATTCCGATGGACGGTAGGATAACACGAACAGGAGAATTTCATGCCGGAAAAGACAATCGCCTCCCGCCTGCTGCAGGTCATGGAAGAGAATATCCTGCCGATGACGGAACTTGGTGTCGCCACCGGCAACAAGGTCTTCGGGGCGGCTATCCTGCGCAAATCCGATCTTTCGCTCATTGTCGCCGAAACCAATAACGAGCTCGAAAACCCGCTCTGGCACGGCGAAGTGCACACGCTGAAGCGCTTCTACGAGCTTAACGACAAACCCGCGACGAAAGACCTGATCTTTCTCTCCACTCACGAACCCTGCACCATGTGCATGTCGGCGATCACGTGGGCCGGCTTCGATAATTTCTACTACTTCTTCAGCCACGAGGATTCGCGCGACAGCTTCGCGATCCCGCATGACCTGAAAATCCTGAAGGAGGTCTTCGGCCTTGAACCCGGCGGCTACCGGCGGCAGAACGCCTTCTGGAACAGCTTTGCGATCGCCGATCTCGTCGAGACCGAGGATGAACAGCTGAAAGCCGACCTCAAGCGGCAGACCGCACGGATCAAGTCCCGCTATGACGCCCTTTCCAACACCTATCAGGCCACCAAGAGTGCCAACGATATTCCGCTGAACTGAGAGACCATGGAACCTTCGAAAGACATTTCGCGCCTGATCGAAATCATGGCGGCACTTCGCAATCCCGAGACCGGCTGCCCGTGGGACGTCGAGCAGGATTTCGAGAGCATCAAACCCTATACGCTCGAAGAAGCCTATGAAGTTGCCGACGCGATCGAGCGCAAGGACATGGACGACCTCTGCGATGAACTTGGCGACCTGCTGCTGCAGGTGGTCTTTCATGCGCGCATGGCCGAGGAAGTCGGAGAATTCTCGTTTGGCGATGTCGTGGAAGCCATTACCCGCAAGATGATCCGCCGACATCCGCATGTTTTCGCCCGCTCGGATGCCGATACGCCCGATGCGGTGAAAAAGCAGTGGGATGAGATCAAGCAGGCAGAGAAGCGCGAGCGCGCCGAGCGCCGGGCGAGGCGCGGCATGACAGAAGATTTCAAGGCCGGCTTCCTCGGCTCGGTGCAACGCAGCTTTCCGGCGCTGACCGAAGCGCTGAAGCTACAAGAACGAGCGGCCAAGGTCGGCTTCGATTGGTCGGCGCCCGAACCGATCCTCGACAAAATCGAGGAGGAAGTCGATGAACTGCGTGTTGCACTGCGCGACGGCGACAAGTCAAAGGTCAGCGACGAACTCGGCGACCTGATCTTCGCTGTCGTCAATATCGGTCGGCATGTGAAGGCCGATCCGGAACAGGCACTGCGCGGAACGAACACGAAGTTCAGGCGCCGATTCAATCATATAGAGACGGTTCTTGATGCAGAAGGTGAGAGCTTGGAAGCAGCCAGCCTGGAGCGGATGGAAGAGATCTGGCAGGCGGCCAAGGCAATCGAGCGGGCTGTCGTAGCCGGGGCGGAGTGAAACTTCGCCCAAATGGGATTATCGCTCCCAGTCTTCCTTGGCGGGCTTCGCACCATTGCCGATGCGGCGCTCGAGTTCGGCGGCCTCCGTCTCGGACAGGCGGAGGTCCAGCGTCACGGTACCGTCCTCGTTGTCCTCGCGGCTGTCGACGACGGCATGGTCGTAGAGCCAGGGCAATAGCGCCAGCCTGTCGACAGGCAAAGTGACAGTCGCTTCCGTCATGACGCCAGATAGACGGCGGCTGATTTCATCCATAAGCCCGTCCACGCCCTCGCCGCTGATGGCGGAAACGGCAATGACATTCTTCATGCCGGAGGACTTCTGCACCATGGCATCGTGGGCTTCGGGTTCGAGCCGGTCGATCTTGTTCCAGACTTCGAGAATGCGGCGCTCGCCTTCAGCCTCGTCGATACCGAGGTCATTCAGGATGCGCAGCACGTCAGCGCTCTGGGCCTGATTGTCAACGTCAGACATATCGCGCACATGGAGGATGAGATCGGCTTCCAGCACCTCTTCCAGCGTGGCGCGGAAGGCGGCGACCAGATGGGTCGGCAGGTCGGAGATGAAGCCGACCGTATCGGACAGGATGACGGTGCGGCCATGCGGCAGCTTCATGCGGCGCAGTGTCGGGTCGAGCGTGGCGAAGAGCATGTCTTCAGCGAGGACCCCTGCCCCGGTAATGCGGTTGAACAGCGTCGACTTGCCGGCGTTGGTGTAACCGACGAGCGCCACGATCGGATGCGGCACCTTCCTGCGCTTGGCGCGATGAAGCTGGCGCGTGCGGACGACCTGTTCCAGCTCGCGTTCGAGCTTGATGATGCGATCCTGCAGCAGACGCCGGTCGGCTTCGATCTGGGTTTCACCCGGACCGCCCATGAAGCCGCCACCGCCACGCTGGCGTTCAAGGTGGGTCCAGCTTCGAACCAGGCGGCCCTTCTGATAGTTCAGATGCGCAAGATCGACCTGCAGCGTGCCTTCCTTGGTCGAGGCACGGCGGCCGAAGATTTCGAGGATCAGGCCCGTCCGGTCGATGACCTTGGCGTTCCATTCCTTTTCCAGATTCCGCTGCTGCACCGGCGTCAACGGGTGATCGACGATCACAAGACCGGAATTACGCTCGTCCAGAAGGTGTTTGATTTCCTCGATCTTGCCCGTTCCGAGAAGCGTAGCCGGGCGCGGATCGTTGACCGGCACGATCGAGCCATTGACGACGTCGAGATCGATCGCCTGCGCCAGGCCGGTCGCCTCGTCGAGACGGCTTTCCGGCGTGCGGGTCGATGCCGATTCGCTCTGCCCGCCGCGCGAGCGCGATTTCAGCACCGGCACAACGACGGTCGCGCGCATATCATCCCTGTGCTTGGCAGCTTCAGGGATGATGGAATCGTTTTTTGTATCGCGTGTCGAAATGACGGCCGGCCTTGGTTAGGACGCTGCTTCTTCGCTCTCGAACATCTGCATTGGCTGACCAGGCATGATTGTCGAGATCGCGTGCTTATACACGAGCTGCGAATGTCCGTCACGACGGAGAAGAACACAGAAATTGTCGAAAGACGTGACAACGCCTGTGAGTTTTACGCCGTTAATCAGAAAGATTGTCAGGGAAATCTTTTGCTTGCGTACAGTATTGAGAAATAAGTCCTGCAGATTCTGAGAACGTTCCGCCATCGCGCCGCTTCTTTCTTTATTGCCGGCCTGATCAAGCCGGTAGAATATCAATCAACCTCTCCAGCAAGGCAGGTGGCACCCTCATTCCTCCTGCCCAGCAAATCTTGGTATCAAATCGTAATCTTTTCCGCAACGTCGAAAAAGGCTTCCCGAATATTCTGCGAAAGGCTTCCGGGATGACCATTCGCAATCGCCTGTCCATCAACGGAAACGACCGGAAAACAAATGCTTGTGGCAGCGGTGATGAAGACCTCGCGGGCTGCCATCATCTCCGAAACGGAGAACTTCCGCTCGACGATCTTGACCCCCAATTTGGCTGCGACATCGATGAGAGTCGTACGCGTGATACCCCGCAGGATGCCATGGTCGGCAGGTCGCGTTACCAGCGTACCGTCGGCATCGACGATCCAGACATTGGTTGCAGCCCCTTCCTTCACCATGCCCTCGGCATCGATATAGATCGCTTCCTGGGCACCGGCTTCCTTGGCCTGCTGGCGTGCAAGCGCGTTCGGCAATAGCCCGACCGACTTGATGTCGACTCGGGCCCAGCGATTGTCCGGAACGGTGATCGCCTTGATGCCAGTGGCATTCTTCCTCGAGATAATAGATGGATCCGTGCTCTTAGCGGTCACGACGATCGAGGGCGGGGTGCCGTCTGCTGGGAAGACATGGTCACGGCGGGCGACGCCACGCGTCACCTGCAGATAGAAGAGACCGTTGCGGACGTGGTTGCGGCGCAGCGTCTCGCGAATCACCTGCGTCAGCGCTGCACGGCTCATCGGCCAGGCGATGCGCAGTTCACTGAGCGAACGGTCGAGACGGTTCAGATGCCGGGTCAGGTCGACGATCAGCCCGTGACGGACTTCGCAGACTTCATAGACACCATCGGCAAACTGATAGCCACGATCCTCCACATGCACCATGGCATCGGAATGCGGGACGTAGCGTCCATTCACATAGGCAATTCTTGGCATTGAAACCTGCTTCAGGCAAAGGAGGGAACCGACGCGACACGAGCCCGCGCCGGAAAAACATCAGACGCCGAGCGACTTCAGCTTGCGATGCAGCGCCGATCGCTCCATGCCGACGAATTCGGCCGTGCGCGAGATGTTGCCGCCGAAGCGGTTGATCTGGGCGATCAGATAATCCTTCTCGAACATCTCGCGAGCTTCGCGCAGCGGCAGCGTCATGATGTGGTAGTCGTTCTTGGCCGAGACCTTCGGCAGCATGTCGCCCAGATCGGTCGGCAGCATGTCTGCAGTGATCGGCGCATCCGGACCGTCCGTGCGGGCAAGGATCATCAACCGCTCGATATTATTGCGGAGCTGACGGATATTGCCCGGCCAGTCATGGGCCTGCAGCACCGCCATGGCGTCATCGCCGATGCGGCGTGGCCGGATGCCCGCCTGTTCGGAAATCTGGCGCATCAGTTGGTCGACGAGGAAGGGAATATCTTCCCGGCGTTCGGACAGCTGTGGCACACGCACCGGCACGACGGCGAGGCGATGATAGAGATCTTCGCGGAACCAGCCCTCGGCGATGCGGCTTTCCAGATTGTAGGCGGTCGAGGAGATGATGCGCACATCGACCTTGACGCGTTTGGAACCACCGACACGTTCGAACTGCTGATCGACCAGCACGCGCAGGATCTTGTTCTGCGTCTCGCGCGGCATTTCGCCGACTTCATCGAGATAGAGGATGCCGCGATGTGCCTCTTCGAGCGCGCCGATCTTGCGCGCCTGCCCTGGCGCGCCCTCGGTGCCGAACAGTGCAACTTCCATGCGGTCGGGCGTGATGTTGGCGGCATTGAGCGCCACAAAGGGGCCGTTGGCGCGCGTCGACTTCTTGTGGATCATGCGCGCGACCAGTTCCTTGCCGGAGCCGGATGCGCCGAAGATCATGATGCGGCTGTTGGTGGGGGCGACCTTTTCGATCGTCTGAYGCAGTTGCGAAACGGCGACCGAGGTGCCGATCAGCTCCAGCGCATCGCCGGCGCGGCGCTTGAGCTCGATATTTTCGCGTTTCAGCTTGGAGTTTTCCAGCGCCCGTTCGGCGATCAGGATCAGGCGATCCGCCTTGAAGGGCTTTTCGATGAAATCGAAGGCGCCACGCTTGATGGCGGAAACAGCCGTCTCGATGTTGCCGTGACCTGATATCATCACCACGGGAAGCTCGGGATGGCGGGTCCTGATCTCGTCCAGCAGCGAGAGGCCGTCGAGCTTGCTGCCCTGCATCCAGATGTCGAGAAAGACCAGGCGCGGCACGCGATCGGAAATCGCCGCCAGGGCGCTGTCGCTGTCATGCGCCATGCGGGTTTCGTGCCCTTCATCCGATAGGATGCCGGCAACGATCTCGCGAATGTCGTGTTCATCGTCGACGACGAGAATATCAGAGGCCATAAACGCTTTCCTTGTCACTGGCTGCCGGGGCTGTGGCCACATCGCGGCGTGGCAGATGCACGCGGATCATGGCTCCTCTTCCCTGGTCAAAATCTGCGGGCGCATCATGCAGTTCGAGCTGCCCGCCATGTTCCTCGATGATCTTCTTGACGATGGCGAGGCCGAGACCGGTGCCCTTTTCGCGCATCGTCATGTAGGGCTCCAGAATGCTGTGGCGGTTTTCGACCGGCAGGCCACGTCCGTTGTCGATGATATCGACCGTGAAGCGGTCGCGCGCTTCGTCGAGCGACGTGCGCACCAGGATCTTGCGCTCCTCGCGCTCCTCACTCGGCACGGCTTCGATCGCTTCCACCGCGTTCTTGATGAGATTGCCGAAGGCCTGCCCAAGCATGCGGCTGTCGAACATGCCTTCGAGCCGCTCCTCGCCAAGTTCCTGCAGGAAGGCGATATGGTTGTTGCCCATCTCGCGCAGGAAAATCGCGTCGTGGAGGATGGAACGCAGATCACTCGCCTCCTTGGTCGGCTTCGGCATGCGGGCAAATGCCGAGAACTCGTCGACCATGCGGCCGATATCGCCGACCTGGCGGATGATCGTATCCGTGCACTGGTCGAAAACGGCGCGATCATTTTCGTCGATCTGCTTGCCGTAACGACGCTGGATACGCTCGGCCGATAGCTGGATCGGCGTCAGCGGGTTCTTGATCTCGTGAGCAATGCGGCGGGCGACATCGCCCCAGGCGGTGGAGCGCTGGGCAATGACGAGATCGGTGATGTCATCGAGCGTGATGACATAGGATTCACTCAGATCCCGCACTTCCTCGCGCGTCACCTGGACGCTGAGAGTACGCACCGTACCGCCGCGCACCAGCGCGATCTGCTTGCGGAAATCGCCGCGATAGCGTGCGGCGGCTTCCGTCAGCACCTGATCCACTTCCGGCGCGACCTCCGACAGCTGCTTGCCAAGCAACTCGTCGGCCTGCAGCGCCATCAGCGTTTCGGCTGAACTGTTGACGATGGTGATGCGCCGATCCTGCTCGACCCCGATGACGGCAGCCGTTACACCCGACAGAACGGCCTCGATGAAGCGGCGGCGATCGTCCACCTCATCCTTCGCCTCGAGGATTTCGTCCCGCTGCGTGCGAATTTCCGAGATCATCTTGTTGAAGGTGCGCGACAGGCTGGCGACGTCGCCATCGACAGCGTGGACAGGAACGACAATATCCATGTTGCCCGATGCGACGCTATCGGCGGCGGTAATGAGCAGGCGGATCGGCCGCACGATACGGTCGGCGACCGCAATCGCGGTCCAGATCGCCGCAAGCAGCACGATCAGAGCAAAGCCGATGTAGAGAACCGCAAAGGCGATCTGCAGAGAAACCCGGCCGGCTTCCATCGAACGGTATTCGGTGGCGTTCTCCTCCATCATGCGCATGGCATTCATGACCTTGGGGTCCACGGCACGCACCGTATAGAGGAAGGTTCCGGGGATCGATTCGAGCCTGATGATGGCGCCGACAAGGTTGGTCACGCCCGGCGGGATCAGCGTCGGCTGACCCGCGGCCGCCTTTTCCAGCGCATCCTGCGGGATGGCGGGCAGCGGCTTTTCGGTCGTGATGTCGGCCTGGACATTGACCGAGCCATCGCGCTCGACGAGGAAGGCGCCGAGCAGGCCGCGGCCCCTTGCCTGGCGCGTCATCAGGTCGGCGAAGCCGGTCTTGTCGAGGCTGTAGAGCGCGCGATTACGCTCAAGATCATTTGCCATCGAAACCGTCTGACCCTGCAGATAGCTGGCATTTTCCAGCATATAGGCCTGGCCGATGTTGCGAGACGAGCTGACGATCGCCTGGGTTCTGAGCGCAAACCACCGGTCAAGGCCGGCATTCAGGGTGATACTGGCAAAGATCGCCACCAGGATCGCTGGCGTGATCGCGACGATCGAGAAAAGCACGACGATACGGATATGCAGGCGGGCAGCCGCACGGCCACGCGTGCGGGCCTTGAAAAGCCGCGCGACTTCACGACCGATCAACGCGATCAGACCGAGGACAAAAAACGAATTGATGACGACAGAGCCGATAACGACGTGCGAGGTCGGCGCAATCGGCGTCACACCGAGCAGCACGAAGAGCGTGACGGTCGCGCAGACCAGCGCGCCGCCAGCAAGCACAAGGCCGGGTACGGCAAACAGGGCGCGGCGGTCGGTCACCGTTGTCACCGCCTCGTTCACCGTTTCCGGCGATACCCCTTCTTCGTCCATCCAGCCTCTCTTCGGTCGGCAGCGCCGCCGCGCCCAACGAGAAAGCCAAACCAMCGCCGGTTTCGAAAAACCGGCGTCCAAACGACTCGATCGTGGGCGAATGTCCAAACCCGATGCGTGACCTTTAAGCAACGCATTGTGGCGAAAATGCAACGCACTTTGCCACAATGTCAAGGTCGAAGGTCAGGCGGTACGGGAGCTTCTGTAGACGGAAACGCCGAGTTCGCGGATCTTTTTGCGCAGCGTATTGCGGTTCAGGCCCAGCAAATCGGCGGCTTTGATCTGGTTGCCGCGGGTGGCCGTCAACGCCGCAAGTATTAACGGATATTCCATTTCCGTTAATATGCGATCGTAAAGGCCCGGCGGCGGCAGGTTTTCGCCGAAACTGGCGAAATAGGTGCGCATATTCTCTTCGACCGCCTGGGCAATCGTCATCGTGCCGCTGCGGATCGGGCCCTTGTCGATCGGGCTATCGGGGACATCGGAGCGAAGCTCGGCGTCGATGATTTCGCGGGTGATGACATCCTGTGGATAAAGCGCCATCAGGCGGCGGATCAGGTTTTCCAGTTCGCGCACGTTGCCGGGCCAGGCATAGGCCTTCATCAGCTCCAGCGCCTCCTGATCGAAGCGCTTGGAGCCGAGACCTTCCTTTTCGGCCTGCTGGACGAAATGACGGACTAAATCCGGGATATCTTCGGCACGATCACGCAGCGGCGGCAGGCGCAGCGGCACGACATTGAGGCGATAATAGAGGTCTTCGCGGAACAGACCCTGATTGATCGCCTGCTTCAGATCCTTGTTGGTGGCAGCCACGATGCGCACATCGGTGCGGATCGGCGTGCGGCCGCCGACGGTCGTATATTCGCCCTGCTGCAGCACGCGCAGAAGACGCGTCTGGGCATCCATCGGCATGTCGCCGATTTCATCGAGGAACAGCGTGCCACCTTCGGCCTGTTCGAAACGACCAGTGGAGCGGGTCTGCGCACCGGTGAAGGCACCTTTCTCATGGCCGAAGAGCTCGGATTCGATGAGATCGCGCGGGATGGCGGCCATGTTGATGGCGACGAAGGGGCCGTTGCGACGCTTGCCGTAATCGTGCAGCGCGCGCGCCACGAGCTCCTTGCCGGTACCGGACTCGCCGGTGATCATCAGCGTCAGATCCGTCTGCATCAGGCGGGCGAGAACACGGTAGATTTCCTGCATGGCCGCGGAACGACCGACGAGCGGCATGCCGTCCTGCATGTCTTCGTCGAGCTTGGCCGGCTTCTTCTTCGGCTCGGCGAGCGCCCGGCCGATGATGCCGATCAGCTCCGTCAGGTCGAACGGCTTCGGCAGGTAGTCATAGGCGCCTTTTTCCGATGCCTTGATCGCCGTCATGAACGTATTTTGCGCGCTCATGACGAGAACGGGCAGCTCCGGTCGCGCCTTCTTGATGCGGGGCAGAAGGTCGAAGGCATTCTCATCGGGCATGACGACATCGGTGACGACGAGATCGCCCTCGCCGGCTGAAACCCAGCGCCACAGCGTCGCGGCATTGGAAGTAATGCGCACATCGTAACCGGCGCGGCTCAAGGCCTGATTGAGCACCGTGCGGATGGCCGCATCGTCATCTGCAACGAGGATCGTGGCTGTCATCTATTGGGTCCTGTCGAGCTTGCAATAGCGGCGTCGTCAAGCGAGGCATCCTTGGAGGCCGGCATGAGGACGCGGAAAATCGTGCGGTTGTTCTGGCTGTCGCATTCGATGATGCCGCCATGATCGCCGATGATCTTGGCAACGAGGGCGAGACCCAGGCCGCTGCCATTCGTCTTGGTGGTGATGAAGGGGTCGAAAAGATGCGGCAGCAGGTCCGTCGGCACGCCAGGACCATTATCGATGACGCAGAATTCCAGCGGCAGCGAGATTTTTTCGCGCGTGCCGGCGACCGAAAGGCGGATGCCCGGGCGATAGGCGGTCGTCAGGATGATCTCACCATCCGGACGATCGCCGACGGCTTCGGCAGCGTTCTTGACCAGATTGAGGAAGACCTGCACCAGCTGATCGCGATTGGCGTAGACGGCCGGCAGCGACGGGTCGTAATTCTCCATCACGCGGATATTGCGGGCAAAGCCCGCCTTTGCGACGGCCTTCACATGATCAAGCACGGAATGGATGTTGACCGGCACGCGGTCGACCGGGCGCTCATCGGAAAAGACTTCCATGCGATCGACCAGCGAAACGATGCGGTCGGTCTCGTCGCAGATCAGCCGCGTCAGCGCGCGGTCGTCGTCGATCACGGACTGTTCGAGAAGCTGTGCAGCACCGCGGATACCGGAGAGCGGATTCTTGATCTCATGCGCAAGCATGGAGGCGAGACCCGTGACCGAGCGGGCTGCCGCACGATGTGTCAGCTGCCGATCGATCTTGTCTGCCATCGACCGTTCCTGGAAGACGACAACGACCGAGCCCGGCTCGGCAATGACGGGGGCAACGTAGAGATCGACAAGCTTGTCCTGGCCGAGACGCGGCGAGCTCAAATCGACGCGGTATTCATTGACCGGGGCCTTGCGTTCGCGCACCTGGTCGATCAAGGCCAGGAGCGGGCTGCCGAAGGGAATGAAGGTCGAAATGCGGTAGCGGGAGAGATGCGCGGCACTGGCGCCAAAGAAGGCTTCGGCCTCCCAGTTGGCAAAGACGATGAAACCGCCCTCATCGACCATGACGACAGGGTTCTGGATAGCGTTCAGCACTGCCATCGCCATGGTGTTGACCGCATTTTCAGGGGAAGTCGTGCCGTCCGTGCTCATGCCGCCTCCCGCCGCTCTACCGCACCAGCCGCCATCGCATCGCCGAAACGGGCGATCACATCATCAGGATCGCGCGATGTCATGATCGCAGCCTTTCCCTCGCCGGAAAGGTCCGGCGCGAAGCGCTCCAGATACCAGCCGAGATGTTTGCGGGCGTGCCTGACGGCAACTGCCTCGCCATAGAATTCCAGCATCATGCGATAGTGCTCGATGGCAATTGCAGCAATCTCCTCGCGCTCGGGTTCACGGGCTCCTGCCAGGACACCGGCATGCCACGGCCTGCCCTGGCTGCCGCGGCCGATCATCACGGCATCGGCGCCCGAGCGACGCAAGATCTCCTGCGCATCCTCAGCCGTTTCGACATCGCCGTTGGCGATCAGGGGCACGGAAATGACATCGCGTACGTGGCGAATTGCATCCCAGTCCGCCCTGCCCGTATAAAACTGTATGCGGGTGCGGCCATGGATGGTGATGAGTTTCACCCCCGCCTCTTCGGCGCGCTTCGCGATATGCGGCGCATTGATGGAATTCTCGTCCCAGCCGAGACGCATCTTCAGCGTCACGGGGATATCGACAGCCCTGACCGTCGCCTCGACAAGTTCAAGCGCATGATCCGGGTCGCGCATCAGCGCCGAACCGGAATATCCGCCGATGACCTTCTTGGCCGGGCAGCCCATATTGATGTCGATGATGTCGGCGCCATGATCGGCCGCGATCTTGGCGGCTTCGGCCATCCAATATGCCTCGCGACCGGCGAGCTGCACCATGTGAGGACGGAAACCGGCGGCCCGAAGGCGTGCCCAGGATTCGGCAGTGTCGTTCACCAGCTCCCGGCTTGCCACCATTTCGGTCACGACGAGGCCTGCGCCATAACGCCAGGCGAGCTCTCGGAACGGCATGTCCGTCACACCCGACATCGGCGCAAGCACAACGCGGTTCCGCACGGACACCGGTCCGATTCGAAAAGGCGTTGCGAGGTCCTTGGAAATCAAATGATTATCTTTCAGGCACACCATGTAACTGCATTATTTTTAGCCATAGATCTACGGCTTGCCAAGAGGGTCGAGCCCGAATTGATATTTTTTGGGCAAATGCTGGAAAAGGCCGAAGCAAGACGATAGAGCAACTGACATCCATTCCGCATATTTCAGGGATTTATGCTGCAAATGCATACTAAGCAACCGATATCGGCTGGGATTGTCGTCGTTGCGGCAGGCCGTGGGGAACGCGCCGGATCGTCGGAGGAAGGCCCCAAGCAATACAGGATGATCGGCGGCAAACCGGTTATCGTCCACACGCTTGAAAATTTCATGACATGGGAACCGGCAACGCAGATTGTCGTCGTCATCCATCCCGACGACGAGGCACTCTTTGCCAGAGCATCCCGGCACATCATCTCGGCAACGCCGATCGAGACGGTTCACGGTGGCGCGACCCGACAGCAGTCGGTGCTGGCAGGTCTTCGGCACCTTAGGGATAAGGGCATCAGTCATGTGCTCATCCATGATGCGGTGCGTCCTTTCTTCGACCACCAGCTTCTCGACCGGATCGCCGATACGCTTTCGGCCGGCGCGCCAGCCGTATTGCCTGCCGTGCCTGTTGCCGACACGCTGAAGCAGGCCAGCAGCGACGGAACCGTGCTCAAGACCATTCCCCGCGATCAGCTCTATGCGGCCCAGACGCCGCAATCCTTCGATTTTGCCACGATCCTCGAAGCGCATGAAAAGGCAGCGGAAAGCGGCAAGACGGATTTCACCGACGATGCCTCGATTGCCGAGTGGTTCGGCATTCCCGTGACCATCGTCGAAAGCGCTGCAACGAACGTAAAGCTGACAGTGAAGAGCGATATCACCATGGCTGACGACAAACTCTCGGGCGCCCGTATTCCCGATGTGCGGACCGGCAACGGCTATGACGTGCATCAGCTCGAGCCCGGCGACGGCGTGACGCTCTGCGGCGTCTTCATTCCGCACGACCAGAAGCTCAAGGGCCACTCAGATGCGGATGTGGCGCTGCATGCGCTGACGGACGCGCTGCTTGCCACCTGTGGCGCTGGCGATATCGGAGACCATTTCCCGCCCTCCGATCCGCAATGGAAGGGTGCTGCATCCCGTATCTTCATCGAACATGCTGCAAAGATCGTGCGCGCGCACGGCGGCACGATTACCAATGCGGATGTCTCGCTGATTGCGGAGGCGCCGAAGGTCGGACCACATCGCGAGGCGATGCGCGCCAATCTCTCGGAATTTCTCGGCATAGACATCGAGCGCTGCTCGGTAAAAGCCACCACCAACGAAAAGATCGGCTTCGTCGGCCGCCGCGAAGGCATCGCGGCAATCGCAACCGCAACCGTCGTCTATGGAAGCACGAAGCGATGAGCCTGTTTCCCGCAGACATCACGGCGATGGCGGAAGACATCATCCGGGACTTCACGGTTGCAGGCCTCATGGTCTCGACAGCGGAATCATGCACGGGCGGACTGATTGCCGGCGCGCTCACGGAAATTTCGGGATCGTCCGCTGTCGTTGATCGTGGCTTCGTGACCTATACGAACGTGGCCAAGGTGCAGATGCTCGGCGTGCAGGAGGAAACACTTGCCCGTTTCGGTGCGGTTTCGGAGGAGACGGCCCGGCAGATGGTGCATGGCGCCCTCTTCCGCTCCCGCGCCCACCTGGCGGTCGCTGTCACGGGTATTGCCGGTCCTGGCGGCGGCTCGCCGGAAAAGCCGGTCGGGCTGGTGCATCTTGCGGCGAAATCACGTTCAGGTAAGCTTGTCCATCGTAAGATGCTGTACGGAGACATCGGCCGCACGGATGTCCGGCTGGCGACGATCCGCACGGCACTTCAAATGCTTATCGAGATTGTGTGATTTTGAGTAACGCAACAAAAGGCAGTAACGTCAGTTTCTGCCGCGTCCAGGCAAGAGCCGTATTGAGGAACCAGTCAAATGAGATATTTCGCATGCATCGGTGTCGTCTTGAGCCTCGCCTGCGTTTCTGCGGCTGAAGCACCATCCAACTATCAGGTTTACGGCGGCGTGCGGGTGGATTCCGATCCAGTCCTGCTGCGCAAATACGACCATGCGCTCAGCCGCTGCCAGCCGGAAGCGTTGGGCTATCGCGGATCGCCTGATACCACCAGCCTGCTCTACAACGCTGCGCTCAGAGGCTGCCTGTATCGCTACAGCTTCACCGATCGCGGTTCCTATGCCTATCCGGCAACACAGATCTTCGACCATTTCATCGATCGCTGACCAAGGTTCTACAGGCTGTAGATCGTCGCTGCCCGCTTTTCGAAGGCTTCCGTGAACATGCGGAAAGCTCTGTCGAACATTGAGCCCATCAGCGCGCCAAGAATACGGCTCTTGAACTCATAATCGATGAAGAAATCGACCGTGCAGCCGCCGCCTTCCGCCTCGACAAACCGCCAGCGGTTGTCGAGGTAGCGGAACGGACCGTCGATATATTTGACATCGATGATGCGCTCGGCCCTGTTCAGCAGCACCTGCGTGGTAAAGGTTTCGCGGATCGCCTTGTAGCCGACGGTCATATCGGCGATCAGCAGCAACTTGCCGTCGCGTTCCTTGCGGTTCTTCACCGACAGGGCTTCGCAAAGCGGGAGAAATTCCGGATAGCGTTCGACATCGGACACGAGGTCGAACATCTGGCCGGGCGTGTGCGGGACGGGGCGATGCGTTTCGAATTGCGGCATGAAGCGCAGTTAAGCCGGCACACCGAGAAGATCAAGAAGCGCGCGCATTTGGCTGCGGGATTTCACCTGCAAAACCGGCACATGCGGCCCATGGGTTGCGATGGCGGCAGTCACCCGCGGCGAAAATTTCGTCTCGAAGGTCCAGATGAATTCCAGAAACTTCCAGTCCACCTTTTCTATGCAGCCCGGCGCCATGTCCGGACGTGTGCGGCCGATATGCTTCAGCCAGCGCGTCACCACACCCCAGACACAGAGCAGGCGCGGCATACGCACCCAGATGACGACATCTGTGCGCGGCAGGCGGATATCGAAAGTGGAGGTATTGGTGCCGTCCATGATCCAGCGCTCGCCGGCGATCCTTTCGACGATCCGGTGGCGCTGCTCTTCCTTGCTGCGTTCCACCCATCCGGGCAGCCAGAGAATATCGCGGTCGATCGAGAGATAGGTGAGTTCGAACCGACGCGCCAGCTTCTGCGCAAGCGTCGACTTGCCTCCGCCGGAGCAGCCGATCACCATGATGCGCCTTGCATCACGGATGCGGGCGGCTGCAAAAACGTCATCGACATAGTTGATCGTTTGGTCGGCCTGCCCTTGCATACTCCAGTCCTCCTAGCCGTTTGCCGACGGCAACCGGGAAAGCGGCGTGCTGGCTAGCTGCTTCACATGACCTGAAGATGACAACGAAGCGCATGAAGAAAGCCGTGGCAAAAAAATCGCCGCGGCTTCTTCAAACCAGGAGACAGGGGCTTATTCTGCCGCCAGCAGCAGCTTCTTCTCGCGTGCGGCCTTCAGGCGGGCGAAGTCGTCGCCGGCATGGTGCGAGGAGCGCGTCAGCGGGCTGGAAGCAACCATCAGGAAGCCCTTGGTGTAGGCGACCGTCTCGTAGGACTTGAACTCTTCCGGCGTGACGAAGCTTTCGACCTTGTGGTGCTTGCGGGTCGGCTGCAGATACTGGCCGATCGTCAGGAAATCGACATCGGCGGTGCGCAGGTCATCCATGAGCTGAAGAACCTCGTTCCGTTCCTCACCGAGGCCGACCATGATGCCGGACTTGGTGAACATGGTGGGGTCGAGTTCCTTCACGCGCTGCAGCAGGCGGATGGAATGAAAATAGCGTGCGCCGGGGCGAACCGTCAGGTAGTTGCCGGCAACGGTTTCCATATTGTGGTTGAAGACATCGGGCTTGGCGGCGACGACACGTTCCAGCGCACCGGGCTTCTTCAGGAAGTCTGGCGTCAGGATCTCGATCGTCGTCAGCGGCGATGCGGCACGGATTGCCCAAATCACCTTTTCGAAATGCTCGGCGCCACCGTCTTCCAGATCGTCACGATCGACAGAGGTGATGACGACGTGGCTGAGGCCCATCTGCTTGACGGCCTTTGCTACGTTTTCAGGCTCGGCCATGTCGAGTGCATTCGGCTTGCCGGTGGCGACATTGCAGAAGGCGCAGGCGCGGGTACAGATCTCGCCCATGATCATGAAGGTGGCGTGCTTCTTGTCCCAGCACTCGCCGATATTCGGGCAGCCTGCCTCTTCGCAGACGGTGACGAGCTTGTGCTCCTTCACGATCGAACGGGTCTCGGCATAGCCTTTCGAAGTCGGCGCCTTCACACGAATCCAGTCCGGCTTGCGCAGGACTTCCGTATCGGGGCGATGCGCCTTTTCCGGATGCCGCACGCGCTTTACGTCGGGATTGATCGTGTCGAGAATGGTGACCATGTCAGTTCAACTTTCCGCCGCCCCATGCGGCCCGGCTTCTCATATTGCGCATCGCTCCTTTATTCAAATCTTTCGATCTGAGGAGATGCGCCCGATCTTCGCACTTTATCTTCGAACCAGCCGCGCGAAGAATATCAGCAGGCAGGCGCCGATGAAGCCGGTTACGAAATAGCCGAACCTTCCACCGGCGACCTCAATGTGGAATTGCGCCAGGATGGCGGTAGCGACGACCGAGCCGACGATGCCGAGCACAATGTTCAGCAAGACGCCATAACGCGCTTCCATCAACTTGCCCGCAAGCCAGCCCGCAAGTCCGCCGATGATGATTGCCGATATCCAGCCGACGCCTTCCATCCTATTCCTTGCCCTACGCTATCGCCCTTGCGATCAGCACCACGACAACGGCGCCGACTGTTGCGTGGATGATCTGAACCACCAATGCATTTTCAATGCCCAGCGATATACCCAGCGCATTGAACAGAAATCCGCCCACGAACGCGCCGATGATGCCGCTGAGCAGGCACCGTATCAACCCACCCCCACCAACGACCAGGCTTGCGAGAAAGCCCGCGACAAGGCCGATCAGCAGAAAGATGAGAAGCGACTGCGTGCCCATAGACATGATGATTTCCTTTCGTTTTTTCCACCCTGACGGGGACGGAATTTTCCATCCCCGGATAAAGGGCAGATCAGGAAATTATCAAGCGTTCAGAACGCGGCCGTAAGCATCCAGCACGCTTTCCTTCATCGTCTCCGAAATCGTCGGATGCGGGAAGATCGTGTGCATCAGTTCTTCTTCCGTCGTCTCCAGGTTCATGGCAACGACGAAGCCCTGGATGAGTTCGGTGACTTCGGCACCGACCATGTGGGCGCCAAGCAGCTCGCCGGTCTTCTTGTCGAAGATTGTCTTGACCAGACCCTGGTCTTCGCCAAGCGCGACGGCCTTGCCATTGGCGCTGAAGGGGAAGCGTCCGACTCTGACGTCGCGGCCCTGCTCCTTGGCCTTGGCTTCCGTCAGGCCGACGGAGGCGACCTGGGGATTGCAGTAGGTGCAGCCCGGGATCTTCTGCCTGTCCATCGGGTGGACATTCGGCAGGCCGGCGATCTTCTCGACGCAGATGACGCCTTCATGCTCTGCCTTATGAGCCAGAAGCGGYGCACCGGCGACGTCACCGATTGCGTAAATGCCGGGCACGTTGGTCTTGCCGTAACCGTCGATGACGATGAAGCCGCGATCGGTCTTGACGCCGACAGTTTCCAGGCCGATGCCCTCGACGTTGGCCTGCACGCCGACGGCCGAGATCATGCGGTCGGCGGTGATCGTCTCGGTCGTGCCGTCCTTCTTCTCGATGGTCGCGGTGATCGAGTTTGCACCCTTCTCCACCTTGGCCACCTTGGCTTCAAGATGGATCTTCATGCCCTGGCGTTCGAACTGCTTCTTGGCGAGCGCGGAGATTTCCGCATCCTCGACTGGCATGACCTGGCTCATGATTTCGACGACAGTGACGTCGACACCCATGGTGCGATAGAAGCTTGCGAATTCGATGCCGATGGCGCCCGAGCCCATGACGAGCAGGGATTTCGGCAGTTCGTCAGCCTTCATTGCTTCGAAATAGGTCCAGATCAGCTTGCCATCCGGCTCGATGCCCGGCAGGGCGCGCGGACGGGCGCCGGTCGCAACGATGATGTGCTTGGCGGTGTAGGTGCCCTCGCCCAGCGCATTCTTCGGCACCGGACCCATCGGTTCCATCGGCTTCTTCATCGTCTTTGAAACGACGATCTCGCCGGGTTTGGTGATCTTGGCTTCGCCCCAAATGACATCGACCTTGTTCTTCTTGAACAGGAAGCCGACACCGTTGTTCATGCGATGTGCGATGCCGCGCGAGCGGGTGACGATCGCCTTGATATCGGGCTTGATCGTGCCTTCCAGCACCAGGCCGTAGTCTTTGCCATGCTGGGCGGTGTGAAGGACGTCTGCGGAGCGCAGCAGCGCCTTGGTCGGGATGCAGCCCCAGTTTGAGCAGATACCGGCCAAATGTTCGCGCTCGACGCAGGCGACCTTGAGGCCGAGCTGTGCGGCGCGGATGGCGGCGATATAGCCGCCGGGACCGGAACCGATGACGATGACGTCGTAGGATTGAGCCATTGCTTTCCTGCCTTTGTTACGCTCCCGCGCGGGTCATCAAAACCCATGCGTGCTTCTTGCTGTTATCGAAGAGCGGCACGGCATTCATACGCGCCGCTTCCGAAAATCCGTTTCTTCCGTAAAGCGACAGAGCCGCTTCGTTACTATCCGACGTGATCAGGCTAACCGACAGCCGATCTGCCCTTGCGAGCTGATCTTCCAGCAGCCTCTTGCCGATGCCGATACCGCGCATATGGCGATAGACCGCGAGACTGCCAATGAACCAATGCCCGATCACCGATCTCTGCATCGCCAGCATCGGCTCAAGGGCCGGATGGCGGGCTTCGAGATCGCGTATGCCTTCATCCACTTCATAGCCGATCGCCATTCCGGCGATCTCGTCATAGGCCTCGCCAATGATGGCGTTCTTCCAGCCGCCGAGCGCCTCATCGCTCATCTTCAGCCGGCCCCGCTCGAGCGGGGTATCGCTCATGCCGCTGGCAACATCGGCAAACCAGAGCCATGAGGCAAAACCGTGAGACGCGATATCCGCCAGGATCGCCAGTTCCGAGGCATCCCGGCGGGAGGCCTCTCGGAGGGCGAGGAAGGCGGCCACCGTCAGAGCCCCAGCATCACCCGCACGATGGGTTCCAGGCCCCGACCGAGCGCGCGTGTATTTTCTGCATCGAGGTGAATGCCGTCGAGCGGCGTGGTCCTGGCAACGGAATTGCCGTCGAAGAAGCCACAGCCGAGTTCATCGGCAAGGTCACGGTAAAGCGTCGGAAGCTTTGCCGATTCCTCGATACCGCCGGGGAAGGATGCCGCGAAGGGCACATTGCCCGTCTCGCAGATCGCCGGCGGCGCCACGATCAGGATCTCCGGCCCGTCGAATTCGAAGGGCCAGGCATGATTGCGGATCAGCCGCACCAGACGGCCGATGCCCTGGCATGCGGCAAAGGCCGAGCCGGCGACAACCGGCTTCATGTCGTTGGTGCCGAGCAGCAAGATGACGAGATCGAGCGGCGCATGCGTCTGCAGGATGGTCGGCAGAACGCGTGCGCCGTTGCGATCGCAATCAGCAAGATGGTCGTCAAAGGCGGTGGTGCGGCCGTTCAGGCCTTCCGCGATGACGCGAGCCTCGCTTCCGAGCGTAGCCTGAAGCACGCTCGGCCAGAGGTTCTCATAGGCATGACGACCGATCGTGTCGGCGTCATAGCCCCAGGTCAGCGAGTCACCATAGCAAAGAACAGTCTTCGTCATGTCCGCCCTCCCGCGTCCTGCTTAGACCAACATGCCCATCGGATTTTCGATGTAGCCCTTGAAAGCCTGAAGCAGTTCGGCGCCGAGAGCACCGTCGACGCAGCGATGGTCAGTCGAGAGCGTGACGGTCATGACCGTTGCAATCGCCATTTCGCCGTTCTTGACGATGACACGCTGCTCGCCCGCGCCGACTGCGAGGATCGTCGCATGCGGCGGGTTGATGACGGCTGCGAAATTCTTCACGCCCATCATGCCCATGTTGGAGACCGAGGTCGTGCCGCCCTGATACTCCTCGGGCTTCAGCTTGCGGTCCTTGGCACGCTTGCCGAGATCGCGCATCTCGTTCGAGATGGTCGAGAGCGTCTTCTCTTCGGCCTTGCGGACGATCGGGGTGATCAGACCGCCGGGGATCGAGACAGCGACGCCGACATCGGCATGCTTGTGCTTGACCATGGCGTTTTCGGTCCAGGAGACGTTGGYATCAGGAACGTCGCGCAGTGCAAGCGCCAGGGCCTTGATGACCATGTCGTTGACCGAGATCTTATAGGCCGGAGCGCTGTCCTTGCGGGGAGCAGCGTCGTTGAGCTGGGCACGCAGCGCCATCAGCGCGTCGAGTTCGCAATCGACCGAAACGTAGAAGTGCGGAACGGTCTGCTTGGATTCGACGAGGCGACGGGCAATCGTCTTGCGCATGCCATCATGCGGCACAAGCTCGTAGGAGCCCTGCTCGAAGAGCTTGAGAACGGCATCGTCCGAAGCACCCTTCGGCGCGGCAGCGGTCGGAGCCGGTGCAGCAGCCTGCGGGGCCGCGGCGGGAGCCGGCTTGGCACCACCACCTGCAGCAGCAGCTTCAACGTCGCTCTTGACGACACGGCCATGCGGTCCGGTGCCAGCAACGGCGGAAAGATCGATACCCGCTTCCTTGGCGAGACGACGGGCGAGCGGCGAGGAGAAGGTGCGGGCGCCCGATGAGGCGACAGCCGGTGCCGGGGCGGCTGCAGCCGGAGCAGGTGCAGCCGGCGCAGGTGCAGCCTCAGCCTTTGCTTCAGCCGGGGCCGGAGCGGCTGCAGCCTTCGGAGCCGGAGCGGCAGAGCCGGCGCCGCTTGCGGCAGCGGCGACATCTTCGCCTTCGCCAGCGAGAACCGCGATCAGGGCGTTGACCTTAACGCCCTCAGTACCGGCCGGAACGACGATCTTGGCAACCGTGCCTTCGTCGACGGCTTCGACTTCCATCGTCGCCTTGTCGGTTTCAATCTCGGCGATCACATCGCCGGACTTGACCTGATCGCCTTCCTTGACCAGCCACTTGGCCAGATTGCCTTCTTCCATGGTCGGAGAGAGGGCAGGCATTGTGATATTAATGGGCATCGCTTGTCTCTCCCGGTACGTCGCTTACCAGTTCAAGTCTTTTCCCGCGAACGTTCTTGCCGATACTTTCTGCGAGAAAGTAATTTAGTGTGAAAAAGGAAGCCGCCAAAACGACCACCAACTGTGTTGCCGCTCGAACTAAAATCGATGCTTCGTCAGAAAGCCGAAACAAGTTTTCGATCAGGCCTAGGAACAGGCCTGATATCACAGTCCAAACGATCCCGACCAGCATGGTCGTCAGGATGTGCTTCCAGTAGATCGACCACGTGATCCGCATCAGCGATTCAACGTTTGTCATAGGTCAATCTCCTATTTGTAGCAGACTGCCTTCACCGCATCGACTACTTCGCCGACATTCGGAAGCGCAAGCTTCTCGAGGTTTGCGGCGTAAGGCATCGGAACGTCCTTGCCGGCGATCGTCAGGATCGGCGCATCGAGATAGTCGAAGGCCTGCTGCATGACGCGCGTGGCGATTTCCGTGCCGACCGAGTTCTGCGGATAACCTTCCTCGACGGTAACCAGGCGACCGGTCTTCTTGACCGATTCGATCACGGTCGGAAGGTCCATCGGACGAAGCGTGCGCAGATCGATCAGTTCGACATCGATGCCGATCTTTTCGAGTTCGGCGACCGCCTTCGTTGCATAGGTCATGCCGATGCCGAAGGAGACGACGGTGACATCCTTGCCCGGACGATGGATGCGGGCCTTGCCGATCGGCAGAACGAAATTATCGAGCTTCGGTACATCGAAATGCTGGCCGTAGAGAATCTCGTTTTCGAGGAAGACGACCGGGTTCGGATCACGGATGGCAGCCTTCAGCAGACCCTTGGCGTCGGATGCCGTATAGGGCATGACGACCTTCAGGCCCGGGATCGCGCTGTACCAGGCTGCGTAGTCCTGGCTGTGCTGGGCGCCGACGCGGGCAGCAGCACCGTTCGGGCCGCGGAAGACGATCGGAGCGCCCATCTGGCCACCCGACATATAGAGCGTCTTGGCAGCAGAGTTGATGATCTGGTCGATCGCCTGCATGGCGAAGTTGAAGGTCATGAATTCGACGATCGGCTTCAGGCCGGCCATGGCAGCACCGACGCCGACGCCAGCAAAGCCGTGCTCGGTGATCGGCGTGTCGATGACGCGGCGAGCCCCGAATTCCTGCAGAAGACCCTGGGTCACCTTGTAGGCACCCTGGTATTCGGCGACTTCCTCGCCCATGACGAAGACGCTGTCGTCAGCGCGCATTTCCTCAGCCATGGCATCGCGAAGCGCTTCACGCACCGTCATCGAAACCATTTCGGTACCGGCCGGGATTTCCGGATCGTTCGGTACGAAAGCCTTGGGTTCAGCCGGAACTGGAGCGGCAGCCGAACCAGTATTCGTCGGCTTCTCTTCCTGCGCGACCTGAGGGGCGGCAACTGGAGCCGGCTGAGCGGCAGCCGGGGCTGCGGAAATCGCGTCGGCGGATTCGCCATCCTGTAACAGGACGGCGATCTTGGCATTGACCTTGACGTTTTCAGTGCCGGCCGGAACCAGCAACTTGCCGATGACGCCTTCGTCAACGGCTTCGACTTCCATCGTCGCCTTGTCGGTTTCGATTTCGGCAATCACGTCACCTGAAGTGACCTTGTCGCCTTCCTGCTTGAGCCACTTGGACAGCGTGCCTTCTTCCATCGTCGGAGAAAGGGCGGGCATGAGGATATCGATAGGCATGGGTTCCCTCCCCGATTAGAGCAGAATGTCGGTATAGAGCTCGGATGCATCCGGCTCCGGATCGGCCTGGGCGAAATCGGCGCTGTCGGCAACGATATCGCGGACTTCCTTGTCGATCGCCTTGAGATCGTCTTCGGTCGCCCAGCCCTTTTCCATCACGCGCAGGCGAACCTGCTCGATCGGATCCTGCTCGGAGCGCATCTTCTGCACTTCTTCCTTGGTGCGGTACTTCGCCGGATCGGACATGGAGTGACCGCGATAACGATAGGTCAGCATTTCAAGAATGATAGGACCCTTGCCGGAGCGGCAGTGCTCGAGCGCCTCATCGGCAGCAGCCTTGACGGCGCGAACATCCATGCCGTCGACCTGGATGCCGGGAATGCCGAAGCCGGAACCGCGCAGCGAATAGTTCGACTGCGCGGTAGCACGCGCCGTCGAGGTGCCCATGGCATAGCGGTTGTTCTCGACGATATAGATGATCGGCAGCTTCCACAGAGCAGCCATGTTGAAGCTCTCGTAGACCTGACCCTGGTTGGCAGCACCGTCACCGAAATAGGCGATCGAGACGCTGTCATTGCCGCGATAACGGTTTGCAAAGGCAAGGCCCGTTCCGAGCGAAACCTGGGCACCGACGATGCCGTGGCCGCCGTAGAAATGCTTTTCCTTGGAGAACATGTGCATCGAACCGCCCTTCCCGTGGGAATAGCCGTTGCGACGCCCGGTCAGTTCCGCCATGACGCCACGGGCTTCCATGCCGGTAGCCAGCATATGACCATGGTCGCGATAGGCGGTAATGACCTGATCGCCTTCCTTCTGCGCCATCTGCATGCCGACGACGACAGCTTCCTGGCCGATATAAAGGTGACAGAAACCACCGATGAAGCCCATGCCGTAAAGCTGGCCCGCCTTTTCTTCGAAACGGCGGATGAGCAGCATCTCGCGATAGGCCTTCAGCTCTTCATCGCGATCGAAATCGGCGACAGGGCCGCCATTCGATGCCTTGGCTGCAGACTTCGCACTATTTTTGCGGCTGGAAACGGTCGCGGTTTTGCGCAACGCCATTCAACCCTCCCTATGGGTTTATCGGTTCTCAGGTGGCGCGTACCATAGGGAAGAAAAATGACCACAGCAATGCCATAATTGCATGGCTCATATTCGCCGTTAAATTATTGATAAACAATAAGAATTTTAGATTAACCCAAATTCGGTTAATTGCGATAGTGATTGTAAATGACGATCTCGTCCGCGCGCGACATGTTGAGCTGATACCGCGCCTTTTCGTCGAGCATATCCTTGTCCAGCGAGCCGTCACTCAAGAGCGCAACCTGCGCCTCCAGATGCTCACGCTTGGCCTTCAGCACAGCCAGTTCCTTCTCGCGCGCGACACGCTGGCGCTCGAACGCCTCCGTCGCACGCAGACCATAGTCACCGTGAATGCAATGATAACCGAAATAGGAGAGGAAGGCGACCGTCATGGCCGGAATGACGAAGCGACCTGTCTTTCTCTTCTTATGATGCTTTGTCCACATACACGCATGCTCTAACGCATTACCAATCATTTCAATCTAGCGCGCAGAGATTAACCGTTCGTTGACTCTGAGCGACTCCCGGCCAGACTCAACAAAAAACCCGCGCCGGAGCGCGGGTTCCAAATGGCTGATTTACAAGCGCGTATTAGGCGCGGATGATGGAGCGGCCGGCGTACTGAGCCTGCGGGCCGAGACCTTCTTCGATGCGGATCAGCTGGTTGTACTTGGCAAGGCGATCCGAGCGCGACAGCGAGCCGGTCTTGATCTGGCCGCAGTTGGTGGCAACTGCGAGATCGGCGATCGTGGAGTCCTCGGTTTCGCCGGAGCGGTGCGACATGACGGCGGTGTAGGCCGCCTTGTGCGCCGTGTTGACGGCATCGAGCGTTTCCGTCAGCGAGCCGATCTGGTTGACCTTGACCAGGATCGAGTTGGCGACGCCCATGCGGATACCGTCGCGCAGGCGAGCCGAATTGGTGACGAACAAATCGTCGCCAACCAGCTGGCACTTCTTGCCGGCGAGATCGGTCAGCGTCTTCCAGCCTTCCCAGTCGTCTTCAGCCATGCCGTCTTCGATGGAGATGATCGGATACTTGGCAGCGAGTTCTGCCAGGTACTCGGCCATGGCGCCTGGCTCGAGCGTGCGGCCTTCGCCTTCCAGTACGTACTTGCCGTCCTTGAAGAATTCGGTCGAGGCGCAATCGAGGCCGAGGCACATGTCGTCGCCCGGCTTGTAGCCGGCTTTCTCGATCGACTTCATGATGAAATCGAGGGCTTCCGGAGCGCTCTTTAGGCCCGGTGCGAAGCCGCCTTCGTCACCGACGTTGGTGTTGTGGCCCTGTGCCGCCAGTTCCTTCTTCAGCGTGTGGAAAACTTCCGAACCCATGCGGACGGCTTCGCGGATCGAATCTGCGCCGACCGGCAGGATCATGAATTCCTGGAAGTCGATCGGGTTATCGGCATGGGCGCCGCCGTTGATGATGTTCATCATCGGGACCGGCAAAAGGCTTGCGGAGGCACCGCCGACGTAACGGTAGAGCGGCAGGCCGGCAGCCTGCGCTGCAGCCTTGGCGACAGCAAGCGAAACGCCGAGGATGGCGTTGGCGCCGAGGCGCGACTTGTTTGGCGTGCCGTCGAGTTCAATCATGATCTTGTCGATCTGGATCTGGTTTTCAGCATCGATGCCGCCGATCGCGTCGAAGATTTCCGTGTTGGCAGCTTCGACAGCCTTTTCAACACCCTTGCCGAGATAACGCTTGCCGCCATCGCGGACTTCTACGGCTTCGTGCGCGCCGGTCGAAGCACCCGAGGGAACAGCTGCACGGCCCATGCTGCCGTCTTCGAGATAGACGTCGACTTCGACGGTGGGGTTACCACGGCTATCGAGAATCTCGCGGGCGATGATATCGGTAATTGCAGTCATGGTCTCTTCCTGCTCGGTGGGTGGATAAATCGTTTGAAATCGTCTTAATCGAAGGTGCGCAAATTACAATGCCGCAATTTTGCACGTTCAAGCAGCGCATCAGACGTGGCCTATAGCACATTCATGTCAGGGTTTTGAAGGGAACGGCAGTCGTCGGTCAGCATATCCCACCCATCGAAAGATGATAAACAGTCCATCCGGGCAGAATGTTGGCAGGCCGCCACCGTCGATAGCAACCCACGGCTGAAAATCCCTGGAATAGCCCCAATTTTGGACGGTTACATGCCCCTTGATTTCAGCCTTCGGTAACCATCCCGGCTTAATTTTAATACCCGTGTGAGATCCTCAGAAGTCAGTCGTTTCAGCCCTTGGGGCGATACGGAACGGCAGGGATGAAAAGCTGCAGCCTCGCGCCAAAAACAACCAGAACGCGATTTTATCGACTCTCTTGGCGGCATTTCACATGGGGCACAGATGAAACTCAATATTGCACGCAGCCTTGCCATTTTCGGTGCCGTTGTCATCCTCGGACTGGTGACCTCCATCGGCTTGCAGAACTACGCACTCAACATGCTTCGTGTGAACGGGCTGATGTATAAGCAGATCATCTACGGCAAGGATCTTGTCGCCGATATTCTCCCGCCGCCGCTCTATGTCATCGAACCCTACATGCTCGCGCTCGAAGCCGTCGAGCAGCCAGCCTCGGCAAAGGCCAATATCGAACGCATCCAAACGGTTCTGAAGTCGGCTTATGAAGACCGCCGCAAATATTGGTCCGAAACGCCGCTCAGCGCCGATCTCAAGCGCAAGCTTCTCGACAACGTTCTCGTCAAGGGTGACGCGTTCTGGCAGGTCATGAACGAGGAGGCGATACCCGCAATCCTGAAGGGCGACAAGGCCGCCATCGAATCGGCGCTCCCCAAGCTTGCTACGAATTTTCATGTTCACGAAACGGCCGTAAACGAACTCGTGGCGATGGCCAACGCCTTCCAGATGGACGCCGAAAAGCAGGCAGCGGATCAAACGGAACTGCTCTCCGCCGTTACGCTATCGGCCGCCGCGCTTTCCTTCGTGATTATCGTCGTCGGGCTCTACATGTTCCGCCGGCGCGCAATCGTGCCGCTATCGGCGATGCGCGATTATATGGCGGTGCTTGCGAGCGGCGACTATTCCCGCGAAGTTCCCTATGTCAGACGATCCGACGAAATCGGAGAAATGGCGCGCGCGGTCACGGTCTTTCGCGAATCGGCAGAAGAACGCAACGCTATACGCGCGCTGCAGGACGAGGAACGGCAGGTACAGATGCGCCGCGATGCCGAACTGGACGCATCGAAGAGCGTGGAGAATGCCACGCGCCAGCGCGTTATCGAAAGCCTGAGCGCAGGCCTGGAACGTCTCTCACGCGGCGACCTGACCGTGCGTCTCGACGAGCAGTTCGCCAATACTTACGAGAAGCTTCGCGAGACCTTCAACACCAGCATCATCATTCTTTCCGATGCCATGAAAGACATTTATGCCGCCACGAATACGGTCGGCGACAGTTCGCGCGAAATCGCGCTCAGCACCAATGATCTGGCACAGCGCACCGAGAGCCAGGCAGCTTCCCTCGAACAGGCGGCTTCGGCACTGGATCAGATCACGGTCACGGTGAAAAACTCCTCGGAGCGGGCCCATGAAGCCAATGCGATGATGTCAGCCACGAAGGAGAGCGCGGCGCATTCCGCCGAGATTGTTCGTGAAGCAGTGACTGCCATGGAGAAGATCGAGGACTCAGCGGTCAGGATCGGCGATATTATCAACGCCATCGATGAGATCGCCTTTCAGACCAATCTTCTGGCGCTCAACGCGGGTGTCGAGGCAGCACGCGCCGGAGACGCGGGGAAAGGCTTTGCCGTCGTCGCTCAGGAAGTCCGCGAGCTCGCCGGACGCTCCGCCAATCTCGCCAAGGAGATCAAGCTTCTCGTCGAGACGTCGTCGCGACAGGTTTCCGCGGGTGTTGCACTTGTCAACCGTACCGGCGAGGCACTCGGCGATATCGACCGCCAGGTGCTGCAGGTGACGGCGCTGATCGAAGCGATCGTGCGCTCGTCTTCGGAACAGTCGGTCGCGCTCGTCGAGGTCAACGCTGCCGTCAACCGGATGGATCAGGTGACCCAGCAGAATGCATCCATGGTCGAGGAAACGAACGCCGCATGCCAGGAGCTCGGCACCGAGGCGTCCCAGCTCGGGCGCATGCTCTCCCGCTTCGCACTGGAGGAAAAGCGCCCGTCCCGCGCGGCAGCCTGATGCCGCCCGCTGTTCAGGCGGCCTTGGCGATCGCGTCGAAGGCGAGAAGCTTCTCGAGAAGTCGCGGCATGTCCTTGAGGTAGACCATGTTCGGCCCGTCGCAGGGGGCGTTATCAGGATCCTGATGGGTCTCGATAAAGACACCGGCAACGCCGACTGCCACGGCTGCACGGGCCAGCGTCTCCACGAACTGCCGCTCACCTCCGGAGGTTTCCCCCTGCCCGCCAGGCTGCTGGACTGAATGCGTGGCGTCGAAAATGACGGGGGCGCCCGTTGCCGCCATGATCGGCAGTGAACGCATGTCGGAGACCAGCGTATTGTAACCGAAGGACGCACCGCGCTCGCAGAGCAGAATGTTCGGATTGCCGCTCTGGTTCAGCTTGCCGAGCACGTTCTTCATGTCCCAAGGCGCCAGGAACTGGCCCTTCTTGACGTTGATGACGCGGCCGGTCTTGGCAGCCGCGACCAGGAGATCCGTCTGGCGAGACAGAAAGGCTGGTATCTGCAGGATATCGACGACCTTACCCACTTCGGCGCATTGTTCTTCGTTGTGGATGTCGGTCAGAACCGGAATGCCGAGTTCTTTCTTGAGATCGGCGAAAACTTCCAGCCCCTTTTCAAGGCCGACACCGCGTTTGCTCGACAAGGAAGACCGGTTCGCCTTATCGAAGGAGGTCTTGTAGACGAGCCCGATGCCAAGCTTGGCGCAGAGTTCCTTCAATGTGCCGGCAACCATGAACGCATGATCGCGGCTTTCCATTTCGCAAGCGCCAGCAATCAGCGACAGGCGTGAAGCATTGGAGAAGGTGACCTTACCGGCGCCTTCGCCGACCGTCACCACGGAGTTGGTAGTAGAGCTCATGATGTTTCCTCAAAGGCGAAGAGTACGCCCTGGCCGGGCGCAGGCTTCACCAGAATACGGTTACCCTTGCGTGTATAGGTCACCCCGTTAGCAGCCAAATGCGCTTCTGTCACGGCCAGATCGCCGACAGCAAAGCGGATCGCCCGACCGCGCAGACCACGATCGGTATCCGACGTGGCAAGATCGAAATAAGCCTCCAGCCCTTCCGGGGTCATCAGGCTGATCTTTGCGTTTCCGGTGGGCACGTCCAGCCCGAAACTCGTGAGCTCAGTAGATGCGCCTTTTGCCACGGAGCGAACGAACTCACCGAAGGCTGTCGGCTCGGGGGCCGCGAGCGCGATCTCGGCAATGCCTGTGACACCATTGGCATGGGTCTCAAGCGCGGTCCGGTTGGCAGGAAGCGGATTGACGCGTTCGACTGCGAAGAGAAAGAAATCCGGTGCCCGCAGGTCGCCAGCGAAGGCGAGCCGGAAGCCGGCAATATTCTCCGTGCCATCCGGCATTTTAACAGGGCGCTCGAACTGCAGCACAGAACCGGCACTCATACTGTCCTTCACGAATCGAGCATGTTCGTGCTTTGCATCTGCCGTCGCAAAGGCAATCGCGGACAGTCCTTCGCTGCCGCAGCGGAAGCGAAAAGCCTGATTGCGGGCGGTGAACACATTGCCATCGTGTGCTGTCTCCTCGCTCTCTTCGACGCTCGCGACACCCAGGGGCTCCAGATAGGATTTGTCGGCAAAGAAAACGCAGGCATTTTCGGTCCCAAAAGGATGACGGGCATCCGGCGCCACAGTGAAACCAAGCTTGCCCAGTCTTTCGCGGGCAAGGTCGATATCGGTAACCGGCAAAACGAGATGATCGATTGCAAGCGTATCTTGGCTCATTAGGTCCCCTCCAACAGTCACAAGGAGATGTGCTTCAGCAGGTGTTGCGAGACAAGGCCGGGAAGGCCCGGGCGCGAGAAAAATAAAATTCTCACCAGAATGGACAGAAGTTTTACGAAAATTTAGCTACTTGCGGAACACATATGGAACATATAGTGTCCGTTCTGGATTTGTTTCAAGACTGGGGTGCACGCCATGCTTACGCGCAAACAACAGGAACTCCTTCTTTTCATTCACGAAAGGATGAAGGAGTCGGGCGTTCCTCCGTCTTTCGACGAGATGAAGGATGCGCTGGATCTGGCCTCGAAATCCGGTATTCACCGGCTGATCACGGCGCTTGAGGAGCGCGGCTTCATTCGCCGGCTTCCGAACCGGGCACGCGCGCTCGAAGTCATCAAACTGCCGGAGGCCTACAGCCCCAGCCTGCAGCCACGTCGCGGCTTTTCACCGAGCGTCATCGAAGGCAGCCTCGGCAAGCCGCAGCCCGTTGCAGCGCCGGCTCCGGCAAAGCCAGCGCCCGCTGCCGATAACGGCAACTCGGTCTCCGTCCCGGTCATGGGCCGCATCGCTGCCGGTGTGCCAATCTCGGCAATCCAGAACAATACGCATGACATCACCGTTCCTGCCGATATGCTCGGCTCCGGCGAACATTATGCGCTCGAAGTTCGCGGCGACTCGATGATCGAAGCCGGCATCTTCGATGGCGACACCGTCATCATCCGAAATGGCAGCACCGCCAACCCGGGTGATATCGTCGTTGCCCTCGTCGACGACGAGGAAGCAACACTCAAGCGCTTCCGGCGCAAGGGTGCATCGATTGCGCTCGAGGCTGCAAACCCTGCCTATGAGACCCGAATTTTCCCACCGGATCGAGTGAAGGTTCAGGGAAAGCTCGTCGGCCTCATTCGCCGCTATCACTGACCGGTGACTGGCTTGCGTCTGCGAATGTATCGCTGCGCCAGTCATAGGCGCGGTGGCGCATCCAGGGGCGTTGCAATGGGCCGAATGCGGTTGCGACATCGATTCCACTATCTGTGAAGCGAAGCTCGACAGAACCTGACTTGCGCAGCGTCTCGGCGGTAAAGAGCAGCGCGCCGGAACGGCAACGGTCGAAGCGCAATCGGACAGGAGTTACGACAATATCGGCCGTATCGCAGGCCGGCCCCAGATAGGCAGCGTTTTCGATGACAGTCAGTTTCTTTCCATTGCCCAGCAAGGCGGTACACCAGGCGCGCTTTTGGCAAGAGAATCGTGACGTTGGGCTGATGGCGAGTGCCTGCCTCATTGTCTCTCTGGCTTCATTCTGTTGATCGGTTGACAGCTGCAATCTTTTGCCATCGGACACGGTGGGTGTGTTGGTGGCTTGAAGCATAACCGGCTTCTGATGCTCTTCGATGGCAAGTGCCCTCTGCCATTGTTCGAAAATGAAGGCTGGCGGCTTTTCACGGTTTGAAGCCATTGCCTCTCCGTCGATTAGAGCGACCAGGCTGCCGTCTTCCGAGATGGTGACGTCGGGCATCGCTTCTGATGGAAGCAACACAACAGCGAACGTTGAAACAGTGATTATTACGGTTCCGATATGCCGCAACCGGGTTCTGAGCAAGGTCAGCAACAGGAAGCCGAAGACGGCTGCCGGAAAGTACCAGCCGGGTAAGCGGGCAACATCTATATTGCCGCCCCACCCCGCCACCGCCTTTGCAATGGCGATCACCAGGTCGAGCCCGAACCCTGCCACCGGCCATAGCCAGCCATCCAGACCAAAAGGCATCAGCAGCATCGCCAGCATGCCGGCCGGCATGACGATGAATGAAATAACCGGCATGGCCGCGAGATTTGCCGGCAGGCCATAAGCAGTCAGCCGGTGGAAATGTTCGATCGAAAACAGCGCCGTCGAGAACCCACCGATGAGAGACGTCAGGAAAATGCCGCCGAAGAAGCCGCCGACCATGAAGAAAGGTTTCATGATCGGAAGTTTGGCAAAGGCATTTTCCCGCATCGGCCGCCCTTTCCAGAGGTCGTATCCGGCGACCAGGGCAAGTGTTGCGGCGAAAGACATCTGGAAGCTCGGTCCGAGCACTTCCGATGGTGAGACCGCGAGGATCACGAGAGCCGACAGCGCCACGTTTCTGAGGCTGATCGACGGCCGATCGAAGAAGACGGCAACCAGCATGATCGCCATCATGATGAAGGCGCGTTCGGCTGAAACGGCAAAACCCGAGATCAGATAGTAAGCCGTCACCGCAGCGAGTGCACCGGCAGCCGCGATCTTCTTGGTCGGCCACGCCTGCGCAATACCGGGGAACAGGCTGAGAATCACGCGCAGCCCGACAAAGAAGATACCGGCGGAGAGTGCCATATTGAGGCCGGAGATCGCCACGATGTGGGCAAGGCCGGACTGCCGCAGTGCCTCCGTCGTTTCATCCGAGATCGCTCGTCTCTCATCGGTGACAAGTGAAGCGGCAAAGGCCCCGGTGTCGCCCGGCAGAGTGGAGCGGATCCGATCGCCGATGCCGCTTCGCAGGCGGTAGAACCACTCCAGTGCGGCCTCGCCGACAGAGCTCGCTTGTTCCGGCTGTTCTGTAACCTTCTTCGGTGCTCCATAGAAGAAGCCGTTAGCACCGATGCCGTCAAAATAGGCGCTGAAGGCAAAATCGTTGAGGTGAGGAAGCGCGGGTCCTGCCGGAGGCGTCAGACGGGCCCTGCCCTCTATGATATCGCCGAGTTCAAAGGGCCGGGCGGCGCCGCGTACGAGCACAGAGATGCGCTCGGGAGGACGCTTGATTTCGGGGGCATCAGTGCCGGCGACGTCAAGGATATAACGCCAGCGCCCTTCACCATCGCCTTCTCGCCGTTCGACCCGGCCAGTCAGCGTTGTCGTCACGGCTGAATCGAGGATCAGCGTCCTTGCCCGCCATGTTTCGATCTGTGCCGAGAGCATTCCGCCGGCAAAGAGAAGCAGGGCAAGCAGTATTGCCCGCAGTCTCGTCCGGGCGTGGCCGCAGAACACAACGGCACTGAGGAGAACGAGCAGGCAAAGGCCGAGCGAGACCGCCGGAACGTTCGAGGCTGCCAGAAACCAGGTTGCAGCACCCGCACCAAGGAAGACCGGCGAGAAGAGAACGAGGCGACCGTGGCCGGCTTCTTCGGCCGCCATACGCACGGACGACCCGGCGTATTGTTTTGCAACGGTTGCCAATTGCCATCGAAACGGGATCGCAAGCTGCGTCCGAGCCGATAGAGGCACAACGGCGCGCGGCACGACACCAGCAAAATCCATATTTTCATCAATGGATTGCTCGTACCGTTCTCTTGTCTCCAACCCCGTCATAATCGCCTGGACCCGCCCCCGGATACCGTCAGAATGCAACCTCAGATCAAAACGCGCAAACAATAATCGATTGAAATACGAGGAAAATTCACAGGAGCGAAAAAACCAGTCAAATCATGGTGTTCTGCTATGCATTCAGCTCATCGCTGCACTGCCTAAAAGATGATGCCGCGATGCACAAAATGGCATCACGGTAACTTGGCATTAGCTTCCCGATCATATAGCTATCGCTGAGGACGCTTAACTCTTATGGCGCTTTTGCGGCGCCACCGCCACTCCGGAGGATCAGCATGACGGATCAAAGCGCTACAATCAAAATCGGTGAAAAATCAGTCGACCTGCCCGTGCGAAAAGGCACGGTTGGACCTGATGTCATCGATATCGGTGCACTCTACAAGAACACGGCTTCCTTCACCTACGATCCCGGGTTTACGTCGACCGCATCCTGTGAATCGAAGATCACCTATATCGACGGTGACGAGGGTGTGCTGCTGCATCGCGGCTATCCGATCGAGCAACTGGCCGAGCACGGCGACTTCCTCGAAGCCTGCTACCTTCTGCTTTACGGCGAGCTGCCGACCGCAGCTCAGAAGAAGGACTTCGACTACCGCGTCACGCACCACACCATGGTGC